>NZ_JBJZOO010000018.1:0-66648 GCF_047200775.1 Nocardia spongicola | reverse complement strand
TCCATTCTAGCTAGACTGGCCATCGGAGTCAAACTCTGGATGCTAACCCAGTCCTTGCTATCCGCCAGGCGCTCCTCGTCCTACCTCGTTTCCCGGTCCTCCACTCGGCGTCTCCGCCTCGCTTCTCGGCTCCGGGTCGGTGTCCGTGTCGCTCTGACATGGAATAAGTTACGCGGCGGAAAACACTACGTCAAATCGCCTGGACAACGGCGCGTTTCCGCAGGTCACGAGCACGCTATCGGGGTAATCGGGGGCTTGAATCACATGAATGTGACTCAAGCCACCGATCTGATCATGCGTCTGCCCGCAACACCCCGGCGAGGTTCTTCTTGCCGCGCCGCAACACGAGCCAGCGTCCGTGCAGGTAATCGGTGTCCGTGGGGGTCCATTCGATATCGGAGATCTTGGCGTTGTTCACCGAAGCTCCCCCTTCGTTCACTGCGCGCCGGGCGGCGCCACGGCTCTCGCACAGGCCGGTCGCGACGAGCAGATCCACGATCGTGTTCGGCTCGCCTGCCCTGGCCTGTGCGACCTGACCGTCGATCGCAGTCTCGCGCAGCGCGGCGCCGAGCGTGGCCTCGTCCAGGTCACGCAGTTCACCGCGGCCGAACAATGCCTGGCTGGCCAGCTGAACCGCACGAGTGTGGTCCGCGCCGTGTACCAGGGTTGTCATCTCGGCGGCCAGCCTGCGCTGCGCCTCCCGCAAATGCGGGCGCTCGGTGGTCACCTGCTCCAGCTCATCGAGTTCTTCGCGGGACAAGAAGGTGAACCAGCGCAGGTAACGCACCACATCAGCGTCTGCCGTATTCACGAAGTACTGGTACCAGGCGTACGGACTGGTCATCTCCGGATCGAGCCACAGACTGCCGCCGCCGGTGGACTTGCCGAACTTCTTCCCATCGGCCGAGGTCACCAGCGGAACCGTCAACGCATGCACGGATGCGCCGTCGACGCGGCGGTTGAGTTCAACGCCCGCGATGATGTTGCCCCACTGGTCGGAGCCGCCGACCTGCAATGTGCAGCCGTAGTTGCGGCGTAGCTGCAGGTAGTCATTGGCTTGCAGGAGCATATAACTGAATTCGGTGTAGGAAATTCCTTCGCCGTCGAGACGTCGCTTAACAGTGTCCCTGGCCAACATGACGTTCACCGAGAAGTGTTTGCCGATATCGCGCAGGAAATCGACCGCGGTCAATGATCCGGTCCAGTCCATGTTGTCGGCGATGACGGCTCCGGTCGGCGAATCGTCCAGATCCACGAAGCGCTCCAGTTGGGAGCGGATTCGCTCGGCCCAGCCCGCCACGGTGTCGGTCGAGTTCATAGTCCGCTCGCCCACATCACGCGGATCACCGATCAACCCGGTGGCGCCGCCTGCCAGCACGATCGGACGGTGGCCCGCGCGCTGGAAACGTTTCAAGGCGAGCAATGGCACCAGGTGGCCTGCGTGCAGGCTGGCCGCGGTTGGGTCGAAGCCGGCATAGAGGGTCAGCGGCCCAGCGACCGCCGCCGCGCGCAAGGTATCCAAGTCGGTGGACTGCGCGATCAGGCCGCGCCAGGTCAGTTCATCGATGATATCGCCGCTCACAGTGCCTCATCTTTCCGTATGCGACCCACGGCTCCGGGTGCGCCTCGGTGTCATGGAGCGGCTACGGCAGCTCATACGCCGACACGCCGCGCTCCGAAACCCGAGGTGACATCACTCCGGTAGCCAATGCCCATGCAGAGCGACCTACCGACACACCGATACGAGGCCCCGGTGGTCAAGCTCGTTTCATAGCGGACCGAGGCGCACGTGGGCTGCGCCGGTACGCCGATATCGCTCGTGAATCGGAGAGCCAGAACCGCCACGGCACATCCGCCGCACTGCTGACACCTACCCGTGGACCGCTGGCGATCACAGCGGCCTCGACCGGATCACTCAGCTCCAGCCGAATCGGGGAAAACGGATCGAACAGCGCGGTGCCGTAGTCATGCAATGTAATGCCGAGCGCACTGCCGAGATTGCCAGGACCACGGGCCAAGTCCAGGTCGGACCGAGCAGCCGGACGGCGAGCGCGCGCCACCTCCACTCCCTCGATCACCACACCGGAGCGGATCAATACAGCACTGGCGGTGCCGTCCGGCCCGCTCGTGACATTCACACACGTGTGCATCCCGTAGCTGAGATACACATACAGCATTCCCGCTGGGCCGAACATCACGGCGTTACGCTCGGTCCGCCCACGTCCCGAATGCGAAGCCGGGTCGGGCCATGGGCCCGCCGGATCCCCTCCATACGCTTCGACCTCGACAATCCGTACCCCGACCGGCCCCGACCACAAGGCTGCCCCGAGCAGGCGCCTGGCGGCCATGGATGGTTCGACAGCGAGTTTCTCGGCGGTCATACCGGTCATTGTCCTGGTCGTTCCGGCGTCTTGGTCGATCCGACGACATGAGGCTGACACTACTGATGCAGGCACAAACCCAAAGCCAAGGTCTCGAAGCGCGGGATCACGGCAGCAGGCACTGTTCAGTGATCCACAAGCCGTTTCAGTGGGCGATAGTGACGGTGACGTTGCCGACTTTGTGTCCTAGTCCGACATACCGGTGGGCATCGACGATTCGATCCATCGGATAGTTGCGGTCGACGACAATACGGAGGCGGTCGGACTCGATGAGATCCTTCAGGAAAAGCAATGCTTCCCTCTTGTGCACGGACATCCCTGCCTTGACTGTCCTGCCCCCACGTAGCGCGGTCGCTGCGGCGAGCAACCAGTTCGTGAGACCGGTCGTCGGGAGGTAGCAGCCGTGTGATGTCAGCGCTCGCCTGCATCGGTTGAAGGAGCACGCGGTAACAGTGTCGAAGATGACGTCATAAGTGTTGTGGTGATCGGTGAAATCTTCCTTCTGATAGTCGATTACCCAGTCGGCACCTAGTTCTCTCACCAAGTCGGCGTTGCGAGCACTGCACACTGCGGTCACCTCGGCGCCGAAATATTCGGCCAGCTGCACCGCGTAGGTTCCGATGCTGCCGGAGGCACCGTTGACCAGAACATGCTGTCCGCGACGTACTCGTGCCAGATCGCGCAGGAAGTAGAGCGCGGTAGAGGCACCGTCGACAGCGGCAGCCGCTTGTTCGAAATCGACGCCGGTTGGCTTGTGCTGGACAGACGCGGTTTCCGGCAGGCAGATGTACTGGGCACAAGCCCCGACACCGAAGCCGGTGAACCCGAATACCTCGTCGCCCGGCGCGAATCGACGCACATTCGCACCGACCGCCGCTACCGTACCGGCCAGTTCCAGCCCGAGCCGCCGCCACTTCCGCCGCGGCCGGGTGAAGCCGATTATCAACCGCCCCCACCATGGCCGCCCCTGCCGCATAAGCGTTTCCGCCGAGGTCACCGTGGTCGCACGCACTTCGACAAGGACTTCGTCGGCTCGGGGAACAGGTCGGTCGACCTGGTGAATGCCGAGTACCTCCGGCGGACCGTACCTCGTGTATCGAACTGCTTTCACCGCTGACACTCCTACCGTTCGGTCGGATGTCCGTGCCGAGGCTCCGATTCGTGCGCGCGGCCGAACTCCGCCTCGAAGAGGCGCACCGCAATCGATTTCACGGTCACCCGCTGTACCGCGGAAACCACGATAGTACGTGACGATGACGCGTATACCGCACGAATTCCACGTCAACGATATGCAGTTCTGGTGCTCGCGTTCGACAAGGGGCCGCCACGCTGATCGACCCGAGGGCATCGTCTTCTCACCACCGCACGCCCTGGTGCGCTCGGCAACGCGGTTCAACGGTCCAACCGATCCATACCCGTCCTGCCCGCAGCACTACCAGCTGCCGCGGTATGAGGACCTGGGCACGACGGGCCGGTTCGTGGTCGCGCACCCTGGCGAGACGTCGGCGGTACTGCCACCACACCACGACCGCTGATCCGGACCGCGCTCTTGTCAAGCCACCCCCATATCCACTAAATTCATCACACAGTGAATTCAACACTCGATGAATTGAGGCGATCATGCCGCAATATCCTTCATCCCCCGCCGTCGAAGTCCGGAACCTCCGGGTCCGCCGTGGTGGCCGGGAAGTGCTCCACGATGTTTCGCTGACCATCCCGCGCGGGTCGATCACCGGGCTGCTCGGCCCATCCGGCTGCGGCAAGACCACACTGATGCGCAGTATCGTCGGCACTCAGATCATCGAATCGGGTGAGATCTACGCGCTCGACCTCCCCGCCGGCTCGGCGGCGCTGCGGCACCGGATCGGCTATGTCACCCAGGCGCCGAGCATCTACTCCGATATCAGCGTCCGCGAGAACGTCATGTACTTCGCCGCGCTCTACGGCCGTACTCGCACCGATGTCGATGACGCGATCACGGCCGTCGGCCTACAAGCGCAGGCTCGGCAACGTGGCGATGAACTCTCCGGCGGACAACAGACCCGCGCCTCGCTCGCGTGCGCCTTGGTCGCCCGACCCGAACTACTGGTGCTGGACGAACCGACAGTCGGCCTCGACCCAGTGCTGCGGGTCGAACTCTGGAAACAGTTCCACGAACTGGCCGCGCGCGGAACGACGCTGCTGGTGTCCAGTCACGTTATGGACGAGGCCGAGCACTGCGACCGGCTGCTGCTGATCCGTGAAGGCCACCTGCTCGCCCAGCTCAGCCCGGAACAGCTGCGCACGCAGACCGGGGAACAGAACCTGGAGACCGCTTTCCTCACCCTGATCACGATGGGATCGAACGCATGACCACCACGCTGGAGGCCACACCGCAACAGACATCGCCGCTGCGGCCCTATTTCGCGACTACCGGACGCATTCTGCGCCAGCTACGCAACGACCACCGCACCGTCGCCATGATTCTGTTGGTGCCCGCTCTATTGATGGTGTTGCTGTACTTCATCTACGTGAACACCCCGACCGACCCGACCGAACCGCTCTCGCTGTTCGACCGAGTCGGCATCAGCATGCTCGGCATCCTGCCGTTCATCGTGATGTTCCTGATCACCGCGATCGCCATGCAACGAGAACGCGCGTCGGGCACATTGGAGCGGCTGCTGTCGACACCGCTGTCGAAACTCGATCTGCTGGCCGGGTACGGAACCGCCTTCTCCCTGGCGGCAGGAGCCCAGGCAACCGTCGCCTGCCTTGTCGCCTTCGGCCTGCTCGGGCTCGACGCGGCGGGCAACCCCGGTTGGGTCGTACTGATCGCGGTGCTCGACGCGATATGCGGAGTGGCATTGGGCCTGCTGGCAAGCGCATTCGCGCGCACGGAATTCCAGGCCGTACAGTTCATGCCGGTCGTGGTCGCACCGCAGATCTTCCTGTGCGGTTTACTCGTTCCCCGCGGCCAATTGCCCGGTTGGCTGGAGGTGATCAGCAACGTGATGCCGTTGAGCTACGCGGTCGACGCGCTGCAACAGGTATCGACGAATCCGGATGCCAGCGGCCAGATGTGGCGTGATCTGGGCATTGTCGCCGGATTCTCGATCGTCGCCTTATGCCTCGGCGCGGCCACGCTACGTCGGCGGACGGCATGACGGCAAGCGACGGCTCCCGTGATACCGCGCGTGCCCCCCGCACCGGCCGCAGACCTGGACAGTCGGGCGCCCGCGAGGCCATCCTCGCGGCCGCCCGCGCACGTTTCGCCGAGGCCGGCTTCGATAAGACCTCGGTGCGCGCGATCGCCGCCGAAGCCGGTGTCGATCCGGCGCTGGTGCACCACTATTTCGGCACCAAACAACAACTGTTCGCCGCGGTAGTGGATTTTCCGGTGGATCCGGAGTCGATATTGCGGACCATCGAGTCGGTGCCACTGGACCGGTTGGGCGAGAATATCGTTCGCGCAGTAGTCACGATGTGGGATTCCCCCGCTGGCGCCGGCATCGTCGCGGTGGCGCGCAGCATCCTTTCCGGCGACGACCCTGCCTTGGCCAGGAAATTCCTGTTGGAAGTGGTGCTGGAGCGCGTTCGCAGACGGATCGCCACCCCGGATGACGACGGTGACATCCGGATCGCCCTGGTCGCCTCGCAGATGATGGGCGTCATGGTGGCGCGCAAGATCGTCGGCGTCGAACCGCTGGCCGCCATGCCGGTACCCGACCTGGCCGGTATGGTCGGGCCCACGCTGCAACGGTATCTGACCGGCGATATCGGATCGGGCGGCAGCGGACCAGAACCGGAGTTCTCGCACCCGGATCATCAGGACTCGGATCACCGGGCTATGGCGACCCGAGCAGGCCACGACTGACCAGCGCACACCTGCGACAGCGGTGGAATGCGCGCGGGTCAGGCGCCTGCCTGTGCGGCGGTAAAGGTCTCGTGTTCGGCGTCGGTGACATCCCTGGCCTCATCGACGAGCAACACCGGGATGCCGTTCTCGATGGGGTATGCCCGGCGCAGACGTGGGTTGTAGAGCTGCGCGCTGCCATCGGCCGCGCGGACCAGCCACAACGGCCCCTTGTCCTGCGGGCAGGCCAACAGGCGCAACAGGGTGGCATCCAAGGTGGTGTGCTCAGGCATACCAGGAACCTACCTTCCTGACCAGCCGCACCGAGAACCGTCCAGGACGCGCACCGCCGAACCACATATCCCCGCGTCCCCCGCAGCTCGATACCGCCCGATAGCTCCGGCGCCGCGCGCCCTCAGCCACCGAACAGCACCGGTGCCTGGTCCTCGGTGAGGATCTCGTAGACGTCCGAGGCCCGGTTGTACCACCAGGTGCCCGGCCCCGGCTCCGGCCGCCCTTCTGCCTGTACCGCGCCCGCGGAAGGACGGTAGGACGGACTGCGCGGGATATCGTCAACCAGGTACACCACGTCCGGCCGCTGGTCCGGCTCCAATGCGCGCAACGCTTCGGTGACCTCATGCGGTTCGAGCCGCAAACCCTTGCGCACGCTCACCGCCGCTACCGCGAGACAATGGTCGCCTGCCCCGAGCCCATAGACGACCTCCAGGTCGACCGCGGTGATGTCGTTGAGCACATCGGCGATCGGCTGACCGAAAACCGGGCCACGACGGGTGCGTATCACCGTGTCTGTCCGGTCGATCAACCAGTAGTCCCCTTCGCTGTCGCGGCGGAACAGGTTTTCCGTCGGCATCCACGAATCGCCTGCGGCGAATACTCCACGCAAGCCACCCGCGGAAAGGTCGGCATCCTCGGCGGCCTTGCCGATCAGCAAGCCGACCTCGTTATCCACACAACGTCGAGCGAAACCGGCTTCATCGACCCGAATCTGTTCGGTGAGCGGATCGTAGGCGACCAGTTCCACCTTCGCGGTGCCGGGAACCGGCCTGCCCTTACATCCTCGCTTGCTCCCGGTGACGTTGGCCAGCACCACATCACCTTCGATCGAGGCGTAGAACTCCAGCACCCGGGCAGGCTCGAACTGCTCGACGGTGCGACGCCATAGACCGGCAGGCATCCCGGAGCCGATGAACAACCGGATCGGGTGGCGATGCCCTGCCGGGAAGACCTCGGCGTCGAGGATATCGCGCAGCATAGTCCAGGTGTAGGTCACCACAGTGACGCCGAAGCGATGGACTTCTTCGGCGAAGCGCACCGGATCGAGTGAACGCGCCAACGCTATCCGGCTACCACCCGCGACCGCCCCACCGAGACTGACCAGCAGTCCAGACGAATGATGCAGCGGCGCAAGGCAATACACTGTATCTCTGCGGTTGAGATCGGCTGTGGTCGCGGTGCCGAATGCCGACAGCGCCCAGCGATAGTTGGTGATGTACTTCGCCTCCAGCCGCTCGCCGGTGCCCGTGACGAGAACGAAAGCCAGCTCCCTTGCCAATCCGGGGTCCGGCCGGTACCAGGCGGGCAACTGCACCTGAACCGGATCGATCTGTTCGAGATCGATAATCCGGTCGTCAACAGGAATGTCCAGTTCACGCTCGGCACCGCCACCGAGCACCAGAACTCTGGTACCCATCGCGGCGGCCTGGCGCAAATTCTCCGGGTCGGTGATCAAGACTTCGGAACCGGTCAGCTCGATCGCTCGGTCCAATTCACTGCCGGGGGCGAGCAACACCGCGACAGCGCCGATCCGGGAGAGCGCCGCGACGGCCGCCAGCGCACTCGGCCGGGTTTCCATCACCACACCCACCCGCATCGCGGGACGCACACCGACCGAGACGAGGCCGCGCACCACATTGTCGATGCGGGTACCGACCGCCGCATTGGTGTGCACCCGATCATCGAACAGGAACAGATCCCGCAACGGCGCGCGACGAGCCTGCTCGGCGAGCAGCCTGCCGAGCGAGATCCTGGTGTGCGGCTGGATCATGCCGAGACGGGCCAGCCTCGGCAGCGCCCGAGCCGCCTCACCGGCCAGTTCGATCGAGCCGCGCACCGTGTTGTTCGCGATGCCCTCCAGCGCCTTCCCCACTCCGGTACCCGTCTCGGCCAGGCTCGCAGCGGTGTGGATCATCCTGGTAGCCGCCGAACGCGGACGATTGCTCGCCACATGCTCTGTCATCGGCGTGATCTCAGGGGGTAGCGGCTTACCGCTGCCCATCCATTCGATCCATTCCCGCACCAGCGGCCAGGTGTGATTGGTGGCCATGCTTCCGGCCACCAAGCCGAAATGCCCTGCGACCAGGGTCGCCTCGTAGACTTCCGCATTCGGGGCGGCGCGCAGGATACCGCGCACCGCCGCGGGCTGGCCGATATCGTCGACTTCGCCGACGAATGCCAGGATCGGGCATTTCAGCTCGGCCAGCGAGATCGGCTGATCACGGATCACGAAACCGCCGAGCATCAACCGATTGTGTGCGACGAACTGCTTGAGCAGATCCGCCGCGGCCGGGCCCGCGTAACCGACCCACCCCTCACTGTTGAGGAACCGGCGTTGCCGCTCTTTCGGCAGCAGGGCCTCGCGGTCGTGCAACTGACGCAGGAAATCGATTCTGGACTTCGCCGTCTTCACCGGATCGAGCAACTGGAAACCGATCCGCACCATGAAATCGGTGATCGGCAACCGGGTGACCACATGGTCGGCCAGGAAATCCGCGACGTCGGAGACCATGCCATAGGGCAGCCCGAAGGGGATACCCGCGACGATGTCGACCGGGCTGCCGAAGGTCACGATGCTGTTCACGCCCTTGCCGTACCGGTACGCGGTGGCCTGATAGGCGAACATACCGCCCTGGGAATAGCCCATCAGGTGCACACCGCCACCAGTGGCCTCGGTAACGGTATCGATAGCACTGCTGATGGCGAGCACGTGATCGGCGAGATCGCGCTGCCAACCACCCTCCTCACTCGCGGGAGAACCGAAATCGACTACCCAGCAATCAATTCCGCTGCGGTTCAGCACACCGACGGCACCGCCTTCGGCATTCACGTCCCAGATATCGGCGTTCACCATGAGCGGAGGCACCAACAGAGCCACCGGACGGCCAGGAGTGGTGTCCTCCGGGAAGTAATGTCGCAACCGGTACATGCGTCTGCGCTCGACGACGTCGAAGGGCGACGACGCGACATCGTGGCTCAACCCACCGAAACGGATGACTTCCAGACCGTTCTGCGCGGTAGCCAGCAACCGCTGCATCGAGCCGGCTACATCCTTCGCACTCAACTTCACCATCGCTCCTAGCCCCTACCCTAGAACGTGACACGCCGCACACGCCGAGATGTTCAGACGAGCATTCCATACCTCATGTCCATTATGTGCCCGCTGTGACATGTCACATGTCGGATGATCGTGTCCGGCCCTCGCACGCGGCCGAGACGACACGGCCGGGCCGCGTATCGGGTCCGATGCCCGACCCGAGCCCGAGTGCCGTCGATACAGTGAGCGGGTGACCGACAACCCCAGCCCGCCGAGCATCGACAACAAGCCGAGCACCGACCGCGAGGCGCTGCCCGTCGAACTCGTCGACGATTCCGGACGAGCGATCGGCGCGTGTTCGGTCGCCGAGGCTCATCGCGCCCCCGGGCTGCTGCACCGCGCGTTCTCCGTATTGCTCTTCGATGCCACGGGCCGGGTGCTCTTACAACAGCGCGCACCGGGAAAGACCAGATTTCCCGCCCTCTGGGCCAACACCTGCTGCGGCCACCCCGCTCCCGGTGAACCGGTCGCTACCGCGGCGGCACGGCGACTGACGCAGGAGATGGGACTGCGCACCACGCTCACCGAAGCGGGGATCTACCGCTATCACGCCGCGGACCCGAGCACCGGCCGCGTCGAGTCCGAATGGGATCACGTGCTGATCGGCCGGTCGGTAAGCGACTCCCCTCGACCGGACCCGGCCGAGGTCCTCGATTACACCTGGGTACGACCGGAGGCACTACACGCCGCCCTGACCACGAACCAGGACGCTTATACACCGTGGCTGACCGGCGTGCTCGAACTCGCAGAGCAGGCGTACCGCTCGAGCACCTCGGCACCCTGACCCCCTCCTGGCCGTTCTGGAACTGCACTCGTTCGACTATGCCCTTGCGGCTTTCGGATCAGAAAAATGCTTAGATGCGAATATCTACTTATCGACATGAATATTACGCGGTGACAGGGAGATTCATCGGCCTCTCCGCGCAGTAATCCAGGGTTCATCGCGCTGGCCGTATATGAGCTGACCGTAGTGGTCACCCCTTGGAGAAGATCAAAAGCTACAGCAACAGCTGATCCTGCCCGACCGATCACAGCCACATCAGCGCTCGTCACTCACGAAAGGTGGCGGCGCTCGATGCTGTGGAACCAGTGTGTCGAAACACCACAGTCAGGGGAACCGTGTCGCGGCCCGCCCCCACATGCGACAGTCAGGAAATGCCTTCCCGCACGGTGCAGGCCCCCGCACCGCGAATCCGCTGTGCGCACTGGGGCATACCATGCTGGATAGATCAGTACGACAGGAGCTTCCATGACCTCTTCGACCTCTTCGACAGCACAGCTCGTCGATCGCCGCTTCGCGCGTCTGGTTGTCGAGTTCGACCGGCTTTTCCGGCGACCGTCCGATGGTGGCGGGGCGCTGGCGGTCTACCTGCACGGGGAGCCGGTAGTGGACGTCTGGGCCGGGTTCGCGCATCCTCGCGTGCCGTGGGCGCACGATACCGTCGCGATGGCGTATTCCACGAGCAAGGGCATCGCCAGCACACTCGTGCACAGATTGGCCGAACAAGGCCTGATCGACTACGACGAGCCGGTCGCGACCTATTGGCCCGAGTTCGCGGCCGCGGGTAAAGACCGCATCACCGTGCGCGCGATGCTCACCCACCGGGCCGGGCTGCACCGGCTGCGCGGGCTGCTGCCAGGACCGATCGAGCAATTCTTCGATGACGCGGCGGTGACCGCGGCCCTCGCCGCGGCCCCACCCGATGCACGGCATGAGGTGACCAGCGGTTATCACGGCATCACCTACGGGCATCTGGCCGCCGAGCTGGTGCGCCGGGTCAGCGGAACGGACTTCGAGGAGGTACTGCGCACAGAGATCGCCCAGCCACTCGCCGCCGAAGAACTCTGGTTCCGGGTCCCGATCACCGAGCGCGCGCGCATCGCTACCAACTTCCCTCGCCTGACCGTGGCGGGCATGAGCTGGGAACGCAGCTCCCGATTGCTCACCCGAACCCGATTCGCGGCCGCCGCCGAGACCACACCGGCGGGCTTCGCCGATCTGATCGCCGATCCTCGTCTGCACGATTCGGTGATGCCCGGCCTCAACGGGGTCTTCTCCGCCCGCGCGCTGGCCCGCGTGTACGGTGCCCTCGCCAATGGCGGGCAACTCGGCGGATACCAGTTGCTGCGCCAGGACACCATCGAGCAGATGACGCGGCGACAGGTTTTCACCCCCGACTACGTGCTGGCCTTCCGCGTGCCGTGGGCCATGGGCTATCACGGGGTGCCGATGAAGCCATCCAAACAGGATCCGATCTCGGCCTTCGGCCATTTCGGGCTCGGTGGCTCCGGAGGTTTCGCCGACCCCGCGACCGGAATGTCGCTCGGCTTCGTCACCAATCGCCTCGGCGGCAAGCTCACTCCACTCGGTGACGCTCGCCTCACGCGGCTGAGTATGGTCGCCCACCGGCTCGCCCGAGCTGCCTGACCGCAGGCGTACGCCGGGTCCGCACTGTCGCACACCGGATCAACGCTGTCGGAAATGGCAGCATGACGGTATGGAATCGGTAGAGATGGACCGGATCGAGGCAGCGATGCGGCTGCTGGCTCCGGTGGTCCGGCGCACCCCGCTGGTGGCATCGCGCGTGTTGTCCGAGCGTGCGAACACCGAGGTATGGCTGAAGTGTGAGAACTTACAGCGAACCGGATCATTCAAACCGCGTGGCGCCTATACCCGGATCGCGAACCTGCCGCAGGAATCACGGGCGTACGGCGTTGTCGCGGCGAGCGCGGGCAATCACGCACAAGGAGTCGCATGGGCGGCGACCGAACTCGGCATCGAATCGACGGTGTTCATGCCGGTCGGGGCATCACTACCGAAACTGGTCGCGACCAAGGCATACGGCGCCCAGGTGCATCAGGTCGGCGAGACCGTCGACGAGGCACTCGACGCCGCGTTGGATTTCGCCGACCGGACCGGGGCGACCTTGATCCACCCGTTCGACCACCCCGATATCGTGGCCGGGCAGGCGAGTGTGGCACTGGAGTTGCTGGAGCAACTGCCCGGCCTCGGCACGGTCCTTGTCCCCACCGGCGGTGGTGGGCTGCTGGCTGGTATCGCGGTCGCCCTGCGACATCTGGCACCGGAGGTACGTGTGATCGGGGTCCAAGCCGCGGAAGCGGCCGCATGGCCGGAGTCGCTGGCAGCCGGGCGGCCGATCCGGGTCGGCCGGATGTCGACGATGGCCGATGGCATCGCGGTCGGCCTACCGGGCACAGTTCCGTTCACCGAGGTAGCTCAGCACGTTTCGGCCATTGTGACGGTCGATGAGGAAGCCCTGTCGCAGGCGCTGCTGCTGTGTCTGGAACGCGCGAAGCTGATCGTGGAGCCCGCGGGCGCCGCGGCAGTCGCCGCGCTGATGAGTGCCACACCGGAGGAACTCGGGCTGCGCGGCCCTGTCTGCGCGATCCTGTCCGGCGGCAATATCGACCCATTGCTCCTGACCCGCCTGATCGGGCACGGTCTGAGCGCGGCAGGCCGCTATCTCGCGGTGCGCGTGACCATCTCCGATCGCCCCGGCGCACTGGGTGCACTGCTGGCCGTCATCGGCAAAACCGCCGCCAGTGTCGTCGACGTGGTGCATTCACGCACCGGTACCTGGCTGGCGATCGATGAGGTCGAAGTGGGGCTGACCCTGGAAACGAAGGGCTCTGCCCACCGTGACGAGGTGCTCACCGCACTCGGCAGCGCGGGATATCCGGTTCGTGTGACGGATTGACCCGGCAGCGCCGATCAGCTGGATTCCCGGCGTACGACAGTACGGCTGAGCCGACCTCATAG
The DNA here is from genome assembly GCF_047200775.1 of Nocardia spongicola. Classification (NCBI taxonomy): domain Bacteria; kingdom Bacillati; phylum Actinomycetota; class Actinomycetes; order Mycobacteriales; family Nocardiaceae; genus Nocardia; species Nocardia spongicola. Next base: position 53,263 of record NZ_JBJZOO010000018.1, on the reverse strand, counting down.
GGACTCCGCCAGTCGTACCAGAGGAAATCACTGCGCACCGCCGAGTTCCAGAGCCAGCACACCGAGGATCACCAACGCGATACCGCCGACCTGCACCAGGCTCAGTCGTTCATCCAGGAACAGCACACCGATCAGCGCGATCACCGCGACACCGGCCGCCGACCAGATACCGTAGGCCACCCCGATCGGCATACCGCGCCGCAGTGCTTGCGCCAAGAAGAAGAACGCCACACAGTAACCGACGACAACGACGATCGAGGGGGTCAGCTTCGTGAACCCATCGGAGAGCTTCAGCGATACGGTCGCGGTGACCTCGGCCACGATAGCCAGTGCGAGCAACAGCAAAGTCATTGCCGCAGCGTAATCAGCCTCGGGTACCGCACACGGGCGGCTCGGGGCCGTGGCGGATGCGTCCGTTCAGCCGAGCCGAATACGCGCCGCGGTCACCGCCGCGCGTACCTCCTGCAACTGTGCCTCGACCTGCACTCCCGCTGTTCCGCCCTTGGCATTACGGGAGGCGATGGATCCCTGTACGGTGAGCACCTCACGCACTTGTCCGGTCAGCGCCGGATCGATGGCGGCGAACTCCTCGTCGGTGAGTTCATCGAGGCCGACGCCACGAGATTCGGCTGCCCGCACACATGCGCCCGCCGCCTCGTGCGCGACACGGAACGGCACCCCTTGGCGGACAAGCCATTCGGCGATATCGGTAGCCAGCGTGAAACCGGCAGGTGCGAGTTCGGCCATCCGATCGGTATGAAAGGTCAGGGTGCCGACCAGTCCCGCGATAGCGGGAAGCAGCAACTCCAGTTGCGCGACCGAATCGAACAGGGGTTCCTTGTCTTCCTGGAGGTCACGGTTGTAGGCCAGTGGTTGCGCCTTGAGGGTGGCCAGCAAACCGGTGAGATTACCGATCAGCCTGCCCGCCTTACCACGGGTGAGTTCGGAGACATCCGGATTCTTCTTCTGCGGCATGATCGAAGAGCCGGTCGACCAGGCGTCGGCGAGAGTGATGTAGCCGAATTCCGGTGTGCTCCACAGAATGATCTCTTCGGCCATCCGGCTCAGATCGACACCGATCATGGCGAGTACGAACGCCGCCTCCGCGGCGAAATCCCGCGCGGAGGTGGCATCGATCGAGTTGGCTGCGGCCGCCGCGAAATCAAGGTCCGCGGCGATCGCCTCCGGATCGAGGCCGAGCGAGGAACCGGCCAGCGCGCCGGAACCATAGGGCGACACCGCCGCTCTGCGGTCGAAGTCACGCAACCGGTCGAGATCGCGCAGCAGCGGGTGCGCGTGCGCGAGCAGGTGGTGGGCCAACAGCACCGGCTGGGCGGCCTGCAGATGGGTCTTACCCGGCATCACCGCGTCCGGATGCGCGGCGGCTTGGTCGACCAGCGCGTCCAACACCGCGATCAGGCCCGCCGCTATCCGGCGTACGCCATCGCGCAACCACATCCGGAACAGGGTCGCCACCTGGTCGTTGCGTGAGCGTCCCGCCCGCAGCCTGCCGCCGAGCTCGGTACCGACCCGTTCGATCAGTCCCCGTTCCAGCGCACCGTGCACATCCTCGTCCGAATCGGCGGGGCCGAACGCGCCGGAAGCCACATCCGCCGCGAGCTGATCCAACCCGGCCAGCATGCCGGACAGATCGGTATCCGACAGCAGTCCGGCCTTGTGCAGCACCCGCGCGTGTGCCTTCGACGCGCGGATATCGTAGGGGGCGAGCGCCCAGTCGAAGTGCGTCGATTTACTCAGCGCGGCCATGGCCTCGGCCGGACCGGAAGCGAATCGCCCGCCCCAGAGTGCGCCCTGATTAGTGCTGCCACTCTGCGTCATATGCTGTTCCGCCTCTCCGGGATTCAGGCCGTACCAGTTGTGTGCCGTGGGGTTTGCGTTCAGGTCTTACGTTCTGGGGTGCTCGGGTTCTGGGAGTACCCGGTGAGTTACCCATGTTCTTTCGAGACCAGTTGTCGCGGTTCTTGCGAGATCGGTCGTCGCACTTGTTCTTGCGTCGGTGTGGTAGTCACCGAACATAGAGACGCGCCGGTACGTTTCTGGGCACCGGCGCGTCTGGAATTACTTCTGGTTCAGGTCGCGGCGGGCGGCGACCTTGGACGACAGGCCGTGGATCTGCACGAAGCCCTTGGCCAGGGACTGGTCGAAGGTGTCGCCCTCGTCGTAGGTGGCTAGGTTGAAGTCGTAGAGCGATTGTTCCGAACGGCGACCGTTGACCACGACGGAGCCGCCGTGCAGGACCATCCGGATATCACCGGAGACATGCTGCTGGGTATCGCCGATGAAGGCGTCGAGGGCCCGCTTGAGCGGCGAGAACCACAGACCGTCATAAGCCAGCTCACCCCAGCGCTGCTCGACCTGCCGCTTGTAGCGGCCCAGCTCACGCTCGATGGTGACGTGTTCCAGAGCCTGATGCGCGGTGATCAGCGCAATCGCGCCTGGCGCCTCGTAGATCTCCCGGCTCTTGATGCCGACCAGCCGATCCTCGACCATATCCAGCCTGCCCACACCTTGCCGACCGGCGCGGTGGTTCAGCTCGACGATCGCCTCCAGCACACTGACCTGGCGGCCGTCGATGGCCACCGGCACGCCCTTGTCGAACGTGACGATGAGTTCATCGGGAGCCTCGAAGTTGACCGTCGGATCGGCGGTGTAGTCGTACACGTCCTTGGTCGGGGCATTCCACAGATCCTCGAGGAACCCGGTCTCCACCGCGCGGCCCCATACGTTCTGATCGATGGAGAACGGCGACTTCTTGGTGACATTGATCGGCAGCGCGTTCTCTTCGGCGAAGGCGATGGCCTTCTCCCTGGTCCAGGCGTAGTCCCGCACCGGGGCGATCACGGTCAAGTCGGGTGCGAGCGCGCCGATACCGACCTCGAAGCGGACCTGGTCGTTGCCCTTACCGGTGCAGCCGTGCGCGACAGTGCCCGCACCGTGGAACTTGGCGGCCTCGACCAGGTGCTTGACGATCAGCGGGCGGCTGATCGCGGATACCAGCGGGTACTGCCCCATGTACATCGCATTGGCCTGGATGGTCGGCAGGCAGTACTCGTTGGCGAACTCGTCACGGGCATCGACAACGACCGCCTCGACCGCACCACAGTCCAGCGCGCGCTGGCGCACCACGTTCATATCCTCGCCACCCTGGCCGAGGTCGATGGCCACGGCCACCACCTCGGCGCCGGTCTCCTTACCGATCCAGCTGATCGCGACGGAGGTATCCAGCCCACCGGAGTAGGCGAGTACGACGCGCTCGGACATGTTCGTGTGCTCCTCGATTTCGGTGCTCGTCTGCGTAATTGTTGTCGCTGCTCACACGCGCGGTCGCGCGTAAGTGTGGCCCGGACCGGCTTCCCGCCACCGCGGCCCGCACCGTCCTGCAAATGATTATGCATGATGATGCAAGCCCATTCACAATCGGGTGCCATCCCCCAGCTGGGACAACGGCCATGCCTACACCCTGGCACAGCCACTACCCCGGTATCCCGGCAGCCGGATGTCCTGAAAGTTCCAGCGCCCACAGCCAGTCCGGTACGGGGCCGCGGGCGCTGGAACTCAGGCGAGTTGTTCGATCTTCGCGGCCAGTTCGGCGCCGGTCAGAGGCTCGCGCGCGATAACGGCGATTGTGTCATCGCCGGCGATGGTGCCGACGATATAGGGCAGCGCAGCACGATCGAGCGCGCTGGCCAGATAATGGGCGGCGCCGGGCGGAGTGCGCAGCACCGCGATATTGCCGCTGGCGTCGGTGGACACCAGCAGATCACCGAGCAGCTTGGACAGCCTGCCGGTGCCGCCGGTAACGCCGCGGACCGGACTGCCGTCCTCTGGCACCACATAGACACCCGCACCGCCGTCAGCGGCACGTAGTTTGACCGCGCCCAGTTCATCCAGGTCTCGGGACAACGTCGCCTGGGTGGTCTCGATGCCCTCGGCCGCGAGCAGCGCCGCCAGCTCGGTCTGGCTGCGCACCGCATGCGCGGACAGCAATTCGACAATGCGTGACTGCCTGCCCGCACGGGTGCGCGCGATCACCGGACCACCCTTGCTCGATTCCGACTGCGAGACGCTCACCACGCCATCCCATTCGGCTCGGCACCACGCATACCCGCCGTACCGGAGTCCTGCGTGGTCACGCCGTACTCCCGTAGCGGCGTTCCAGCAGCCAGACGAGCAGCGCCTTCTGTGCGTGCAGCCGGTTCTCGGCCTCGTCCCAGACCATACTGTGCGGCCCGTCGAGCACCTCGTCGGTGATCTCCTCCCCGCGATGTGCGGGCAGACAGTGCAGGACAACGGCCTCCGGCCGGGCACGGGTGAGCAGAGCGTCGTTGAGCTGGAACGGCCGGAACGGCCCGACCCGGTCCAGGCCGTCGTTCTCCTGGCCCATGGAAGTCCAGGTATCGGTGACCAGCGCGTCGGCGCCCTCGGCCGCGGCAATCGGATCATCGGTCACGGTGATGGTGGCGCCGGTCTCCGCGGCCCGCTTGCGCGCGGCCTCCACAATCCAGGGCAGCGGCTCGAATCCAGCGGGTGCGGCGATGGTCACATTCAACCCCGCGGTGACACCGCCGAGCAGCAGGGAATGCGCCATATTGTTGGCACCGTCGCCGAAGTAGGCCAGTTCACGCCCGGTCAGATCGCCGTAGCGTTCGACCAGGGTCTGCAGATCCGCGAGTACCTGACACGGGTGGAACTCGTTGGACAGCGCATTGACCAGGGGAACCGTAGCGGTCTCTGCCATCTCGTCGAGCCGGGACTGCTCGAAGGTCCGCCATACGATCGCATCGACATAGCGTGAGAGCACCCGGCCGGTATCGCCGAGCGTCTCTTCCCGCCCCAGCTGGGTGTCGCGACCGTCCACGACTACCGCATGCCCGCCGAGCTGGGCGATACCCATCTCGAAGGAGAATCTGGTGCGGGTGGAGTTCTTCTCGAAGATCACGCCGACACCGCGTGGCCCGGCCAGCGGTCGCCGCGACAGCGGCGCCTGTTTGAGTTCGGCAGCGAGGGCGAGGATCTCGGCCTGCTCGGCCGGACTGATGTCGTCATCACGCAGGAAGTGCCGTACCTGCTCAGAAATCATTGCGCCAGATCACCTTTCGCATCCTCGATAGCGCCGTCCAGGATCTTGGGCAGATCGGCGACGAAATTGTCCACCTGGGTCTCGGTGAGCACCAGCGGCGGCGCGAGCCGGATCACCTCGGGTTTGGCCGGGTTCACCAGATACCCCTCGGCCCGCGCCCGTGCCTCGACCTGCGCAGACAGCGCGTCGGTGAGCACGATGCCGAGTAAGAGCCCCGCACCGCGCACCCGCTCGATCAAGGGATGCCGCAGGAGCTCGATACCATCACTGAGCCGTTTGCCGATCGACTCCACATGTGCGAGCAGATCGGTGTCGTCGATCGTGCGCAGCACCGCGAGCGCGGCCGCCGCGCATACCGGGTTGCCGCCGAAGGTGGTGCCGTGCAGGCCGGGTGTGAGCAGATCCGCCGCCATGCCATTGGCTAGCACCGCGCCGATGGGCAGACCACCGCCGAGCCCCTTGGCCAGAGTGATCACGTCCGGCACGATGCCCGCGGCTTGATGCGCGTAGAACGTACCGGTACGACCGATACCGGTCTGCACTTCGTCGAGCACCAACAGCGCGCCGTTGCGCGCGGTGATCTCACGCGCCGCGGCCAGGTAGTCCAATGGCGGCACCACCACGCCGCTCTCCCCCATGATCGGCTCGAGGAACACCGCTGCGGTGTCCGCGCCGACTACGGCGTCCAGTGCCGCGGCATCCCCGTAGGGCACATGGACGACACCGGGCGGCATCGGCTCGAACGGAGTCCGTTTGGCCGGCTGTCCGGTGAGAGCGAGCGCCCCCATAGTGCGGCCGTGGAATGCCTCCTCGCACGCGACAATGCTGCGGCGCCCGGTCAACCGCGCGATCTTGAACGCCGCCTCGACGGCCTCGGTACCGGAGTTGCAGAAGAACGCCCGGCCCTCGCCGTCTCCGAAGTGCGCGAGTAACCGCTCGGCCAGCTCGATCACCGGTTCGGTCGCGTACAGATTCGAGACGTGCCCCAAGGTCCCCAATTGCTGGGTGACTGCTTCCAGAATCGCGGGGTGCGCGTGCCCGAGGCTGTTGACCGCGATACCGCCGAGGAAATCGACGTAGCGTTTGCCCTCCGCGTCATAGACGACGGCGCCTGCGCCGCGCACCAGCGCGATACCCGGCGTGCCGTAGTTGTTCATCAGCGCGGCAGACCACCGCTGCTGGAGTTCGGCTGTGCTCATTGTTTCGTTCCGTCCGGTGCGGGTGCGTCCTGCGGGGCAGATGTCACCATCGTTCCGATTCCTTCTCCGGTGAACAGTTCCAGCAACACCGCGTGCGGGATCCGGCCATCGATCACATGTGCGGTCGGCACTCCCGCTCGCACGGCACGCAAGCAGGCTTCCATCTTGGGCACCATGCCCGCATCCAGGCGTGGAAGCAACTCCGCCAGCGCGGCGGCGTCGATGCGCGTGGTCAGCGACGAGCGGTCCGGCCAGTTCGTGTAGAGGCCCTCGACATCGGTGAGTACCACCAGCTTCTCGGCGCTGATACCGGCGGCGAGCGCCGCGGCGGCGGTATCGGCGTTGATGTTGTGCACCACACCGTCGGCGTCCGGCGCGATGGTCGAGACCACCGGGATACGCCCCGCGCCGATCAAGTCGAGTACCGCGTCCGGGTTCACCTTGCTGACGTCGCCGACCAAACCGATATCGGTCAGCTCACCGTCCACCTGGACGCCCCGGCGGGTCGCGGTGAACAGCCCGGCATCCTCGCCGGAGATGCCGACCGCGTACGGACCGTGCGCGTTGATCAGGCCGACCAGTTCCCGGCCGACCTGACCGAACAACACCATCCGTACGACATCCATCACCTCGGGAGTGGTCACCCGGAAACCGCCGCGAAACTCTCCTTGCAGACCGAGCCGTTGCAGCATGGCGGTGATCTGCGGGCCACCGCCATGCACAACCACCGGATGCACGCCGACCGTGCGCAGGAAAGCCATATCGGCGGCGAAGGCCCGCTTGAGCTCATCGTCGATCATCGCGTTGCCGCCGTACTTCACCACGACGATCTTGTCCCGGAACTTCTGCAACCAGGGCAACGCGTCGGCCAGTACGTGCGCCTTGTCCAGCGCGGAGAGCGTATGTAACACCTGACTACTCATGAGCTGTACGCCGAGTTCTCTTCGACGTAACCGTGCGAGAGGTCCGTGGTGCGGATGGTCGCGCGCGCGGAGCCGATATTCAGGTCGATCAGCACTTCGATATCGCCGCCGGACAGATCCACCTCTCGGGCGCCGGGCACCCCGACCCCGTCGACGCATACCGGACTGCCGTTGAACGACACCGAAATCCGGTCCGCCTCCAGTGTGACCGGAGCCATGCCGACCGCAGCGAGCACCCGGCCCCAGTTCGGGTCGGAGCCGAACAGCGCCGTTTTGACCAAGCTGTCCCTGGCGACGGTACGCGCCGCGGTGACCGCCTCGTCTTCGCTGACCGCGCCTGCGACGGTGATGAGCACCCGCTTGGTAACGCCCTCGGCATCAGCGGTCAGCTGGGCGGCCAGATCGTCACACACCGCGAACACGGCGGCGTCGAGCTCCTCCTGGCCGGGTGTGATCCCGCTGGCACCGTTGGCCAGCAGCAACACCGTGTCGTTGGTGGAACAGGAACCGTCGACATCGAGCCGGTCGAAGGTACACGCGGTGGCGGCGCGCAGGGCCTGATCGAGCTGGTCGGCGGTGACCACGGCGTCGGTGGTGAGCACAACCAGCATGGTCGCCAGCGACGGGGCCAGCATGCCCGCCCCCTTGGCCATACCGCCGACATTCCACTTGTCGCGGTGGTGGAACGCCGCTTCTTTGGGCACGGTGTCGGTGGTCATGATGGCGCAGGCGGCTTCGGTACCGCCGGAGAGGCCACCTGCCATCTCGTGCACGATCTCGGTGATCGCGGGAAGCAACGTGTCCATCGGGAGCCGGTCGCCGATCAGTCCGGTCGAGCAGACCGCGATTTCCCCCGCACCGGTCTCGGTGCCCCAATTGCTCAGCGCGGCGGCGAGTTCCTCGGCGGTCTTGTGCGTGTCCTGGAAGCCGCCAGGACCGGTGCAGGCATTGGCGCCGCCGGAGTTCAGGATCACCGCGCGCAGCCGCTTACCGGTGAGCACCTGCTGCGACCACAGCACCGGGGCCGCCTTCACCTTATTGCGAGTGAACACACCCGTGGCCGGGTATTCAGGGCCCTCGTTGAACACCAGCGCGAGGTCCGGTTTGCCATTGGCCTTGATACCCGCGGCAATACCCGCAGCACGGAAACCGAGCGGCGCGGTCACACCTTGGGTCCGGACCAGCTTGCCGCTCGCGGTATCGGTTGTCGTCACGGTGCCACTCCTACAGTGGAAAGTCCTGCGGTCTCGTCGAATTCGAGGGCCAGGTTCATCGATTGCACTGCGGCCCCCGCGGTGCCCTTGGTCAAATTATCGATCGCGCCGATCACGACGAGCGTGCCCGCGTCGGCGTCTACCGCGACCTGCAGAGTGACCGCGTTGGAGCCGAGCACCGAACCGGTCTGCGGCAGCACACCTTCAGGCAGCAGATGCACGAAAGGCTCATCGGCATAAGCTTTTTCGTATACCGCGCGGGCCTGTGCGGCATCCACCTCCGTCGGTGCGGTGCAGGTGGCGAGAATGCCGCGCGGCATCGGCGCGAGCACCGGGGTGAACGACACCGCGACATCGACGCCACCGGCCGCGGACAGGTTCTGCGCGATTTCCGGAGTGTGCCGGTGCGCGCCCGCGATGCCGTAGGCCCGCGCCGAACCCATCACCTCCGACCCGAGCAGCGCCACATCCAGCTTGCGCCCCGCTCCCGAGGCACCGCTGACCGCGACCACATGGACGGCGGGCCGCACGATACCCGCGGCGACCGCGGGAGCCAGAGCGAGACTGGCCACCGTCGGATAACAGCCGGGGACCGCGATCCGGGTAGCGCCGCGCAGCTTCTCCCGGCCGCCGGGTAGCTCAGGCAGGCCGTAGGGCCAGCTGCCCGCATGTGGGCTGCCGTAGTATTTCTCCCATACCGCCGGGTCGGTGAGCCGGAAATCGGCGCCACAGTCGATGATCACCGTGGATTCGGGCAGCTGCGTGGCGAGAGCCGCCGACTGGCCGTGCGGCAAACCGAGGAAGACCACATCGTGTCCGGCCAATTCGGCAGCCGTTGTCGGCGCCAGCACCCGGTCGGCCAGCGGCAACAGATGCGGCTGCAACTCCCCGAGCTTGGTTCCGGCGTTGGTTCCCGCGGTCAGCGCCCCGATGACGAGGCGCCCGGTTCGGTAGGCCGGATGCCCCAGCAGCAGACGCAATACTTCGCCACCTGCGTACCCGCTGGCACCGGCCACCGCGACCCGCACGACAGGCCCGGACGAGTGGGACACATCCGAGGAATCAACCATGTGATGATTATGCATGACTATGCAAGCTCATTCACATCTGGGTGGCATGCATTAAGCGGCTACCGTGACGATAATCACTACCACTGTAGTATTGGTGGGGTGTCTCCCAAGCGCGAACTCGTCTTGGACGCGGCGATCGACCTATTGGGCTCCAGCGGCATCCGCGCACTCACCCACCGCGCGGTCGATGCCGCCGCGGGTATGCCCGTCGGATCTGCCTCCAATTACTTCCGCACTCGCGAGGCATTGCTGATCGGTATCGCCGAAAGACTGTCCGCCCGCGACTACGCCGACTGGGAAGTATTCAACCGACAACCCGCACCACGCACAATCGATGAGCTCATCGAGGGAATAGCCGCCTTTGTCGTGTACGCGGCACGCATCGACCGAATACGGACGCTGGCGCGCTATGTCCTGTTCTTGGAAGCACAGACCACACCCGCGCTGCAGGAGAGCGTCCAGCAGGGGCACCTGCTGTTGACCGAGTTGGTCGGCACCCTACTGGTGAGCGCCGGTGGCGATCAGGGGGCGGCTCAGATCCTGGTCGATCAGTTCGACGGCATCATCCTGCACCAAGTGATGAACCCGACGACAGGTTTCGATCCGCGCCCCGCGCTGGACCGGTTGGTTCGCGCGCTGATCAACGGTACGGCCCACTGACAGCGATAGCACCGCGAGCATTACCACGCACTCGGCCACGACCGGACGCCCCGGTTTCCGGTTCGCGGCCCTCGATGCGCATCAGAAAAAGGTATGCAGGGCATCGACTACCCGCGGGGATCCGGCATCGGCATCATCGATCACCGGGATGAGTCGCCACTTGTCGAAGGCGGTACACGGATGGGACAGGCCGAGACGCACGACCGCGCCGATCGGCAATTCCGGTGCGGCGCCGACCGGCAGCCGCAGGAAGGCATGCTGATCGTTGAGCGCCGAAACCGTCGCACCGGTGAGCGACGCACGGCCTGCTCCGGCGATGCGCTGTGGGATCGGAAGACCTGAGTCGAAAGGCAGGTCACGCCTGCCCGCGTCCAGCAGGGCAAGGCCGGGCTCCGGACGGGAGAGCGTACGGGCCCAGCCGTGCATCGCCGAACGCAACGAGTTCGCCCGGTGCGGCCGGGCCAAGGGCGACACGCTCGCGTAGAAACCGTCGTCATGGATGACGTACGCCCCCGAGCGCAAGACGACGGTGGTCGCGACTCCGTATACGCCGTGCTCGTCGGCGAGCGGAGCGAGAGCGTCGAGCACCGAGTCCGGATAGGCGCTGCCGCCCGCGGTGACGATCGCCGCGCCGGGGTAGCTGCCCGCCTCGGCGAGTTCCCGATGTAGACGGGCGAGTTCGCCGAGATAGTCACGCACCGCGCGGAGGCCGTCTTCGGTGCGATCGTGCGCCAGCGCACCCTCGTAACCACCTACGCCGGCCAGCGTCAACCGGGACGAACTCTCGATCGCCCGTGCCACGGCGTGCGCCTGTTCTACCGTGCGTGCACCGGTACGACCATGCGGTCCACCGAGTTCTACCAGCACACGGAGGCGCCCGGCTGTCGGCGCGGCGCGCAGGTGTGCGTCCATCAGCGTGACCGTCTCGACGCTATCCGCCAAGCAGAGGAACTCGAAGTCCGGATCGCGCGCCGTTTCCGCCGCCACCCAGCGCAAACCGACCGGATCGACCAGTGCGTTGGCCAGCAGCACCCTGGCGACGCCGAAGGCACGCGCCACCTGTGTCTGCCAAATGGTGGCCAAGGTGATCCCCCATGCGCCCGCGGCAAGCTGATCGGCCCATAGCCGAGGGGCCATCGTGGTCTTACCGTGCGGCGCCAGCCGTACGCCCGCCGCGCGCACCCACTCGGCCATAACCGCGATATTCGTCGCGACAGCCGCGCGATCGATGGTCAGTACCGGCGTCTGCAACTGTTCGAGTACCGGTCCGGTGGCGAGGAATTCTCGCACGGTACGCCCCCAGGAATCCGGCGGCATCCCTTTGTGCTGCGGACCGAGCACTCGGTCCCCGAGTGCCGCCACGGTTGCTTCGTCGATCGACACGGCATTCCCTGCGTACGGTGCGCTTTCGCGCGGTGTTCTTCCAGCACGGTGTGCACTGAGCACGGTGTCCGGCGTCTGCACCTCGGACACCGAGGGCGGAGTCTATCCGATGGCGGCGCACGGTACGGCGCTCGGAGTACCGGCCGAGTACTGGGGTGGATACCACCGCGTATATCGCAGATCCCGGCAACTCAGCCGGAATTGCGCAGCGCGGTGGCCAGGCCGTTCATGGTCAGCAGTATCCCGCGTTCGACCAACTCCGAATCGTCGCCCGCGCGCAGCCTGCGCAGCAGTTCCACCTGCATCTGATTGAGCGGCTCCAGATACGGGAAGCGATTGTGGATGGATTCCGCGAGCGCGGGGTTATCGGCGAGCAGATGATCATTGCCGGTGATCGCGGCGTGCATACGGATGGTGCGGGCGTGTTCGTCGCGGATCATGCCGAAGATCTGTTCCCGAAGCGCCACATCATCGACGAGTTCGGCGTAGCGGGCGGCGATGTCCAAATCGCTCTTGGCCATCACCTGGGCCAGATTGGACAGCACCGTCCGGAAGAACGGCCAGCGGCGGTATAGATCCGTCAATGTCGCCAGCCGCCGCGGATCACCATCGACCCATTCCTCCAACGCGGTGCCGGTGCCGTACCAGCCGGGCAGCATCACCCTCGCCTGACTCCAGGACATCACCCACGGAATGGCGCGCAGGTCCGCGACAGAGTTCGTCGGCTTGCGCGAGGCGGGTCTACTGCCGATATTCAGATTGCCGACCTCGGCGATGGGGGTGGACTGGCGGAAGTACTCGACGAAACCCGGAGTTTCGTGCACGAGCCGCGCGTATGCCGCACGGGCGCGTGCCGCCAGCTCGTCCATGATTTCGTAGGACGGTTCCGCGTCGGCGCCGAGGCCCTCCGTGTCCAGCAGGGTCGACTCCAGCGTGCCCGCGATCAGCGATTCCAGATTACGATGCGCCGCACCGGGTTCGGCGTATTTGGCGGCGATCACCTCACCCTGTTCGGTGAGCCGCAACGAGCCACGGACCGCACCGGCGGGCTGAGCGAGGATCGCGTCGTAGCTGCGCCCACCACCGCGGCCGACCGTGCCGCCGCGGCCGTGGAACAACCGCAATCGGATACCGGTCTCGCGAGCCACCTCGACCAGATCCAGCTCCGCCCGGTACAACGCCCAGTTCGCGGCCAGGTACCCGCCGTCCTTGTTCGAATCGGAATAGCCGAGCATCACCTCTTGGCGCATCCCACGCGCCGCCACCAGCTCGCGATACACCGGAATATCGAGTGCCGCGGACAGGGTCGCGGCCCCGGCGCCCAGATCTTCGATGGTTTCGAACAGCGGCACGATGCCGACCGAGCAGCTCGGCGGCTGGTCCGGCTCCCCAGGATCGAGCAGTCCCCCTTCCTTCAGCAGCAGGGCGGCCTCCAGCAGATCACTGACCGAGGTGCACATACTGATGATGTAGTTCGGCACCGCCTCCGCACCGAACGTGACCACGACGTCCCGTGCGGCACGGACGATATCGAGTTCTTTGGTGGCGAGCTCGCTCAGTCGCGCGTGTGGACCGAGCAGCGGGCGGCGGGTGCGCAACTCGGCCGCGAGCAACTCCACCCGCCGCTCTTCCGGCAAAGCCGCGTAATCCGGGTGCACCCCGGCCCAGGCAAGCAGCTCCGCGACCACCTGCTCATGCATTTCGGAATTCTGCCGCATGTCCAGCCCCTGCAAGTGGAAGCCGAATGTCTCCACCGCATGACGCAACGCGGCAAGGCGATCATCGGCGAGTAGACCGTCTCCGCTGTTGCGCAACGAGGCATCCACGGCGTCGAGATCATCCAAAACCGCCTGCGGTGTCGGATACGGCTCGGCCGCGGCATCGAAACCATCCGGCGGGGCTGCACCGAGCGCGGCGCGCGCGGTAGCTGCCAGCCGGTTCCGGATGTGATGCAACGCACGACGATACGGTTCATCAGCATGCACGGCCGGATCGGCGTATCCGGTTTCGGCGAGCGCGGCCACTTCGGGGGTCACCTGGACCAGCCGAGCCGAGAGAGCCAGAGTCTTCTCCAGCTCCACCAGCTCGTGCAGATAACGGCCGAAGGCGACGCTCGCGGCACGGTGAGCGGCCTGCCGCACCACATCCGCGGTGACATACGGGTTGCCGTCCCGGTCCCCACCGATCCACGAGCCGGGACGCAGGATCGGGCGCGGCAGCAGCTGCACCTCCGGCCATCGGGCGCGCAACGCGGCACGCACCTGAGCGTTGATCGCCGGGATCACCTCGAACAGGGTGAGGTCGTAATAACGCAAGCCCACCGCGATCTCGTCCTGGATCCGTAAGCGGGCCAATCGGATCAGCGCGGTCCGCCACAGGCTGAGCACCTGCCTGCGGATCTGCAGCTCCGGCTCGGCGCGCTCACTGCCGGCGTAACGCTGACGCAGACGCATCAGCTCGGTGATCCTGGCCTGCGCGTCGAAAACGGTACGACGGCGGGTCTCCGTCGGATGCGCGGTGATCACCGGTGAGACCAGCGCATCGGCAAGCAGATCCCGCACCCTGTCCCCGTCCAGTGCCGCCGCGTCCAGCTTGCGGTAGGTCGCCGCGAGCGAGGAATCCTGCGGCGGTTCCCCGGCCGCCTCGTGAGCGGCGCGACGCCGGTCGCGCTGGATGTCCTCGGCCAGATTGGCCAGCAAGACGAAATAGCTGAACGCGCGGATGAGCGGGAGGGCCACCGCGATATCCACCCCGTCCAGCATCTGCGCGACGGCGCTGCGTCCGACCTCCTCCCGGCGCACCCGGAATGCCTCGATGCGTACCCGCTCGATGAGATCGAAGACCTCGGGGCCCTCGTGATCATGGATGATGTCACCGAGCACGCCACCGAGGAACCGGATGTCGTCACGCAGTGGGCGGGTAGCGTCCTGTGCGGTGTCGGTCATCGATTCAGCCATGGTCAGACACTATTGCGCGGCAGCACGTGCCGGTATGCGACACGGCCCACACCGGCGCGGGATCGATGCGTGGACGCGAGCCGGGACGCCGACCCCGAATAACCGGTATGGCAGGGTCCGCTTCCCGGTAAGCCGTCCTCCTGATGGGAGCTATGTCCCGGCGAGGATGCCGAGCACGGCATCCGAGGTGTAGAAGGGGGCGAGGCGCTCACGAATCAGGCCGGCCAGAACCCCCTCACGCTTCGCTCCCTCGATGACAGCAGGGCCGTAACGCAGGATCTCCGCCGTGATATCGGGGCCAGTGAGCCCGAGTTCTGGTAGCAGAGCCGCCAGCGTGTAGTCACCGTACTTGGTGAAGAACACCTCGACGCATTCGTCGACCAGCAGGCCGAAGTACTCCTTCTCCCTGGTGGTGACAGCGATTTCATAGCACAGCAGTACCAGCTCGTTGAGATCTTTCTGCGTGAGGTACTCGCGCAGTCCGCTGACCGATTCATCGGCGTGCAGATCCCAGAACTCCATCGCGGCATCGTGCACCGGTGCGTCGCGCAGCATCTCGCGGATCGCGTTGTTGGTGCGCTTGAGCGCGAACAACGCCCCCTTGCCCGCCAGATCGCCGACGAAGGTGCCATCGGCGACCTTCTTCGCGCGCGTGGCGGCGGATTGCCCGAGCGATACGAGCGAGGAGACACCAGGGATCTTCTCGGCCCGCTCCCGGTTGGCCTGGACGAAGTCGTTGATCAGCTTGTCCACGAACTTCGAGGCGACAGTAGCGACCAACGGGCTCTCGGTGAGCCGGTCCAGCAACCGCTCCTGCGCCTGATGCATGCCGAAAAGCTTCTCCAGCAGTGCCTCCACCGGCTCACGGTCGACCACTTCACCGAGCGTGTAGTCGTGATCAGCGGCAATACGATCGTAGAGGGCATCGGCGAAAACGCCTGTCATATCGGCGAACACCGGGCTACCACCGATCAGTTCGACAACCGTACGCACAGTCTCCTTGGCCTGCTCGACGTCGACGATATCCCGGAAGATCAGCGTGTCGGCTACCCCGAGCACGGCTTCGGTATCGCGCGCGATCACTTCGGTGAAGCGCTCACCGGTCACTTCGGCGAGCAGGAATTCCACCTGGGCATCCAGCAGCCGTTCGGCAATGTCCCTCGGCTCGGTCATCGATTTCCACCCTCATCACAGTCGTAGTCCGGCACCCGGCCCGGCTTACCGCCGGTATGGGCCGATATCGCTGCCACACAACGATTTCCGTATCCGGTCCAGGCGCACACGCGCGATCTCCTCGCGCGCCTCCCGCTAGTCGTCCACGCTCCGGTCGCCGACATCCGCCGGCCGTGTTCGCCCCTTCCCCACGCGGTGCCGAAACGCTGCTCGACCCTATCGTGAACCGGCCCGAAAAGAGCGCCCACCGAAGAGCACCCACTTCCGCTCGCGACCCACCCCGAAATACCCGTTGGCGGTACTGGTATCCCTGACACCACGAATGGGCCGCCGACCTGCCCGGACACCTCCACCGCCAGATCTGACGCAAGACGACCCTCGCAGACGTGATGGGAGTCATAGCCGAGAAGAAGTCACATCACTCGAACTCGGCATCTCGAGCTCCGCCGCGGACCCGCGACCGTGCTCACTGCCGGACGAGGGCGCCCGCCCAGTCGCGTACGAGGTTGTACCAGGTCGAGCCACCGGCGATGAACAGGTCGTTGTGTCCCGCATCGGGGAAGACGACGAGACGCTTGGGCCGGTTCGCCGCGGCATAGAGCCGTTCGGCATGCCACACCGGCATGAATTCGTCCTGCTCTCCGTGCATGATCAGCACCGGGACGCGCAGCGTTCGAATCCGCCGCTCGTTCGGATAGGCATCCGGCACCAACACTGCGGGCAGGAACGGATACTTCGAGTGAAATACATCGCGAATGCGGGTGAAAACGGACATCAACATCAACCCAGCGGGCGGGTGCTCCTGCGCCAGCTCGATCGCGACCCCGCAACCGAGCGATTCCCCCAGGTAGAGCACATGTTCCTGGTCGATACCAGGTTGCTCCAGCAATGCCTCGCGGGCCGCGCGGGCATCGCGATACGTACCACGTTCGGTGGGCTTTCCGGTGCTGCGTCCGAAACCGCGGTAGTCGAAAGCCAGCACATCGAAACCCGCCTCCACGAGCAGGCCGAACAGCGGCACCCAGCTTCCGATATTGGCCCCTTTGCCGTGGATGAAGAGAATATGCCCCACAGCACCCCGCGCAGGCATCCACCAGCCGTGCAGAGTTTCTCCATCCGAGGTGTTCAATGACAAGTCGGTGTACTTCATACCGAGCGCCGCCGGGGTCCTTGCCAGCTTCCGCTCCCGCTTATAAGTCCGTGCATTGAAGATCGGTCTGATCGGATGTGGCATACCCTCGTTCTTACTCCTGCTCGATAGCAAGCGGGTCACGCTCGAATGATCGACCTGAGCAAATAACAAGCATCGACCTCGGAAGCCGAGACCGCGTACGGCGAACGACAGTGCGTGGCGACGGCCGAGCGAGCGGGACCCGTGCGGCCACACCGGCCACACGGGTCAGAGGAGCGCAACGATCAGCCGCGCAGAACCGCCCCAACGGCCTCGGTCGCGGCAGCGACGGCCGCGTCTCGCGCCGCGCTGGCCTCATCTTCGGTCAGTGTCCGATCGGTGGCACGGAAACGCAGCGCATAGGTGAGCGACTTACGCCCCACACCAGCCTGTTCGCCTTCGTACACGTCGAACAACGCGATGTCCTCCAGCAACTCGCCACCGCCGGTGCGCAACGCGGACTCCACCGAGGCGGCGGGAACCGTCTTCTCGACACTCACCGAGACATCCTGCAGCACCGCGGGGAACGGCGACACCGTCGGAACCGGCCGCGCTTCGCGCAGCGGCAGTGCGTCCAGATCGAGCTCGACGGCGCAGGTGCGCGGCGGCAAACCGGAACGTTCCAGCACCGCGGGGTGCAGCTCGCCCGCGTATCCGATGACGGTCCCCTCGCTCACCAATTCAGCACAGCGACCGGGATGCCACGGCAACTGCGCGCCGGAGCGGCGACCGACGGACACTCCTGCCGCATCCGCGACGGCATCGGCGAGAGCGAAGGCATCGGCGGCCTCGACCGGGCGGCCATGACCCCATGGCCCACGCGGATCACGGCGACCGGTCAGCACCGCGGCCACATGCACCGGTTGCGCCGGGAGCGAGCCGAGCAGTTCGGCGAGCTGCGCGTCGGTCGGACGACGATCCACCGGCAGCGCTTCCACCGCCCTTGTGTTCGGCCCGGGCAACACGACCTGCGCGATACCGTAGATGGCGAGGTCACGAGCGCCACGGGAAATATTCCTCGCGGCGACTTCGAGCAATCCGGGCAGCAGAGTGGTGGCCAGCTCGGCGCGATCCACGTCGAGCGGGTTCAGTACCCGGGTAGTGACGCGCCGCGGATCATGGGCGTCCAACCCCCAGGTGTCGAAGACGCCCGCGGGCAGAAATACCGGCGGCGGAACCTCAACGCACCCGGCGAAGGCCAGCGCGCGGCTCACCGCACGACGACGGCGCTGTGCCGGGGTGAGGCCACGCCCCGCGGGCGCGGTCGGCAGCACGGACGGGATCTGTTCCAGCCCCTCCAGCCGCAGTACCTCCTCCACCAGATCGGCGGGAGCGGCCAGATCGGGCCGCCAGCTCGGCGCGGTCACCACCAGCTGACCGTGTCCTTCCGCACTGACACCGATGTCGATGGCGCAGCCGACCTGGGCCAGCCTGCGCGCGGCGGTCCCGGTCGGATAGGTCACCCCTGCCACCCGGTCGGCCAGCTCGATGTCCATCCGGATCGCCTCGGCCGCCGGGACCGGAACCCGGATATCGTTCAGCACCGGCTCGACGGTTCCGCCCGTGATCTCGGCGAGCAGCGTGGCCGCGCGGTCGAGCGCGACGACATTCAGCTCGGGATCGACGACCCGCTCGTACCGTTTCCCCGCCTCCGATACCAGCTTGTGCCTGCGCGCGGTCCGGTAGATCAGCAGCGGATTCCAGGTAGCCGCCTCCAGCAGGATATCGGTGCTCTCCGCCCCCACCTCGGTGCTCGCGCCGCCCATGACACCGGCCAGTGAGATGACGCCGGACCCGTCGGCGATCACCACGTCCTCTGCGGTGAGTACCCGTTCCACATCGTCCAGGGTGCGCAGGGTCTCCCCCTGGTTCGCGGTGCGGACCACCAAGCCACCCGATACCTTCTCGGCGTCGAAGGCGTGCAGCGGCTGCCCCAGTTCGAGCATGACGTAGTTGGTGACGTCGACCGCTGGCGAGATGGGACGCACCCCGGACAGCAGCAGCCTGCGCTGCAACCACCATGGGCTGACCGCTTTCGGATCGATACCGGTGACTCGGCGCGCCGCGAACCGAGTGCACTCGGAGCTCGGCTCGACCTCGATCGACCAGGCCTGCTGCTCATGATCGGGCAATGTCCGCACGGCAGGATCGGCGTAGTCCAGATCGAAACCGCAGGCCAGCTCACGTGCCAGCCCACGAACCGAGAAGCAGTAGCCGCGGTCGGGGGTGATGTTCAGCTCGATGACGGTGTCGTCCAAGCCGAGCAGTTCATTGGCGTCGGTACCCGGCTCTGCGGTCCCCGGCTCCAGCACCAGGATGCCGACATGGTCCTTGCCGATCCCGAGTTCGGCGACCGAACAGATCATCCCGTGCGAGACATGCCCATAGGTCTTGCGCGAGGTGATCCGGAATCCGCCGGGCAGCACCCCGCCGGGCAGCACCACGACCACCAGATCGCCGACGGCGAAATTCCGTGCGCCACAGATGATCTCCTGCAGCTCGGGTTTACCGATATCCACCTTGCAGAAGCGGATCGGTTTCTTGAACTCGGTCAACTCGGTGATCTCGGCGACCCGGCCGACCACCAGCGACGACTCGCCACCCGGCTCCGTCTCGCCGCCCGCCGAGCCCGTGACTCGCGCAAGCGTGTCGACCTCTTCGACTTCCAGACCGACCCGGACGAATCCCGCGTCGAGCTCTTCTGGTGTCACCGACCACTCGGGGTTGGTGCGCTGGATGATGTCGGTCAGCCAGGACTGCGCTACTCGCACGTGACGTTTCGCTCTCTCGATCGAAGGGTGAGGTCAGGACTGGATACCGAAGGGCAGCGTGAAACGCACGTCGCCTTCGACGATATCCCGCATATCCGGGATGCCGTTACGGAACTGCAGCGTCCGCTCCAGGCCCATACCGAACGCGAAGCCGCTGTAGATCTCGGGATCGATACCGCTGGCGATCAGCACCTTCGGGTTCACCATGCCGCAGCCGCCCCATTCGACCCAGCCTGGACCGCCTTTCTTGTCCGGGAACCACACGTCGACCTCGGCGGAGGGCTCGGTGAACGGAAAGTAGTTGGGTCGCATGCGGGTCCGGGTATCCGGCCCGAACAGCGCCCTGGCCAGCGCGTCCAGCGTGCCGCGCAAATGCGCCATGGTCAGGCCTTTGTCCACCGCCAAACCCTCGACCTGGGAGAACACCGGGGTATGGGTGGCATCCAGCTCGTCGGTACGGAAAGTGCGGCCGGGACAAGCCACATAGATCGGCAGCTCGCGTTCCAGCATCGAACGCACCTGTACCGGAGAGGTATGCGTGCGCAGGACCTGTCGTGAGCCCTCCGGTGCGATATGGAAGGTGTCCTGCATGGTGCGCGCCGGATGGTCGGGCAGGAAATTCAACGCGTCGAAGTTGAAGTGCTCGGTCTCCACTTCGGGCCCCTCGGCGATCTCCCAGCCCATCCCGACGAACACATCCGCGATCTGCTCGGAGATGACCGTGATCGGATGCCTGGCGCCGACCGCGGTGCGGCGGGCTGGCAGTGTCACGTCGATGGTCTCGGCGACCAGCACAGCGGCGTCCCGCTCGGCCAGCAGAGTGACACGGCGGGCCTCGTACGCCTCGGACACCCGCGACCTGGCGAGATTGACCCGCTTGCCCGCATCGGCCTTCTCCGACTTCGGCAGGCCGCCCAGCGCACGCTGAGCCAGGGCCAGCGGCGCTTTAGCGCCTAGATGCTCGGTCTTCGCGAGCGCGAGCGCATCCAGATCGGTGGCCGCGGCGAACGCCTTTTCCGCGGCCGCCGCGGCCGCCGCCAATGCCTCCTCGGTCAGCGCCGCGTTCTGCTCGCCTGCGTCGATGTCGTCGGCCACGATGCTCAGTCTCTCCCCTGGGGATCGGTTCGCGGGCACAGCTGCTTGCTGATCCGCATTGCTGCTGGTCGCATCGTATTCGATGCTTCGGGAGCGGTTCACCCGGATTACCCGCCACAGCCGAGCGAGCCGGTGAGCGACTCGGAATCGGGGGTATTGTCCGGGATGCACCGCAGTGGACCGATCAGGAATCGGCGCTACGGTAGCGGACGCGGGAATTCGCGTAGAGACAGATCGCCGCGGCGGTGGCCAGATTCAGACTCTCGGCCCGGCCCCGGATCGGGATGCGGATGCGATGATCGGCACGGCGCGCGACAGCGGGGGCCAGACCGTGTGCCTCATTACCGAACAACCACGCGACGGGCCTGGTGAACAACTCGTCGGCGTCGTCGAGGTCGACCTCACCGTTCGCCGCGGTCGCCACAATGGTGAGACCTGCCGCCGTGATCGAATCCAGTGTCTGTCCGATATCTCGCTGCCGGGCGATCGGCACATGGAAGACACTGCCCGCGCTGGCTCGCACACATTTGCCGTTGTGCGGATCGACGCTGTCGCCCGCCAGTACCACACCGTCGGCACCAACGGCGTCGGCGAGCCGGACGAGGGTTCCGGCATTGCCGGGTTCGGCCATCTCGACAGGGACGGCGAGCATACGCGGCCCAGCGGCGAGTATCCGCTGGACCGGCACATCGAGCAGGTCGCAGACTGCCACTAATCCCGGTGCTGTGACGGTTTCCCCGAGCTGCCGTGCCGCGCGGTCGCTCACCAGCGTGGCACGGATCCCCGCGGCGACCGCGCCCGCGATCAGCGCGTGGTCACGCTCGGCGGCGGCCATCGAGTAGAACAGCTCATGTACGTGGGCGTTGTCCAATGCCGCGGCCACGGCATTGGCACCTTCGGCGAGGAAGTGGCCCGCTTTGCGACGCTCCGCGCCGCGCTGTAGCTTGACGGCAGAAACGACCCGTGGGTTGCGCTCACTGAGCGCTTCCACGGGTCGCTGCGGCAGGTGCTCGGGCACCGGCCGATCCGGCGCCGACGGATTCCTGCTCATGATCGCGCCGCACCGGCGGCCGACGCCGTCATGCCACGCGGTTGCGGTGTCCGCCGCTCATCCCGCTCATGCGGCAGGAGCGTTGACATCCTGCGGCAGGGCGGCCTTGGCGATCGCGACGAGACCGGCGAACGCCTCGGCGTCCGATACCGCGAGCTCGGCGAGGATCTTGCGATCGACCTCGACGCCCGCCGCCTTCAGGCCCTGGATGAAACGGTTGTAGGTGATGTCGTTGATCCGCGCCGCGGCGTTGATCCGAGCGATCCACAGCTTGCGGAAATCGCCCTTACGCGCCCGGCGGTCCCGGTAGGCGTAGGTGAGCGAGTGCAGCTGCTGTTCCTTGGCCTTGCGGTACAGCCGCGAGCGCTGGCCGCGGTAGCCTTTCGAGGCCTCGAGGATGGAACGGCGCTTTTTCTGAGCGTTGACGGCTCTTTTGACGCGTGCCACTGATCAGTCCTGTTCGATCTGGGGCGCGGACAGCGCCCGGAAATGGTTCGGGGGTAGCGCGCCGGAGACGCTTCCGTCGCGTCGTACCTGGCGGCCTGCGCAGCGGCGCAATCAGATGCCGAGCAGCTTCTTCACTCGGCGGACATCGGCGGCCGCGACGACCTCCGTGCCGTCCAGACGACGAGTCCGGCGAGTGGGCTTGTGCTCGAACAGGTGGCGACGATTCGCCTGCTGGCGAAGCAGCTTGCCTTTACCGGACACCTTGAATCGCTTCGAGGCGCCGCTGTGGCTCTTCATCTTCGGCATGGATTCCTCTATCTGTCGTCCCGGCGGCCGGGGACCGCCGTGTTCTGATCGGTGTTTACTGCGGGCCGGCCTTCTCGGCCTGCCCCGCGGCGGGCTTGGCACCCGGTGTGGCGCTCGACGCCTGGCGCGGAGCCGACTCCTGCTGCGCCTTGGCTCGGGTCTTCGCGCCCTTGTGCGGGGCGAGGACCATGGTCATATTGCGACCGTCCTGCTTGGCCGAGGTCTCCACGAACCCGAGGTCGGCGACATCGGAGGCCAGTCGCTGCAGCAACCGGAACCCGAGTTCGGGCCGGGACTGCTCACGCCCTCGGAACATGATCGTCACCTTGACCTTGGACCCCGCTTCGAGGAAGCGCACGACATTACGCTTCTTGGTCTCGTAGTCGTGGTCATCGATCTTCGGCCGGAGCTTCTGCTCCTTGATCACGGTCTGCTGCTGGTTCTTCCGAGACTCACGCGCCTTCTGCGCCGTCTCGTACTTGAACTTGCCGTAGTCCATGATCTTGCAGACCGGTGGACGGGCATCGGGCGCTACCTCGACCAGATCGAGGTCGGCTTCGAGGGCGACGCGTAGTGCATCTTCAACACGCACGATCCCAACCTGTTCGCCGCCGGGCCCGATGAGCCGGACCTCGGGAACACGGATGCGATCGTTGATGCGGGTCTCAGTGCTGATGGGGCCTCCTAGGTCAAGCGGTGTCATCGGACGACCGCATGCAATAACTGCAACCCCTGTTCAACACAGAGGCCTCGATGCGGCATTCCCCGCACGAGGCCCGATGTCGACCGATCGCCGACCGCGAATCATCGCGAATCGCCTCTCATGCGGCGGTCCTCCTGCGAGAACCCCGACATGAGAAACCCGCCTCCTCGGGCGGGTGACCGGACCGTTGAACCGTATGAACACGGAACCGTACGAGAAATATCGTACGAGCGCTCGTCGGCAACGGTGGGAGTCGGGCTCCACTTATCAGCCCCGGACGGATCCAGGGCGGTCGTCAGCGAACAGTGTAACATTCGCTTCGACTATCACCGAATCAAGAGCGCCGCGGTCAGGACCACAGCGCCCGCCACTACGAGCCGCATCGGTGGTGTCGCTAACCTGAAGGGCATGACCGACGAGCTCGACGCCTCCATACGCGAACTGGCCGATATCCCCGCGGTCGAGGTGATCAGCCGCGCCTGCGTGATGTTGATGAGCTCGGCGGCGGAGAAACTCGGCTTGGCCGACGAGGACCCGGATACCAGCGCACGTCGCGATCTGGACGAGGCACGGCGGGTGATCACTGCGCTGGCCGGTCTGGTGACAGCCTCGGTGGAATACCTCGGCCCGCATGCCGGACCGATCCGCGAGGGCCTGCAATCGCTGCAGCGCGCCTTCCGAGAAACCTCCGCCCACCCCGACGAGCCGGGCAAAGGTCCGGGCGAGAAGTACACCGGCCCGGTCTACTGACCCAGGGAAATGGGCGCGGCACGCCGGGCAGGCACCCGAACCACCGGCGGCCCACCTTTCTTCGCGACCGCATTCCGGAATATTCCGCAGGCAGGACATTCCGGAATATTTTCCGTAGGTAGGACACAGTGAGGGACTATGGCTACTCGGATTCTTCTCGCTCCCGGATTCTGGCTCGGCGCATGGGCGTGGGATGAAGTCGTGCCCGTCTTGCGCACACGCGGCCACGAAGTACAGGCACTCACCCTGCCAGGACTGGATACCGCTGACCCCCACCGTTTGTCGGCGACCCTGGAAAACCAGGCACAGGCCATCATCGATGCGGTGCCTCCCGGCGAGGCCGTCGTCCTGGTCGCCCATTCCGGTGGCGCCGCACCCGCCTATCTCGCCATCGACCGCGCTCCCGACTTGTTCCGCAGGGTGATCTATGTCGACAGCGCACCGCTGCCGAACGGCTTCGTCATCAACTCCGCACTGGATATCGCCGCGCGGGAGTGGCCGTTGCCGGAGTGGTCCCGGCTGGAGGACGAGGGCAACAGCTTGGCGGGATTGGACGCGGCGGTCCTGGCACGCTTCCGGGAGCGGGCCGTGCCGCAGCCCGCGTCCGTTGCCGCGGCGCCATTGCGATTGAGCGATTCCGCCGCCCGGCTGGCCGTTCCCGCCACCGTGATCTGCAGCAGTATCACCGCCGATCGAGTCAAGAAATTACGAGACAACGGCGCGATAGCGACCTTCACCGAATTGGCACGCATCGACGCCGAATATCTCGATCTGCCTACCGGCCATTGGCCGATGTGGTCCAAGCCGAAGGAACTCGCGGAGCTGATCCACACCGTCGCCGACCGCTGACCTGTGAAGGACATAGGGCGCGCGGAGAGCACGCGAGTAAGGAGTCCGGCGCGCTCTGTGCTCGACAGCGCCGCGCCGGACACCGGGATCAGCTGACCGCCGCCTTCTTCGCCACCCGTTTGGTAGCCTTCGCCGCTGTTTTCTTCGCCTGCGCCTTCCGTGCCGCACCCTGCGGCACGGACCGGTGTAACACCTCCCGCAAGAAGTGGCCGGTGTAACTGCCCGCAACGGCAGCTACCTCTTCCGGCGTGCCCTGGGCCACCACTTTCCCGCCACCGGAGCCACCTTCAGGCCCCATGTCGATGATCCAATCGGAGGTCTTGATGACATCCAGATTGTGTTCGATGACGATCACCGTATTGCCCTTGTCGACCAGCCCGTTGATAACGGTGAGCAGTTTGCGGATGTCCTCGAAGTGCAGGCCGGTAGTCGGCTCGTCGAGGATGTACACCGTCCGGCCGGTGGACCGCTTCTGCAGTTCGGCGGCCAGTTTCACGCGCTGGGCCTCACCGCCGGAGAGGGTCGGCGCGCTCTGCCCGAGGCGTACGTAGCCGAGACCGACATCCACCAGGGTCTTGAGGTAACGGTGGATCGAGGTGACCGGTTCGAAGAACTCCGCGGCCTCCTCGATCGGCATATCCAGTACCTCGGCGATGGTCTTGCCCTTGTAGTGCACCTCCAGTGTCTCCCGGTTGTACCTGGCGCCATGGCAGACCTCACAGGGGACATAGACGTCCGGCAAGAAGTTCATCTCGATCTTCAAGGTGCCGTCGCCGGAGCATGCCTCACAGCGACCACCCTTGACATTGAAGGAGAACCGGCCCGGCTGGTAGCCCCGCACCTTTGCCTCGGTGGTTGCCGCGAACAGCGTGCGGATCTTGTCGAAGACACCGGTGTAGGTGGCCGGGTTCGACCGTGGCGTTCGACCGATCGGCGACTGGTCCACCTGCACCAGTTTGTCCAGATGATCGAGCCCGTTGACCCTGGTATGCCTACCGGGCACCTGCCGTGCGCCGTTGAGGCGATTCGCCAGCACTGTCGCCAGAATATCGTTCACCAGCGTCGATTTCCCCGAACCGGATACCCCGGTCACCGCGGTGAGCACGCCGAGCGGGAAGGCGACATCGATACCCCCCAGATTGTGCTCTCTGGCGCCGACGACGGTGAGCTGCCGTTTCTTCTCGACCGGGCGACGCGCCGACGGCATCTCGATCTGTTCCCGGCCTGCGAGATACGCGCCGGTCAGCGAATCCGGATTGGTGAGCAGCTGCTCATAGGGCCCGCTGTGTACCACCGTGCCGCCGTGTTCACCGGCGAACGGGCCGATATCGACCACCCAGTCCGAAGCCCGGATGGTGTCCTCGTCGTGCTCGACGACGATCAAGGTGTTGCCGAGATTACGCAACCGGGTGAGTGTGTCGATGAGTCGGCGATTGTCCCGCTGGTGCAGGCCGATGGACGGTTCATCGAGGACGTAGAGCACCCCGACCAGACCGGAACCGATCTGTGTCGCCAGCCGGATGCGCTGTGCCTCACCACCGGAGAGCGTGGCGGCCGCACGAGAGAGCGTCAGGTACTCCAAACCGACATCGAGCAGAAAACCCAGCCGTGCCTGCACCTCCTTGAGCACCTGCCCGGCGATGGCGGCCTCGCGTTCGCCCAGGGTCAGCGAGTTCAAGAAGGTCGCGCATTCCCCGATGGACAGATCACTGACCTCTGCGATGGACTTCTTGTCTCCCGCCGCGGTGACGGTGACCGCGAGGATCTCCGGACGCAGCCGGGCACCACCGCACACCGGGCACGGGATATCGCGCATATACCCGTCGTAGTGCTCCTTCATCTGCTCGGATTCGGTGTTCGCCATACGCCGCTGCAGGAACGGCATCACACCCTCGAAATCCGCGTAGTACGAGCGCTTGCGACCGTAGCGGTTGGTATAGGACACATGCACCTGGTCGGGACTGCCCTCCAGCACGGCCTTACGCGCCTTCAGCGGCAGGTCCTGCCATGGCGTGTCCATGGAGAAGCCGACGACTTCGGCGAGACCGGACAGCAGCCTGCTGAAATACTCGGAGGTCTGGCCGCGCGACCACGGGGCGATGGCGCCCTCGTTCAGGCTCAACGCCGGGTCTGGCACCACCAGCTCCGGGTCGACCTCCTTGCGGATACCGAGACCGGTGCAGTCCGGACAGGCGCCGTAGGGCGAGTTGAACGAGAACGAACGCGGCTCCAGATCCTCGATATCGAGCGGATGACCGTTCGGGCAGGCGAGCCGCTCGGAGAAACGGCGCTCCCGATCGTGCGCGTGCTCGTCGCGGTCGACGAAATCGAGCACGACGATACCGTCGGCGAGCCGCAACGCGGTCTCGATCGAATCGGTAAGGCGCTGTTTGGCATTCGGCTTCACCGCCAAACGGTCGATCACGACCTCGACGTCGTGCTTCTCCTGCTTCTTCAACTTCGGCGGATCGGTGAGCGGGTACACCACGCCGTCGACCCGCACTCGGGCATAACCCTGGGCGTTCAACTGGTCGAACAGGTCGACGAACTCACCTTTGCGGGTACGCACCACCGGGGCGAGTACCTGGAAGCGGAGGCCTTCCGCCATCGCGAGCACCTGGTCCACGATTTGCTGTGGTGTCTGCTTGGCGATCAGCTCACCGCATACCGGACAGTGCGGCGTACCCGCTCTCGCATAGAGCAGACGCAGATAGTCGTAGACCTCGGTGATGGTGCCGACCGTCGACCGTGGATTGCGGTTGGTCGATTTCTGGTCGATGGACACCGCGGGCGAGAGCCCCTCGATGAAATCGACATCGGGCTTGTCCATCTGGCCGAGGAACTGCCGTGCGTACGCCGACAGCGATTCGACATAGCGCCGCTGACCCTCCGCGAAGATGGTGTCGAAAGCCAGGCTCGACTTCCCGGAGCCGGACAGACCGGTGAACACGATGAGGCTGTCGCGCGGTAGGTCGAGATCGACCCCTTTGAGGTTGTGCTCTCGCGCTCCGCGCACAGTGAGGCGTTCCGCCACAGGTCGTCCCTTCTCCTACGTGTTCGACGTCCAGCGTGTTCGGAGTCCAGACATACTCCTGACCGCCATGCTAAGCATGGGCACCGACATGTTCCGTCGACCGCCTGCTACCTCGATCGATAGTGGCGGAACCAGCGGAAGACCGGTACCGATCGAGCCGCGGCCGCCCTCCTTGCACGACCCGCACGTATCGAGTAGCCCCGGTCGGTGGCTGCCGTGCCGCACCCACTACGCCGAGGCAGACCGCCCATCGACGACAGGGAAAACCGGTTATGCCGTAATCGCCGGATCGAACCTGGGAAACTGCCGGTACTGTGATCGGAGCAACACCATGCGCAGCGTGATCTTGTACACGTCGAAACCAGAATAATCCGAGTTCCAATGGCCATAATGGGGTCGACGATGGGGGTTCGAGTGGGTGATGACAAGCTAGCCGCCGCGGTCGACGCCGCCGAACAACTGGCTGCGCGCTATCGCTCCCTGGTCGAGCACACGCCCGACGGAATCTGCGTACACGAGGGTGGCGTGATCGTCTATGTCAA
Source organism: Nocardia spongicola (assembly GCF_047200775.1). Taxonomy (NCBI): domain Bacteria; kingdom Bacillati; phylum Actinomycetota; class Actinomycetes; order Mycobacteriales; family Nocardiaceae; genus Nocardia; species Nocardia spongicola. The sequence continues at coordinate 24,864 of NZ_JBJZOO010000018.1, read as the reverse complement.
TCCCGCCACCGTCCGCTTACTCGCCGCCGAAAGTGCCGAGCAAATAATCGGCAGACCGCTGACCGACTTCGTCCATCCAGCTTCTATACCCGCGATGCTCGACCACATCAGTACCCTGACCAGCGCGGGAGCGGCCTCGGCCCCGACAGAGATGCGGCTGATGCGACTGGACGGTATCGGCGTCCCTGTCGAGACGGTATCGGTGCTGGCCGCCTGGCACGACCGGCTCGCCTACCAGGTGGTCATTCACGACCTCACCGCACAACGGCATGCCGAGGCCGCGCAGCGCAAGGCCGAGCACTACTTCACCACGGTCGTCTCCCAGCTGGAGGAAGGTGTCGTGGTGATCGATCCGGAAGGGCGGATCGAATCGATGAATCCGGCGGCCAGGCGCATCTTCGGCACCGAAGGCTCCGACCAGCAACTGATCGGCCACACGATCCAGTCGCTACCACTGATCCTGCTCGATGCGAACGCGCAGCCACTACCACCGGCCCGGCACCCCATCGCGCGCACCCTCGCCACCGGTGAGACCATCACCGGCTATATCTTCGGTGTCGACCGTCCCGATGGCCAACGCCGCTGGCTGTCGGGCAGCAGTCGCCTGCTCAACCCCGGTGACACCCGCTCATCGGCGGTCTCCTCCTTCGCCGACATCACCGAGTTCCGGGCCAGCAGACGGCAGCTGGAGTATCAGGCCACGCACGATTCACTCACCGGCCTCGCCAACCGCTCGCTGATCCTGTCCCAGCTGGCAGCGGCACTGGCCAGCGCGGAGAAGATACTGCCGGTGTCCACCGTGCTGTTCATCGACCTGGACGGATTCAAGGCCATCAATGACACCCTCGGGCACGCCATCGGCGATACGGTCCTGCAGATCGTCGCCCAGCGGTTACAACGCGCGCTGCGCCGCGACGACCTCGTCGGCAGACTCGGTGGCGACGAGTTCCTGGTACTGCTGTCCGGCGCTGCCCGAAGGGTCGACCTCGACGCGCTGGTGAACCGGCTGCGCAACACCATGGCCGAACCGATCATCGCCCGCGGGCACCGCATCGAGGTGAACGCCTCTATCGGTGTCACCGAGCTGAGCGACCGCGATCGGCGCACACCGGAGGCAGTGCTGCACGACGCGGATGTGGCGATGTACCGCGCGAAACCGTCCGGGCGCCATGATGGCGGCGTCACCCCTGGTCGCAGGCCGGACAACTCTCAGGTGTCCTGACAGGTTCTCGTGCGATCGTTCTCACATGATCATCGAACACGCCCTGTTACCGGTAGCCCCCGATCGAGCCATGGATTTCGAAGCAGCCTTCACCGCCGCACGTCCGATTATCGAGAGCATGCCCGGATTCCGGTCACTGTCGCTGTCGCGCGGCATCGAGTCGCCAGGCAGCTATCTCCTTCTGGTGGTGTGGGAACAGCTAGAGGATCATGTCGACGGATTCCGCGGTTCGCCGGAATATCAGCGCTGGAAAGACCTGTTGCACCATTTCTACGAGCCGTTCCCCGCAGTCGAGCATTTCGCACCGGTGCCGCTCGCGGAGAACGGTGACTGCGATACCGCGGCTGCTGCGGCACCACCGCGACCCCAGTAGACTCGGCAACCCTGCTTTTCCGAGTACGCATCTGCCCGGCCCGGGTAACGTGTACGGCTCTTCGCGGTGACAAGGAGTTCAGTTTGCCCGACCTCACTCAGGACCGTGCTGCTCACAATGGCACCCCCGAGCAGACCCGCGAGACCGAACAGGAGCAGGCCTACCTCTCGGTGCTGTACAGCAGGCTGGACGAGATGCGTGCTTATGCGCACAACCGGCTGCGTACGGTGCTGCTGGAGACCGGCGGCACGCCACAGGCCCGCAGCGAACGGGAGTCCTTCACCCAGCTCTATACCGAGGACCTGGCCAAATACGATGCCGCCGAACACGGTCTCTGTTTCGGCCGGATCGACCTCGATGGCGCGCACGACGAATACCGCTACATCGGCAGGCTCGGCATCCTCGACGAGAAGGACGATTACGAGAGCCTGCTGCTGGACTGGCGTGCTCCGCTGGCCCGGCCGTTCTATCTGGCCACCACCGCGGCTCCGGATGGGGTGACCCGGCGCAGGCATATCCGCTCCCGCAACCGCACGGTCACCGCGATCAACGACGAATATCTCGATCTGGACGCCGCCCGCCGAGCCGGGGTCACCGAATCCGACGGCGGAGTCGGCAGCGAGAGCGCGCTTCTGGCCGCGCTCAACGCCGCCCGCACCGGCCATATGAACGACATCGTCGAGACCATCCAGCACGAACAGGACGCCATCATCCGTTCCGAGCACAAAAGTGTGCTCGTCGTGCAGGGCGGGCCTGGTACCGGCAAGACCGCCGTCGCACTGCACCGCGCCGCCTATCTGCTGTACACCCATCGCAAACAGCTGGCCAAAAGTGGCGTGCTCATCATCGGACCGAACGCCACCTTCCTCGACTACATCGGCCAGGTCCTCCCCTCGCTCGGCGAGACCGGCGTACTGCTGTCCACCATCGGCGACCTGTATCCGGGTGTCCGGGCGACTCGTACGGACTCGCTGCGGGCGGGCGAGATCAAAGGTTCGCTGACGATACTCGAAGTCCTGAAGCAGGCGGTGCGCGACCGGCAGGAGGTGCCTGCCGAACCGATCCGGCTGAGCTTCGACGGATATCCGGTCACACTGGACCGCAAGATCGCCACCAAGGCCCGTGGTCGCGCGCGGTCTTCGCGCCGCCCGCACAATCTGGCCCGGCCGATCTTCGCGAGCTCGGTGATCGACGCGCTGACCGACCAGCTGGCCCAGACCATGGGTGCCGACCTCTCCGGTGGTCCCAGCCTGCTCAGCTCGGCCGATCTCACCGAGATCCGGGACGAGATGCGCGCCGACCCACATATCCAGGCCGCCATCGGCAGACTATGGCCGATACTCTCGCCACAGACGGTGCTGGCCGATCTGCTCGCCGATCCGAATCGTTTGGACCGAGCCGCGCGCGCACTGGACCCCGCCGACCGCGCCGAACTGCTGCGGGCGGACAACGGGCAGTTCAGTGCCGCCGACGCACCACTGCTGGACGAACTGGCCGAACTACTCGGCGTGGACGATACCCACGAGCGCGAGCGTGCCCGCAAACGCTGGCGAGCCCAGATCGCCGAAGCCCAGGACGCGCTGGACATTCTGACCGGCTCCGCGCCACAGGATCTCGAAGACGAGCTCGATCCGGAGATCCTGATGGCCTACGACCTGATCGATGCGAACCAACTGGCCGAACGGCAGAACGTGCGCTCCGGGCAGACCACCGCGGAACGCGCGGCAGGCGATCGCACCTGGACCTATGGGCACGTCATCGTTGACGAGGCACAGGAGCTGTCGGAAATGGCCTGGCGCATGGTGATGCGCCGCATCCCGAACCGGTGGGTCACCGTGGTCGGTGATGTGGCGCAAACCGGCGACCCGGCAGGTACCGCATCGTGGCAGCGGATGCTGGAACCTTATGTCGCCGCCCGGTGGAAACTGACCGAGCTGACGGTCAACTACCGCACGCCCGCCGAGATCATGGATATCGCCGCCGAGGTACTCGCCGCGATCGATCCCACGGCGACCACACCACGCTCGGTCCGCGAGACGGGCGTCGCGCCACGTGCCTACCAGGTCGAGCCGAGCGCGGTACCCGCACAAGTAGCCCGGTTGGTCGCCACCGAGACCGGCCCCGGCACCACAGCGGTGATCGCTCCACGCACACTGCTGACGCAACTGAGCGACCTCGCCGGTGAATCGGTACGGGTACTGACCGTGCACGAGGTGAAAGGCTTGGAGTTCGACGCGGTCTATCTGGTCGAACCACAGGGCATTCTGGACGAATCTCCGCGTGGGCTCAACGATCTCTACGTCGCACTCACCCGAGCTACCCAACGACTGGATGTCGTACACAGTGCGGAGCTCCCTGAGGTGCTACGCCGGTTGCGCTGACCGCGCCGGTACACCACGAACGGCGAAGGCCGCGTGCCATATCGCGGCTGTGCGACAGCCACGCGGCCTTCGCCGGTAGCAGAAAAGAACGGGACTCAGCGGACGGTGTGCACGATCAGTACATCCGAGCTCGACTTGCGCGCCAGGTCGGAAGGCACCGAACCGAGTAACCGGCCGGCCAGGGTGTTCAGTCCGCGATTACCGACCACGAGCAGATCGGCGTCGACCTCCTCGACCAACGACAGCAGGGAATCGACCGGCTCGCCGACGATGGCGCGCTCGACGACATCGGCCGCGCCCGCCGCGAAGGCCTTTTCTCGTGCGATACGCAAGATCTCGTTGGTCGGCGCGGAACCGCGTACCTGGTAGGCCTCCTCCTTGAGGGCATCGGTGGCAGCGGCGACATCACGTTCGCCGGTGGGGTAGTACGCGCAGGCCACGACCAGGGTCGCGACGGATACACCGGCCAGAGCGCCGGCTTTCTCGACAGCGACATACGACGAGTCCGAGCCATCGGTACCGACGACAATGGTTCGGTAGGCTGTCATGCTCTCCTCCAACTATGCGGTAGGCGGGTGCCGCGCACGGTATCGCCTCGGACAGATCGGGCGACGGCGCGGCGGCTGGGCTCGACCCTAGCGGCAAAAGACGCGGAAATTTCGAAGAATTGCACGACATCACAGCGAGGGTGCCCGTCCGCCATCGCAGTGGATGCACTGGAGAAACCGGAAGAACCGAACCGACCAGCTCGGGCCCGGTCATACCAGGACTGAGCGGTGATATACCGAAACCGAATCGAAGAACGTTGCGGCCCTGGGATATCCATCACACGAATCGTCCGCCGGAGCGAAATCGGCCCATTACGACCGAGTAGAGCACACATCGATTTCCTTGACTGGAATGATCCATCCAGTATGCTGGACGCAGCGCATCCTTACTCGCGGAAGGCACCCACCCATGACCGCAACGCCCGCAACGACGACCGTCACCGCAGGCCGGCTCGTCGAGATGTTGGAAGCCCTCTACAACCGCGACGATCCGAGCCTGCTCCGCGCTCTCGCGGCAGCGCACCTCCGCCACTACTCGTCAGGGATCGGTGATGGTGTGGACGCATGGGTCGCCTACGCGGCGGCCTTCGCCGGAACCAGTCCCCTGATCGCCGTGCACCGCACCGTCAGCGCGGGCAACCGGATCGGAATTCATGCCCACTACCGCTGGAACGTCGATCGAGTTATCGACGGCGGCCCAGGCGTCGCAGTCGCACACATCTTCACCATCGAGTCCGGCCGGATCGTCGAGGCTGTGGAGGTGACGCAGGCCGTCACCATCGAATCCGTCTCGGGCAACGATATGTTCACCCAGCTGCATCCCTCGGTCGATCGCCAGGACCAGGAACACAACCAACAGATCGCCCGGCGGGTCGTCACCGAATTCCTCGCAGGCGATACGTCGCTGCGCGACGAACTTCTCAGCGACTACACCCAGCACAACCCGTTCATCCCGAACGGAGCCGAAGGCATCGCCGGGTTCATCGATATGCTGGGCGGGAATCCCAACGACTACCAGTGGGCAATCGCCGAGGGCGACCTTGCCTGGACCTACACGCGCTACCTCAGTACGACGATGGGGACGCCGCCCTTGGTCGGCGTCGACATCTGGCGCTTCGACGCGGCGGGCAAGATCACCGAGCACTGGGATGTCCTCGAATCCGACTTCACCAGTCCCGACGGCCGCACGTTCCCCGGCTGAGCCGACGAGAGTCCCGAGCACACCGATGCCATCCGACGCTGCGAACCGACTCATCGAGGCTGTGCTGCTGGCTATCCGCGAGCACGGCTACGCGGGCACAAGCATGCAGAACCTCCTACGCGACACCGGCGTGTCTTCGAGCTCGATGTACCACTTCTTCCCCGGAGGGAAAGAAGAGCTGGTCGCATCCGCGGTGCGCAGCGCAGGACTCACCGCAGCCGAACAGATCGCGGACGTTCTCGATCGGCACGAGCTCACCGAAGCGATCGCCGTCATCTTCGACGCGGCGGCCGCCGAGATGGCGGCCGCCGACTTCACACTCGGGTGCCCGATCGGCGTTCCGGCTACCGAGGCACCGGCCGACTCGGTAGCCATCCAGGAGGCGGTGGCCGAAGTCTTCACGGCATGGGCAGCCGCCTATACAAAGGCGCTTCGCGCATCCGGTTTCGGCTCCGAGCAAGCGGCGATGCTCGGCCGCTTCATCGTGGCGGCCTACGAGGGGTCGGTCACCCTCGCACGTGCCACCCGCACAGTCCAGCCGTACCACGACGCGAAAGCCATCGTCACCACGCAACTCGCCCGTTAGGACCACGACATGATGCACTTCGAACGGCAGACCGTCGACGACTACGACCTCAGGATCGCCCGGGTCGACAACGGTGACCGGCCGACCGTCGTCATGACCAACGCCTTCCCTCAGTCCATCCGTTGCTGGGAATCCCTCTGGGAGCGTCTGGCCGACCACTTCGACCTCCTCGCCGTCGACCTACCGGGTTTCGGCAAGTCGACCGGATCGGGGCCGGTCATGCGACCCTCCGCCCAAGCCGACGTCCTCGTGCGACTGATGGACGCCTATGGGCTCGACGAGGCCTTCCTGATCGGGCCCGATATCGGCGTCCCGATCGCACTGTGGGTCGCATCGCGCCACCCCGAACGACTTCTCGGGGTCAACATCTACGACGGCCCCGGCACCTGGCCGTCCGATTTCGACCCGGCTCTGCGCGCCGCGACCCGCTCCCGAGTGGTCCGATGGCTCGCAACTCGCCGACCGATACGACGACAGCTGATGAGGCAGAACCTCAACGCGGCGACCGCGGCGGGCTACCACCACTTCACGCCATCAGCTGCCGCGGTCGAGGAGTACCGAACGATCTGCTTCGACCCGGAGAAGCACCGCAACGCATTCGACTTCCTCGGCTCGTACGCCGCGGAGCTGCCCGTGCTGGAGAAGCACCTGCCGTCCATCACCGTTCCCGTGCTGATCACCTGGGGCGCCCACGATGAGTTCGTGCCCCCGTCGAACGCCGAACGCCTGCATTCGGCCCTCCCCAACAGTGAGCTGACCGTCTTCGATGACGCAGGCCACTTCTCGCATGAGGACGCCGACGACGAGTGGCTGCGGCGATTCCGCACATTCGTCGAGACCTATCACCCTCGGAACCTGCGCACCTGACCGGGCCCGAGACCACCTCTATCTCCGGTATGCGTCAGTGATTTTCACCCAGCGGCTCCTCGATCACAGTGTCGGTCGGATCCGCTCGCCTCATCAGCGGCACGCTGACCACGAGGCCTCCGATGTTCAGGTTCTTCGTCACCGAACCCGCTACCGAAGACCTCGCTTCACCTGATCACCACCAACGTCTTTCGCTCTAACAGCCGAAAGACACTACGCGGCAATACCTCTCGATTCGAACCACTTTCACGACACGTGTCAGGGCCACGGCTGGTAGTCCGCCCAGAACAAGCTGATGATCGCCCCTATGATGTCCATAATCTCCCTCTTCCTGAACAGTAGAACAGACGTGCAATACTAGCCTGTCCGATAAACTGGACGTCGAAAAGCGTTCCGGTGATGGTCGATCCGAATTCATCAGCGTGTGCAAGGAACGCGAACACCAGCCTCCCCCTCCGCACTGTCCAGCCGCGATATCTCGGCCCGTAACCCCTTCTCCGTGACCTCATCGCGCACACCCAGTGACTTCTTGGCGTACTCCGATGGTGACATCCCCACCGCCGCGGTGAACTCATGGGAGAAATGCGCCTGGTCGAAGTAACCCAGCTCCGAGGCCAGCGCGGCAAGATCCTCGACGCGCCCCCTGGCGAGCAGCTCAGCCCCATCTTGCAATCGATAGCGACGCAGCACCCATTTCGGCCCTGCACCGACATACCGCCGGAACATGCGCTGCAATGTGCGGACAGACACATCGAAACGCTCGGTGATCTGACCGACTTTGGTCAGCTCACGGTCGGTCGCCATGGCCTCGATGATCCGCAGCACCAGCGGATACACCGGGTCATGGACCACAGACCTGGACGTGAGGTACTCCTCGGCGACGGCACGGCGCTGCTCGTCGGTCGCCGCCTCCAGCATCCGCTCGGTCAAACCCGCTGCCTCCGGCATGATGTCGATGATGTTCACGGCACGGTCGCGAAACGCTCCGACATCCAATCCGGTGAACGCACCGAACCCACCCGCGCGGAATCGAATACCGAATGTCTCCCCTAGACCACTGAGTTCGCGGATGAACGTGGTGGTGCACACCCCATTGACGAATCCTCCGGTACACGTGTCGGTTCGTTCGAAGGTGACATTCACACTCGGAAACGGCAGCACCTGGGTGCGGTACGGCGGCCTGCCACGCAGATCCCAGCGCACCGACCAATACCACTCGACATAGCCTCGCGTCGTCGTGCTCGGCGGCAAACGGATCAGCGAGCGATGTTCGGCCTGCTCGGCAGGATGCAGGATGCCCCTGGTGTCGGTGAGCGTCATGGGATGGCGAGCCGGTGACAGCCCTGTGGTGGATGATTCGGCGCTACCTGGCACGATGTCGCTTTCCTACAAGACCTGCCTGTTGCGGTCGGCGACTATGGTGCGCATGACGAACACAGTGAATCCCATTGCCACCGGCTACCATTCGATCACCTGCTTTCTCGCGGTCGGTGACGGCGACAGCGCGATCGATTTCTACACCACTGTCTTCGGAGCAGAGGTGCTCAGTCGCAACGACCTGCCCGATGGGCAGCCCGCGCACGCGGAACTGAAGATCGGCGACTCGACCCTGCAGCTGGGAATGCCGATCCCGGATAACGGAGTACTCGCCCCGAACGGCGAGTGGGTGCACACCTCGATCGTGCACTACTGTCCCGATGTCGACGCGGTGGTGGGGCGTGCCGCCGAACACGGTGCCCGGGTCGTCGAGGAACCGCAGACTTTCGTGACCGGTGACCGCTACGGTGTGATCATCGATCCGTTCGGCCACCGCTGGGCGGTAATCACCAAGGTCGAAGACATCTCCCGCGAGGAAGCCGAACGGCGTGTGAACGAATGGATGGCTACTCAGGCATAGCCACCCGAACATCGCGACCCCGTTGCGGCAGTGGCTGCACAGCACACCGCCGCAACGGCTGTCGGATATGCGCAGGCATCCAGCCGCAGCGGGGTGGCTCACTGCAATCCAGCGGCGTCCATGCCGCGCAACTCCTTCTTCAGATCCGCGATCTCGTCGCGTAACCGGCCTGCCAGTTCGAACTGCAATTCTCTGGCCGCGTTCATCATCTGCGCGGTGAGCTCGGTGACCAGGCCCGCGAGTTCGGCGCGTGGCATCGACGCGATATCGCGGCCCTCGTACACCCCCGAACTCACCGCCGCACGCCCCGGCTCGCCCGGTGCGCGCCTGCCGCGGCTGGCATTACGGCCGGAGCCGCCTACCTCTACCTCGGTTTCCTCGGCCTCCTGGTACACCTGGTCGAGGATGTCGGCGATCTTCTTGCGCAGCGGCTTCGGATCGATGCCCCTTTCCTCGTTGTAGGCGATCTGTTTCGCGCGGCGGCGTTCGGTCTCGTCGATGGCGTACTGCATGGAATCGGTGATCTTGTCCGCGTACATATGCACTTCACCGGAGACATTGCGCGCCGCGCGGCCGATGGTCTGGATCAGCGCGGTAGTGCTGCGCAGGAACCCTTCCTTGTCCGCGTCGAGAATCGCCACCAGCGACACCTCGGGCAGGTCGAGACCCTCGCGCAGCAGGTTGATGCCGACCAGTACGTCGTATTCGCCGAGCCGCAGCTGTCGCAGCAGCTCGACGCGACGCAATGTATCGATCTCCGAGTGCAGATAGCGCACCCGGACACCGAGCCCGAGCAGATAGTCGGTGAGGTCCTCGGCCATCTTCTTCGTGAGTGTGGTGACCAGCACCCGCTCATCGCGTTCGGCGCGTTCTCTGATCTCGTGCAGCAGATCGTCGATCTGGCCCTTCGTCGGCTTCACCACGACCCTCGGATCGACCAGTCCGGTCGGCCGGATGACCTGCTCGACCACCTCACCGCCGGTCCGCCCGAGCTCATACGGTCCTGGGGTGGCCGACAAGTAGACCGTCTGCCCGATACGATCGGCGAACTCCTCCCAGGTGAGCGGCCGGTTGTCCACCGCGGACGGAAGGCGGAAGCCGTACTCCACCAAGTTCCGCTTACGGGACATATCGCCTTCGTACATGCCACCGATCTGCGGGACTGTGTTGTGCGACTCGTCGATGACCAGCAGGAAATCTTCCGGAAAGTAGTCGAGCAACGTCGCGGGGGCCGAACCGGCCGGACGCCCATCGACATGCCGCGAGTAGTTCTCGATACCGGAGCAGAAACCGACTTGCCGGATCATCTCCAGGTCGTACTGGGTACGCATGCGCAACCGCTGTGCCTCCAGTAATTTGCCCTGGCGCTCCAATTCGGCGAGCCGCTGCTCCAATTCCGCCTCGATATCGCGCACCGCGCGTTCCATCCGCTCCGGACCTGCCACATAGTGCGTGGCCGGGAAGATTCGCAGCGTATCGACTCGACGGAGCACATCGCCGGTGAGCGGGTGCAAGTAGTACAGCGCCTCGATCTCGTCGCCGAAGAACTCGATGCGGACAGCGAGTTCTTCATAGGACGGAATGATCTCGACGGTATCGCCGCGCACCCGGAACGAACCACGGGTGAACGCCATATCGTTGCGGGTGTACTGCACATCGACCAGCAGCCGCAGCAGTGCGTCCCGATCTATTTCCGCGCCCACCGCCAGCTGCACCGACCGGTCCAGATACGACTGCGGTGTGCCGAGGCCATAGATACACGACACCGAGGCGACCACCACCACATCTCGCCGGGACAGCAGATTGGAGGTCGCGGAATGGCGTAGCCGCTCGACATCGTCGTTGATCGAGCTGTCCTTCTCGATGTAGGTATCGGTCTGCGCGATATACGCCTCGGGTTGGTAGTAGTCGTAGTACGAAACGAAGTACTCGACAGCATTGTTCGGCAGCATCTCGCGCAGCTCGTTGGCCAGCTGAGCGGCGAGTGTTTTGTTCGGCGCCATCACAAGCGTCGGCCGCTGCAATCGCTCGATCAGCCAGGCCGTTGTGGCCGATTTACCGGTGCCGGTGGCGCCGAGCAACACCACATCGCGCTCCCCTACCCTGAGCCTGCGCTCCAGCTCATCGATCGCCGCGGGCTGATCTCCGGCAGGTTGGTACGCGCTGACCACCTCGAACCGGCCGCCGACGCGCTCGACCTCACCGACCGGGCGGAACTCCGAGTGGGCGAGCGGCTGTTCGGCAGCCCCGCCCTCGTCGCTGTGCGCCGGTATCTCGGTTGCGAATGCCATGCCACTCAGCGTAGGCCCGGCCACCGACAGATTCCGCCGGGCTCAACCTGACGAACCGCTCGCCACGCCCTGCCCGGCGCATTTGATGCGGCGGTAAATTCTTGAGGTATGGCGCAGGCACCTATCGTCGACGTACACCGGCCCAAAGTCGAATACTTCGATATCACGGAGCTGACCAATACGGACCCGAAGGGCTATGTACGCCCAGTCGACCGGTACCACGTGGAATCGTGGGGCCTGTACATGGCGCGCAGCTCGGACCATCCGCAATTCCACTACCTGGAGTCCTGGCTGCTGCCGAAGCTGTTCCTCCGCGCGACCGTATTCCACTACCACGCGGCACATCGGCGCGATCAGGACTACTACCTCGACGTGGGCGAGTTCACCATGATCACGCCACAGAAATGGAAATCCGTCGACCACTACCTGGACATCATCGTGCGCTCGGCGCGGGACACCCAACTGCTCGACGTCGACGAACTGCTCGCCGCGCACGCCACCGGACTGCTCACGCTCACCGAAGCCGAGGCCGCCGTACAGCATGCGAACGCCGCCATCGACGGCATCGCCGCACATGGGCACACCCTGGAGGGCTGGCTCGAATCCATGGGCATCACCCTGACCTGGTTATAGGCACCGCGCACTCGGCCGCTAGCCAGTCTGCCAGGCCAGAGCCCGCGGATAAGCGGTGGCGAACCACGGCTCCTCGACTTTCTGATAGGCCGATGTCGCCGCCACCCCGGTCAGCCCAGCTGCCGCGGCCTCACCCGCACGTTTCACCGCGAGATACTCCGCGCGAGCATCGGTATCGGCGCTCAGCCAGTCCCGTATCAACAACGTGTACCGCTGACCGGGCGAACCCGCCACCCGCACATGGACGTTCGCCAACCGCCCAGGATCGGCGCTCTGATGAAAACGCTTGGACCACAAGGCGGTATCGATGCCCGCCGGGTCCTGCGACGTCGGTTTCGGATCATCCTGGGTGATATCCGGCCTGCACGGGAAGCCCGCGGCGCCGAGCGCGTCCCGCAGGCTGTCCGCCGCGGCCAGATCGGCGACCGTGATCTGCAGATCGAGTACATCCTCGGCGGGCAGACCCGGCACCGCGGTCGAGCCGATGTGGTCGATCCTGGACGCGGTGGTCCCGCAGGCGATCCACAGCCTGGCGATCAGCCGCTGCGCCTCGGCGGGCCAATCGGGATCCGGCGGCACGATCCGGATCGCGCCGCGCCGTGCGGAAGTCCCGGTCCGCAGGTTCTGTTCGAACGGCACCAGACGCTCGGTCCACAGCCGGTGTACTTCCGCCTCGACCTCGCCGGGAGCGCCGCTATTGTCGAGCAGCACATCGGCAACGGCCCGGCGCTGTTCGTCGGTGGCTTGTGCCGCGATACGCGCCCGCGCATCGGCTTCGTCGACTCCACGGAATTCGACCAAGCGGTGAATTCGTGTTTCGATATCGACGTCGACGACCAGAACGAGATTCATCAACGGCGCGAGACCATTTTCCACCAGTAGTGGAATATCCTGTACGACAATCGACTCCGGCGGCGCCGCGGCAATCAACTCCGCGGTGCGTTTTCCGACCAGCGGGTGGGTGATCGAATTCAGCTTCGCGCGCGCGGCATCGTCACCGAATACCTTGGCTGCCAATGCGGGCCGATCGAGGCTGCCATCCGCGGCGAGGATATCGGCGCCGAACACCTCGACGAGCGCCGCGAGCCCCTCGGTACCCGGTGCGACCACTTCGCGGGCGATCAGATCGGAATCGATGATCACCGCACCCAGATCGGCCAGTGCCAGCGCCACCGTCGACTTGCCCGCTCCCATGCCTCCGGTGAGGCCGATTCGTAACATTCGACCAGTGTTACATCCAGGAGAGGTTCGAGCATTCCCCACCCCGGTTCCACTGCGACCATGCTGGGCACAGTCACGCTGAGCACACCGAATCCGATTCTCCTACGGCGAAACCGGAACCGGGAAACCTTCGATCGCCGCCGATGCGCGGGAGAATCTCTTCGAGTACCCGATGCGGGCGCGTATTCAACCACCTACACCAGCATTTGCCTGATCCGTGACTGCGTCGATACCGATTCGCAACAATTATGCGTGAATCCAGTTCTGTCAGTGATATTCCGACACGCCGAAAGCGATTATTAGCGCAAAATACCCTTCCGGGTAGTTTTCTTCGAGTAACCTTCGCCGTGGCGATCCAGGCCGATACCAGCTAGCAAAGGAAAATCATTGGGTACCAGAATCAACCAGTCGGGTCGCCACCGCCTGGGTATCGAGGGTCGAGTGCACTGCGTTCGGATCCCTGCTGTGGCGGCGGCGCTCGCGGCGCATCGCCGTTCTTGGTTCACCGCATTCATCAGTCCTGCTCGGCACAGTCGCACTGCCACACGCAAGCGCGCGACAACGCCCGCGATCCGCTGGGTACCCGCCACCGCGAGCTGAATCAGATATCGACACGGCCCAGCCCCGCCGCGGCTGGGCTACTTTTGTGCTCGGATAACCGGATACGAGGTATGCGGGCTGGTAGAGCCGCGCGGTTCTGCCATTGCCGCCAACGGCGCGAACCGCTGCCTACCGATAAGACCTCATACCGATGAAGCCATAGAACCCACCGCGCCCCCGACCGGAATGGTCGGGGGCGCGGTGGGTTCGGTCTATGCCGATCGATCAGGCGTTGCCGGAGAGCTTCTCCCGCAGTGCCGCCAGCTGAGCATCGCTGGCCAGCGAGCCACCCACCGACTCGGCCTGGCCGGCCGAGGACTGCGCATTGCTCTCGGAGGAGTAGTTCGACGCGCCCGCTCCGGCCTCGGCCTCGGCCGCGGCGTCGGCCGCCATCTTCTCCATCTGCGCGGTGTGCATCTTGTGGCGACGCTCCGCCTCGGCGTAGCGGCCTTCCCACTCCTCACGCTGCTTGTCGAAGCCCTCGAGCCATTCGTTGGTCTCGGGATCGAAGCCCTCGGGGAAGATGTAGTTGCCCTGCTCGTCGTAGCTGTCGGCCATGCCGTACTTCGAGGGGTCGAACTCGGCGTGGTAATCCTCGTTGGCCTGCTTGAGGCTCAGCGAGATCCGGCGCCGCTCCAGGTCGATGTCGATGACCTTGACCATCGCGTCGTCGCCGACGGCGACAACCTGGTCCGGGACCTCGACATGGCGCTCGGCCAGCTCGGAGATGTGCACCAGGCCCTCGATACCCTCTTCGACGCGAACGAACGCACCGAACGGAACGAGCTTGGTGACCTTGCCCGGCACGATCTGGCCGATCGCGTGGGTGCGGGCGAACTGCCGCCACGGATCTTCCTGGGTCGCCTTGAGCGACAGCGAGACACGTTCGCGATCCAGATCGACATCGAGCACCTCGACGGTGACCTCGTTGCCGACCTCGACGACCTCGGACGGGTGATCGATGTGCTTCCAGGACAGCTCGGAGACGTGCACCAGACCGTCGACACCGCCCAGATCGACGAAGGCGCCGAAGTTGACGATGGAGGAGACCACACCCTTGCGGACCTGGCCCTTCTGCAGCTGGTGCAGGAACTCGCTGCGTACCTCGGACTGGGTCTGCTCCAGCCAGGCGCGCCGCGACAACACGACGTTGTTGCGGTTCTTGTCCAGTTCGATGATCTTGGCTTCGATCTCCTTGCCGACGTACGGCTGGAGATCGCGCACCCGGCGCATCTCGACGAGCGAGGCGGGCAGGAAGCCGCGCAGGCCGATGTCCAGGATCAGGCCGCCCTTGACGACCTCGATGACGGTGCCGCGGACGGCCTCGTCCTTCTCCTTGAGCTCCTCGATGGTGCCCCACGCACGCTCGTACTGCGCCCGCTTCTTCGACAGAATCAGGCGGCCTTCCTTGTCCTCCTTGGTGAGCACGAGCGCCTCGACCTCATCGCCCACGGAAACGACCTCATTGGGGTCGACATCGTGTTTGATGGACAGCTCACGGGAGGGGATGACGCCTTCGGTTTTGTAACCGATGTCGAGCAGGACCTCGTCGCGATCGACCTTGACGATGGTTCCTTCGACGATGTCGCCGTCGTTGAAGTACTTGATCGTGGCGTCGATGGCGGCGAGGAAATCCTCGGCGGAGCCGATGTCGTTGACGGCTACCTGCGGCGAGGTGACAGTGGTGGGCATATGTCGGTGTGCTCCGGACGGATTGTGGTCGGTTGCGGACATTGGAACTTTCGGTACGCTGCGATCTCACGCGAGATGCGGAGACGGACACTGAGGAACGTACCGCACCGCACTGCGTGTCAAACGCATCACATCGAACCAGCACGAAGTGAATTCCATACAACTGCACGCACGGCACAGCTGCACGCAAGGCACTCGCGCGTTCAGCGTACGCGACCCCGGTCCGGCCGGGCAAACCGCCCGGTTCGCCACACCGGTAACCTGATCGGCGTGTCGGACGATCGCCATGCGCACGCAAATGCACTGCTCGCAACCTCGGGCACAACGCGGACCAAGGTCGGCTCGGCGGTCAGCCAGCACGCCAGCCGCCGGTGGTGGGATGCCGATGCCGCCCAATACCACGAGGAACATGCGGAGTTCCTCGGCGTCGACTCCCCCGGCGGCGAGTTCATCTGGTGCCCGGAGGGCCTACACGAAGGCGATATGCGCCTCCTCGGCGATCTCGCGGGGAAGCTGATCCTCGAGGTCGGCTGCGGCTCTGCGCCGTGCGCCCGCTGGCTGGCCGGACAAGGGGCGCACCCGGTCGGCCTGGATCTGTCCCGCGGCATGCTGGAACGAGGTCGGATCACCATGGCACACGGGGGTCCACAGGTACCCCTGGTCCAAGCGGGCGCGGAGGCCCTTCCGTTCGCCGACGCCTCCTTCGATCTGGCCTGCTCGGCATTCGGCGCGATACCTTTCGTCGCCGATTCGGCGCTGGTGATGCGGGAGGTGGCCAGGGTGCTGCGGCCGGGCGGACGCTGGGTGTTCTCGGTGAATCATCCGATGCGCTGGATCTTCCCGGACGATCCGGGCCCGGCCGGGCTGACAGCCACCATCCCCTACTTCGACCGCACCCCTTACGTCGAGGTGGACGACGCGAGCGTCCCGACCTACGTCGAACACCACCGGACCATCGGCGACCGGGTCCGCGAGATCGTCACGGCGGGACTGCTGTTGGAGGACATCGTCGAACCGGAATGGCCGGAATGGCTCGACCGTGAATGGGGGCAGTGGAGCCCGCTGCGCGGCGAACTGTTCCCCGGCACCGCCATCTTCGTCACCAAGAAGCCGTGAGCACGGTGGGCCCGCGCGCCGACACCGTCAGTTCGGCTTCGGTTTCCTACCGGCCTGTTCCAGAGCCAGGCGCAGCGCGTATTCGATCTGGGCGTTGATACTGCGCAGGTCGTCGGCCGCCCACTTCGCGACGGCGTCGTGGACGGCCGGATCCAGGCGTAGCAGCAGTTTCTTGCGCTCAGCCATAGACCGTCACCTTCATGAGTAGAGCGAACCGGCGTTGACGACGGGCTGGGTCGGACGATCGCCGCACAGCACCACGAGCAGGTTCGACACCATCGTCGCCTTACGCTCCT
Source organism: Nocardia spongicola (assembly GCF_047200775.1). Classification (NCBI taxonomy): domain Bacteria; kingdom Bacillati; phylum Actinomycetota; class Actinomycetes; order Mycobacteriales; family Nocardiaceae; genus Nocardia; species Nocardia spongicola. The sequence continues at coordinate 7,940 of NZ_JBJZOO010000018.1, read as the reverse complement.
CGTCCAGGTCCACCATGCCCTCCTCCGCGAGCCGATCCAGTGCGAGACCGACCATACCGACTGCGCCTTCGACGATCGTGGTACGCGCGGCGACCACTTGAGCCGCCTGCTGCCGGACCAGCATGGCCTGGGCGATCTCCGGCGCATAGGCGAGGTGGGTGATCCTGGCCTCCAGCACCTCGATACCGGCCAGCTCGGTGCGCTCCCGCAGTTCGACAGTGAGTTCCCCGGCGACCTCGGCACCGTCCCGCAGGCTGGTGCGTTCATCGTCGTGCGCGTCGTAGGGGTGGGTGGTGGCCAAGTGGCGGACCGCCGCCTCGGACTGGGTCTCGACGTACTCCTCGTAGTCGTCGACGGCGAAGGCCGCCTTGAAGCTGTCAACGACCCGGTAGACGACCACGGCGGCGATCTCGACCGGGTTGCCGTCGGCGTCGTTGACCTTGAGCTTCTGCGTCTCGAAATTGCGCACCCGCAGCGAGATGCTCTTACGGTCGGTCAGCGGGAGTACCGAGAAGAAGCCCGGTTCGCTCACCGAGCCGATATAGCGCCCGAAGAACTGGACCACCTTGGCCTCGTTCGGATTCACCACGGTCAGACCGGTCGCTAGCAACAGTAAGACGACTACTACGACCGTCGCGGCCACCGCACCGGCGATAGCGAGCGTATTACCGTTTTCTACCCCCGTGACGAAGCCGAGCGCCGCGCCTCCGCCGAACAGGAGCGTCGACACCAGCCATACCAACAGCACCAGAAAGCCATTGACATGGAACGCGGTTCGAAACTGCATGACATCCTCCCAGTATCAGAGTGATATCACTAAGATAGCAGAATTCCTCGAGATCACGGCCTCTTCGGCTGATAAGTGCGAGTGATACGACATCAGAGCGGCGCAGGTCATGACCCGCCACGCATCGGCACAGAGTGGGAACCCGCGCCGATGCGTGTATCGCCGGAGAAATGGAGATTCAGAGCAGCCGGGAGAGGAATGCCTTTGTGCGCTCCTGCTTCGGGTTGGCCAGCAGCTCGCTCGGCGGCCCCGACTCGACAACGACGCCACCGTCCATGAACACCAACCGGTCGGCGACCTCGCGCGCGAATCCCATCTCGTGGGTGACCACGACCATGGTCATACCCGACTCCGCGAGTTCCCGCATCACGGTGAGCACCTCGCCGACCAGCTCCGGGTCCAAGGCGGAGGTCGGCTCGTCGAACAGCATCAGCTTCGGATCCATGGCCAGCGCGCGGGCGATGGCCACGCGCTGCTGCTGGCCGCCGGACAGCTGCGCCGGATAGGCGTTCGCTTTCTCCGCCAAGCCGACCCTTGCCAGCAGTTCCCGCGCCCTGGCCACCGCGTCCGCCTTGCGGATCTTCTTGACCTGGGTGGGCGCCTCGATGATGTTCTCCAGCACGGTCCGATGCGGGAACAGGTTGAAGTGCTGGAACACCATGCCGATTTCCCGGCGTTGCCTGGCCGCCTCGCGCGGGTGCAGCTCGTAGAGCCTGCCCTTCTTCTCCCGATAGCCGACGAGCTCACCGTCCACGTACAGCCGGCCCGCGTTCACCTGCTCCAGGTGGTTGATACAGCGCAGGAAAGTGGATTTACCGGAGCCGGAAGGCCCGATCACGCAGAGCACCTCGCCACGACCCACCTCGAGCGAAACACCCCGGAGTACCCGCAGCGCGCCGAAATTCTTGCAGACCCGATCCGCGACGATCATCGGTGCGGTCTTCTCGATATCGACGGTCACTTCGCCTTCACCACCTGCTGGGCGTCGGCGAGTTCCCGCAACTGCTTGGCGGTCAGCTGCCGGGAAGCGCCGCGCGAGTAATAGCGTTCCAGATAGTACTGCCCGACCATGAGCACGCTGGTGATGGCCAGATACCAGGTGGCGATCACCAGCAGCAGCGGAATGGGCTGGAAGTTCACGCCGTAGATATCGCGCGCCCGGCCGAAGAGATCGGTGGACAGCGGGATCGCGGTGACCAGTGAAGTGGTCTTCAACATGCCGATCAGCTCGTTACCGGTCGGCGGGATGATCACCCGCATGGCCTGCGGCAACACTGTCCTGCGCATGGTCTGGCTCCAGGACATACCGAGCGCGGTGGACGCCTCCTGCTGTCCTTCACCGACAGAATTGATGCCCGCCCGGACGATTTCGGCCATATAGGCGGCTTCGTTGAGGCCGAGGCCGAGGACTGCGAAGAAGAACGCGGCCTGCAATCCCTGTACATCCAGATGAAAGAACTGCGGTCCGAACGGAATACCGAGCTGGATCTGCCGGTACAGCGAGGGGAACAACCCCCAGAACACCAACTGCACGAACACCGGTGTACCGCGGAAAACCCACAGGTATACCCACGCCGTGGCCTGCAAGACCGGGTTCGGCGACAATCGCATCACGGCCAGTATCGTCCCCAGCGCGATCGCGATGGCCATCGCCAGCACGGTCAGCTGCAGCGTCACCACGGCGCCCTCGGCGATCCGGCTGTCGAACAGATACTGCCCGTAGGTATCCCAGCGATAAGCCGGGTTCGTCGCGGCACCGTAGCCGAACAGCGCGACGAGGACCAGAATGACCGCCGCCGCTATCCAGCGCCCCGGCCTGCGCAACGGAACCGCTTTGATCGGCGCCGGCTCCTGTTCCGTGTCTGCCCCGCCGGGCCCGGGATCACCGGGCACCGGGCGAGTGTCGTTCTCCGTCATCGATCAGCCTACGGCGCCGTTGATCACGGACTTGGTGATGGCGCCTTCCTCGACACCCCAGTTCTTCGTGATCTCCAGGTAGTCACCGTTGTCCATCAGATGCTGGACCGCCTGCTGCAGCGCCACGGCGAGCTGGGAGCCCTTGGCGACCGCCCAGCCGTACGGCTGGGAATCGAACACCGGGCCCGCGGTCTCGATCTTGCCGTCGCTCTGCTTGATCGCGTACGCGGTCACCGGGGAGTCGGCCGACATCGCGTCGACCTGGCCGAGCATCAGCGCGTTGGTCGCGGCGCTCTGTTCGTCGAACGCCATGATGTCGATGGCGGGCTTACCTTCGGCGACACACTTGGCGCTCTTGGCGGGCACCTCCTCGGTATGTTCCACGGTGTTGGCCTGCACCGCGACCTTCATACCGCAGGCGTTCTCCGGGTCGACCGGCTTGCCCTGCTGCTGCGCCCACCGGATGCCCGCGTTGAAGTAGGTGGTGAAGTCGACCTGCTCCTCGCGTTCCTTGGAGTCGGTGATCGAAGACATGCCCACGTCATAGGTGCCCGCCTGGATCGCGGGAATGATCTTCTCGAACGCCGACTCGCGGTATTCGGCTTCGACACCGAGCACATCGGCGACCGCGTCCATCAGATCGACATCGAACCCGACGATACGACCGTCGGCATCCTTGTACTCGTTGGGCTGATAGGGAATGTTCACGCCGACGATGAGCTTGCCTGCCTCTTTGACCTCATCGGGAAGTTGCGCGGCGATCGCGTCGACCTTATCCGCTTGCACCTTCGGTCCGGCAGGGCCGGACTCCTCGGTGTTCGTGGTACAACCCGTCAATACCAGTGCGCCCGCAGCGAGCGCGCCTGCCGCGGCTCGCAGGGTGCGCCTGCCGAGGAACGATCGATCAGACACAGCAGCCCTCCACATTTCGACAACACGTAACCCGGGCTCTATCACCCGTTGGCAATCTAAGCGACCACAACGCTTCGCGCTGGACAGTAACGGAACAAACGCACAAAGTTGTCGCGCGGCCCCCTGCCGCCGGCATGCCGGCATACCGCAGGGACCATCCCCCGCTTACCACCTGATCTGCTTTTTTACCGTTTCACCTGCGATGAAGAGGAGCTCCGGCAACAATCCGGCCACGTGGGGCCACTGTTGCGAGCCGCAACTATTGTGGCCGAGCCCATAGCGTGGCCAACCGGTCGGCGGCACGGAGATACCCGTTCGGCGCACCGCGCACTCGGATTCGACCGATCGCACCATCCGGACAACAATCCCGCCACGACAGCAGACCCGGAACAGAGACAGGCCCGGTGCAATGCACCGGGCCTGTCTCGCTATGCCGTATCGCTCGGATATCAGCCGATGCTGAACGGCTGACCCCACAGGGTCACCGAGGAGCTCACGTTGTCCGTCTCGACCTTGACCTTGACGAACGCACGCGCCTGCGCGTAACCACCACAGCCGGACAGGCCGATGGTCTGATCAGCCCAGGTCACCGAACCGCTGGTGCCCTTGAACTTGTTGTTGCTCGAATGCGATTCACTGCCGAAGTCATCGGCACTCTCGCGATCGAGGATGTAGAAGGACTTCGCCTCGCCTGGGCCCAGCGACAGCTCGCCACCGGTGGAAGCACCGACACTCGGGCTCTGGCCCTCCCAGTCGATACCGGCATCGGCGCCACCTTTGACACCGCCACCGGAGATGTTCACCTGGCAGCCGACGACATAACCGGGGTAGATCTTGCCGCCCTTGGCCTTATCGCCGGACAGCTCGACCTGCGCGCTACCGGACACCCACGCGTTGCGGTGTACCGGGGTCGCGCCCATGGACGGGTTGATATTGGCCGACTCACCGACCAGACGGACCGTCACCACAGTGCCGTCCGACAGCGTCTGGGTGATCTCACCGCCCGGCAGCGGAACGAAGGTGTCGGCATTCGCCGCACCCGTGGAGAACAGGCCCATGGCGATGGTGGCGGCGGCACCGGCGCCCGCCATCCGCGCCACGTTCTTACGGTTGATCATGATTGATATCCCTCGAGGGTTGAGTTCGCTTCAGCGGAAGGATGTTTCAGTGGATTCGACAGACGTCAGCCGATGCTGAACGGCATCCCGTAGAGGGTGGTCTTGGAGTAGTGATCGCCGATGATCTCGACAACCGTGTAGGACCGCGCCTGGGCGTAACCCGCGCAACCCTGGATCGCGATCTCGATGTCCTGGTATTCGATCGAGTAGACACCCGGCTTCAGGATGTCCTTGGAATCGAGCTGCACGAACTTGACATCACCGGGGCCGATCTTCAGACCGATCGAGCCACCGGCATCGACGCCCTTGAGATCGATGCCGCCGGACACGCCCGCGGAGATCGCGTCATCGGCGATGCTGACCTGGCAGCCGACGATGTAGCCGGTGTTCACCTGCGACGCACCGTGTGTCGAGGAGTTGTTGGTGCCAGGCTTTCCGGTCGGGCCGTTGTAGGGACCGACCTTACCCTCGGGGGTGACGGTGACATCGGCAGTGGCAGTGCCCGAGACCCAGGCGACGCGCCCGGCGCCGTTGGCGGCCAGCGACGGCGAGATCACGGCGTGCTCTCCGGTCCGGGTGATCGTCACGCCGGGGCCCAGCTTCTCGCCGTCCGGCAGCGGCACGAAGGTATCGGCGTTAGCGGCACCGGCCGAGAACAGTCCCATGGCCACGGTCGCAGCAGCGCCAACACTCGCAACTCGGCCACCGCGACGCAAACCACTCATGTGGTTGTTGCTCATACTTCCCTCATCAGGTTCTGACGATTCGCCCCGTCCGTCGAGGCGACCGGCCTCCGGGAGGCCGAGAAGAGCATCCAGGGTTGCTCTATCCGTAAGGTGAACTGGCACCATCCATTAGATGAACCGGCACTGTCCAGAGCGATGAACTATTGCGGGCCGAGCGGTGTCCGGCTCTTTGCGATCGTGTGACAATGCCTTTCGACCCGCGTAAAGCCGACTGTTCCGTTCAGTATGGCCCGGCCTCACCGACAGTGCACCCTGGCGCACACCTGCTCGGTGAATTCGCTTGTCGAGGCAGAGCCACCGAGATCGGCAGTGGCGATCCCCGCTGCCAGTGTCGCGGCGACGGCATATTCGATACGCTCACCCGCCCAAGCCAATACACTGTCGGCGTCTCGGGAGGCCAACCAGCGCAACAGCATTGCCGATGACAGCTGTAATGCCACCGGGTTCGCCCGATCGCGGCCCGCCAAAGACGGTGCCGCGCCGTGCACTGCCTGGGCCATAGCTCTGGTCGCCGAACAGTTCAGCGATGCGGCCATACCGAGTGATCCGCTCAATTCCCCGGCCAGATCCGACAGGATGTCACCGAACAGATTCTCGGTGACCAACACGTCGTAATCGGCGGCGGCACGTACCAGATGCGCGGCTGCCGCGTCGACGTGTTCGTCGACGACCTCGACCCCCGGATACTCGGGCGCCACCGCATAGCAGACATCCCGGAAAAGCCCCATGGTCAACGGCAGCACATTGGCCTTGTGCACAATGGTCACCCGCTTGCGCCGAGTCGCGGCCAGAGCGAACGCCTGATGGGCGATCCGTTCGCACGCGGCGCGTGTCACCACGCCGACCGACATCGCGATATCCGGAGTCGGCTGGAACTCCCCTACCCCGGCGACCATATTGCGGTCGGCGTAGAAGCCCTCACTGTTCTCCCGGACGATCACCAGATCGATACCTGGCGCTGCCGCGGGCACACCCGCGAACGCGCGGGCGGGCCGGATATTGGCATAGAGGTCGAAGCGTTTGCGGATCACACCGCCCGGTGCGCCCACGGCGCGATGCTCAGCAGCGTAGGACGCATTGTCGTGCGGACCGAGGATCCAGGCATCCACCTCGGCGAGCGTATCGAGCGTCCGCGCGGGCAGCGGAGTACCGAACTCGGCGATGGCGCGATGACCGATGAGCAGTGGCACCCATTCGACCGGCGAGGCACCCACCGCCGACAACGCCTCGTCCACTACCAGCCTGGCGGCAGGCACGATCTCGGGGCCGATACCGTCACCGTCGATCAGACCGAGTCGCAGTGCCCGGCGCGCATCGGAATTGCTTACCACATCCACCGGGATATTCTCCCGCCATCGGACGAACCCGCGGGAAACGGCCCACGGGCCCACCGGGTGCGGCTACTTTCGGGAGACCATGGTTCAGTCGGTCGAACTACTCCTCGATGACGCCGCGGATACAGAGATTCGCCGCCAGTGGCGAATGCTTACCGAGGCCGGCGTACCGAGCCTGGCCACCCACACCGCGGAATCGAATCGTCCGCATATCACCGCCGTAGTGGCCCGACAGATCTGGCCACGTATCGAGAAAGCATTGGACCAGCAGGCATTCTCACCGGTGCAGGTACGGCTCGGGGGTCTGGTGATCTTCGGTGCGCGCCGCCTCATCCTGGTACGGCTGGTGGTGCCATGCGAGCCGCTGCTCGCGCTGCACCGGCAGCTCTTTCATACGATGTGCCCCTGTCCGGGTATTCCGGCCAACGTACATCCGGATGCGTGGACGCCACATATCACGCTGGCCAGGCGGGTATCCACAGAGCAACTCGGCACCGCGATCCGAGCTGTCGCCCATGACCGGGATTTCCCGGCTACCGTGCTGGGTATTCGTCGATGGGACGGGGAACAGCGGCGCGAGTGGCGAGTCGGCCGGATACGCCGTGGAAGATAACCGGCACAGCCCGCGTTACAGCTGACATACCGAATACGAGAGGACATCATGGCCACCCAGACGCTGACACAACACAACTTCGATGAGATAGTCACCGGAAACGACGTGGTACTCGTCGATTTCTGGGCCGAATGGTGCGGTCCGTGCAAGAGTTTCGCACCAACCTTCGAAGCTTCCTCCGACAAGCACCCTGACGTGATACACGGAAAGGTCGATACCGAAGCCGAACAGGGTCTCGCGGCGGCCGCCAATATCCGCTCGATCCCGACCATCATGGCTTTCCGGGAGGGTGTACTGGTGTTCGCGCAGCCGGGCGCACTGCCGCCTGCCGCGCTGGAGGATCTGGTGACTCAGGTCAAGGCGCTGGACATGGACGATGTTCGCAAGCAGCTCGCCGAACAGCAGGCCGCCGAACAATAGTCACGTGACGCTGTAGATCCCTTTGTATCCGGACCGTGGTAGCCACGAAGTGGTCGGTGGGGGCCCTGCGCCCACCCGCCACACCGAGGGTGG
>NZ_JBJZOO010000017.1:0-66923 GCF_047200775.1 Nocardia spongicola | reverse complement strand
CGTTGGGGGCCTTCGGCATTTCAAGACAACCCCTACTTCGATGATCGGCCATGGCCTATCCAGGCAGCGCCCGAACACACGCACATGCCGATTTCCGTAAACCCGAAGACGGCCGCGGGAAGTATCCGGGTTGTCTCCGATGAGGCCGATATCGTTCTGCGAGGCGACGTTGCCGTCGTCAGGTATGAATTCGGACCGGTGGGGGTTCGGCGAATTCTGGCGGATCTCACTGTGGCAATCGTTGACCAGTGATGTTGGCACTGTCGCGTACCGCGCCGTATTGCGAACCTGTCTCGATGAGCTGGGTCCGCCTTCACTCGTCGGAGGCCCTTGTGCACTGGCCAGTTGCAGGCCGTTCGACTGTATGAGTTGCTATCGTTACTGAGTGATCGACATCCGACAGGCATGGTGGTGGCTGCTCCAGCAGCCCGTCTAGCTATGTCCGCGGGCTGTACGCAGCCCGCATGTCATCTGACCTGAACGAGGTTCGTACAGCCCATTGACCATCCAGGAGCTGTACGTTGAACACCTTCTCCGCCAGTATCGAACGCAGCGACACGTTGCGTTCCGCAGTCAACGAGAACCCCGACCGGTACCGTATCCTCACCGGCGAACGGCCCACGGGTCTTGTGCATTTGGGTCACTACTTCGGGACCGTTTCCGAACGGGTGCGGTTGCACAGCTTGGGCGTAGACACGTTCGTCATCCTTGCCGACTACCAGGTCATCACTGACCGCGACGCGATCGGTCAGGTCCGGGACAACGTCTACAGCGCCGTGCTGGACTATCTGGCTGCCGGCATCGACCCCGACCGGGCGACCATCTTCACGCACTCGTCGGTCCCGGCGCTGAACCAGCTCCTGCTGCCGTTTCTGAGTCTGGTGACAGAGGCCGAACTTCACCGCAATCCCACGGTCAAAGCGGAGCACGCCGCATCCGGACGCGCGCTGAGCGGACTACTGCTGACCTACCCGGTCCACCAGGCTGCCGATATCCTGTTCTGCAAGGGCAACCTGATACCGGTGGGGAAGGACAACCTGCCGCACGTCGAGCTCACACGGGTGGTCGCGCGGCGTTTCAATGAACGTTACGGCGATGTGTTCCCTGAACCCCAGGCGCTCCTCACGTCCGCACCGGAAGTTCCCGGTATCGACGGGCGGAAGATGTCCAAGAGCTACAGAAATGCGATCGCACTGTCGATGACCGACGACGAGACGGCGACTCTGATCCGTCGCGCCCCGACTGATTCGGAGCGTGTCATCACGTTCGACCCCGACAACCGTCCCGGCGTGTCGGCGCTGCTGACCACCACTGCATTGTGTTCCGGAGTCGACGAGCGTCAACTGGCAGCCGAGATCGGTGATGCGGGCGCCGGGGAGCTGAAGAAGATCACTACCGAGGCAGTCAACGAGTTCCTCGCTCCACATCGTCGTCGCCGCAACGACTTCGCGCGCGACCCTGACTTCGTGCGCTGTGTTCTGCGAGACGGGAACCGCCGCGCCAACGAGGAGGCAACCCGCACCCTCGACGAAGTGCACGCTGCGATGGGAACGGTGTACTGAAATGACAGTTCCCCACCGCCCCGGCCTACGCCACCTACCGGCTCCACCCCGATGTCACCAACATCATGTCTTCATACAGTTAGTCCGGAGAACAGTGTGGGTGGGGAGGACCCGATGAAACGATGGCGACTCAAGGGGCCACTTCGGCAGAAATACACCCCGCCTCCGGCCATCCAGCGCAGTGAAAAGGCGGCCAGACCGAGCCTCACAACCACCATTTCACTCCGCTCGATCGTGTTTCATTCCGCCAGTGGCGCCAGTTCGCCTGGCCCGAAGTCCGATAGCAGCCGTCCAGTGACACCATGGCACGGCCGAACATCGTGCAGCACAACCGATCCCTGACACTCGGCGCGATCGGCCCGATGTCGAGATTGTTATGTCGAACAACAAATTGCCTATTGTGCCTTGGGTCACAGTCGAATATGTTGCTGTAAGCAACATATGATCCACCCGGTCGGCCGGGCACAGTCCGGCCGCGGTCCGGGTTCGACGAAAGGCCCACTCATGCGTAAGGGCATGTTCAGTGCTGCGGTCATGTCGGTCGCACTGCTGACCACACTCACAGCTTGCGGCGACGACTCGGCGGATACCGGCGGCAAAGCCCAGATCGGTGTGATCCTCCCGGATAGCAAGACTTCGGCACGGTGGGAGACGGCGGATCGGAAGTATCTGCAGCAGGCGTTCGATGCCGCGGGCGTCGAGGCCGATATCCAGAATGCCCAGGGCGATAAGAACGCCTTTCAGACCATCGCCGATCAGATGATCACCAAAGGCGTCTCGGTCCTGGTGATGACGAACCTGGACAGCGGCACGGGGAAGGCGGTGATCCAGAAGGCGAAGTCGCAGGGAGTCACCGTGATCGACTATGACAGGCTCACCCTCGGCGGCGGTGCGCAGTACTACGTCTCCTTCGACAATGTGCAGGTCGGCAGTTTGCTCGGTGCGGGTGTGGCGCAGTGCCTCACCGAACGTAATGCGGTGCGTCCGGTGGTCGCGTATTTGAACGGTGCGCCGACCGATAACAACGCCACTTTGCTCGAGACCGGCTACGACAGTGTGTTGGAGCCGAGATTCGCCGCGGGGGAGTACCTGAAGGGTCCGGACCAAGCTGTTCCGGAATGGGACAACACCAAGGCGGGCACCATTTTCGAACAGATGCTCACCAGCAGGCCGGATATCGCGGGGGTGGTCGCGGCGAACGACGGTCTGGCCAACGCCGCGATCGCGGTGCTGAAAAAGCAGAAGCTCAACGGCCAGGTTCCGGTCAGTGGGCAGGATGCGACAGTCCAGGGCTTGCAGAACGTGCTCGCCGGCGACCAGTGCATGACCGTCTACAAGGCGATTCGCAAAGAGGCCGAGGCGACCGCGAATCTCGCTGTCGCGCTGGTGCGAGGGCAGCAGGGGACGACCAACGGTACGGTGCGTGACCCGGAGGCGAACGCCGATGTGCCGGCGGTGCTCTTGGAGCCTGCGGCGATCTACCCGAGCGATGTCAAGGATGTGGTGGCCGACGGCTACGTCAGCAGAGAAGAGTTGTGCGCGGGGGAGTTCGCGAAGCTCTGCGCGGACAACGGAATCTGATAACGGCATGCCCCTTCCGCGGTTCGATGAGGGGCGGCGGAAGGGGCTTTTCGGAGGAGAGTTACTCATGACCGAACAGCCGGTTATCGAATTACGTGGAGTGGAAAAGAGTTTCGGCCCGGTTCAGGTACTGCACCAGGTCGGTTTCAGCGTTTATCCTGGCGAGGTCACCGCGCTCGTCGGAGACAATGGCGCGGGTAAGTCGACGCTGGTCAAGTGCATCGGTGGCACGTATTCGATCGATGCGGGCGAGTTCTTGTTCGAAGGCAGGCCGGTGCGGGTGCACAATCCGCGCGATGCCGCGGCGCTGGGAATCGAGATCGTTTATCAGGACCTCGCGCTCTGCGACAACTTGGACATCGTCCAGAACATGTTCCTCGGCAGGGAGCGCAGGCGTGGCCTCGTGCTCGATGAGTACGCCATGGAGGAACTGGCCGGAAAGACCTTGGCGAGCTTATCGGTCCGTACGGTCACTTCGGTCCGCCAGCAGGTATCGAGCCTGTCCGGTGGGCAGCGTCAGACGGTGGCGATCGCGAAAGCCGTGCTGTGGAACAGCAAAGTCGTGATTCTCGACGAGCCGACGGCCGCGCTGGGCGTCGCGCAGACCCAGCAGGTACTCGAGTTGGTCCGTCGGCTCGCTGATCAGGGGCTGGCGGTGGTGCTGATCTCGCACAATATGAACGATGTCTTCGCGGTGTCCGACCGGATCGCCGCGCTCTATCTGGGCCGGATGGCAGCCGAGGTCCGGACCTCCGATCTGACGCATACGCAGGTCGTCGAACTGATCACGGCGGGCCGCAGTGGTGCGCTCGGCCTAGAGGCGAGCGGAGCCACCCGATGACCACGGTATCGACCGAACAGCGACCGGCGCCGCCTGCGACCCAGTTGGTGACCGGCTACGTCGCCAGGGTGCGTGGTGGCGATATGGGTGCGCTGCCATCGGTGATCGCGCTCATCGTGCTCTCGGCGATCTTCTGGGCTGCTCGCCCGGTCTTTCTGTCCGAGGCGAACTTCGCCAACCTGTTCACCCAGGGCGCGGCGATCGCGGTGATCGCGATGGGGCTGATCTTTGTCTTGTTACTCGGTGAGATCGATCTATCGGCCGGGTTCACCAGCGGTGTCTGCGCGGCCGTGCTCGCTGTCCTGCTCACCGATAAGGGATGGCCGTGGTACCTGGCGGTGCTGGTCTCGCTGCTCACCGGGGCAGCCATCGGATCAGCGATCGGTGCGGTGGTGGTGAAGATCGGCATCCCGTCGTTCGTGGTGACATTGGCGGCGTTTCTCGCCTTGCAGGGCGTGGCACTGAAGATCATGGACAACGGCCGCAATATCGCCATTCACGATGAGACGATTGTCGCGATCGCGAACAAGAATGTGCCGCCGCCGCTGGGCTGGGCACTCTACGTAGTGCTCGTCGTCGGCTTCGCGATCGTCCAGTATCGGAATTTCCGGACCCGCGCGAAACTCGGGCTCGCCACCACGACAGCGCTGATGGTTGTAGTGCGTATCGTGGCGCTGGCCCTCGTGGCGGGTATCGCGGTCGCGGTGCTCAACGGCGAGCGCAGCCGTAACCCGGAACTGCATTCGCTGGCGGGTATGCCCATCGTGATCCCGCTGATCGTGGCGCTGTTGCTGCTGTGGACCTTTGTCCTCGACCGTACCTCCTTCGGTAGGCATATCTATGCGGTCGGCGGTAATGCGGAGGCGGCTAGGCGGGCAGGTATCGCGGTGGCCAGGGTGAAGATCAGTGCCTTCGTGCTGTGTTCGACCATGGCGGCGGTCGGTGGGCTGATCGCGGCTTCACGGGCCAACTCCGTCGACCCGAATACCGGTGGCAGCGATGTGCTGCTCACCGCGGTCGGCGCCGCGGTGATCGGCGGCACCAGCTTGTTCGGCGGACGGGGCAGGATGCTGGATGCGGTGCTCGGCGCCGCGGTGGTCGCGGTGATCAACAACGGTATGGGGCTGATGGGCTTCAGCGCGGGTACGAAATTCGTTGTGACAGGATTGGTGTTGCTCTTGGCTGCCGGAGTGGACGCCTTATCGCGTAAGCGCGCGCAGTCGCATCGATGAATTCTCTGTTCCGCGACGAAAGCCGGTGAATGCGAGCAGCACCTTCTCCTGAGGAGATCCGCACGCGCAACCTTGCCGTGCTGCTGCGGCACGTTCACCACGACGGAGCGGTATCGCGTGCCACTCTCGCCGAGCGAATGGGGTTGAATCGCAGCACCATTCTCGCCCTGACCACGGATCTGGCCGCCGCCGGGCTGGTGAGCGAGGAACCGCCCGGCCAGACCGGCCGGGCGGGCAGGCCGTCGTTGGTGGTGCGGCCGCTGGCGCATCGGGTCTACGTGGTCGCGCTCGATGTCGGCGCCGACCGGCTCGCCGCCGCGCGGGTCGGGCTCGGCGGTTCGGTGCTCGACCGTACCGAGACCGAGCGTCCCAGAGGCGCGTTCGACCCGGACGAGGTGATCACCGCGCTGGTGGCGATGGCTCGGGCCATGATCGACAAGGCGACGCCTGGCGCGGTCTGTGTGGGTGTCGGTGTCGCGTTCTGCGGTATGGTTCGCGCGCAGGACGGCGTGGTCAGGTACGGGCCGAATATCGGCTGGGTGGATGTGCCCTTCGGTGCGACGATGACCGGTGCGCTCGATCTGGGGCTGCGGGTCGTGGTCGGCAACAATGCCGATCTCGGCGCACTGGCCGAACGGGAACGCGGTGTCGGCGAAGGTGTGGCGAATCTGATCTACCTGCACGGTGATATCGGTATCGGCGGTGGCATCATCGCCAATGGGGAACTGCTGGGTGGCGCGAGCGGTTACGGCGGGGAGATCGGGCATATGATCGTGAATCCGGGCGGGCGGCAGTGCGCCTGCGGTTCCAGGGGCTGCCTCGAGGCCGAGGCGGGCGAGCTCGGGCTGATCGCGGCGACGGGGCGGAGCGATCCCACCGGACGGGTGTCGGTCGGCGAGATCGTCGAGGCTGCGTCCCGTGGTGATGTGGCCGCGCGAGACGCACTGCACCGGGCCGGTGAATGGCTCGGTTATGGCGTCGCCAACCTGGTGAATATCTTCAACCCGTCCATGGTGGTCTTCGGGGGCGTGCTGCGTGAGATCTATCTGGCTTCGGCGGCGCAGGTGCGCAGCCGGGTGGCGGTGCACAGCCTGCGGGCCGCTCGGGAGCAGGTCCGGTTGCGTACCAGTGCGCTCGGCGATGACGCGCCCCTGATCGGCGCCGCGGAACTGGCATTTACCGACGTACTCACCGATCCGTTGCAGGTATTGACCGGCGCCGCTCGTGACTGACGGACGAAAAGAGAGCCAGGGCGAAGGATTCTGTGCTTCGGCGCTCGCTGCTCACCACACCCAAGGGATGAGCCGTTTGGTGCCGCGGCAATAGATTCGGTAGGCCTCGCCCAGGGTCTCCAGCAGCGCCTGCTCCTCGATCCGGATGCGTCGGCTCAGCACATATACCGGCAGGATCGTGGCAAGCGCGAGTGAGATCCAATTGGCACAGGCCAGGCCGAAGCCGGTGGTGATCAGCGCTACTCCGGTATAGGAGGGATGCCGGATGCGGCGGTACGGGCCACGATCCACCACGCGCTGATCGGCATCCACCTCGACAGTGGTTCGGAATGCGGCTCCAAGCACAGCGATTGCCCACACTCGTAAGGCGAAGCCGAGCCCCATGAGCGTAAGACCGACGATCTGCCAGAAAAGAGGTGGGGGGCCGGGAAAGGCGAACGGACTCGACTCGGGCAACAGTGCCCCGATCAGGGCGGCGCAGAACACCGAAACTATGACCACCACGTAGATGGTCGCCCGGCTACGCTGGTCATGCGCGGTCGATCCTCTGCCCCGCAGTTTGTCCCGCACGATAAGTCCAACCTCGTACGCCAGCCATAACCATGTGGCCAGCACCGCCACAGTCACGGTCTACCTCCCTTCCTCCACGATCCGGCAATCGATAGCGACCCATCGAAGCAGTCGAGAAATATCCGGAAAACCTCAGTCCATAGCCCTGATTCGCGACCAAAGGATCCCGGCGCAGGTCCGGGTCAGCTGGCTGTGCGGTTATCGGTGTCGCCTGTTGTCGGCGAGTGCGGCGGTCAGGTCACGAGCGGTGGCGCGAGTCGCTTCGATGAAATCATCGCGTTCGATCCGGGTCGTCGCTGCGCGTAGTGGCCCGAGCTGGACCTCGTAGGCCGCGGTGCCGTTCGCGTCGAAAACGGGCGCCGCGAGATAACTCAATGGCAGTATCTCATCGGAATCCAGTTCCGCTCGGGTGAAAGGCCGCGCGGTGAGTGCGGCGAGCTGCCGAAGGGTGCGCGTACGCAGCTGCGGCCGCAACAATTCGGAGCCGACCGCGCTGAGCAGGTCGGCGAGCAGATCGACCAGGCCCGCGTCGTCGGCGCGGGGCCGGAACACCGCGATGCCGCGCTCGCGTACCAGTGCCAGCAGCGCGCAAGCATTGTGCTGATCGTCGTCTTCGGTGGCGGTGCGCAGCCAGATATTCTGTTCCCTCGCCGGACGCCACGGCATCACGCCTGCGCCTGCGGGGAATTGCAGCGGTACGCGATGCCCTACCGGAATACCGGGAACCACCCGGTCGACACCATGCCTGACATCGAGCACGGTGAGCCGATCGGGTTCGATCCGGCTGAACGTCGCGCCGTATCCGGTGCGTGCGGCCAGCTCAGCGAGGAGGTCGCCGACATCGTGCGGAAGGGCCGCGGTGGGTAGTCCGGCCAACGCGGGACCGATGATATAGCCGCGGGTCGGATCGCGGACCGCCCAACCGGCCGTGGTCAATTCGGAAAGAATCGCACTCGCCGTGGCGCGGGCGATACCGAGCTGTTCGGCGATGCCCGCGGTGCTGATCGGTGCGTCGGCGCCGGCCAGCAGCGACACGATGTCGACGACTCGACGTGTCGGCGGTGAGGAGGATCGGTCCGGCATGTTGGCAACCCCTTGTCCCCGCGTGGGTACGAGACGTACGATGACGAATATCAGTTTATCAGTCGTCGAATATTCGTCACCTGATCTGTCCGGCATCATGCCTGTGCTATGTGGTGGCTATTCGACACAGCACGTAGGGAGCGTGCATGATTCTGGATCGGTTCCGGATCGACGGACAGGTAGCCATCGTGACCGGCGCGGGCCGGGGTATCGGTGCCGCGATCGCCATCGCGTTCGCTGAGGCGGGTGCGGATGTCGTCATCGCCGCGCGTACCAAGAGCCAGTTGGACGAGGTCGCCGAGCGTATTGCCGCTGTCGGTAGGCAGGCACATGTGGTGCCTGCCGATTTGAGCGATATCGATGCCGTGGCAGCTCTTGCCGAGACGGCGGTCGAGCGCTTCGGGCGGCTGGACATCGTGGTCAACAATGTGGGTGGCGCACTGCCGTGCCCATTGCTCGATACCACGCCGCAAGCGTTGCGGGAGGTTTTCGATTTCAATGTCACCACTGCGCATGCGTTGGTTCGCGCCGCGGTACCGCGGATACTCGACACCGCGGGCGGCGGTTCGATTCTGAACATTACTTCCGTGATAGGACGATTGTCCGGGCGCGCGTTCGCCGCGTACGGCACCGCCAAGGCCGCCCTTGCGCACTACACCGAGCTTGCCGCGCTCGACCTCAATCCACGGATCCGGGTGAACGCGATAGCGCCCGGCGCGATTCTGACCTCCGCGTTGGAGATCGTCGCAGGCAACGACGCGATGCGCACCGAACTGGAAGCCAAGACTCCACTGCATCGCATCGGCGAACCCGAAGATATCGCCGCGGCCGCGCTCTATCTGGTCGCACCGGCAGGGCAGTACCTCACCGGCAAGATACTCGAGCCCGATGGCGGTTTGCTCATTCCCAACCTCGACTTCCCGATCCCGGATCTGTGACATGACATATCGCGTAGTGCAATGGGGTACCGGCAATGTCGGCAGACATGCCTTGGCCGGTGTCATCGCCCATCCCGACCTGGAACTGGTCGGCGTTCGAGTCTCCGGCTCCGCCAAAGACGGCATGGATGCCGGAACGCTCGCGGGGATCGACCACGCGGTCGGTGTCGCCGCGACAACCGACACAGAGGCAGTGCTCGCGGCTCGTCCGGACTGTGTCGTCTACTGCTCGATGACCGATAACCGGCTTGTCGAGGCGGTGCAGGATCTCCAGCGCATCCTCGCCGCCGGGGTCGATGTCGTCGCCTGTGCTCCGGTGTTCTTCCAGTACCCCTATGGCGTGCTCCCGGATGAGCTGTTGAAGCCGGTACAAGAGGCTGCCGCGCAAGGGAATTCGTCGCTGTGGGTCAACGGTATCGATCCCGGTTTCGCGAACGATCTGCTTCCGCTCGCACTCGCGGGCACCTGCCTGCGTATCGATCAGGTGCGATGCCTGGAGATCGTCGATTACGCCAGTTACGACAATCGCGAGGTCATGTTCGACATCATGGGTTTCGGCAAGCCTGTCGACGACATTCCCATGTTGCTGCAACCCGGGGTACTTTCGCTCGCGTGGGGTGGCACGGTCCGCCAGCTCGCCGCGGGAATCGGCGTCGGCCTCGATGCCGTCACCGAGACATATGAGCGGATTCCCGCGCCGGAGTCGTTCGATATCGCGACCGGGCATATCGCCGAGGGCACTGCCGCCGCATTGCGTTTCGAGGTACGCGGCATGGTCGGTGCTGAACCGGTCACGGTGCTGGAGCATGTGACAAGGTTGCGTCCGGACTTGTGCCCGGACTGGCCGCTGCCCGCGCACCCAGCGGGTTCCTACCGAGTCGAGATCACCGGTGAGCCGTGTTACGCGATGGATCTGGTGACCTCGAGCCGTAATGGTGACCACAACTACGCGACCCTGCTGGCCACCGGCATGCGTATTGTCAATGCCGTTCCCGCTGTGGTCGCGGCACGTTCCGGAATTCTCACCGCGCTCGATCTTCCGCTGATCACCGCACCGGCGGCCCGCCAGAAGCATTGAGGGCGCACGGCCGTCTGTGCTACGGGATGGTCACCTGGTATCCGGGCGTCGCGGTCCGGTTATGCAGTACGCAGCGCAGACAGTGCGCGTTCGACATCGTCAGTGCTGTTGTAGAGATGGAAGGAGAACCGGACCAGGCCCGCTCGCGCTGAGGCGATCACCTCCGCCTCCGCCAGCTGGTCCACCAGGTCTGCCGTACCGGGTATACAGACGATGGGGGAGCGCGCGGGAATCGGCTCGTAACCCAGTGCGCGTAATCCGTCGCGGAACTGTTCGGCCAGTTCGAGGTTGTGTGCGCCGATCTTGTCGACGGTGATTTCCTCGATCAAGGACAGTCCGGCCGATGCGGCCACAACGCCGAGCCAATCCGGCGTCGCGTCGTAGCGCCGCGCTGTGGCGGGCAGTGCGATCGGATGATAGAGCTCGGCCCAGCGATCTTCGGCGGCGTACCAGCTGGAGCCGATCGGTCGTAGTTGGGTAACGAGTTCCGGTGCTACCGCGAGGAACGAGACGCTGCGCGCGCCGATAAGCCATTTGAAGCTGGCGCAGACCCAGTAGTCCGCGTCGGCGAAGCGCAGTGGCAGCCAGCCCGCGGCCTGGGTGGCATCTACCAGCAACCGTGTGTCGTTGGCCTTGGTGGCCGCGCGCAGTTCGGCGAGGTCGACGACGCGGCCATCGGCTGATTGGACCACGCTCACCGCCACCAGCGCGGTCTCCGGTCGCACCTGTGCGGCCAGCTCCGCCAGTGGCGCGAAGCGTACGACGAGATCATCCCGGTATACGAAAGGCATTGATACCGAGGAGAACTCACCTTCGGCCAGTAGCACCTCCGCACCTGGTGGCAATGCGGTGGCCACCGGGGCGATCAGGCCGGCGACACCGCTACCGAGTGCGATATCGTCGGGGTTCGCTCCTGTGAGCAGGCGAGCGAACCCCGCGCGCATATCGGGCACCAGATGATCCATCGCCGCCGGTCCGCCCCGGCCTGCTGCCCAGTTCGTGTCGGTCGCGCGCACAGCGGCCAGCGCGCGGGCCGACGGCAGACCGTAAGAGGCCGTGTTCAGATAGGTGGTTTCGGGTAGGTACTCATTCGGAGTCAGCGAGGACATATCAGCAGCATCTGCTGTCGCTGGCCGGTCGTCCAGTGCCGGTGCGGGAAAAGTGGACTGATTCGTCGGTGTCGAGTTCATCCGAGCCATCGCCGCCTCCTCCCGCAGGCTTCTCGCTCTCTCGGTCCTCGGCGACATACCGCACCGACCATGTGCGGGGGCCCTCCATGCACACGAACATTCCGAACGCCGCACCACTGATCCCGGATTGCGCCGGTACAGCAACCTTGACCTCCGGTGCCTGGTATCTGGTTATCCGTTATCCAGACCCCGATACCCGTTGCCGGGCAACCACAGTCACCTCGCGGACCTGCCTGTCGGAAATCTGGTTCCAGGTCCGAGGCGGATATCGGACGACAACAGACCGGGGATTCGTTGTGGAACTGCGATCGGGGATTCGTTGCGGAACCATCACCGTCGGTGGGTTACTGGAGACAACGGTGTCGCGACCACGCCGACATCTGTTGCAGAACAACCTTTTCTCTGTTCGGAGGCATCCGATGGCGCCGGTGCTCACCTCACTCAACCCGAGTTCCGGTCCCGCAGCCGGGGGCAATACGGTGGAGATCGTCGGCAGTGGGTTCGCCGGTGCCGGTCCACTGTCCGTGCGGTTCGGTACAACGGCAACCACCTTCACCATCGTCTCGGATACCCAGATCAACGCCATCGCTCCACCCGGCACCGGTACGGTCGAGGTCACCGTTCAGGCGCTGCTGGACGGCACGAGCAATCCACTGCCCTACACCTACGGCGGTGCCGGCCTGCTGTTCTTCACCGACGTCGGCTTCCCCCTCGGCAATGTGTATTCGGTGCCGCAAACCGGTGGCATACCAACTCTGCTGGCGTCCGGACTGAGCGTTCCCACAGGTCTCACCCGGGTCGGTAGCCTCCTCTACATCTGCGAGTTCGGGGCCGGTCGGGTGTCGACGTTGCCGGTCGCCGGTGGCACACCGACTCCTCTGGTGACGGGGTTGTCGAGCCCTTGGGGTATCACGGTCTCCGGTGGCACCCTGTTCATCGCCAATCGCGGCACCGGTCAGGTGGTGTCGGCGCCGATCACCGGAACCGCGACCCCCACGGTGATCGCCACCAGCCCCACCAGCGTATTCGGGATCACCGATGGGTCGCCGACGCAACCGGGGGGCGCACCGTTTGCGCCTGCCCTTCTGGCGACACCGGTGCTCACCTCGCTCAACCCGAGCTTCGGTCCCGCAGCCGGGGGCAATACGGTGGAGATCGTCGGCAGTGGGTTCGCCGGTGCCGGTCCACTGTCCGTGCGGTTCGGTACAACGGCAACCACCTTCACCATCGTCTCGGATACCCAGATCAACGCCATCGCTCCACCCGGCACCGGTACGGTCGAGGTCACCGTTCAGGCGCTGCTGGACGGCACGAGCAATCCACTGCCCTACACCTACGGCGGTGCCGGCCTGCTGTTCTTCACTGATATCAGCGTCCCCGGCAATGTGTATTCGGTGCCGCAAACCGGTGGTACACCAACCCAGCTGGCAGTCCTGGGCAATACTGCGGGCCTCGTCCGGGTCGGTAACCTCCTTTACATCTGCGAGTCCCAATTCGGTCGGGTATCGACAGTGCCGGTCACTGGTGGCACTCCGACCCCTTTGGTGACCGGTCTGTCGGGCCCTGCGGATATCACCGTTTCCGGGAGCACTTTGTTCATCACCAACGCAGGCACCAACCAGGTGGTGTCGGCGCCGATCACAGGAACCGCGACTCCCACCGCCATCGCCACCAGCCCCACCGACGTATCCGGGATCACGATTTGAGTGTCGGCCGGACTGTGTGGCACGGCCGAAATCCCTCGGACTGTTGCCGAACAGCTCCTCGGGGAGGCTACAGCTGATACAACCGGACGAGCAGCCAGGTGTGGCCGCGCTGGCGGACACGGTTACGTTCGTCCGCACGAAACCACCATTGTCCATCGCTGCGAGTCACACCAGCGGTGACCGGTTACTGTTCGGTGGCCCACATATTGGACAGCAGGTGGAAACTCGGTGTGTCAGACAGCGCTTGCGTTGATTCGTAGATGCGTTGGTAGCCGGTGGTGGTGATGCGCCACTGGTCGTCGGCGTC
This sequence comes from Nocardia spongicola, assembly GCF_047200775.1. NCBI lineage: Bacteria > Bacillati > Actinomycetota > Actinomycetes > Mycobacteriales > Nocardiaceae > Nocardia > Nocardia spongicola. The sequence goes on along the minus strand of NZ_JBJZOO010000017.1, from coordinate 53,603 downwards.
GCGGCGGTAGGTGTCGGTGTAGTACCCGGCGCCTCGGATCAGTACACCGTGCTCGGTAGCGATCACGGTGTCTTCGAAAGCCCATGAACCTGTGGCTTTTTCGCCGTCGACTCGGATCTCCGGGTGATCGGCGATGTGCACGGTGACGATCGATGGGCCGAGATTCTCCCGCATGAACGCGGTGATAGCGGCGCGGCCGTCCAGATGCAGCGGCTCGCCTACCGCATGGGTGCCGTAGCGTCCGATCGCATCGACGGTGAGGGTGTCGGCGAACTCGTCCCACTGTTTGAGGTCGAGGGTCCGGAAATAGCGGTACTTCAGTTGGCGGATGGCTTCGATGGCGTCGAGATCCATTGCTAGAGCCTGGCATGCGCGGATCCCCCATGGTTGTGTTTTGCGGTAGCCGGTTCCGACATGCTGTGCGGTGATATCACCGCGGGGATATCGGCCCGATACCGGGGGTGCGCACCACCAGAAGGAGCCCGGGGCGATGATCGCCGCGGGATCGACGGTGGTGCGCTGCCGCTCGTAGGTGATCAGGCGAGTTTCGCCGCCAGCGCACGTCCGGCGGCCCGGCCGGAGAAGATGCACCCGCCGAGGAAAGTGCCCTCGAGGGCGTTGTAGCCGTGGACGCCGCCGCCACCGAATCCGGCGACCTCACCCGCGGCGTACAGGCCGGGGAACGCTGTGCCATCCGGCCTGATCACCTGGGAATCCAGATTGGTCTGTAAGCCGCCGAGAGTCTTGCGGGTGAGGATGTTGAGCCGCACGGCGATCAGCGGTCCGGCGGCCGGGTCGAGGATCCGGTGCGGTGTGGCCACCCGGCCGGCCTTGTCGCTGAAAGACCGACGCGCGTTGGCGATCGCCATCAGCTGACTGTCTTTGCTGTATTTATTGGCCAGCTGGCGGTCGCGGGCGATGATCTGGCGCTCCAGATCGGCATAGTCCAACTGGGGGCGTTGCCCATCCTGCCCTGCCCGCCCGAGCTTGTTCATGCCATCGACCAGCTCCCGCAGGGTGTCGGCGACCACGAAATCGACACCGTGCTGCTTGAACGCTTCTACCGGGCCCGGCGCTCCCTTGGTGAGCCTGCTCTTCAGCGTGAGTTTGAGATCCTTGCCGGTAACGTCCGGATTCTGTTCGGAGCCCGAGAGCGCGAATTCCTTCTCGATGATCGACTGGGTGAGGACGAACCAGGAGTAGTCGTAACCTGACCGCAGGATCTCCCGCATCGTGCCGAGGGTGTCGAATCCGGGGAAATACGGTGCGGGCAGCCGCTTTCCGGTGGCATCGAACCACATCGAGGACGGGCCGGGAATGATCCGGATAGCATGGTCGGGCCAGATCGGATCCCAGTTGATGATGCCCTCGGTGTAGTGCCACATGCGGTCCCGGTTGACGATGGCCCCGCCCGCCGCCTCGGTAATGCCGAGCATCCGCCCGTCGACGTGGGCGGGAACCCCGGAGATCAGCGTCTCCGGGCACGGGCCGAGCCGCTCGGTGGGCCAGTTGCGCCGGATCAGCTCATGGTTGTGTCCGATCCCACCGGAGGTGACGATCACGGCTTTCGCGCGGAATTCGAATTCGCCCACCTTGTTCCGGGACGAGGCCCGGCCACGTTCCAGATCGGAGTCCTCCAGTACTGTGCCGCGCACGCCGACCACCGCGTCGTCGGCCACGATCAGTTCGTCTACCTGGTGGCGGAAGCTGAAACGGACCAATCCCCGCCGTTCGCCCTCCAGCACCGGTTCGGCGAAGACCCGGACCACCTCGGGGCCGGTTCCCCAGGTGATGTGGAAGCGCGGCACCGAATTACCGTGGCCATCGGCGAAGCCGCCACCGCGCTCGGCCCAGCCGACCATCGGCAGTACCCGCAGCCCGAGATCGCGGAGATAGTCCCGCTTCTCCGTAGCCGCGAACCGCACGTACGCCTGCGCCCACTGCCTGCCCCAGTGGTCCTCGTCCTCGCGATCGAATCCGGCCGAGCCCAGCCAATCCTGGAGTGCGAGATCGTAGGAATCCTTGATGCCGAGGCGGCGTTGTTCCGGGCTGTCGACGAGAAAGAGACCGCCGAGCGACCAGAACGCCTGCCCACCCAGGTTATGGCGATTCTCCTGGTCGAGTATGTGTACCGTGCGACCGGCCTTGGCCAGTTCGTATGCGGCCACCAGGCCGGCCAGTCCGGCGCCGACGATGAGGACGTCCGCTTCCGGTGCGGCATCGGGATTGTTATGGGACATGTTCATCCTTCGGTTGCGGTGCTGTAGGCCAATACGACGTGATGGAAGAGTTCGGTGCGCCGTGCGCGCACGACGTGACTGTCCGGCTCCAGCAGTATCTGCACACTGGTGCCGTCGTGGACGGCGATGAGCGCCTGACCGAACCCCTCCGGATCGGACACACTGCGGCCTGCCCTGGTGAGCGCGGCGACGATCGTCGGCATGAGAGCCGCCACGATGGCTTCCTCGCGCGCGACCATCACCCGGCGCAACGCGGGGGTACGCAGGGCATACGCGGTGAACTCGGCGGTGATCCGATACCAGCCCGCATCGATCGGGACGGCTCGCTCCAGCTGTTCGACCGCGGTGCGGACGTCCTCGGTGCCGTCTGCCGCGATCTCGTCGAGAATGCCGCCCGCTTCGGCGAGCATCGCTGTGGAGCGTTGCTCCCACATAGCCAGGAACAGCTCATCCAACGAGCTGAAGTTCGAGTAGAACGCACCGCGGGTGAAGCCGGCCCGCTCGCATACCCGTTCCACGGTGGCGCGCCCGAACCCCTCCTCGGCGAAGGTCTCATAAGCGGCGGTGAGCAGCCGGTTTCTGGTTTCGGCGCGGCGCCGGGTGACCCGAACGGGCGCGGGGTGCGCGGCGTCGGACGCCATCGGCCATCTCCTCGATAGGTTCCGGCGGTCTGCCTCCGCCGATTGGATACAGATCTGTATTCAATACGAAAATGTATCAGAAATACGCGGGTGTGGGGAGTCAAATCGGCGAGTACAGTGACCTCGGTATCCCCGGCCCTGCCGGGATATCTGGTCCGTATCGAGCCGATCGGTGCGAGGTGATCCTGCGATGAGCGAGGCCCGCGGCAGTACCACCACCATGCGTTCCTGGCGGGTGCGCATGCCGGGGCCGATCGAAGGCGGGGCGTTGGTCGCCGAGCGCACGCCGATCCCGGAGCCCGCGCCGGATGAGCTGCTGGTGCGGGTGCTGGCCTGCGGCGTATGCCGGACCGATCTGCATGTGGCGGAGGGGGATCTTCCGGTGCACCGGGCAGGGGTTGTGCCGGGGCACGAGGTCGTCGGGGAAGTCGCCGTGGTCGGGTCCGCAGTGCGGGCGGAGGGGTTCGCCGTCGGAGATCGGGTTGGCATCGCCTGGCTGCGGCATACCTGTGGGATATGCAAATTCTGTCTACGTGGAGCCGAGAACCTTTGCCCACGTTCGCTTTATACGGGCTGGGATACCGATGGTGGCTACGCGGAGTTCGCTTGTGTGCCCGCGGCGTACGCGCTGCGCCTGCCCGCCGGTTACTCCGATATCGAGACCGCGCCGCTGTTGTGCGCGGGCATCATCGGGTATCGGGCACTGGGACGAGCCGATGTACCGCCGGGAGGGCGACTCGGGATCTATGGTTTCGGTGGTAGCGCCCATATCACCGCCCAGGTCGCGCTCGCCAGGGGCATCGAGGTGCATGTGATGACCCGCGATCCCGCCGCGCGGGAACTCGCTTCCGCCCTGGGGGCGGCATCGGTGCAGGGAGCGGCCGATCCGCCTCCGGTGCAGTTGGATTCGGCGATCATGTTCGCGCCCGTCGGCGAGTTGGTGCCGCCCGCGTTGGCGGCGCTCGATCGCGGTGGTGTGCTCGCCATCGCCGGTATCCACCTCAGTGACATTCCCGCGCTGAACTATCAGCGGCATCTGTTCCAGGAACGGGAGATGCGCTCGGTGACTGCCAATACCCGCTCCGATGCCCGAGAATTCCTCGCTTTCGCCGGTGTGCACCGAGTACAACTGACCACACACAGGTACGCGCTGGATGTGGCTGATCGGGCGCTGGCCGATCTCGCGCATGGACGATTCTCGGGTGCGGCGGTTCTGGTCCCCTAGGATGGGTCGATCCGTGGCTCGGAGCCCTCCGGTTCGATGCCGCGACACAGCACAGGTCTCTCGCCGTACAACCGCCGCGCGCGATCGACCTCTTCCGCAACAGTCTGAAAACGGACAAAATCAGACCACCAAACCCCTTGCCCGGCAATGGTTACCAGGGCGTTAATGGAATCAGCCGGGCCAACAACATACGTCGGGCACCCCCCGGTGAACGGTAACCAGCACACTCACCCAAGGGGCCTGTCATGCCTACCATCACCGCTATCTTCCCGACATCCGGTCCGCCGTCGGGTGGGAACTTCGTTGTCATCACCGGCACCGGGTTCGTCGGCCCGACCTCGGTCTACTTCGGTGGCACCGCGACCACCTTCGTCCAGGACAACCCCGCCCAGATCACCGCACTGGCCCCACCCGGATCCGGCACCGTCCTGGTCACCGTGATCAACTCCGGTGGAGTCAGCAACGGCGTGCCCTACACCTACGGTGTGCCCGCGGTACCGACCCTGACCGCGATCGCGCCCTCTTCGGGTCCGACCACCGGCGGCACCGTCGTCGTACTCACCGGCACCAACCTCACCGGGGCCACCGCGGTTACTTTCGGTGGGACACCGGCGACTTCGTTCACCGTGAACTCGGCCACCCAGATCACCGCTATCGCGCCCCCAGGCGTGGCCGGTACGGCCGCGGTCACCGTGACTACAGCGGGTGGCACCAGTACCCCGATCGGTTATATCTATATCGGAGTGCCGACTCTGCTCGCGCTCAGCCCGACCTCGGGTTCGGTCACCGGCGGTACCGTCGTCGTACTCACCGGTACCGGTTTCACCGGGGCCACCGCGGTCACCTTCGGGATCACACCGGCGACCTCGTTCACCGTCGACTCCGACACCCAGATCACCGCCACCGCTCCTCCCGGGACGGCTGGTGTGATCGGGGTTACGGTGACCACGCCGGGTGGAGTCGCCGGACCGGCCCTCTACACCTATCTCCCGGTACCGGTCGTCACCGTGATCGCCCCGACCAGCGGTCCGGCGGCCGGTGGTACCCCCGTGCTGATCTCCGGCACCGGCTTCACCGGGGCCACCTCGGTGGCATTCGGTGTAATACCGGCAACGTTCGTGGTCAACTCCGATAGCAGTATCAGCGCGATCTCTCCGGTGGGCTCTCCCGGACTCATCGTATTGGTCAACGTCACTACCCCAGGAGGAATCGGCGTAGGACCGGCCTTCATGTATCTATAGCGGCTACCGGTGCCTCCGGGAGTGGTGCTGGTGTAGGGCGACCTCTACCAGCACCGTCTTCCGGAGAGCTGCTCAGGTAACCGCAGCGATATCACGTACGCGGCGGGTGCGCGTCCCTTTGCCGGGCCACGCGCCCGCCGCACCCCGTGCAGGTATGCCGAACGGATTGCCCCAGGGCAACCACGATCGGTGACAAGCGACTGATCAGCGGACCGGATACCGACCGTCCGGACGGTGGCCTTCGCGGTGGCGGCCATCGTGCTGATCATTTCGCGTCAGCCGGGTGGCTACCACTGCACGCCGGGGACGATGCGGGCGACGCGGGCCGCGGGGCCTGGCATGGACATGAGTGGCATGATCACCGGGGCCAGTGCGGATAGCGGACCGGGGCGCGGTGCGGCGCCAGCGGCGACGGGTTTCCCTTCCGGTGCCGTATGACTGTGATCTCGGTGATCTCCTTGCGCGGCACGGGATTCCCCGAACAGCCGGTATCCCTGGTGCAGGATCTGCCGTTTCACCGATGGCATGAGCAGCTCGACCGCTTGGGCGAAGGTGCCGACCGGTGTGTCGATCCGGTGCGGGCGGTCCTCCAGTGCGCGGAGCACAATGGCGGCCGCTTGTTCCGGATCGGGGACCGGGAGGGAACGGTACAGATCGGTCGGTGCGATCATCGGGGTGCGTACCAGTGGCATCCGTACCGAAGTGAACGTGATTCCGGCATCCCGGTTCTCGACCGCCGCGATCTCGCTGAAGTTGTCCAGCGCCGATTTACTCGCCACATAGGCGGCGAACCGAGGCACCTTGGTCTGCACCGCGATCGAGGAAATGTTGACCACATGCCCGAACCGGCGTGCCCGCATGGACGGCAACAGGCCGAGGATCAGCCGCACGGCACCGAAATAGTTCACCGCCATGGTGCGCTCGAAGTCGTGCATCCGTTCGGTGGAGTTGAGCACCGAACGGCGGATCGAACGGCCCGCGTTGTTGACCAGATAGTCGACGTGGCCGTGGTCGTCGAGCACGCACTGGACGAGTTTCTCGACCGCCTCGGAGTCGGTGATATCGCACGGATAGGCGTATGCCGCATAGCCTTCCGCGTTGATGGCCGCGGTCGCGGCGGCCAGATCGTCGCGACCGCGGGCGACCATGAGCACCGTGGCGCCCCGACGGGCGACCGCGTGCGCGGTGGCCAGCCCGATACCAGAGGAGGCGCCTGTGATCAGCACAGTCCGGCCTGCGAGCGGATCAGCGCCGACGGACACCCGGCCGCGCAACGGGTCGAGATGGTCGCGCCAGTACTGCCACAGGCGCTCGGCATAACTGCTGAACGGTGGCACGCTCAGACCCGAACCGCGTAACTGAGCGCGGGTGGAGTCGCTGATGAAATCGGCGGAGAACGAGGTGTGCGCGGCCACCGTGGCCGGAATACCCAGCTGTTCCAGCAGGAAATCGCGCATGTCCGGCACGAAGGGGAGACGGGCGAGCCCGCTGAGTGTCAATCCGCTGCCTGGCACTGTGCCGATACCGGTCGGTGCCCCCGCCGCCGTGGCCAGCGCGCCGTATACCTCGCCGAACGGCTGCGGTTCCGGGTTGACCAAGTGGAAGGTGCGCCCGTCCAGGCCGGGGCGGCGGATGAGTTCGACCATGGCGGCCGAAACATAATCGACCGGAACGATATTGGTGGCACCGAGATCGGGCAGCGGCATCGGCAGGGCGGACGGTAGCGCACCGAGCTTGGCGATCGCGTTGAAGAAGTAGTACGGGCCGTCGATCTTGTCCATCTCGCCGGTACGGGAATCGCCGACGATGATAGCGGGCCGGTACACCCGCCAGCGCACCCCGCTCGACTGCCGCACGAGCTTTTCGGCAGCGAATTTGGTGCGATGATACGGCGAGGTCAGGCGCTGGCCGAGATCGAAGTCCTCTTCGAAGAACTTGCCCTTGTGGTCGCCGGCCACTGCGACAGAGGAGACATGGTGCAGTACCGCGCCGAGCTCACCGGCCAGTGCCAGCACCGAGCGGGTGCCGGTGACATTGGCCGCGTGGGAGGTTTCCTCGTCGGCGGTCATATCGTAGACCGCCCCTACGTGGACAATGTGATCGGCTTGTGGTGCAGGGCAGGCCAGTCCGAGTCCATCCGCGGTGAGATCGCCGATCAGCGCGAAGGCCCGGTCACCCCCGCGCCAACTTGCCGCGAGCTCCGCGAATTTCGGGCGCGATGTCTCGCGCACCAGCACGTGGATGATCGCCTCTTGGTCATGATCCAGGAGATCCTGAACGATCCTCCTGCCCAGGAATCCGGTTCCGCCTGTCACGATGTAGGTAGCCATCGCACTCTCCTGCCGTTCACTCGAACCGTGTTGTCGCACAAGTTATCCGGCATGCGGCAGTGAATGCGGACAGCTGTTCGGCCCCATGGCAGTCCGCCGGGCCGAAAGTAGGAACACCCTCGTCCTGACTTACTACTGAACGGTAATCGACCGCGACTGGTACCGGCAAGCAATCGTGTCCTGTTCGATATGTGGGACCGGTCACCATCAGGGCAGGTCAAAGGGTATGTGTTACAAAAATTTCCAGGTATCGACAGAGGTGGACGGCGGCTGAGCAACCGCATAGCGGTCGGCGATCTCCACTCGAATGTGTTGTCCCGGTCCGGGATTGTCCCGGCGGGAGTTGGCGTGACCCGCTGTGTGGGTGTCACGTGGCGAGATGGCATCGGTGGTATCGGCAGTATCGGTGGTGTGGCGATACCGTGCCGGGATGCGGTGAATGCCGCTGCGCGGTGGCCGGTGCCGGGCGGCGGGCAAATGTGCCGCTGTGGCGGCTCGGTGCGACGTGGGTCACTGTCGGTCGGACGGAGTTGTCACTCTCCCCTTACGGGAGGGTATGGTTTCTGTCGCTGAGCGATTGCTGATCGCCGATGCCCGGCAGTGCGGCCCGGATCGGTTCGGCCTTGTCGTGCCGAGGTCCGGCTCGGCTTCTCTTCGACCTCTTCGCCGATGAGCGGGTACTCATCGGCCGCGCGTGTGTGCGTGTGATCAGTGAACGGAGTACCGATGGTCTCGACGACTCATCGTCCCGACAGTGCCGAGGGTTCGGTGCTGGCGGCCATGCGCAACCCGAAGCGGTTGCGGATCGAAGCGCTGGCCGGGTTGGTGGTGGCGTTGGCGCTGATACCAGAGGCGATCTCGTTCTCCATCATCGCAGGCGTCGATCCGCGAGTGGGATTGTTCGCCTCGTTCACCATGGCGGTCACCATCGCCATCACCGGTGGGCGCCGGGCGATGATCTCCGCGGCGACCGGTGCGGTCGCGCTGGTGATCGCACCGGTCGTCAAAGAACACGGGATGGACTACCTGATCGCGACGGTATTGGCGGCAGGGTTGCTGCAGATCGTGCTGAGCGTGGCCGGGGTGGCGAAGCTGATGCGGTTCATCCCGCGCAGCGTGATGGTCGGCTTCGTCAACGCCCTGGCGATTCTGATCTTCCTGGCCCAGGTTCCGCATCTGCTCGGCGTGCCGTGGCTGGTCTATCCGATGGTCGCGGCCGGGCTGGCGGTCATGGTGTTCCTGCCGAAGCTGACCACTGTGGTTCCGGCTCCGCTGGTGGCGATTGTGGTGTTGACCGCGGCCACCATGGTGTTCGCGCTGGATATGCCGAATGTCGGTGATGAAGGTGAATTGCCGTCCAGCCTGCCGACGCTGTTGCTCCCGAATGTTCCCCTGACCCTGGAAACGGTGCGGATCATCGCCCCGTACGCGCTGGCGATGGCGTTGGTCGGTCTGCTCGAATCGCTGATGACGGCCAAGCTCGTCGACGACATCACCGACAGCCACTCCGATAAGACTCGCGAAGGGTGGGGGCAAGGCATCGCCAATATCGTCACCGGCTTCTTCGGCGGTATGGGTGGTTGCGCGATGATCGGCCAGACCATGATCAACGTCAAAGTGTCCGGTGCCCGAACCCGTATTTCGACCTTCCTGGCCGGTGTGTTCCTGTTGATCCTGGTGGTCGGTCTGGGCGGATTGGTCGCCCAGATCCCGATGGCGGCTCTGGTCGCGGTCATGATCATGGTCTCGGTCGGCACCATGGATTGGCATTCCCTCGCTCCGAAGACTTTGCGGCGTATGCCGATCGCGGAAACCAGCGTCATGCTTGTGACGGTCGCGGTCACTGTGGCCAGCCACAACCTGGCCTATGGCGTGATCACGGGCGTACTGACCGCGATGGTCGCGTTCGCCCACCGGGTCGCTCATTTCACCGAGGTCGTCGCGGTGCACGAAGCCGACACCGATCAGGACGGAGAGCGCGACACCAGGGTGTACCAGGTGCGTGGCGAGTTGTTCTTCGCCTCCAGCAATGATTTGGTCTACCAATTCGACTACCTCGGCGATCCGCGCAATATCGTGATCGACATGTCCGAAGCCCATATCTGGGACGCCTCCACGGTCGCCACTCTCGACGCGATCACAACCAAATACGCGGCCAAGGGCAAGAACGTGGAGATCATCGGGCTCAATCCGGCCTCGGAGGCGCGGCATGAACGACTGTCCGGTCATGTGGTCGGCGCCCACTGAGATGACGACCGGCGCCGACGGACAGTACCTGCAGATCGGGCAGGTGGCCGAACAGACCGAACTGTCGATCAAGTCGATCCGTTATTACGACGAGGTCGGTTTGGTGGCTCCCTCGGCCCGCTCGGCCGGTGGGTTCCGGCTCTACACCGAAGTCGATGTGGCACGACTGTTGGTGATCCGCCGGATGAAGCCGTTGGGTTTCACCCTGGCGGAGATGAAGCAACTGCTGGAAGCCTTCGAGGTACTCGACGATGACACCGCGACGGCTCGGCAGCGGGACCAGGCGACAGCATTCCTGCGCCGTTGCCGCGATAAGACGCGCGAGAGTGCCGGACGACTACGCCGTCAGCTCGCCTACGCCGAAGAGTTCACCGACCTGCTCACCACCCGCTCCACCGCGTCTGCCGGATATGTCGATTCCTGACCGGACCGGATGTGGCCTGCTCGGTGTGGTCGTGACCCGGCGTTCGGACAGCCGGAGAGCGGGTGGGGGTCGGGGCGGACTGCCCCTGGTGGTCGCCGGTGCGCGGCAGACAGTGGCCTAGCGAGCGGTGGTGAACTCCACGCCGAGCTCGTGGAAGACCGCGGCGTTCATGGTGAAGGCGCGTCTGCTCTCGTCGAGTACCCGGCGGCGTTCCGGCTCGTCGAGCGGCAGATGATCGAGCAGGGCGCGATACTCCCGCTTGAATGCCGCGGGATTGCCGACTCCCTCGAAGACATAGAAGCGGACACCATCGCCCCGGCGCGGCAGATTCCACAGCTTCTCCGCGGTGCCACGGATGACCTGGCCACCGGACAGATCGCCGAGGTAGCGGGTGTAGTGGTGGGCCACATAGCCCGCGGGCCACTCGCGGGCGCATTGTTCGATGCGCTCGGCGTAAGCGGCCGTCGCGGGCAGTGGTGCCAGGCCGGTGCGCCAGCCGGGGCCGAGGAGATGGGTGAGATCGCGCTCGAGTTCGGCAGTACGGGCGAGTTCCGGACGGATGAACGGCCCGGCGATCGGGTCGGTGGCCAGAGTGTCCGAGTGCCGCTCCAGTGCGTGGTAGATGAACCAGAGCTGGCCGGTATAGCGGTGATAGGACTCGACGCCGAGCGCCCCGCCCAGCATATCGCTCATGAATGGGGAGTTCTCCGCCGCCGCGTGTTGTTCGGCGGTGGCGTTACGGATCTGCTTCGAGAACGGCACTGCCTCCGACATGCTGGAACCACCTTAATCTCGCATCGGGCCGCCACCGAGTCTCGCTGCCCTGACCGGTTCGATAGCAGACTACCGGGCCGCCGCCGGGTGTGGCTGCGCCTCGCTCAGCGGGCGGGCGCCGAGCGCCGCCGCCGCCGGACGATCGGTCGCCGCAGCGAGCCGAACCGGCGCAATATCCGTGGCCTGCGCGCGGTCCTGTCGAACCATTCGCCGAGGGTGACGCCCGCCGCCAAGGCACAGCCGATGCCGACCGCCGCGAGCAACTGGTCGGCTCCGGCCAGCAGCTCGTCGTTGAGCAGGGCATAGAGCCCGCGGTAGACCTTGAGGCCGGGCAGGAGCGGAGTAATGCCCGCGACCGCGACCACGAGCGGAGGAGTCAATGCCCGGCGGGCCATCAGACCACCGGCCAGCCCGACCAGTGTCGCGGCGACCCCGGAGGAAACCACTGGACCGAATCCGGCCTGCTGCACCAGGAGGAAACAGATGATGCCCGCGGCGCCGCTGCAGGCCGCGGCGGCAAGCGCGCGGCGTTCGGCATAACAGGCGAGCGCGAAGGCCAGGGCGGCAATGGCGCCCGCGGCGATCTTCAGCGGCAGATCGGTGATATCGCGACCGGAGGTGAGGTAGACCAATGGCACGGTGGCATCGGCGAGATCGGCGATGCGCAACGCGAGCGCGATGCCCGCGATGATGCCGCCGGTCATCATCATCACTTCGAGCATACGAGCTGTCGCGGTGATAGGGGCGCCGGTTATCGCGTCCTGCACCGCACCGACCAGTTGTAAGCCACTGAGCAGCACGGTGATTCCCGCCGCGATGATCAGGGCCGGGTCGACGTCGATCTGTAGTCGCACGGCGAGACTCGCCAGCACGATGGCGGGTAGCGCCGCGATCGCGCCGCCGACCATGTGCTGGAAGAAGAACGGCAGACCATAGCGATTGAGAACACGGTTGGTGCGATCGATCGCCGCGGTGGTGACGAAACTGATCGCCGCGACGACCGCGCCTCCGCCGAGCAGTACGGCGATCGCCGCTGCCATGAGCGACCAGGCGGCGGTAGCGGACCAGCGGTGGTAGGGGTGCGGTGCCGAGGTGGTGGCATCCAGTGCGGCGCGCGCCGCACTGGGCGGGACCACCTCGTTACGGATCCGGCGGGTCAGCCGGTCCACTGCGGCCAGTCTGGTGAAATCCAGTGCGCGATAGTGCACGATCCGCATGGTGCTTGCCGGCGGTAGCTGGGGGCCGCGATCGGCCCAGATCCGGATGGCGTCATAGGTGACGTCGATACTGCAGCGGGGCAGGCCGTAGGTTGCGGCGATGAACCGTACCGTCGTGGTGGTATCCACCACACCGGTGCCGGAGGCGAGGACCACTTCGCCTACTCGAACCGCGAGATCGAGTACCTCGGCAACCTGGGCATCGTCGGTGAGGTCGATCGGTTGTATCGGAGTCGGCGCCGTGACGATGGTGTCCACGGTCGCCTGCCGGTCCGCGACCAACCGGCCGAAGGCCTGGCTCACCACAGGTATCGGACGGGTACGCCGCAGCCGCAGCCCGCGTCGCCAGCCGAGATGAACTACCCGATCTGTAGTGATACTTCCTCCAGAAGATACGTCAGGACCCATGGACGCGAACCTAGTCATTCGCTGTGTTGTCGGCATCCAGGTGGTCCGCCGATGGACGTATCGGTATCGGCCCAGCCGTTGGCCCGGCCGGGAAAACATGGTAGAACTTGTTCTAATTTTTCTGATGGGAGTGCAGGCGATGCGGTACGGAATCGTGTTGTTCACCAGCGATCGGGGCATCACCCCCGCAGAGGCGGCAGTGGCCGCCGAGCGTTCCGGTTTCGATACGTTCTATGTGCCCGAGCACACACATATTCCGGTGATCCGTGCGGCAGCGCATCCGCGCACCGGCGATGCGAGCCTGCCCGACGACCGGTATCTGCGTACCCTCGACCCATGGGTCGCGCTAGCGATGGCGGCGGCTGTGACCAGCCGTATCGGACTGTCCACTGCGGTGGCGTTGCCCGCCGAACACCATCCGATCACCTTGGCCAAGACCATCGCATCACTGGATCATCTCTCCGGTGGCCGGGTTCGCCTCGGTGTCGGGTTCGGTTGGAATACCGATGAGCTGGCGCATCACGGTGTGCCCGCGGGCAAGCGCAAGACTGTGTTGCGCGAGCATCTGGATGCCATGCGTGCACTCTGGACCGAGGAGGAAGCCGGTTTCGCCGGCGAGTTCGTGACATTCGGGCCGAGCTGGTCGTGGCCGAAACCGGTGCAGAAACAGATTCCGGTATTGCTGGGGGCGGCGGGTACCGAGAAGAACTTCACCTGGCTGGCCGAGCACGCCGACGGATGGATCACCACCCCCACCGAGGATGGACTCGACGAGAAGATCGCGATGTTGCATCGGGTCTGGCGCGAGCACGATCGCACGGACCCGCCCGAGGTCATCGCGCTCGCCGGTCGCCATGATGCGCAACAACTGGCACGGTGGGCCGAATCCGGCGTCACCGAAGTGGTTTTCGGACTGCCCGATCGTTCGGCGGATGAGGTACGGGCCTATCTCACCCGGTTGGCCGGGAAACTGGGGTTGGAGTCCGGCTGATGACGCGCTGAGCGTCGCGCACAGCAGCTGGTGCGCGCGGGCCCATGCCTGTGGCCGGTGCGCCTGCCCTCGCACCGGCCACAGGTGCCTGGATCAGCGCAGATCGCGCCGGTGGAACGTGGTGAAGCCGAAGCTGAGCAGTCCCACAGCGATCACGAGCAGCCACAGCACCGGTTGGGCCTGGAACTGCGCGCCGGGCAGTTTCGGTGGATGGATGAACGGGACCAGATCGATCATCCATTGGGGCAACCCGTCCAGCGAACCGAGGAAGAAGATCACCACCATGGCGCTGAGCACGCCCCAAGCGACCGGCGCGAACCGCGGCGCGGCACCGTAGAGGGCCATCGTGATACCGGTAACCACCCAGATCGCGGGTAACTGCACAGCCGCGGCGGCGAGCGAGCGCGGCAGCTCGGTACCAGGGTCGCCGACCGAGGCGCCATACACGATTCCGATCGCCGCGCTGGACACCAGCAGCACCACCGCTGGCCCGAGTAGTGCGAAGCCGATATGACTCAGCGCGTAGCGAGTGCGGCCGACCGCTCCGGACAGGGTGGCCTCGCTCCGGCCGCTGGACTCCTCATCGTGCAGCCGCAGGGTAGCCGAGATCGAATAGGCTGCCGCGGCCGCGGCCAACATGGTGATCGCGTAGGTGATGAAGGACTCCTGCAGCTGCTGCGAGCCACCGATCCGGGTGAACATATCGCGGATAGCGGGGTTGCTGTCGAACATATCGCCGATGCTGTTCGCCGCCCCGCCGATCAGTAAGCCGTACAAAGCGAAGCCGATCGACCAGGCCAGGAGCGTGCCGCGCTGCAGACGCCAGGCCAGTCCGAGCGGGCCGGACAGTTTCGGCCCGGCCGCGGCGGGGCCAGGACGTTCCGCGAGCAGCCCCGAGCCGAGGTCGCGACGACCGAGCAATGCGTACGCGATACCCGTTGCGAGCACCGCGACAGCGACCAGCGGAAGCAGGACCCACCAGCGTTCGTTCGCGTACGGGCGGATCTGCAGACACCATCCGATGGGGGAGAACCACGACAGCACACCGTTTCCGGCATCGCCGACCGCCCGGAGCGCGAAGGCGGCACCGAGTGTGCCCAATGCGATGCCGCGCGCCACCCGAGCACCTGCGCTCACCTGGGCGGCTACTGCCGCGACCGCGGCCCAGAGTATGCCGGAAGCCGCCAGTGCGGCCCCGAAGGCCACCGACCCGGCACCGGGCAAGTCGGTGGCGTAGAGCGCCACCGTGCACAGCAGACCGGCGCCGAGCGCTCCGGCGCAGGTCATGATCAGGGCGGCGGTGAGGCCCGCGTACCGGCCGATGCTGGTGGCGCCGACCAATTCCGCGCGCCCGGTTTCCTCTTCGACTCTGGTGTGCCGGATCACCGTCAGTACCGTGGCGATCGCGATCATGCTGTACAGGGCGCCTGCTTTCCAGGTGCCGATGGAACCGAGTGCGGAGCTGAACACCGGGCCGTACATAGCGATCAGCGCGGGGCTTGCCGCTGTGGTCCCCGCCAAGGTGTCCAGCGCGGACTGGGTGTTGTACAGATCCTTGATGCTGATCACCTGGAACGCGGGCATCAGGCCGATCACCAGCGTCCACAGCGGCAAGACGATCCGGTCTCGCCGCAGATACAGCCGCAGCAGCTGAACCGTGCCCGCGAAATCACCGGATTCGCCGAATACCGGTGCCGTGGTGACGCGGTCGGTGGTGAGTGTCATGCCCGCACCTTCTCTCCGGTGGCGGAGGCGGTCCCGGTGTTTTCGGTGCTCTCGCCGTCGATGCGGTAGTGGCGAAGGAACAGCTCTTCGAGCGTCGGTGGTGCGCTGGTCAGGCTGCGTACACCGGCGTCGCCGAGTGCCCGGATCAGCTCGCCGAGGTGTTCGCTGTCGACCTGGCAACGCAGGATGGCGCCATCGCGTTCGATGTCCTCGACGCCGGGGATGCTGCTGAGATCGCCTGGATCACCGTGTAATTCGGCAGTGATCGAGGTCCGGGACAGATGGCGGAGCTCGGACAGTGAGCCGCTCTCCACTGTGCGCCCGGCTCGGATGATGGTCACCCGATCACACAGCGCTTCCACCTCCGACAGGATGTGACTGGACAACAGGATGGTGGCGCCGCGCTGCTGTGCTTCGTGTACGCACTCCCGGAAGGTCTGCTCCATCAACGGATCCAGTCCGGAAGTCGGCTCATCGAGTAATAGCAGTCGCACATCGGAAGCCAGTGCGGAGATCAGCGCGACTTTTTGACGGTTGCCTTTCGAGTAGGTACGTGCCTTCTTGCGTGGGTCGAGGTCGAAGCGCTCGATCAGTTCAGCGCGTCGTCGCGGATTGATGTTGCCGCGCATCCTGGCCAGCAGGTCGATGATCTCGCCGCCGGATAGCGATGGCCAGAGCGTGACGTCGCCTGGAACGTAGGCCACCTCGCGGTGCAGGGCGACCGCGTCGGCCCACGGGTCGCGGCCGAGGAGCCGGGCCCGGCCCGCCGTAGCGCGCAGGATACCGAGCAACACCCGGATCGTGGTGGACTTTCCCGAGCCGTTGGGGCCGAGGAAGCCGTGGATCTCCCCGTCGGCGACGGAGAGGTTCAGCCCGTCCAGTGCGGCGACAATGCCGAAGGTTTTGCGCAGGTCGCGGACTTCGATGACGTCGGACATCACTGCTCCTTGATAAATGTGTCCAAGATCGTGGGATCGGTGAGCAGGCCCTGGGTGTAGAGCTCCAGGGCGGGCAGGGTGATTTCGTTCGAGAGTTCGCGAAGCGCCTTGCGATAGTCGATCTCCTCGCCGCGGTGCAGGCGCATCTGCATGGACAGCAGGGTTGCGCCGACATTCAGCATCACCAGATATCTGGCGCGAGCGACGGGATCCCGGCTCGGTTTGACGTTGCCCGCCTCGACCCCCTGCCGGAGATATTCCGCCGTATCGGAGATCATGTCCTCCAGCAGCGATTCCGCCATCGGCCCCCCTGCTTGGAGGCTGCGCATCATGTACGCGAACAAGGGTGCGTAGGAATCGATCTCGGCGAGGGCATCGAGCATGTTCATCGCGACGGACGACGCGGTGAGCGCCTTGATCTTCTCATCGCGGATCAGGTGCAACACCCGCGCATCGCAGGCGGCCCGTAGGCCGTCTTTGGAACCGAAGTGATGATTGACCAATCCGGGAGAGACGCCGGCGGCGGCGGCGATTTTTCGGATGCCGACCTGGAATCCGTGTTCGCCGAACAGCTCGATCGCGGTATCGCGAATGCGTGCCGCGGTGGTCAGATCTTCGGCGGGTCCTTGCGAAACGGGCTGTTGGCTATACACATGTACAGTATGTTAAACGCCCGTTCAATACCGGGCAAGGGGTGCTGCGGGCTTGTTATGTCAACGATTAGGTGTTCGTTGGCCGGGCTATCGTCGAGTTATGACGACCGGTACGGCAACAACGGCAGATCACCTACGTACAGCCCTGGACGGCCCTTGGGGAGCGGTCCGGGAGGAAACTCGAAACCTGCTGGCCGGCGAGGAGTTCGCCGCGGATCCCACGCTGGACTACAAGGCGGCGCGAGCGCGGGTGCTGGAGCAGATGCGCGCCATCGCCACCATGGGAATCGCCGAACGCGGATTTCGGCGGGAGAACGGTGGGACCAGCGAGCCGGGCGCGGCGGTGGTCGGCTTGGAGACGCTGGCCTACGCGGACATATCGCTGTGGGTGAAGGCGGGTGTGCAGTGGGGTTTGTTCGGCGGTGCGGTGGAAAACCTCGGCACCGAACGGCACCAGGAGTATGTCAAACAGCTGATCTCGCTGGATCTGCTCGGATGCTTCGCCATGACCGAATCCGGGCACGGCAGTGATGTCGCGCACCTGGAGACCACGGCGACCTATGACCCGAGGACACAGGAGTTCATCGTGCACTCGCCGACACCGTCGGCGCGTAAGGACTACATCGGCGGTGCGGCCGAACATGCCAGGATGGCCGCGGTTTTCGCACAGCTGATCACCAATGGCGAGAACAAGGGTGTGCACTGTCTGCTGGTGCCGATCCGTGATGAGAGCGGCGCCGACCTGCCCGGCGTGACCACTCTCGACGACGGCCTCAAAGGCGGCCTGCTCGGCGTCGACAACGGGCGCATCATCTTCGATCACGTGCGGGTGCCGCGGGAGAATCTGCTCAACCGATACGCCGATGTCGCACCGGACGGCACCTACAGTTCCGATATCGACAATCCCAGCCGCCGGTTCTTCACTACGCTCGGCACTTTGGTGCGCGGCCGGGTCAGTGTCGGCGGCGCGGCAGCGGCCGGTGCCAGGGTCGCGCTGAGCATAGCGATCCGCTATGGGTTGAAGCGCCGCCAATTCACCGACCCCGATACCGGTGTGGAGACGGTCCTGCTGGACTACCGCAACCACCAGCGTCGATTGCTGCCCTTGGTCGCGAAGTCCTACGCGCTCGCGTTCGCGCAGAACGATCTGGTGCGCCGGATGCATCTGGTGCAGACCGACCAGGATCTGGAGCCGGGCGCGCAGCGGGCGCTGGAGAAGCGCGCCGCAGGCCTGAAGGTCGCGCAGACCGAGCATGCCACCCGCGCTATCCAGGAATGCCGTGAAGCATGTGGTGGCGCGGGTTACCTCACGGAGAACCGGTTGGTCACGCTGAAGGCCGACACCGATGTGTTCACCACTTTCGAAGGTGACAATGTGGTGCTCACTCAGTTGGTGGCCAAGGAACTGCTCACCTCCTACTCCGATGAGGTGCGTGATCTGGACGCGCTCGGCTGGGTGCGTTTCGCCGCGACCATGGCCGGTGATGTGGTGCGTAAGCGGTCCGGTGTGCGTCAGCTGATCCAGACCTTGCGTGATCGAGGGGACGAATCGGTCGACGAAGGTGACCTCGCGCGGCGAGACGTGCAACTGCAGTTGTTCGCCGATCGCGAGGACTATCTGGTTCGGACCGCGGCGCACCGGCTGCGGGCCAGGGCGCAGGACACCAGTCCGTTCGAGGCATTCAATAACGCGCAGGATCACATTCTCGCCGCCGGTTCGGCGCATATCGACCGGCTTGTGCTCGAGGCGTTCATCGAGGGGATCGCCGATATCGAGGATCCGGACGCGCGTGAACTCGCCGACGCGGTATGTGATTTGTTCGTCTACTCCACGCTGGAGGAGAACCAGGCGTGGTTCATCATGCACCGGTTCATGTCGGTGGAGCGGGCGAAGGCGGTGCGCCGTGGGGTGAACGAGCTGGTCGACCGGTTGCGTCCGCATGCCCTGACCTTGGTCGAGGGCATGGGTGTGCCGGAGTCCATGCTGCGCGCGGCCATGCTGCATGATGCGAGCGTGTTCGACCGGACCTGATCCGGTGGCGCCGGGCGCTCTCGCGGCCGGTACCCTCGTTCGGGACACGAGGGCACTGGCCGCGCGATTATCGATGCACGATCGGGCTGTGGTCTCGCTGCCGCGGGAACGCTTGGATATACTCCGCCCCATTCAGGGAATGGGGAGTTCACCGAAGGGACCGTAGATGACGCGCTCGACCACTGAACGGCTGACCAGCCTGGAGGCTGCGCAATACAGGACCGGTGACGCCCTGGGGGGACTCGAGGCAGATACCACCGACATCAAAGCGGATACCACCCAGATCCGCCGTACGATGCACGAGCATCACGCGGCTACGCTGGCCGAGTTCGGCGAAGTCCGGGCCACGATGAACGAGCGGTTCGATGAGGTGAACGGTCGTCTCGACAAGGTAGACGCCCGGCTCGACAAGGTAGAGACTCGCCTGGACAAGGTGGACACCAGGCTGGACAAGATGGAGACTCGCCTGGACAAGATGGACGGACGCCTGGACAAGGTAGATGCCCGCCTCGATAAGATCGACGGGCAACTCGGCAGCATGAACGAGGCGCTGAGTAAGATTCTGGTTCATCTCTCAGAGAAGTAGCCGCCCCGGCCTCCGGGGCTTCGACCAGGACCGAGCACAAGATCCGCGTTGTGTTCGACCGGACCTGATCCGGCGGCATTGGGTGTTTCGGTGGCCCGCACTCCCACCTAGGGCGGCGCGGGTACCGCGGCGGGATTGTCCGATGCGCGATGAGATTGTCGCGTCGCTGTCGCAGGACCCTTGGATATCGAACCGGGGCCATGTCGTTCATCCCTCTGCAGATGGAGACAATACCGAGCCGGGCTCAGCCATACCTCTGATCGTCCGTCAGGCCGGCACACTCGGCGTCGTCGGTTGCTGTACCCGCCTGTGGTAGGGAAACCTCTCTGGCATGGAAGAAGTGATCGGGCCTTCGGTGTTCGAGGCGATCAGCGAGGTCGAACCAGAGCCGCTGCGCGAGCATTGGGTGGTTGTCGCGGACAAACGCTATCCGCCCAAGCAGGTGTATCAACTGATCACCGGTTTGCCGCGCTCGGCGTATACATCGCATCGAGCCCTCGCCGAGTTGCGCAGGTTGGGGCTGTCGACCAGTGTCTACACGCCGTCGCGGACCCAAAGTGCCCGAGTGGAGGCGTCCGAGGAGTCCGGTGAGACCAGTGGCATAGATGAATTGGCCGAGTCGTTCGCGACGCTGTCACGGTTTCTCACCGACCACGACCTGACAGCGCACCTTGCCGCTGCGGAAGCCGCTTTCCAGCATACGGGATCCGCAACGAGTCGTGAGGTGATAACCGAGTACGGATTCAGCGATGATCTTCTCGATGCCGCACTAGCTGTGCGCACGCAGGTCGGGCGCATCAACGACGTCATTCATGCGACCGTCATCGCGCGCGTGCTACCCATCGTATTGGAAGAAGGAGAGGTCGTCGTCCGGCGGCCCTCGCTGGCAGCGGGAAATGATCCGTCGCGGCCGTTCGATCTGGAAACCGACCGTCGGATCGCCGAGTTCAAACTCGCACAGTGGAAGGGTAAAGACGCTATGCGCAAGCACAGTGTCGTCGCCGACCTGGTTCATTTGGCGCTCGATGAAAGCGGTCGGCGTGCTCAGCTTTTCGTCGTCGGTGCGCTACCGGTCCGGTTTCTTACAACAACCACGTCGACGATCGCGTGGGCACTCGGTCGATCGCCTGCTCACTTCAGGTCCCGGTTCGAGCAACGCTTCGGACCCGCAACCGATTTCACCATTGCGGAATTCGTTCGTGCCCACAGCGAACGTATCGAGCTGGTCGACCTGACAACACTCGTCCCGTCGTTGGCGCTTTCACCGGAACGTATCTGACGACCGATACGGTTCTCTGCCGGACGAGGCTCACTCTACTGACCTGCCAGACGACTTCCGCCCCTCGATTATGGATCATGCACGAAACGGCACGCTTCTTGTGTGCCCACAATCTGTTGGGGCGTGTTCGACGATGGCCGCCGCGATGGATGCCTGGCGGAAGCTGCGCTCCGGACCGGGACCGAATGCGCGTGTGGTCGCTCGGTGGCAGGTCGCTTGCGGATTCCGGCCGTACCCCACCTACTGCCGCTGGGTACGCACCGAGGAATGGCGGGTATCCATGACGCGTGGCGGTCCGTGCTCCCGTTCAGG
The DNA here is from genome assembly GCF_047200775.1 of Nocardia spongicola. Classification (NCBI taxonomy): domain Bacteria; kingdom Bacillati; phylum Actinomycetota; class Actinomycetes; order Mycobacteriales; family Nocardiaceae; genus Nocardia; species Nocardia spongicola. The sequence goes on along the minus strand of NZ_JBJZOO010000017.1, from coordinate 32,340 downwards.
GCGCGCGGGTATGGAAGGCGCGGATCCGGGCCGCGCCGCGCTCGATCAGGACTTCCGCCGCCCAGCACAGCAGGATCGCGAGTGTGATGGCCGCGGTGACGCCGCCGAGGATATCGGTCGGATGGTGGTAGTCGAGGCCGATCATGCCGACGGCTGCCGCGAGCATCGATACGCAGGCCACCGCACCCGCTGCCAGCCGGGCTCGTACGGAGTCCACGAGCAGCATGAAGGTTGCCGCGATGGCGACCAGATGGACGGTGTGTCCACTGGGATAGGCGAGATAGTCGTGCAGTTGCCGTCCCCACAGCGGCTTCAGCAGCCAGGTATTGCCGGCCACGGCCAGTTCCGGTACCAGGAGCATCGTCACCGCGTATCGTCTCGCGCCGCGGTACATGAACCAAGCGCAGGCCAGGAGCAGTAGCGGGAGCAGGACGTACCCATTGCTCGGGACGACGAGTGCCTGGTAGACGCCGGGATGCGTATCGAGTGCCTGATGGATGGGATCGGCGATCGCCTGATCCAACGCCGATGGTCCGCCGTCGGCGGGCAGAGTCGCGGGCACTGCGGCAGTGCCCGCCGCGCATGTCGTGGCGAGACCGATCCGGGTTTTCTTCGCCGGGGTGTTCTTGCCGGGGCCGCTCTCCCGTCCTGCGCGCACTGCTCGACCATAGCGGCCGGATGTTCGATCAGCCGGGGCCGTAGGTCGAGATCGCGGTGATGACGAACCACACAACCCAGGTGAAGGCGATAACCATGCCGACGGCCAGCAGGGTGCGCAGCACCGCGCGACCGAGATCCAGGTTGCCCTCCTCGCGCGGATACAGCTTCCACGGGCTGTACCAGGGCGCCCGGATGGCGAAGGCCGAGGCTCGCGCATCCCGTTCGGCCTGCGCGAGTTCCTCGGCGTAGGCCTCTGCTTGTGCTTGATTGGGGCTGCCGTGCCACAGCGTGATGTCGATCGGGCCGAGGAAGCCCTCGTTCAGCAGTTCCTGCGGTGCGGGTAGATAGGGCAGGATACCGAGACCGCGGAACGCGATGGCGACATCGTTGGCGGTCCAGAGGAATTTCTCCTGGGCGGCGAGTGCGTCGAAGTAGCGCCGTAGCGGATCGGGCTCACTGCCGATGATCACATCGAAACTCGGATCGGCCCAGGCCTGCTCCAGCTGCACCCGAGCGCCGCGTAAGGGGAGGATCAGCGCGACGCCATGGACGACACGCTGTCCGAGGCCACGGGCGGCCAGCCAATCCTGTAGCGCGAAGGTGTGTTCTCGTGACCGCTCCAGCGGGGTGTGGCGGCCGCGGCGCTCGGTTGCCATGGGCTCACCGTTGATCGTCCACTGGCCGTTCAGCGGGACCTCCAGCAGGCCGTCCTGCTCGGTGGTGAGCGCATCGGTTTCGAGCACAACGCAGCTGGTCGGTGTCCAGATCACCGCGTCGAGATGATGGAGCCGTTCCTTGTGGAACAGGTTGCAGTTGATCGTCGCGACGCCATGTGGGCTCCCTGGATCTTTCCAGGTGCGCAGCCAATCGATCAGCGTGCGCTCGGCATCGGTGCCTGTGGCATCCTGGACTCGCACGAGCATTGGCGGACCACCCTTCGTGTCAGCGCTCGACAGAGGACAGGATACGAGGTCCCGCACCGAGTTCGCCGCCTCCACGCCGACGAACAGCGAACCGGGCGGGCCCTTTTCGTGATTCGTTCGGTTCGGTTACGCTTCTTCGGCCGCGATCCGGCCTGCGCGGACCGCCGTGACCAGTTCGGCGTGATCGGCCTCGGCGCGATCGGCATAGCGCACGGCGAAGGCGGCCACCGCCTCGTCGAAACGCTCGTCACCGTCCAGATAGCCTGCAGGCAGCCGGGGGTCCAGTGAGCGGGAATGGGCCCTGGCCAAGAGCGCGCCCGCCAGCCTGCCGTAGTCGTCCAGGTCGCTCGCAGGCAGTTCGGTGGGATCGATCTTGCCCTTGAAATTTCGGAATTGCCTTACTATAAAAGGTAATTCGATACCATCGTCGGCTGGGCTCAGTGAGGTCCAGCCCAGCAGGATATCGGTGTCCGACTGCACCAGTCTGGTGCCCCGCACGATGCGCTCGCCCTCATGTCGCACGAGCTGTGCCGGCAGATACGGGGCCAATGCGGCGCTATTGGCCTGTTTCACCTGTAAGACCAGCGACTCACCCTCGTTGCCGTGCAGCAGCGCGACATAGGTGTGCAAGCCCACACTTCCGGTGCCGACGATGCGAAACGCTATGTCCGACACCGCGAATCGATCCAGAAGATTGCGCCGGGACTCACGCAGGGTCTCGGCGTATCGTTCCAGCCCGCTGATCACTCGCTCGGCGACCTGTTCGTCCACCGCGGTGAGAATCGGCGGATCGCTGACGAACCGGTGCTCGCGGATACCGGTCTCATGGTCTTCGAGATGCTCGGTCCATTTGGCCACGACCTTGGCGCTGGTGTTCTTGCGTGCTTTCTCTGCCGCCTTCTCGAAGTCGTCGATCAGCCCCTCGGCCTGGGTTCTGGCGATCACGGACTTGTCGGGGAGCGCGTTCCAGGACTCCATGAACGGCATCGTGGCGAGTGCGTCGACAGCGAGCCGGTACGAGCGGGCGGCATCGCGCGCTGCGGTGCGGCAGTCGTCCTCACTCGCACCTGCGGTGCGCCCGGCCAGCACCAGGCTGGCGGCGAGCCGTTCCAGATCCCACTCCCACGGCCCCGCGATCGTTTCGTCGAAGTCGTTGATGTCCATGATGATCTCACCGCGGGCCGTGCCGTAGAGCCCGAAGTTCGCCGCATGCGCGTCGCCGCATAACTGAGCGGTGAGCCCGCTGTTCGGACCGTTTGCCAGGTCGGCGCCCATCAGCCCCGCGGTTCCTCGGTAGAAGGCGAAGGGTGAGGTGATCATCCGTCCGATGCGCAGCGGTATCAGGTGCGCAAGTCGCCCCGCGTTGCTTGCCTCCACGAAATCGAGCACATCCGGGCGGTGCCCGCCGGTGGCTGCTCGATCCCTGGTGTCGACCGGAACCCGCTGACGCAATGCGCGTCCCTTGGCGCGGACCTGCTCCGCGGGGACGAAGGACCGTAGATTGATAGCGCTGTCCGACATGACGAATCACGCTAGTGGTCGCGGTACCGGCGTCGGTGTGGCATCCGCCTCATCTCGTGGAGCCCGCAGTGGTATCGGCGTGGGTCGCGGGAGGCGGGTGGGGCGAGATGCGCGGGAAGGAGGCGATCGCGGTACTGGGCGAGCCCGGCACTCTATTGCTGAATGATAGTAATAATCTATCATCTTCTCGTTGTCGCACTGTGGTGGAATCTATCGCCGCGTCGGTCGATCGGACGAACATCCGGGTAATCGGCGCGTGGAGATGGCGGTGGCGGGGTTGATGCGGTATGCACGGGGACGTGACGACCGAATCAGGCGCAGCGGAACCCGAGCAGCGTGCCGTCGACGGCGCGATGCCGGGCGTCTTCGCCGACCGTATCCTGACCGTACCGAACGTGCTGAGCATACTGCGCCTGCTCGGCGTCCCGCTGTTCCTGTGGTTGCTGTTGGTCGAGCGGGCCGATGGCTGGGCGTTCGTCCTGTTGATCGTCAGCGGTATCACCGATTTCCTCGACGGCAAACTGGCCCGGCTGTTGGATCAGTCTTCCCGGTTGGGCGCGCTGCTCGATCCCTTCGTCGACCGCCTGTATCTGGTGACCACTCTGGTGGCCTTCGTGATCCGTGGCCTGATCCCGTGGTGGGTGGCGGCACTGCTTGTCGGGCGGGATCTCGTGCTGACGTTGACGCTGTCGGTGTATAAACGCCGCGATCTGCCCCCGCCCGAGGTGATCTATCTGGGCAAGGCGGCCACCTTCGCGCTGATGTCGGCACTGCCATGGTTGTTGGCCGGGCAGATGGACTGGGCGGCCGATGGTTTCGGGCGGGCCTTCGGCGGGGCGTTACTGGTCTGGGGGACCGCGGTTTACTTGTGGACCGGGGTGCTCTATACCGGTAAGGCCGTTGTGGTCGCGCGAGCGCTACCGGCTGTGCGGCACCGGAGTGCGTAGCCGATAGAGTTTGCGTGCCACGTTCGAACGAAAGGACGGCCTGTGACCCAGACCCCCGAGGATCTGCGCTACACCGAGGAGCACGAGTGGATACGCCGGATCGCCCCGACCCGGGTGCGGGTCGGTATCACCGACTACGCCCAGTCTCAACTCGGTGACGTTGTGTTCGTGCAGCTGCCGGAAGCGGACGCGGAGGTGGCCGCCGCCGACAGCATCGCAGAGGTGGAGTCGACCAAGAGTGTGTCCGACATCTACGCACCGCTGAATGCGAAAGTTGTTGCGGTGAACGAGAAATTGGCTGCCGAGCCGGAGGCCTTGAATGCCGATCCCTACGGTGAGGGGTGGCTGTTCGAGCTGGAGGTGAGCGACGAGGAGAGTCTCGACGCCACGCTCGGTGAACTGCTCGATGCCGCAGGTTATCAAGGAGTTATCGGGGGCTGAAGCAGCCTTCCCAGTTCTACCTGCACGGGCGCGGTCCGGCAGGGTACGGTCAATGCCAACGGATGCGCCCGGCGGTTGTGCCGGGAATCCAGGGACTCGACGGTAGGTCGCGGTGCCAGAGGTACTACCTGCTTGCAGGGATAATCAGGTTCGAGGAGGAGAGAAACGGTGAGCGAGAACAAAGACCCGGGTTACGGGGAGGCCGCGGCCGAGACGACGTCGGTCTTCCGCGCGGATTTCCTGAACGAGGTCGACGCGTCGCGCTCCGGAGAGCCGACCGGTGAGCAGCCGGTCCAAGGGGTTGAGGGCCTGCCCGTCGGCGCGGCCCTCTTGGTGGTCAAACGTGGCCCGAACGCGGGTTCGCGATTCCTGCTGGATCAGCCGACGACATCGGCGGGGCGTCACCCCGACAGTGACATCTTTCTCGATGACGTCACCGTCAGCCGTCGGCATGCCGAATTCCGGCAGGACGACGATTCGTTCCAGGTAGTCGATGTGGGCAGCTTGAACGGCACATACGTGAACCGCGAGCCGGTGGACTCCTCGGAGTTGCAGAACGGTGACGAGGTCCAGATCGGTAAGTTCCGGCTGGTATTCCTCACCGGGCCGCGCGCGCAGGTGACCGACTCTTCGGCGGGTGCGGGCAGTCTATGACGATGACGGCGCCGGGTCTTCTCATACCCGATGAAGGGCTCGGGGTGATGAAGGATCTGGCGCTGTGACCGGTGCGGCGCAGTGGGCGCGCGGAGGGATGTCGATCGGCTCCGTGTTGGATCTGCTGCGTCCCGATTTTCCTGATGTCACCATCTCCAAAATCCGCTTCCTGGAAGCTGAGGGCTTGATTCGGCCGGAGCGGACGCCTTCGGGCTATCGGAGGTTCTCGGCCGCTGATGTCGAACGGCTCCGGTTCGTACTCACCGCGCAACGTGATCAGTACCTACCGCTCAAGGTGATCAAGGAGCAGCTGGAGGCAATCGACAGCGGTGCGGCGACGCTCGGGGTGCGGGAAGCCCGCGCCCGAGCGCACTCCGTTCGGACCGGGACGGCGGAGTCCGAGGCTGCCGTGCCGGATACCGCTGCGCAGCCGCCGGGGTCCGATCGCGACGCGCGCCAGAGCTCGACACACCGGCGGTTGGGGGTCGTACCGGATGAGGTTTCACCGGAAGATCTGCGGTTCGACCACGATATCCAGCTCACCCGGGCAGATCTGCTGGCTCAGGCCGAGGTCGAGGAGAAGTTCCTGGACGACCTGGTCCGGGCCGCGCTGATCGCGCCGGGCTCAGCAGGCTACTTCGACCATGACGCGGTCACCTTGGTCAAGACAGCCCGAGCGATGGCTGAATTCGGTTTGGAGGCAAGGCATTTGCGCGCGTTCAAGCTCGCCGCCGATCGGGAGGCCGCGTTGGTGGCGCAGATTGTCGCGCCGATCGCGAAGAGCCGTGATGCGGACGCGCGTGCCCGAGCGGAGGAGACGGGCCGCGAGCTGGCCGCGTTATCGCTGACGTTGCACACTTGTCTGGTGAAGTCCTCGGTCCGGAGTTCCTTGCAGGCATGACCCCCTGTGGCAGGTTTCATCGGCCCAACATGCTGATTTCGGCTGTGCAGACAGATCGCTGCACCGGTGTGGGTTCGCCTAGACTCGTGGTACGGCGGGCTCAGCAGTGGTCATGCCGGGCCGGTGGCGAGTATGGGAGGCAGTGCGATGAGCGAAATGCGCGTGATCGGCATCCGTGTCGAGCAGCCACAGAACCAGCCCGTGCTGTTGCTCCGTGAGGTAGAGGGCGATCGGTATCTGCCGATCTGGATCGGGCAGGCCGAGGCGACCGCGATCGTGCTCGAGCAGGAGGGGGTGACGCCCATCCGCCCGCTGACCCACGATCTGATCAAGATCCTGATCACCGAACTGGGGCGTACCCTCAAGGAGGTCAGGATCGTGGATTTGCAGGAAGGCACCTTCTACGCGGATCTGGTCTTCGAGAACGACCTGCGGATTTCGGCGCGGCCGTCCGATTCGGTGGCCATCGCCTTGCGGGTGGGTTGTCCGATCCACGCAGAAGAGGCTGTCCTGGAGGAAGCCGGGCTGGTCATGCCGGATGAGCGCGAGGACGAGGTGGAGAAGTTCAAGGAGTTCCTCGAATCGGTGTCACCGGACGATTTCAAGGCAACCGATAGCTGAAGTAGAGATAGAGATTTTTACCGCGCGTCGCGTTTGGCTCGATGAGGCCGCTCCCTGGACAATCGGGGGAGTAATCTCGACAGTTGGGTCGCGTCCGTTTCGGCCGAATCCGCACCGGTTCGGTCGGCAATGGAACCGGATCATTGATGAGGCTGGGAATGCGTCGGCGAAGCAAGGGAGTGGTCAGTGGCAGAGCAATCGCAGGATGTGGTACAGCCAGGCCTGTTCCCGGACGATTCGGTACCTGACGACTTGGTCGGCTATCGCGTCCCTAGTGCATGCCAGGTAGCGGGGATCACCTACCGGCAGCTCGACTACTGGGCACGCACCGGTTTGGTGGTGCCCTCCATCCGCAGTGCCGCCGGCTCGGGGAGTCAGCGGCTGTATTCGTTCAAGGACATCTTGGTTCTCAAGATTGTCAAGCGGCTGCTCGACGCGGGTATCTCCCTACAGAACATCCGGATCGCTGTCGATCATCTACGTAGCCGTGGTGTGCAGGATCTGGCAGGTATCACACTCTTCTCCGATGGCACGTCGGTCTACGAGTGCACCTCCGCCGAGGAGGTCGTCGATTTACTGCAGGGCGGGCAGGGTGTCTTCGGTATCGCCGTCAGCGGTGCCATGCGGGAACTGACCGGTGCCATCGCGAATTTCCCCGCGGAACGCGCCTCGGCGGTTACCGAACGCCCGGAGGACGAGTTGTCGTTCCGCCGTAAGGCGCGCATGAACCGAAAGACGGGCTAGCCCTGCGTTCATAGCTCGACCAGAACAAGCTTGATCAGGACAATTGAAGCGTTCCAACGGCCGGAGCGGAGATCGGCCGGGTAGCGCGGCGCGTACAGGTGCGGCGGGTGAAAGGGATGCGGCGGCAATGAGGAGGGGCGCCGTGCGGACAGACGAGGAAATCACCCGGCTTGTCGGGCCGATCGACTGTCTCGAAGCATTCCCGACCGTCGACGAGCTGAACGCGTTCGCCGATGCGCTGGTAGCCGATTATCCGGACCGGGTGTCGAGCACCGAACTCGGACGATCTCGTGGTGGTGACCCGATTCGCGAAATTCGGGTGGGATCGGGCGAGCAGCACATCCTGGTGCTGGGTAATCCACATCCGAACGAGCCCATCGGCATGGCGACGATCCGCCATCTGCTCGGCCGGATGGTCGCCGACGATGCGGTGACGGTAGGGGCCACGTGGCATTTCGTGCTGTGTGTCGACCCCGATGGGACCCGGCTCAACGAAGGGTGGTTCGCGGGCCCGCATACCAGAACCGGCGTCGCCCGCGGGCTCTACCGCCCGCCTGCGACCGAACAGCCGGAATGGTGTTTCCCGACCGTATGGCGTGGCCGGTCGGTCGGTGTCCCACTACCGGAGACCGAGGCCATGATGGCGTTGATCGACCGCACCCGGCCCGCGTTGATCGCGTCGTTGCACAATGCGGAATTCGGGGGTGGGTTCTTCTACACCACTGGTGGCGACCCTGGGTACTGGACTGCGCTGACCGATCGGCTCGTTGCCGCGGATATTCCGGTCTATCAGGGAGAACCCGATGTGTCGGGCGCGCGTACGCTGGCCAGAGGGGTCTTCGAACTGCCGCTGTTCGAGGCGATGGCCGATCTGCTCACCGCCCGCGGGCTCGATGCGATCGCGGCTTTGGGCGGGGGTGGTTGCCGAGACTATACCGCGCGCTACGACACCGCGATCCTGGTCTGTGAGCTGCCGTTATGGGCCGATGGGCGAATCAATGACAGTTCGGCGGGTGATCGCATGCTCGGCGATCTGCTCGATGCCACCGCGGTCGAGTATCACGCGATGGCGGAAGCGGCTGCCGGTGTGCTCGCGCGAGTCGCAGGCCGGTTGAGCGGGCACAGTCCGTTCGAACGATCAGTGCGCGCGCTGACCGCCAGACTGCCCGGTATCGCGGTGAGCAGAGGGTCGGTGCCGGGGCGGCACCGGATCGCGACCAAAGGCGAGATCTTCCTCGAGCAGTACAACACGGCCGCCATGCTGCGCCTGCGTTTGGGCGGCATGCTCTTGCGGCTGCTGGAGGAGGAATGCCGCCGCGATGCCTGCCCCGAGCTGGTTGCCGAACGCGATCGATTCGCCGCGCTCTTCGACCAGTGGTGCGCCGATATCGAGCAGAACGCGCCGGGCACCGCGGTGCCGTTGGCACGGCTGGTGGGGATCCAAGCGGAGTCGGTGTTGCTCGCGGCGACACGACTGCGTGCGGGCCTGGCCATCTGACCGTTATTCCGGACCGGTCGAGTAACGAAGACAACCAGAGTGACAAGGGCGACACTTGCCATGTAGTGGCTATGCGAATTTCGGCATGATTTCGGCATACACTGACCGGTGCGTCGCCACCGTGCGGGAGAGTCCCGGTCTCGATACGAGCCCGGGCGCCGAAGGAGCAGCACCTCCCCGTCAATCTCTCAGGCACCAGGACCGCTCGGATTCCGACGCCTCTGGAAAGCGGTGGCTTCGAGCCACCCGCCCATGGGGAAAGGGGCTCGGCCGCCAGGCCGTGGCACCCGAATCTCTCAGGCGCCACGACAGAGGGGGAGGGCCGGTACCTGTCGACCCCGCGGTCGACCTCGCCCGACCTTGGGAGCTGTTGTGACCCGCTCATTCGCCGATCGCCATATCGGACCCGACCGAGCCGAACTGGACCGGATTCTGGACGTCGTCGGGGTGTCGTCACTCGATGAACTGGCGGCTGTGGCACTGCCCGCGGGTATCCAGGACGGTGGTGGTCTGACCGAACTGCCCGCGGCGGCCACCGAACATGAGGTACTCGCCGAGCTGGCGGAGCTCGCGCAGTCCAATACCGTGGCCACCTCGATGATCGGCCTCGGGTATTACGACACGCTGACCCCACCGGTGCTGGTGCGCAATCTGTTGGAGAACCCGGCCTGGTACACCGCCTATACGCCTTATCAGCCCGAGATCAGCCAGGGCAGGCTGGAGGCATTGCTCAACTTCCAGACCATGGTGGCGGATCTGACCGGTATGGACCTCGCCAATGCTTCCATGCTGGACGAAGCCACCGCTGCCGCCGAGGCGATGACCTTGCTGCGCCGTGCGAGTAAGGCGAAATCCGCTCGGCTGGTCATCGATGCCGATCTGTTTCCGCAGACCAAGACGGTGCTGTACACCAGAGCGGCGCCGGTGGGCCTGGAGATCGTCGAGGCGGACCTGTCCGCGGGCGAACTGCCCGAAGGAGAATTCTTCGGTGTGCTGGCACAGACGCCGGGTGCCTCCGGCCGCATCGTGGACTGGACCGGTGTCATCGCCGCGGCGCACGAGCGCGGCGCCTTGGTAGCGATCGGCGCTGATCTGCTGGCGCTGACACTCATCACACCGCCCGGCGAGCAGGGTGCCGATGTGTGCTTCGGCACCACCCAGCGTTTCGGTGTTCCGCTCGGATTCGGTGGCCCGCACGCGGGGTATCTCGCGGTGCGTCAGACACAGGCTCGTCAGTTGCCTGGGCGTCTGGTCGGGGTCTCGGTGGACGCGGATGGCGACGTCGCCTACCGGCTCGCCTTACAGACACGGGAGCAGCACATCCGCCGGGAAAAGGCGACATCCAATATCTGCACCGCGCAGGTGCTGCTGGCGATCGTCGCCGCGATGTATGCCGCCTATCACGGCGCCGACGGTCTGCGTGCTATCGCCCGCAGGGTGCACGGGTATGCCAAGTCGATCGCGGCCGGGCTGGACAGTGTGGTCGTGCACGACCACTTCTTCGACACGGTCCTCGCCCATGTGCCCGGCAGTGCGGACGCCGTAGTAGCGAAGGCGAAGTCGCACGGTATCAATCTGCGGCTGGTCGATGCCGACCATGTCGCTATCGCATGCGATGAGGCGACGACCGAGGCGCATGTGCTGGCCGTGCTCCAATCCTTCGGCACCGAAGCGTCGCTCGAGCAGGCGCCGCCTGCTCCGGTCCCCGCGATCGAAAACCGCACCTCGGAGTTCTTGACCCACCCCGCGTTCACGAAATACCACACCGAGACGGCCATGTTGCGCTATCTGCGCTCGCTGTCCGATAAAGACATCGCATTGGACCGCAGCATGATCCCGCTCGGCTCGTGCACCATGAAACTCAATGCCACCGCGGAGATGGAAGCCATCACCTGGCCCGGTTTCGCCAGGGTGCACCCGTACGCGCCGGTGCAGGACGCGCCCGGCCTGTTACGGGTGATCGCGGACTTGGAACGCTGGTTGTCCGATATCACCGGTTACGCCGCGGTGAGCCTGCAACCCAATGCGGGCAGCCAGGGGGAATACGCCGGTCTGCTGGCGATCCGCCGGTACCATCTCGACCGCGGCGATATTCACCGCGATACCTGTCTCATCCCGTCCAGTGCGCATGGCACCAACGCGGCATCGGCGGTTATGGCCGGACTGCGGGTGGAAGTGGTGCGCTGCCGCGCCAACGGGGACGTGGATCTGGACGATTTGCGCGCCAAAATCGCCGACCACGCCGAACGCCTGGCCTGCATCATGATCACCTATCCATCCACGCACGGCGTCTACGAACACGAGATCGCCGAGTTGTGTGCTCTGGTGCACGATGCCGGTGGTCAGGTGTATGTCGACGGCGCCAATCTGAACGCCCTGGTCGGTCTGGCTCGGCCGGGTCGGTTCGGCGGCGATGTCAGCCACCTGAACCTGCACAAGACATTCTGCATCCCGCACGGCGGTGGTGGCCCCGGTGTCGGCCCGGTCGCGGTCCGCGAACATCTGGCGCGATACCTGCCGGGCAACCCCTTGGAAGCAGGGTCGCACGCGGTATCGGCAGCGCAGTACGGCTCGGCCTCGATCCTGCCCATCACCTGGGCCTATATCCGGATGATGGGTGCGGGTGGCTTGCGCAGGGCGACATTGTCGGCGATCGCCTCGGCGAACTACATCGCGCGCAGGCTCGGTGAGTACTTCCCGGTTCTCTACACCGGTGAGCATGGCATGGTGGCCCATGAATGCATCCTGGATCTGCGCGAGATCACCAAGCAGACCGGTGTCACCGTGGACGATGTGGCGAAACGCCTGGCGGACTACGGGTTCCACGCACCGACGATGAGTTTCCCGGTGGCAGGCACTCTGATGGTTGAGCCGACCGAGAGCGAAAACCTGGCCGAGCTGGATGATTTCATCGAAGCGATGATCGCCATTCGGGCGGAGATCGACCAGGTCGCCGCCGGGGTGTGGCCGGTGACCGACAACCCGCTGCGCGGTGCGCCGCACACCGCGGCCTCGTTGGTCGGCGAGTGGGAGCACCCTTACAGTCGGGAGCAGGCGGTCTATCCGCGTGGTCTCGGACATGCCAGGGCGAAGGTGTGGCCTGCGGTGCGCCGGATCGACGGCGCCCACGGTGACCGGAATCTGGTGTGCTCGTGCCCGCCCCTGGCGGCGTATTCGGAGTGAGCGGGCCGGTTCGCCGCGTCCGGGTTACGGTGTGGTGAGCGCCTGGACGACGGCTGAGCCGAAGCCGAGATCGTTGGAGGTGGCCAGGCGGGTGTAGCTGCCGCCGGTCTGCTCGGCCAGTGTCTCCAGGGTTCGGGTGCCGTTGCCGCCGAGCACGATCACGTCGATACGGACCGGCTTGGTGCTGTCGGTGGCCGCGTCGATCGCCGCGATCAGCTGTGGGCCGGTGACCGTGGAGTCGTCGTCCGGTCCATCGGTGATCAGCAGCACCGAATTGGTGCGGCCCGGTGTGTAATCGGTGACAGCGCTTCGATACGCGGCGATCAGTGCGGGATATGCCTGGTCGGTACGGCTCTCGTCGAGGCGGACGGTGTCGAGTGCTGTGCTGATCTTCGTCCGTTGTTCGGCGCTGAGCGCCGCTGTCGCTGCGGCTATCCGATAGGGGAAGCCGTTGCCGAGGTCTTCGCCGAAGGTCCATACGCCGAGGCCGAAGTCGGGTGGCATAACCGTCATCGTCGAGTTCAGGGCGGCAAGGACATTCGAAAGCCGAGTCGTCGCGCCTTCGGCGGTGCCCATGGAGGCCGAGACATCGACCAGGACCGTGGACTGTACCCCGAGGACAGGATCGGTCAGAATGGCGCGCACCGTATCGAGGGCGGCACGTGGTGGGACGGTGGCCGCGGCGCGCGGCGCCTGCTCGAAGCCGGTCGCGGTGAAGTCCTGTGCCTGCTCCGGTTTGCGCAGGTAGTCGGTGAAGAGCCCGGCGAGGAGGTTCTGCGTCTCGTCCACCCACGCGCCGGACATCAGCGCGGCCGGGTAATCCGCTATCGGTGTTGCCCCGGTAGGCCGGAACGCGACTACTCCGGATCGGCCCAACACTTGTTGTTCGGTGGTCGCGACCGCGTGCACCGGCGCATCCTGCGCTGCGAGCGCCGCCAGCGCGGTCGTCGGATCGGATTCCCGTGGGGCATCGGCGGCCAGCCCGGAGATCGCGGCGACCACTTGACCGGACTGCGCTGCCGCTATATCGAGTGGATCGGCACCGGAGACGACGGAGCCGACCGCTGTGGCCGCGGCCAGTGTGGGGTCGCCGGGCGGTAAGGCCAGGCGCAGACCACCCCAGCCGGACAATCCGAGCTCGCTGAGCGAGCCTTGCTGTAGGCGGGGCAGATCCGCCCAGGAGATGGCGGCCTGCTGCAGTGCCAGGCCGAGCTCCGGTGGCACCGCGAGCACGATCGGGCTGGCTGCGATCGGTTCCGGTGTGCCCTCGATCAGACCGGGCACCCGCATGGATTCGATCGAACGGGTCGAATCGGCGATCCACAGCGCTGGCTGTGGGCCGAGCGCCTGATCCCACGGCTTACCGTTGGTGAACGCGGTAACCATCGCGGGGGACGGCTGTGCGGTCACCTCGACTCGCCCGCAATGGTCACGTACTCGTGGCTGGGTCGCGTTGTAGCTGTCGGCAGCGGCCCGCACCTGCGTCGCGATATTCGGGTCGGCCGTCACGAAGAGTGTCGCGGGCCCCGCTACGCACTCGGCCGCCGCCGCACTGTCTCGATCGGCCGCGCGATGACGCAGCTGGAACCAACCGACAATGCTCGCAGCCAATACCAGCACAGCGACTACTGTGATAACCAGTCCTTTGCTGACGCCCCTGGAGCTCGTTCGGCGACGATGAGTGCCCACGTGGTCAGTGTATGGTCCCTCGGGGCAGACGAAATCGGCGAGGTTCCCCGCTGCGCGGAATACGGTGTGGCCCATGGCCACGTCACGATGGGTGGTCCGCGGTTACCCCGGACCCGCGCGACGGGGACGCTCTCAGTAGCGGATCATGCGTCCGCGGTCGAACTCATGCCCGCCCCAGACCCCTGATTGTCCGGTGCGCATGGCGAATTCGGCACATGCCTCCCGCAGCGGGCACCGGGCGCAGACATTCCTCGCGTAGTCGAAGTCCTGAGACGGATACGGGAACCAGGCCTCGTGGTTCGGGTCGCCGCGGCAGGCCGCCCGGTGCCATCTGTCGGAGTCCGAGAGCGCGAGCAGGTCGGTCAGGACTGGTCCCGTGGCGGCGGTGGTCTCGGTATGCGTCATCGCGCTGTTCTCCTTTCTCGATCGTGATCACGTGCCTGCGAGTTGCTTCCAGATCCGCCGCTGCTGCCTGATCCGGTGTGTGGGGGCCGTCGGCTGCCAGAGCAGGCGCATACCCGCTTCCTCCGGGGTGCGGTCGGCCTTGGCCGTATTGCAGGGCACACAGCAGGCCACCAGATTGCTCCAGGTGTTCGGGCCGCCCTGTGAACGCGGCCGGATATGGTCTACGGTGCGGGCCGAGCTCGCGCAGTAGCCGCACCGGTGCCGATCCCGACGTAGCACGCCTGCCTGCGTCGCCTTGCTCTCGTCGTGTACCAGTGCGGTGTACTCCAGGTATACGTAACGCAAGAGCTTGATCGTCTGTGGCAGAAACAGTTCTCTGTGCTGTGATCGAATCGGGAAATGCGGCTCATGGTCGGCGATCGATTCCGCGACACCGGTGACGAGCAGCGTGACGGCTCGGTCGGCCCGGATCTCCGTCAGCGCCTCATAGGAGGCATTCACGACGAGGACGCTGCTGCGTACCCAGTTCGCGGCAGTCGGTGCGATCGGTTTTGTGGCATGGCGGAATATCATGGGAATTACCGTGTTCCGTACGGAATCGAGTGAGAGATGAAAGGAATGCGGGCGGATCAGCCGAGGGCGAGGAGGCGGCTTCCGCGCTGTTCGCTATGCCACATACGCATCGACTCGCCGCACCCGTTGCCCGTGATCGGTAACCGTGCCATCGTTACGTTCGCTGGTTTTCCCGAATCCGGGATCATCGCCGCCTCCTCTCCACTGCTCGCCGGTGACCACCTGTGCCGCGGTGGTCGATGTCGAAACATATGGTGGCACAGCGCACCCACGGTTGTCGGGTGATTTTTCGCCCGCGACCGCAGGCGTGGCCGAGAGCGGAGGTCGGCTCAGACCGGTCGCAGCTCGGCTGCGCCGAAGGAGACGTTGAACCGGTCACACCAGATGGCGACGCTGGTCAGCTGAGTCAGGTCCGCGTCGGCCGGAAGCGGGTAGTTCTGGTTGCCCCGGTTGCCTTTCAAGGTGCCGAGGTCGGTGTACGCGCCGTCATCGAAAACAGACCATCCGGCACGGCCTTCGAGTACCGGGGCATCGGTGAGCCAGACGTGCAGGTCGGGCCCGTCGGTGGTGTCGAGATTCTCCAACCGCAGTACCCGGCTGTCATCGGACAGTTGCAACACTACGACGGTGCCCGAGGTCGCGTGTTCGTGCGAGAGGAACGTGCCGCGGGCGAGCACACGCGGTTGCGGTGCCTGCGTCGGTGCTGTGGCGTCCGGTGCAGGGGCCACAGCGACCGTCGGCGCCGCCTCCTCGACGGTGGTGTTCGTGACCAGGCGCCACGGTTGGAAAAGGGCCAGGGCGGTGCCGAGCCCCGCTATTGCCAGGACAGCGACGATCCAGGTGATCGGCGAACGCGCGATCCTGCGTGCGGACACCATGGCTTCTCCGTAAGTTGTCAGTTGGCCCAAGAGGGTCGAGCTCATTCTGCCCGACGGTGGCAGGCATCACCAAGCCGTGCGCCGGTGGATGCCATCGGGGCGGTGGCCCGGCCGGATTGTGCCGTAGGCGGATTCGGCACAGCGGGTGACCGGCCGGGTCGGTGTTCTGATCCCCGGCGCCACCTCATACAGGTGGCTCAGAGGTTCCCGACGATGTGCTCGAGGCGCTGGGCCACGAGTTCGCGTGCTTGCTCCCGCAGTGTGGGCCGGTAGCCGCTCGGGTACACCGGATCCGCGGGCGCGTAGTCCTTCAGGACCTCCTTCGCGAGGGTGATCTTGTGTACCTCGGTCGGTCCGTCGGCGATGGCCATCACCTCGGCATAGCCGAGCATGTCCATGAACGGCAGATCCTGACTCACGCCGATCGCGCCGTGCAGGTGCAGGGCGCGCTGGGTGATATCGTGCAGCACCTTCGGCATGGCGACCTTGATGGCGGCGATGTCCTTGCGGACCTTCTGATAATCCTGTTCTTTGTCGATGCGCCATGCCGTGCGCAGTACCAGCAGCCGGAACTGTTCCATCTCGATCCAACTGTCGGCGATGCGTTCCTGGGTCATCTGCAGCCCGGCCAAGGGGCCGCCGCGCATCGGACGCGACACCGCGCGCTC
Organism: Nocardia spongicola; assembly: GCF_047200775.1. NCBI lineage: Bacteria > Bacillati > Actinomycetota > Actinomycetes > Mycobacteriales > Nocardiaceae > Nocardia > Nocardia spongicola. Next base: position 16,034 of record NZ_JBJZOO010000017.1, on the reverse strand, counting down.
GGCCATCATGTCGAATGCCTTGCGGACCAGGGCGACAGTGCGCATAGCGTGGTGTACCCGGCCGCCGCCGAGCCGGGTCTGCGCGACGACGAAGCCCTGGCCCTCGGCCCCGAGCAGGTGGTCGGCGGGAACTCGGACATCGGTGAACCGCAGATGGCCCTCGTGCTCACTGAACCCGGCGACGTGGAAGTTCTTCACGATCTCCAGGCCGGGCGCGTCGGCGGGCACGATGAACATCGACATGCCTCGGTAGGGGCTGACCTCCGGATCGGTCACCACCATGACGATGTGGAAGCCGGCGAACTGCGCGTTCGAGTTGAACCACTTCTCGCCGTTGATCACCCAGTTATCGCCGTCGCGTACCGCGCGGGTCCGGAAGAGGGTCGGATCCGAACCGCCGGTCGGCTCGGTCATCACATAACATGAGCCGATCTCCCCGGCCAGCAGCGGCTCCAGATAGGTTTTCCGCTGTTCCGGCGTGCCGTAGTGGGCCAGGATCTCCGCGTTCCCCGAGTCCGGTGCCTGGCAGCCGAATACCGACGGCGCCCATATCGAGGTGCCGAGCACCTCGTTGAGCAGGGCGAGTTTCAGTTGCCCGTAGCCGGGGCCGCCGAGCTCAGGTCCCAGATGGCAGGCCCATAGGCCCTGCTGTTTCACCTGTTCCTTGAGTGGTCGCATCAGCGCCATGGCTTCGCGGTCGGTGCGGTTGTAGGGGTTGGGGTAGAGCAGATCCAGCGGTTCCACTTCGGTGCGGACGAACTCCGCCGCCCAGTCCAGCTTGCGCTGGTACTCCGGTTCGGTCTCGAAATCCCAAGCCATGGTCAACCTTTCGGATATCGGGTGGTGTCGCTCACCACGCCGTGGAACAGCGGGTCATGAGGATCTCGGCGATATCGCCGGGGGAGTGGATGCGGTGCGTCCGGTACCGGAACGCCGCTGCGCCCGGTATGCCGAGCGCAGCGTTGGCGAACACCTGGTTGCCGGTAAGCAACAGTTTCTGCGCCGAGCCCGCGCTCATGGCCTGTGGTCAGCACACCCGCGCCCGATTCGGCGAGTGCGAACATCGGGGACGACGAGCGCCGAGGCCTGCCCGGTCCCGGATTGTCCCGATGGCGGCGGCGATCTCGTCGGTACGTGGCACCCCAACTCCTGGTGCGGCGATAAATGTCCCGGTCAGTACAGTAAATCGGCCGCGCGATACGATCAAGGGGCAGTACGGTCGCCGGAATATCCACCGCCGGAATATCTACCGGTGCGGGATGTGTTCCCCCTCGGTGTAGTGGCGATAGCCGGGGCAGGGATGGCCGACCCGACCAGGGATGGCGCTACTACCCACGGGTAACATGGCACTGTTTTCCCACTCGGCTTTCTCGGAAGTGAGGCAATAGATGACAGAGCGGATTCAGGTCGGCGGGCTCCAGGTGGCCAGCGTTCTCCACGAGTTCGTCGAGAACGAGGCGCTTCCCGGTACCGGCGTGGATTCCGCCGCGTTCTGGGCCGGTGCCGAGCAGGTCATCGCCGATCTCGCCCCGCGCAACCGGGCCCTGCTGGCCGAACGCGACGAGATCCAGGGCAAGATCGATGCCTGGCACACCGAGCACCCCGGCGCGAATTACGACAAGGCCGCCTACAAGAACTTCCTGACCGAGATCGGCTACCTCCGCCCCGAGCCAGCCGATTTCCGGATCTCCACCCAGAATGTCGACGACGAGATCGCAGCCACCGCGGGCCCGCAGCTCGTGGTGCCGGTGATGAACGCCCGTTTCGCGATCAACGCGGCGAACGCACGCTGGGGCTCGCTGTACGACGCGCTCTACGGCACCGACGCGATCTCCGAGGGCAACGGCGCGGAGAAGGGCACCGGCTACAACAAGGTGCGCGGTGACAAGGTCATCGAATGGGCGCGCAACTTCCTCGACGACGCGGTCACCCTGATCACCGGTTCGCATATCGGTTCGTCGTACTACAAGATCGTCGACGGCGAACTCGAGGTCGGCCTGGAGGACGGCACCAGCATCGGGCTGGCCGACCCCGCACAGCTGGTCGGCTACCTCGGTGATCCGCAGGCGCCGAGCTCGGTGCTGCTGAAGCACAACGGTCTGCACATCGAGATCCAGATCGACCCGGACTCGCCCATCGGCAGCACCGATACCGCAGGCGTCAAGGACATCGTGCTGGAGTCCGCGGTCACCACCATCATGGACTTCGAGGACTCGGTCGCCGCCGTTGACGCCGAGGACAAGGTGCTGTGCTACCACAACTGGCTCGGCCTGATGAAGGGTGACCTCGCCGAGAAGGTCACCAAGGGTGAGCAGACCTTCACCCGCACCATGAACCCCGACCGCGTGTACACCGCGCTGGACGGCAGCGAGCTCGCGCTGCACGGCCGGTCGCTGCTGTTCGTGCGCAATGTCGGTCATCTGATGACCTCCGACGCGATCCTCGACGCCGAGGGCAACGAGGTGCCGGAAGGCATCATGGACGGCCTGATCACCTCGCTGATCGCCAAGCACAGCCTGCGCGACGATGTGGCATTGACCAACAGCCGCACCGGCTCGATCTACATCGTGAAGCCCAAGATGCACGGCCCGGACGAGGTCGCGTTCACCAATGAGCTGTTCGGCCGGATCGAAGACGTGCTCGGGCTGGAGCGCAATACGCTCAAGGTCGGCATCATGGACGAGGAGCGCCGCACCACGGTGAACCTCGCGGCCTGCATCCAGGCCGCCGCCGAGCGCGTCGTGTTCATCAACACCGGCTTCCTCGACCGCACCGGCGACGAAATCCACACCTCGATGGTGGCCGGGCCGATGGTCCGCAAGGCGGAGATGAAGTCCCAGCAGTGGATCCTGTCCTACGAGGACTGGAACGTCGACACCGGTCTGGCCGCAGGCCTGCCGGGTAAAGCGCAGATCGGCAAGGGTATGTGGGCTATGCCCGACCTGATGGCCGATATGCTCACGCAGAAGATCGGCCACCCGCGCGCGGGCGCCAATACCGCGTGGGTGCCCTCGCCGACCGCGGCCACCCTGCACGTGACCCACTACCATCTGGTCGACGTGTTCAAGCGGCAGCAGGAGATCGCCAAGGGCGGTCGCCGCGCCACGGTCGATCAGATCCTGGAAATCCCGCTGGCCGCCGACCCGAACTGGACCGACGAGGAGAAGCGCCAAGAGCTGGACAACAACTCGCAGTCCATCCTCGGCTACGTGGTGCGCTGGATCGACCAGGGCGTCGGCTGCTCCAAGGTGCCCGACATCAAGGATGTCGCGCTCATGGAAGACCGCGCGACCCTGCGCATTTCGAGCCAGCTGATGGCGAACTGGCTGCGCCACGGCGTCGTCACCGCCGAAGAGATGGTGGCGAGCCTGGAGCGGATGGCTCCGGTGGTCGACCGGCAGAACGCGGGCGACCCGAACTACCGGGCCATGGCGCCGGACTTCGCGGGCAGCATCGCCTTCCAGGCGGCCAAGGAACTGATCCTGGAGGGCACCGCGCAGCCCAACGGGTACACCGAGCCGATCCTGCACCGGCGTCGTCGTGAGGCCAAGGCGCAGGCCTGCGCCTAATCTCCGCGGGCACTCGATCCCCCGGTCCAGCTGTTTGGGCCGGGGGATTTTTGTGGCCGGAGTAGCTGATCGGCGCGCTCATCGACAATTGTGGCGTGCACCGCGGACAGATCTGGGACAACGTGGTCGGCGGGTAACGCCGGTCCTCTTCCCGCGGGAGGTACGACGGCGATCGCCCGGATTCCGGCAGCCGTGGCCGCGGCGAGTCCGGCATCGGCGTCTTCGAAGATCACGCAATCCTCCGGGGCGACCCCGAGCAGCCGGGCGGCATCCAGATAGCCCTGGGGGTGGGGTTTTCCTGCCTGGACGTCGTCTGCGGTGATCAGCACGGCGGGGGAGCGTAGCCGCGCGGCCTTCAGCCTGTTCACGGCTACCGGCCGGTGCCCTGAGGTGACCACCGCCCAGGCGGTCGCCGGTAGCTGCTCGAGAAGTTCGCTCGCACCGGGGCAGGCACGGATGCCGTCGATTTCGGTGATCTCACGGTCGAGCATGATGCGTGCTTCGGTGTGGACGTCCAGCCAGGGAGCGAACTGTGCGATGAGTTCCGCGTTCGTCCGGCCGGGCGCGGCGGCGATGACCTCCTGCGCGTTCAATCCGTGGGTATGTGCCCAGTCTCGTAAGTGCTCCTCGATGAGGCCGAGGGAATCGACGAGTACGCCGTCCATATCGAAGAGGATTGCCCGGCAGGTGATTCGGATATCCCGGGGAAGGGTCAGTTCGATCACGGGTCCGTCCTTCGGGTCAGCAGATCCGGGCAGTCACGACTCGGTGGCGCCGGCTGACAAAGCCTCCACTGCAGTGGAAGCGTGAAGATGAGTCCAGGAAGTTGTCCGATAGGTTGGGGTGGAGCATACTGCCCGCTGCGTTCGGTGGAGGGATCGCCGGATGCTGCATGCTGGTGTGGCTCGGTAGATGGATTCGATAGCCCTGACTATCAGAAGCCGATCTGATCCTCCGAGCTGTCGGTGTCGAACAGCGGGAGTAGGTGTGGGGAGGCGCCGGGTCCGCCGATTCGGCGCAGGCAGCGGGCGCAGGTCACTTCCGCCCGTGTGGGCGCTAAGGCTGAGGGCAGCCAGCCGGCGACGCCGGTCCCACAGAGAAGTTCGGGGACCACTTCCTCGCCGACCCATTGCCCGAAGCTGACCGCGTGCACGGTGCGCCCGGCCCGGACAACGGCGTGCACGCCCGGGTCGTCGAATACCGCCCGCGTGGAGGCGGCCAGCGGAGCGATATCGGTCACGTCCCACGAATCCGGAAGACGACCGGGCGGGATGTGCGTCGAATCAAAGTCTTTGACAAGCGGATTCGGCACCCGGATTAGGTTCTTTCGGGCAACATACGGGATGGGAGTCGGGCCGATCGGAACAATGGAACGCTGCGGTCGTCCCGGGCGATCCTGTCGGTGAACCGAGCTAACCTGCACCCACTGTGCCTCGAATCTCGGTTCAAGCTATCGCGACCGGCCGAGACTGGGAGATCTCGGGTGTGGCACGGTAGGCGCGCGAACAGCATCCGCTCTGCCGTGCCAACAGATCCAGGCACAGTTACACAGGAAACAGGCGGAGAAGTTGCAGAGCACCCCTTCATCGAACCGATCGAAAGTGAATGAAAATCGCTTGTCTCGCCGATGTCTATGCAGGTCAGGGAGTGTCCTTCCCGCGCACGCGGGGGTCGTCCCGCCCCGGCACCGGAGCCGGGCTCGACAGCTGGGTCCTTCCCGCGCACGCGGGGGTCGTCCCTGCTCGTCGTAGACGGTGATCGCTACCGCGGCGTCCTTCCCGCGCACGCGGGGGTCGTCCCACTTTCGGGATGTTGATGCTGTCGGTGCCCGAGTCCTTCCCGCGCACGCGGGGGTCGTCCCACTTTCGGGATCCCGCAAAGTTGCTGGCCAAGTGTCCTTCCCGCGCACGCGGGGTCGTCCCGGGTTCGGGGAGGGTGTGGTGCGGGTGCGTAAGTCCTTCCCGCGCACGCGGGGGTCGTCCCTTCGGCCATGCCGTCACAATCGATGATCTCCTGTCCTTCCCGCGCACGCGGGGGTTGTCCCGCGATCGCCGCCTACGGCATCACCGGCGTCTAGTCCTTCCCGCGCACGCGGGGGTCGTCTGCGCTGCGGGCCGCTCTCCCTCCTTGCGTCGTGAGTGAATCCGACACTCGGGCACGGGTCACTCACTTCATCTGAATCGGCGCCGAGGCGGCACTGCTGTTTTGTGTCGGTGGTCGGTCGTACTGTCCAGCACATTGTTTCGAGTGTCGACATCGAAGGGATGGGATGAATGACTGATCCGAGCATGTTGGTAGAGAGCGTCCGCGCCGCTGTGGGGGATGTGTCCGTGGCCGCGGTGGCTATCGAGCACGATCTGGAGCCGATCGACGGTGTCGGTGCTGCGGTGGCTCCTCCGACCTATCCGTCGAACGATGGTGCTATGCATCCCTATTCGCCGACGGGGACGATTCCGATGGCATCCGAGGGTGGGTGGCTGACCGGTGTAGCGACCGGGGAAGATGGGCGTGCGCTGTCGATGCCGTTGGTGATTCTCGATGATGTGCAGGCGCAGTCCGCGCGGGCGAGCCAGGCGTTGTGGGAGAATCGTTTCGAGTTGGGCGGGTTGCCAGGGTTTGTGTTGAGTGGCGACGATGCGGGCCGTCCTGCGACGGGCGCGAATACTGTTGATGCGCTGGTGGATGATGTGGCGCTGTCGTCGTGGACGGCTTCGCATCGGCACGCTGATTCGTGGATCCAGATGGCGGCGGTGAAGCCGGGGGGCGAGCCGGTGTGGAAGGTGAACGATGACGCGTTGGGTGATCTGTTGAAAGGGATCAACAGCACGGTCGATGCCACGTCGGCGTTCACCTATGCGCCGAACTCGTTGTTGTATGGTTACTGGCTTTCCGCTCATGTCACGCGGACGCACCGGCAGGCGCGTGTCTATCGGACACGGATCATCGGATATGGCGCTAAGGAATTGTTCAGCGGCGCGACGAAGGTCGATCCGTTGCCGATTTCCAAGGAGTCCCGAGTGGATCGGGCAGCGTTCGGGGTCGGTGCCGCCAAGTCAGGTTCCAAGAAGGGCGTGAGCGAGCGGACCGACAGGCCGTCCAATCTCGGGTTCGGACCGAATCCGGGGACTGTCTCGGTCCGTGGGTACGGGTGCGAGCGGATCGCGGCCCGTGGTGCGATTTCCCTGTCGTTGCTGCGGAGTGTGCGGTTCGGTGGCGATCGGGCCAAGCAGTCTGCGGCTGCGACTGCGTTGACGGTGTTGGGGCTGGCTGGGGATGCGTTGTCGCGGCGGCGGACGTTCCTGCGGTCCGGTTGTGATCTGGTGGCCACGGCCAGTCGTTACGGATTGCGTCGGCAGGGTCGGACTGTGCCGGAGCTGTTGCCGGTCGATGTTGCTGCCGATACGTCATGGTGGGGCGAAGCGCTCGGTGTCGCACTCGCGGATTGTCGTTCTTCGGGTTTGGAATTCGCTGAACCGGTGCAGTTGTATCTGTCGGCGCCGCAACGGAAACTCCTGGAAGAGGGAGCGGTGGCATTGAGCACCGGCGCGCCGGTGGAGGACGGGGCTCAGTGATTCGGGTCCGTCTGTTCAATCCTGGCCTGTTGTGGACGGCAGCACACAAGAACTCCCGCAGGATCGAGGCTCAGTGGCCGCCGTCGCCGTGGACTGTGTTGGCGGCGTTGGTGGCCGGTGCGCACGCCACCGACGATCCCGGTCCTGCCCGCGCGGCGATTGCGCGATTGGCTGCGGCTGCGGATCCGGAGATGTGGCTTCCTGATGTGCACTATCACAGGGCTCGTGGGGTCTTCGTCGGCAAGACGGGTCCGCAGGGCGCAGAGAAGCACTGGGTGCTGTTGGACGCTTCGCGCGCTGTCGCGGGCTTGACCGATCGTCGAACGAAACATCAGTGGTTCACGGTCGGGGCCGAATGGACCCATCCTTGCGCGTTTCTCGATTTTCCGGTGGTCCTGGACGACGAGCAGGTATCCGCGTTGGCGGCGGCTGCGCTGGCGGTGCCCTACGTGGGCCGCGCCACGGATTGCGTGATGCTCGGTGTCCTCACGCCGAGCAGTGACGGGTGGGTGGATCACACCAGCGGTGATGGTCGCGTGGATCAGGAGCTGGCCGGACCCGGTGTGGTGCACGAACGGTGGCAGCCTGTCGACCGGCCGGGTCCGGTGCGGGCCGCCACACCTGATCTGCTGGATGTACTGGATCTCTGTCACAACCGACGCTACCGTTTGGGCTTGCCGGGGCTGCCGGATCATGTCAAGGGTCGTGGTGTGACCTACGTTCGGTGTGATCGCGACGGCGGGCCGGCCTCGACACGGGTCGTGCTTCTTTTGTCGAAGGGCCGCACTCAGCAGGAAGTGATGGCGGCGTTGTCCGGCTCGCCGCTGCTGCTCGGTGGACACAAGCCGTGGGCGGTGTCGTTCGAATCCCGCGACGACGCCACCGCAGCCGCCGGGGCGGCACCCGAACTGTTTCGTGACGGTCAACCGCATATCCGGCATGTCGACCGCTACTACGGTCGACCGGCCTCGTCCTGGATATCGGTGGTGCCGGTGGTGGCTCACCCGGACCGGCGCATCGCCGAACACGAGATTGCGGCGGGCCTGGCCGAGAACGGTCTCACCGGCAGTGTGCAGGTGTCTCGTCCGGGAGGACCGTGTCCTGAGTTGCCGCATCTGACATTGTGGCGGGCCCGGATCGGACTCGACGATCTACATGTCGGCCCGCTGCGGGTCGGGCACGGTCAGCAGTACGGGTACGGACGGCTCTGCACTGACGAAGGCGAGGAACAGTAATGGGCTTTCCGGCATTTGCGCAGTTCCACGAAGGTCTGTACGGCGCCGAGCCGTTTCCGTGGCAGCAAGCGCTTGCCGACCGTGTGGCAGGCGAAGGATGGCCGGACACGATCGATATCCCGACCGGCCTCGGCAAGACCCGCACTATCACCGTCGCGCTGTGGCACCTGGCCTCCCAGATCGCGCACGGCGGGCCGAGGACAGCGCCGCTGCGAATCCTGCATGTCGTGGACCGCACCACCATCGTCGACCAGACCCACCAGGATCTGCGGATCATGTATGACGCCCTACACGGAGAAGGTGACGGGGCAGTCGCGGCAGCGGCGGCGGTGTTACGTGAGGTGTTCGGTACGCCGTTGGTGATCGGCAAGATCCACGGTGGCGCGGCCGACGACGGGGAATGGATCGCGGTGGACAAGCCCACTGTAGTCACGATGACCGCGCATCAGGCCGTATCCCGCGCCCTGTTCCGGGGTTTCGGCGTCTCTGCCGGTATGGCACCGGTGCATGCGGCGCTGCTCGGTGTCGATTCGCTGATCCTGTTGGATGAGCCGCACCTTTCAGTGGCCGCGCTGTCCACACTGCGTGCGATGAAAGATCTCCAGCAGCCACATCCGGTGGGGGTCCCGACAGGCAGAACCGTGCAGATCGGTGCCACTGTCGCACCGATCGAGGGTGGTGCCGTGCATCGCATCACCGATGCGGACCGCGCACACCCGGTTGCATCCAAACGGCTTGTTGCGTCGAAAACCTTGTCATTGCATCGGTGTAGCGGCAGTGACAAGTCCACCATCGACACCATCATTCGGGTGGCGCGCACCGAACTCGCTGCGACCGAATCACCGGTCGTCGTGGTCGTGAACACCGTCGACGCGGCACGCCGGATCCACACGGCGCTCACCTCCGGCCGCTCCCCGGCTGTGGCGAATCAGGATTCGCTGCTGGTGACTTCCCGTATCCGCAAGTACGAGCGCAAGCACCTCGACGGCAGACTCACCGACGATCTGCTGCCGCGGTTGTTGGTGGCCACGCAGACAGTGGAAGCGGGTATCGACTTCTCGGCCTCGGTGCTGATCACCGAGATCTGTGACTGGCAAGCCTGGATGCAGCGATTGGGCAGACTGAACCGGCGAGGGGAGTTCGACACGGCCACAGCCCATGTGGTGGTGCCGGAGACGCCGCGCCCCGGCACGAAAGCGGTCTACGGAGAAGGCCCCGCCACGGCACTTGCCGCGATATTGACCGATCTCGGCGACGGAGCAGATCTGTCCCCGCGGTCGCTGGCCGAGTTCGCGGCAGCGCACTCGCAGCAAGTCCAGCAGGCGACCCGTCCCATGCCGCCGGTGCCTACCCTCATCCGAGAACTCTTGCCCACGATCGCGCACTCCCGCCCGGCTCCGGCCGCCGACCTGCCGGTCCAGCGCTATATCACCGGCGTACCGGATACCGACCGCGTCACCGATGTGACCGTGCTGTGGCGCCACACCCTGGACTCGGAACTGGCCCGCCGCATGCCTCCGGTCGCGGAGGAAACCGTCACCGTGCCACTGGCGGCGGTGAACGCACTCATCGCCGCCCGGGTTCCACACGGCAAACCCCGTGAGCCGGTAGTGGCCGACGAAGCAGAATCCGCCCCCGACACCACTACCTCCACATGGTTCATCGACCGCACTCGACCGCCGGCCGCACTGATCTTCGACGGCACAGCATGGGTCGGCGCGTACTCACATCGCGACATCACTGCCGGTACCACCGTCATCTTGCCCAGCCACATCGGCGGCCATGACAACACCGGTTTCCACTCCGCCTCGACCACACCAGTAGCCGACCTGTCCGCGCTTCTGCGATGGCAGTCCGGCCAATGGTGGCACGCCGACCGCGACAGCCTGCCCACCCTCGGCATCGATCTGCACGATATCGATTTGCACCAGCTGGCCGGACTCGGTGACCGGCACCCCGACGAAATCGATGAACTCCTGCCCCAGCTTTTGCCCGAAGACCTTCTAGGGCCGGTGCAATACGGCCAAGTCACCGACGCGGGGGTATGGCTGCGCGCGCCGGTAGAGGAACGCGACCGGCAACTGGTCCCACTCGATGAGCACGCCGCGCAGGTCGCCAACGAAACAGACACCGCTGCAGGGAAAGTCGGGCTGGATTCCGAGACCACCATGCTGCTGGTCAAGGCCGCCTACCACCACGATGACGGCAAACGTGAACCCTTCTTCCAAGCCGCCCTCGGCGCCGCGCCCGGTGATCTGCCCCTGGCGAAACTCGCCCCCGGCGCCACCTTCCGACGAAGTCTGGTCCCGGAGGGCTGGCGGCACGAATCGGCCTCTCTGGCTCGTAACCCAGAGGAAGCACATCCGTTGGTCCGGCATGTGATCGCCGCACACCACGGCTGGGCACGCCCTCTGCTGCCCCCCGCGCAAGGGCCGGACCAAGCACAACCTACCGCCGACACCTTCGCCCAACTCAACAATCAATACGGCATATGGGGCCTGGCCTGGCTCGAAACCGTCATGCGACTGGCCGACCACCGTGCTAGCCGACACCCCCGAACCGGACATCGACCACCGGACCACGTCCACACATCCGCCCTACATCACGCAGACACCGTCTGTGACCGCGGACTTGTCGAACTAACCGGGGTCCAAGTCCATACCGCATTGGACTGGTGGGCCACCGCCGGAGCCCTCGCCGCCGCCACCGACATCGACCCACAAGCAGCCATCTCATACGAACCCAGTCCCTGTGGACCGCTTGCAACGCTGCACACCACGGCACATGTGGAAGATATCGCTGCCCAAGTTGTCGTGATCACTACCGAACTCGACCACTTTCGATCTCGCCTCGCGAAGAAGAATGAGAAAGCCGCAGCAGCCTGGGCCCGCAGCACAGTCGCAGCACTCGACACCACAGGCCAGGCCAGACGAATCCTCGCCTCACTCCTCGCGGACACCGCCATCCCGGACAGTGCCGGCAACGTCCCCCTGCGCTCGGTGTGGATTCACAACAACTCGACCTTGCTCGGCGCCGTGACCGAGTCCGAACACACAAGCGAGCAAATCGCTGATGTACTGACCCGACATACTCCGGAACAGTACGACGGGGGCCACCACTTCGGTATGACACCACAGGTCGGCACCACCATGATCATCTCGGGTATGGCCGAGAAGAACATCCGATCACCCCTACAGTCACTGCTGTTCGCTGCCACCGCACGCCTCCCCGCCACCGGCTGTCTGCGACCGCCTGGTCAGTCGCGCTCGGGTCACATGCGCTTGCCGCTGCCCCAGCGCTCGACGAGTTGGTTCGAACTCGTCGCCCTGCTCCAGACACCCAGCACCGACCGGCAACCGCCGCACCCCTCCAGCGTGAAACGCCTTCTGTATCAACGCGTCGCGCTCGAACACGCCAAGAGCCACGCCTGGGAACGAGCCGAGGAGGCCACATGACCAGCACCGACTACATGATCCGTACGACGCCGCGCATCGCTGAGGAAATGGACGCGGACCGCGAAACCGGACACCGCATGACCATGTCCCTGTTTCCCCGAACTGCGAGTACCTCGGCCCGAGCCAGCTGGAACGTACTCTGGACCGTCCTGCACGGATCCACGGTGCTCATACGCACCACCCACACCGGGGAACTCCGCTTACCCGACTGGGTCAAACAATTCGACCACCACCCTACAACCCAACGTGCCATCGGCGACCAGGTCACCTTCACCCTCGAGCTCGCCGCCCTGCGCACCCCTCGCGTACGCGTCGACCCAACCCTCCACGCCCAACTCAAAGCCGGCTCCGACGGAACCCCCCGCCCACCAGGACAGGGAAAAGCATACCGAGCCAACAAAATTGCTGTGCCCCGCGACGAAATCTACGACTGGGCAATCACAAAACTCACCCGACACGGAATCCACCCCGAACACATCGACATCCGGTGGTACCGCACCATCCGCCTTCCCGGCCACCGGGACTCTCTCCCAATCGCCCGAATCCACGCCACCGGAACCATCACCGACGCCACCACCTACAACCAAACCAAACACCACGCCCACAACCTCGGCAAAGGAAAAGCCTACGGAACAGGGCTCATCGCCGAACACGCCGAAACTAAATGAAAATCACCGACCAGGCCGACATCCATGCAGGTCAACAAGTGTCTTTCCCGCGCACGCGGGGGTTGTCCCCCACCACGCGCGCGGCGCTGTATCAGCTGACCGTCTTTCCCGCGCACGCGGGGGTTGTCCCGTCAAGGTCGAGATGGAGCGCAGGGGGATCACGTCTTTCCCGCGCACGCGGGGGTTGTCCCAGGGCGCTGATTTCGGAAGAGCCGATGCCTTGGTCTTTCCCGCGCACGCGGGGGTTGTCCCTACGACAAGGAACAGAAGTCGTACTACATCGCGTCTTTCCCGCGCACGCGGGGGTTGTCCCAAGGCCCGGCCCGCCCTGGCGAAAATGCACGAGTCTTTCCCGCGCACGCGGGGGTCGTCCCCCGGCCGGGCAATACACCAAGCTGTGGCCAAAGTCTTTCCCGCGCACGCGGGGGTCGTCCCCGATGCTGCGCAACGTCACCACGAAGCTGTGGGTCTCTCCCGCACACGCGGGGGGCGTCCTGCATATCTGAATGCACGACGCTGCGGTTGAGAACGAGCGAGCACGAAGGACTACGCAAGTGGATAGGTGGCAGTCAACGCTGGATTGTCTGAACAAGTTGGAACGCGGAGGTCCGCGATACGTCGGCGGCGCGGTTGAGAACGAAACGGCGCCGTATGTCGCAGATTGAGCTGGCACCTGGAGCTCATGGGAAGCTCAGTGAGCCTAAATGAAACGAAGCTCGGAAGATATACCAGGTTCATTGCCTCGTTGGCGATCCATCGAAAGTGCATGACTCAGGAAAGACCAAACCGAAAGCCATTGCGAATCTCAAGAAGCGGCTTGCCACATGGAAACCGCGTGCCGAATCGGTTGGTACTTATCCGCCAGGAGTGAGCGTCGAGGATCTGTGCAGGATGTGGCTCCGCACCTACCGGAACGACAAGTAGCAGAGGCCTCAGAGTGCAAAGCATTATCGGCGTGAGATCGAACCAGCCACGAAGGGCCGCGCGAAAGCCGACAAGATCACGCTGGCTGGGTCGGTCCTGGGAAGGATGAAGGCGGCCGAGATGAGGCCGTTCCACATCCGAATCCGCTTGGAGTTGCTTAGCGGGTTTTCATACAAGAACGCTCACCGGAAGTCAATTCTGCGCAATGTGTTTCAGATGCTTGTTGACGATGGCTTCCGTGATGACAGTCCTGTCGATGCGGTAAAGGGCCCCAAGGGAAGTCGGGCAAAACAGACAGGAAGTCGCGCAAGAAAGGTGCACAACCCGTTTTCTCCGATGAGCCGCAGCCGTTCACCCCAAGGGCTCAGCCGGTACGGGGAGGCTGAACGTGACTACTTCCCTCGCCCGAACCAATTCCGTTTGTTCGAACAGCGATACATGGATTTTACGAAGCTGACGTACGAGCTCGCTGCTAGCCCGAGCGAGGCTTTGTCCGTTCGCTTCGACGACGTTAACTCTGACACGCATGAAGTGACTATTTCTGGCACTATCGTCGATACCGAACTGCGTGTTCGGCAACTCAAGGAAATCATCGAGCAGTATCGGCTGCCTCCTGAAGCCGCGTGCAGTGATGCTGCCGAGCCAACGGAAAGCTCTGCAGAGATGGAAGACTCTTCGAGTATGCGCATACGGTATGACCCAGAAGCTGACGCCGCGTATATCGCGTTGAAACCCATTAGCGTTGGCGAACCAGTCCGCCAGCAGATCGTTCCGATCAGCGACGGCGAAGTCATTCTCGACTTCGACAAGAACAACCTGCTCATAGGCATCGAGGTCCTCGGTGCGGGTGATATCCTGCATCCCCGAACTCTGGAGTCGGCCGAACGCTACAAGTGACACCGAGGCATCCCTCTGGGAGGGGAGGGCTTGGTAGGTTCTAAACGTGGTTCCGGTAAAGTTCGCCGAACTTTGGGCGGATATGGCGCGATTCCAGAAGGTCCTACCTGACGTAACCAGAGTGCCCGGCGGATGTGTCGGTAGGGCAGGACACAGGCCACCCGGGCAACTCATCTGAAGTTTGGGGGAACAAGGATCCGTATTCGACTGGTCTGTATTTCCCGGATCACCTCGTTGAGCTGCGGTCGGTTTCCTTGGGCCGTCGCACCGCAAGCGGTCAACCACCCGGTCGGTGGCAGGATGGTGTGATGACAGCTGCCAGGAGCGACCTCCACCAGAGAATCTCGGCTTTCCTGGCTTCCCGCAGCGACATTGAGCTCGCCGAACTCATAGCCGCGGGGCGGCCCAACAGCGTGGGGGTCGGCGGCGGCACGGCAATACTGGACGTCGACGGCATGCCGGTGTTCACCAAGCGCATCCCGCTGACCGATCGGGAACTCGCACACCGGCGCTCCACCGCGAACCTGTTCGACCTGCCGGTGTTCTGCCAGTACGGCATCGGTGGCCCGAGCTTCAGCGCATGGCGCGAGCTGGCCGCGAACATCGTTGTCACCGATGGTGTTCTGGCCGGCCGGACCCAGTCGTTCCCGATGCTCTACTACTGGCGGGTTCTACCCGGCCGGTCACCAGTCGCCGCCGAACACGCCGACATCGACACGGTGGTCGCCGCCCAGGGCGGCAGCCCCGCCGTGCGTGCCCGTCTCGAAGCGCTGGCCGCCGCATCATCCAGTCTTGTGCTGTTCTGCGAATACATCCCGCACCCGATTTCGGACTGGCTGAGCGAGAACCCAGCAGGCAAGGCGGCCACCGTCGAGCGGCAGTTTTCGGAGATCGTGACATTCCTGGACGATCGGGAGCTGCTGCACATGGATGGACACTTCGCCAACCTGCGCAGCGATGGGGAGCGGATCTATCTCAGCGATTTCGGGCTGGCGACCTCGCCGCATTTCGATCTGTCGTCCGCCGAGCGTGACTTCGCAGAACGCCATGCCACTCATAACGCCGACTACGCCGCCATGCGACTGGTCAACTGGCTGGTGACCGATATCTGCGGAATACCGATGTCGACCAACGGCGGCCCCATCACCCGCAACGAGTACGTACGCCAATGCGCCACTGGCCACATTCCGGACGATGTGCCGCCGGTCGTGGCGGCGATCCTGGCCCGGCACGCACCTACCGCCGCGAAGATGAACGCCTTCTACTGGAAATTGTTCGGCGGCGATACCCACGCCGAATACCCGGCGAGTTAATGTGCAATAGAGTGACCTGCACAGCAACATCTTTCGATGTTCTGTCATTACGCACCGCTTCAGAAAGGTCCGTATTCAACTGGTCTGCGTTCCCCGGGGCACCTCGTCGAGCCACGGTCGGTTTCCTTGGTGGAGTATGTCGTCCAGCTTCATTGTCAATAGAGGTGCCTGCCGAGCTGGTGCAGGTCGCCGAGGTGGTCACCGTGATCCGGTGACCGCCTACGCGCGGAGCATCGCACCGCCGATTTTGTGCACAGCGACGACACCGGAGCGGGGGCGACTACGACAGAGAGTGTGAACCCGGATGCGGGGTTCAGGGCAGTGGGGCTGCTCCGCGCTGGGCGAGCATCATGCTCATCAATCCCACTTCTTGACTCTGTTGATGGATCATGGCGCGGGCG
>NZ_JBJZOO010000016.1:0-90063 GCF_047200775.1 Nocardia spongicola | reverse complement strand
CCCCCCCCACCCGGGGGGGGGGGGCCCGGGGCGGCCCCCCCCCACCGGTGTTGGTCAGGCAGCTACTTGATTTCCGCGAGGACCGTGCCCTGGGTGATGGCTGCCCCCGCCTCGACGGCGAGGCTGGTGACCACACCAGCCTTGTGCGCGGTGACCGGGTTCTCCATCTTCATGGCTTCCAGCACCACGATCAGGTCACCCGTCTCGACCGATTGGCCTTCGGCGACAGCGACCTTGACGACAGTGCCCTGCATCGGCGCGGTGACCGCATCGCCGGAGGCGGCACCGGCGCCGGTACCACCGCGCTTGCGCGGCTTGGGCTTCTTGCGAATCACGCCGACACCGTTGCCCGCCGCCACGTTCGGGCCCGCGCCAACGCTGAAGTTACCGGGCAAGGAGACCTCGACGCGCCGCCCGCCGACCTCGACGACGACTTTCTGCCGCGGCAGTTCCTCTTCGTGGTCGGCCACGGCGCCGGCCCCGCCGTAGGGCTCGACGGTGTTGACCCATTCGTTCTCGATCCACTTGGTGTAGACCTGGAACGATTCACCGTCACCGATAAAAGCCGGGTCCTCGACGATCGCCCGGTGGAACGGGATGACAGTGGCCAGCCCGTCGACCTCGAACTCGGCCAGCGCACGCCGGGCCCGCTGCAGTGCCTGGGTGCGGTTCTCGCCGGTGACGATCAGCTTGGCCAACATCGAGTCGAACTGCCCGCCGATCACGCTGCCGGCCACCACGCCGGAATCCACCCGGACGCCGGGGCCTGTCGGCTCCTTGTAGACCGTGACCGGGCCGGGGGCGGGCAGGAAGCCGCGTCCGGCGTCCTCGCCGTTGATGCGGAACTCGAAGGAGTGTCCGCGCGGGATCGGGTCCTCGGTGATCTCAAGTTTCTCGCCATTGGCGATCCGGAACTGCTGACGCACCAAATCGATGCCCGCGGTCTCCTCGGTGACCGGATGCTCGACCTGCAGCCGGGTGTTCACCTCGAGGAAGGACACGGTGTCGCCCTGCACCAGATACTCCACGGTGCCCGCGCCGTGATAGCCGGCTTCCCGGCAGATGGCCTTGGCCGAGGCGTGGATCTTCGCGCGGACCTCGTCGGGCAGGAACGGTGCGGGGGCCTCCTCGACGAGTTTCTGGAATCGACGTTGCAACGAGCAGTCCCTGGTGCCCGCGACCACCACATTGCCGTGGATATCGGCGATCACCTGGGCCTCGACATGGCGGGCTTTGTCCAGGTACTGCTCGACGAAGCACTCGCCACGCCCGAAGGCGGCGATCGCCTCGCGGGTGGCCGATTCGTACAGCTCCGGGATCTCCTCGATGGAGTGCGCGACTTTCATCCCGCGACCACCGCCACCGAAAGCGGCCTTGATGGCGACCGGAACGCCGTATTTCTCGGCGAACTCCACGACTTCGTCGGCGTTGCGCACCGGTTCCTTGGTGCCCGCTGCCATCGGTGCCTTCGCGCGCTCGGCGATATGCCGCGCGGTGACCTTGTCACCCAGATCGCGGATCGATTGCGGGGAAGGGCCGATCCAGATGAGCCCCGCATCGATCACGGCTTGAGCGAAGTCGGCGTTCTCCGACAGGAAGCCGTAGCCGGGGTGGATGGCATTGGCACCGGACTTGGCCGCGGCGTCGAGAATCTTGTCGAACACAAGATACGACTCGGCCGAGGTCTGCCCACCCAGAGCGAAGGCCTCATCGGCGAGTTTCACGAACGGCGCTTCGGCATCCGGTTCGGCGTACACCGCGACGCTGCCGATGCCGGCGTCTTTCGCCGCACGGATCACGCGCACGGCGATTTCGCCTCGGTTAGCTACGAGTACCTTTGTGATCTGCGCGCTGGCATGACTGGGCACTGAGCCTCCTGTGTGCATTCTTCTGGTCGCTTCGCGGGGATGGGGTCGCTGCGCAGGCTCCGCTCCCGTAATCGACAAACTGACGTCTCGGGCGAGTGTAGGCAGTCCGCGGGCAGACTCCGAACTCGACCAGCGCTACTCGACAGTAGGTCGTAGATCACAATGTACGCGTCCTGTCGCTGAACCCGCGTGGGGCCCTACCTGCTGCGGGCACGCTGTACATCACTATCCGGGGAGGTCCCGCCGAGGTTGTCTCCCTTGGCGATCGGCATGCGCACCGAGTTGCCCCATTCGGTCCAGGAACCATCGTAGTTGCGTACCTCGCCGCGGCCGAGGAGGTAGGTCAGTACGAACCAGGTGTGGCTGGATCGTACGCCGGTCCCGCTGTAGACGATCAGATCGTCGCGGTCGTTCAGGGCGGGGTAGATCTCGTCGAGTTCGGCGTGTGGGCGGAACCGTCCGTCGGAGGTGAGTGCTTCGGTCCACGGGATATTCGACGCACTGGGGATATGGCCGCCGCGCAGCGCATCCTGCGGTGTACCCGACCGGGTGGGCGCACCACGGTATTCCGCGGCGGAGCGTACGTCGATCAGCGGCTCGCCGAGATGGGCGAGCACGTCCTCGCGAAAAGCTCTTATGGTGTTGTCATCCCGGCGGACCTCGGGATAATCGCTGCGCACACAGTAGGCGGGTTCGAAGACGGTGGCGCGTTCCTCGGAGATCCACATTGCTCGCCCGCCGTCGAGTAACCGCACGTCCTCGTGTCCGAACAGGGCGAATATCCACGCGGTGTGTGCTGCTTGCGCGTTACTGCGGTCCCCGTAGATCACCACGGTGTCACCGCGCTCGATTCCCTTGGTGCGCATCAATTCGGTAAAGCCGGTTCCGTCGATGTAGTCACGCGTTACCGGATCGTTCAGATCATTTCGCCAATCCAGTTTTATGGCGCCGGGAACATGTCCGATGTCGTAGAGCAGCGCGTCGTGGTTCGCCTCGATGATCTTGAGCCCTCGCGCACCTATGTTTGCAGACAGCCATTCTGTGGTTACCAGTCTGTGTGGATCTGCGTAAGAACCGAATGCGGGATGAGAATCCGGGGCAATAGGCACGGTGTAGGTCCTTCATACGTGGGTAGGCGGTGGATTACAGCGGTTCGGGTCGCACAGTGATGGTTGGTACGAGGCGGCAGCGACTCCTCGTTTCGGATCACGAATCGGATGAGGGGCAAATAAATGGCATCAGCATCCGATAAAGTCTCCTGGAAGGAGGGGTGAGCTATGTCGGATTCTTGGCCGCGTCGGCGACTGCTCGCGATCCTACGTGGCACCAATGAGCCACTCGATGCCCAGGAACTGGCCAGGATCACCGGGCAGCATGTCACCACGGTCCGATTCCATCTGGATGTTCTCACCAGGGAATCGCTCGTCCGGCAATTCCAGCAGCCGCCGCGGGGGCGCGGGCGGCCGCGCATCGGTTACAGCGCGGTGCAACGATCGGTCGGCTACCAGGATGTGGCTCAGGTGCTCGCCGATCAGCTCGGGCCGGATCCCCGGCGCAGGTCGGAGGCCGCTATCGCGGCGGGCCGAGCATGGGGCACCAGGCTCGCCGCGAGCGACCACCGGGTCGAATCACTCGAAGATGCCAAAGAGGTCACGATGACGCTGATGTCGGAACTCGGCTTCGCGCCAGAACGTGATCCCGCTTCCTGGGACGAGGACAGGGCGCTGATCCGGTTGACGGCATGCCCACTACGCGAGCTCGCGCGGACGCACTCCGAGGTGGTGTGCGGCGTACATCGTGGCCTGATCGAAGGGCTGTTCGATCGTCCTGGCGCGCGGGGCGCGATCGAGGTCGGGATGCATCCATTCGTCGAGCCGGAGCTGTGTGTGGCGCGGCTGGAAATGGCTGCCCCGCGGTGCGACAGCATCCAGGAGACGGTAACGGTGCCCGTCGCGGGTGTCGCCGAGATGCTCACCGCACCATCAGCTCGGGTGGCCCCACAGCTGCGTAATGCCGATCCCCACCTTGCCAAGCAGTCGGCGCAGCAGTGGTAATCCGATCCCGATGACGCTGGACGGGTCGCCATCGATGCGGTCGACGAACCAGCCGCCCAGACCATCGAGGGTGAAGGCGCCCGCTACCCGCAGCGGCTCGCCGGTCGCGATATAGGCGTCCAGCTCGTCCGGCTCCGGTTTGGCGAAGTGGACAGTGGTGCTGCTGTAGTCGACTGCCTCGGCAGTGACCTGATGGTCTTGTAGGCGTACCACGCAGTGTCCGGTCACGAGGTCCGCGCTACGTCCGGCCATATCGCCCCAGCGGGCCCGCGCTATCTCGGGCGTATGCGGTTTGCCCTGTAGTTCGCCGTCGAGTAGCAGCATCGAATCACACGCCACCACAACGCAGTCGTGGGAGAACTCGTGAAGGTTCGCGATGACGGCGGTTGCTTTGGCGCGAGCGAGTTCCACCACGACCTGTTGCGCAGCGGTATCCGCGGGGAGAGCGGCGGCCACCGCGTCCTCGTCGACCTCGGAGACCCGGACGACCGGGTCGATGCCCGCCGAGCGGAGAACTTCCCGGCGGGCAGGAGACGCGGAAGCGAGAACCAGACGGGTCACCCGCACAGGTGGGACAAGTGCGTGAAGGTGTACGGAGAGAACGACGATACGCTCCGGTGCAGTGTTGTCGGGTGGCCCCACAGGTCCGGCGGACCGGAAGGGCCACTCGGCGCGGCACCGGCCGCGGCAGCGGACAGCGCGCATACCAGGGCGGCGAGTTCCTCGTCGGTGGGGGAGCCGTGCACCACACGGAAGAATGGCTCCGCGGTAGCTTCGGTGGATGCCGCCACCGCCGCGTTCGGAGTGACGGCCGCACCGGCCTCATCCGCGGCCCGTTCGACTGTGAGGTCCAGTTCGACGGTGCTTAATACATCTTCTTCTGCCACGGTCGTCACAGTGCAGATCCTCTCTTGCCTTGATCACGGTGAACTGATCAGGCTGTTCCCGATTGTCGACCAACTGCCTATGGGGCGATCATCCTCGGATTCACGCAGTGCCTCTCTGTGACTGGTGCCTCTCCGTAACCGGTGCCTCTTCGCGACCGGTGCTTCTTTGCAACCAGTGTGCGCGGCTTTTCGAGGTTATCGCTCGGTCACAGCGGGATGTTGCCATGTTTCTTCGACGGAAGGGTCACCATCTTGCGTTCGAGTAATCGCAGTGCGGACACGATCTGGCCGCGGGTGTGTGATGGTGGGATAACCGCGTCCACGTATCCGCGTTCGGCGGCGACATAGGGATTCACGAGCGTGTCCTCGTACTCGTTCTGTAATTCGAGCCGCAGCTTATCGACGTCTTCGCCCTCGTGAGCGGCTTGTTGCAATTGCTTGCGGTAGACGAATCCGACGGCGCCGGAGGCACCCATGACGGCGATCTGAGCGGACGGCCAGGCGAGGTTCACATCGGCGCCCATATGCTTGGAACCCATGACGTCATAAGCGCCACCGTAGGCCTTGCGGGTAATGATAGTGATCTTCCCCACAGTGGCCTCACCATAAGCGTAGAGGAGCTTCGCGCCGCGCCGGATGATGCCGTTGTATTCCTGTCCGGTACCTGGCAGGAAGCCGGGAACATCGACAAGGGTGATGATCGGGATATTGAACGCGTCGCAGGTGCGTACGAAGCGCGCGGCTTTCTCGGAGGCGTCGATGTCGAGGCAGCCGGCGAACTGGGTGGGTTGGTTGGCCACGATGCCGACGCTACGGCCATCGATCCGGCCGAAGCCGACGATGATGTTCATCGCGCGCGCGGCTTGCACCTCGAGGAACTCCTCGTCGTCGAGCAGGCGAACGATCACCTCGTGCATATCGTAGGGCTGGTTCGGCGAGTCCGGGATGATCCGGTCCAGCTCCAGGTCCTCGTCGGTGAGCGAGTCCTCGATCGCGCCGGTGATCGGTTCGGTTGCCGGGAACCGGGGTGCCTCGGCGCGGTTGTTGCTCGGCAGGTAGGACAGCAGATCCCTGACGTAGTCCAGTGCGTCCTGTTCACCGGAGGCGACATAGTGCGCTACGCCGGACTTGGTCATATGCGTGTGCGCGCCGCCGAGGTCCTCCATGGTGACGTCTTCGCCGGTGACCGTCTTGATGACATCCGGGCCGGTGACGAACATCTGGCTGGTGCCGTCGACCATCACTACGAAGTCGGTCAGCGCGGGGGAATAGACGTGTCCACCGGCGGCCGGGCCCATGATCAGCGAGATCTGCGGGATCACCCCGGAGGCCTGGATATTGCGATGGAAGATCTCACCGTAGAGGCCGAGCGAGACCACGCCTTCCTGGATGCGCGCCCCCGCGCCCTCGTTGATGCCGATCAGTGGACGACCGGTCTTCAAGGCCAGGTCCATCACCTTGACGATCTTCTCGCCGTAGACCTCGCCGAGACTGCCACCGAATACGGTGACATCCTGGCTGAAGATGCACACATCGCGGCCATCGATGGTGCCGTAGCCGGTTACCACGCCGTCGCCGAGCGGGCGGTTGTTCTCCAGGCCGAAGTTGACGCTGCGGTGCCGGGCCAGCGCGTCGAGTTCGACGAAGGAACCTTCGTCCAACAGGGCGAGGATGCGCTCGCGGGCGGTCATCTTGCCCTTCGCGTGCACCTTGTCGGTCGCGGCCTCGCCCATCGGGTGTTTGGCCTCTTCCAGCCGATTCCGAAGGTCAGCCAGCTTCCCAGCGGTGGTGTGGATATCGGGTGAGCCCGCCGGACCTGACGCGGGCTGCTGCTGGACACTCGTCATGGCTCCGGAGTGTAACCAGTGCCAGTGCGTCCCGGTAACCCAGACCGGGCTACCCACGAGTAGAAAACCGCAGCTAGATCACGCTTCGGCTACGGGAAACAGCTGGTCGATCATCGAGGTGTCGTTATGGATAACGAGTATCGCCTATCGGTGTTGCCCGGACCGCTCGGTCATGGCTCATTTCGAGTTCGGCGGCGTGGTCGTGCGTGACCGAACTGCCTGTGAGTACGGCTCGGTCGGGTAACTCTTCGGATGGTGGGTAACCTGCCGGTGTGCAGAGGCCACCGTTGGATGCAGAGCAATTGCGGCGCAGTCTCCTCGAGTCGCCTGAGCTGTCGTTCTTTTCCCGGATCGACATAGTGGAGTCGACCGGGTCCACGAATACCGATCTGATCGCGCGCGCGACGGAGCCGGATATCGGCAACGCGGTGTTGCTGGCGGAGAGTCAGTCGCACGGACGTGGCAGACATGCGCGGGCCTGGGTCAGCCCACCACGGGCGCAGCTCGCGATGTCGCTGTTGGTGAAACTGGACGGGGTCGCACCGGCCGCGCTCGGCTGGCTGTCGCTGCTCACCGGCATTGCCGTTGTCGACGCGCTGCGGGCTACCGCGGGCGTGTCCGCGGAACTGAAGTGGCCCAATGATGTGCTGATCGATGGGCGCAAAGTCGCGGGCATCCTCGCCGAAGTGGCGACGGGTGGCGCCGCACCGATAGTGGTGGTCGGTATCGGGCTCAATGTCAGCCTTACCGAGGAGGAACTACCGGTACCGCATGCCACCTCGCTCGTGCTCGCCGAGGCGAAGCAGACCGATCGCACAGTACTCGTCCGCGCGCTGCTGACCGAGTTCGCTCATCGTTTCACCGCCTGGCGGGACAAGGATTGGCTGCCTGGCGAGCTGGCCGTCGCCTATCGGGAGCGGTGCGCCACGATCGGCACCACGGTCCGTGCCGAGTTACCCGACGGTCGGACGCTGACCGGCGTCGCCGAAGGTATCGACGACGCCGGGCGCCTGCTCATCGACGACGAGGCGGTATCAGCGGCCGATGTCACGCACTTGCGCGCACAGGACTGACTACTCGGTTCGACGCGGAGTCAGGTGTGCGGGGTGAGGCCGCGTGCGGCGTCGCGGGCGAGTGCGCGGTCGCGTTGCTCCTCGAACTTGAGCACATCCTTGTCCAGTTTCTCCATGAACAGACCGAGCTCCTCACGCGCCTGTTCACCATGCGCCCCGAAATCGGATCGGTCGAAGATGTTCCACTGTTTGAGCACCGGACCCATGACTTCCTCCAGATGCTGGCGTACGTCGTAGATGCCGTACTTGGCCATCAGCACGCTGTTGCGGCGGAAGTCGGGCATACCCATACCGGGCATCTGGAAGTTCGTCACGACCTTGGTGAGCGCGACCATCGCCTGGTCGGGCACCAGATCGAGGGCGGCGCCGCAGAGTGAGCGATAGAAGACCATATGCAGGTTTTCGTCGGTGGCGATGCGCTGCAACATGCGTTCGGCAATGGGGTCATTGCACGCTTTGCCGGTATTGCGGTGCGATACCCGTGTCGCCAGCTCCTGGAAGGTGACATAGACGATGCCCTGGAGGAACCCGCCCCAGCCCTCCGGTGACTGGGCGCCGTTGGTCATGTGGATCATCCTGGCCTCTTCGAGGGCGACCGGATCCACCCCGCGGGTGACCACAAGATAGTCACGCATGACGATGCCGTGGCGGTGCTCTTCGGCGGTCCAGCGGTCCACCCAGCTGCACCAAGGGCCCTCCTCGGGGAAATTCTGCGCGATCTCCCGGTGGTATGAGGGCAGATTGTCCTCGGTGAGCAGGTTGGTGATCATGGCGACCTTGGCAACCTCGCTCAGTTGCGATTGCTCCGGAGCCCAGTCCTTGCCTCCCATAGCGGCGAAATTGCGCCCTTCGGACCACGGGACGTATTCATGCGGGTTCCAGTCTTTCGCCATCGACAGGTGCCGGTTGAGATTCTGTTCGGCCACTGGTTCGAGTTCGGTCAGGATTTCCAGCTGGGTCAGTTCCATGGTCAGTCGTTCCTCCACGGTCGGAATCGGCGATTATGGTGTGCCGGGCGTTGTGCTGCGCACTCGGGCGGGACTGAATCCGGTTCGCATGGATAGCTGCTGCGCGGAATCGTCACACGCAGGCAACCGATTGCGCGGTATGACGCGCTGTAGCGCCGGGCATCCAGGCATCTTTACGCGGTAGGGTTCCTGGCATGGGTTATCCGGAGGACGTGCTGGCGCCCGGCGAACAGCTGTTGCTCCATCGGCATCCGCATTGGAAGATGCTCTTTCTGCCGATCGTGACGCTCATCGTCGTCACCGCGCTCGCGGGATTCGCGGCTGGGTTCATCTCCCGCCAGACCGAAGGCACCACCCGCTCGGCCTGGCTGATCGCGGTGCTCGTGGTGTATCTGGTGCTGATCGGATGGCGTTGTGCCGCACCGATAATCAGCTGGAAGTCGACACATTTCATCCTCACCAACCGTAGGATGCTGGTGCGGGAGGGAGTGCTCACCCACAGCGGCATCGATATCCCGATGAGCCGGATCTCCAGTGTTCAGTTCCGGCACGGACTGTTCGATCGGTTGCTCGGGACCGGGACGCTGATCATCGAGTCGGCCTCCTCGGAGCCACTGGAATACGACGATATCCCTTCGGTTCAGCGAGTACATTCACTGCTGTATCACCAAGTTTTCGAGGTCGACCAGCAGGACAACGGACATGATGAGCGCCGGGACGGCAGCCACACCTATCGGTGAGCCGTAACCTGGGCGTATGACCGCTGTACTGCTGGCCGAGGATGACGAGGCCATCGCTGCTCCGCTGTCACGTGCGCTCAGCCGCGAGGGGTATTCGGTGACCGTCGAGAGTTTCGGCCCCGCTGTGTTGCAGCAGGCATTGCAGGGCAGCCACGATCTGCTCATCCTGGATCTGGGCCTGCCTGGCATGGACGGCTTGGAGGTATGCCGTCAGGTGCGTGCTCGCGGAGCGGATCTGGCTGTACTGATGCTTACCGCGCGCACCGACGAAGTGGATTTCGTCGTCGGGCTGGACGCGGGCGCCGACGACTACGTCGGAAAGCCGTTCCGGCTCGCCGAACTCCTCGCCAGGGTGCGAGCATTATTGCGGCGCAGTGGGCCAGGGGACGATACGGTCGAGGTCGGCGGTATCCGCCTGGAACCGGCGGCACGGCGGGTGCTGGTCAACGGAGTCGAAATCAACTTGGCCAACAAGGAATACGAGCTGTTGAAAGTGCTGATCGATCGGGCGGGTCAGGTGGTGCCGCGGGAGACTATCCTGCGCGAAGTGTGGGGTGATGCCGAGCTGCGCGGATCCAAGACCCTGGACATGCATATGTCGTGGCTACGCCGCAAGATCGGGGACGAGGGGCCGCTGGCCGAACGGCGCCTCGTCACCGTGCGGGGAGTCGGATTCCGGCTGAATACCGATTGACGTGCGCCGCCGCATCCTGCGTTCGATGCTCACCGTGCTGACTCTCACTACGGTGATACTCGGCGTGCCGCTCGTCTACACGGCCTGGTTGTGGGTGGAGGACATCACCCGTAACGATCTGCAGAACCGGCTGGACCGGATCGCCGCGGAGATCATCGCGCAGGAGCGTGCCGACGGCACGGTACTCGGCGAGCTGGACGTCCGTTCGATAGCGCCGCTGGTACCCGACAACGGCAGGCTCACCATCGTCTATCCGTCGGCGCGCGACGGTACTGCCCGCCGGGATGTCGGGGTGGCGGAGGTACCGGAACCGCTGGTGGAGTCGCTGTCGATGGGCACATCCGGATCACTGCGTTTGGAAGTGCCCGCGGCGCCGATGCATGCCATGCAGCGCCAAGCGGTCGCGGTGGTGGCTTTGGCGGTGCTCGCCTCGTTGGCCGCGGCTTTCTCGGTCGCGGTGGTCACCGCCCGCCGGGTGGCCGATCCGCTGCGTGATGTCGCGGCGCGTGCCGCGCGGTTGGCGATGGGGGATTTCCGGCCCGATCCGCGCAGACACGGTATCGCCGAACTGGACCGGGTCTCCGATGTGCTCGACTCGGCGACTGTGGAGATCGCGGGCAGGCTCCAGCGCGAACACGCTCTCGTCGCCGATGTCTCCCATCAATTGCGCAGCAGGCTTACCGCCGTGCGGCTGCGCCTCGATGAATTGTCCGCGCATACCGATCCGGAGGTGGTGCACGAGGCAGAGGAGGCGATGGCCCAGGTGGACCGGCTCACCGACGCGATCGACGATTTGGTGCGCACCTCCCGTGACGAGGACGCGGCCGACCGTGATCCGGTGCCGGTGATGGACGAGCTGCGTGGTGTGGTCACCGAATGGACCCACCCCTTCACCGAGGCGGGGCGGACCCTGGCCCTGACCGGTGACCAGTCACTGTGCGCGCCGATCACCGGTTCCCGGTTGCGTGAGGCGGTAACGGTGCTGGTGGACAATGCGCTCATGCACGGCGGTGGGACCTGCACGGTATCGGTGCGTTCGGTGTTGCCGGGAACCGGCCGTGAACCACTGGTGTGCGTCGAGGTCGCCGATGAGGGCGGCGGTGTGCGCGATGAATTGGCGCCGCATATCTTCGATCGTGGCTTCTCCGGGGGCGGTTCTACCGGGGTGGGGCTGGCACTCGCGCGGGCGCTGATCGAGGCGGACGGCGGGCGGCTGGAATTGCAGCGGCGCAAGCCCGCGCTGTTCGCGGTGTTCCTCGGGTCCTCGAAGGTCAGGGCACTCAACTCGGTGGTTTCCGAACCACGGTGAGTCGGGTGGTTCAGCCGCGGCCGAGTTCCTCCTCCATCAGATCCTCGAACTCCGCGACGATTTCGTTCATCTCGTCCGGGAAGACCCAGCGGCGCATCGCCCAGAACCGGAAGGCCATCTGCAGCAGGTTGCCGATGATGAAGGCGCTGATGAAATCCGCGATGTTCTCGACGGTGAAGCTCACATTGGGTTGGCGCAGGTCGAAGACATAGCTGGAGATCCACAGCGGGGTGAAGGCCAGGACAACACCGACACCGCTGACACCGAAGAACAACAGCGCTTCGTGATGCCGCTCACGTCCGCCCCGGTTCTTGAACGACCATTCCCGGTTCAGGATGTAGGAGGCGATCACCGCGATGATGCCGGAGATGATCTTGGCCGTAACGGGCTTCTCCGCGAGTACCGTCCATTTCAGCAGGTAGAAGATGCCGCTATCGATCACGAAGGTGGTCGCGCCGACGATCGCGAACTTGATCAACTCCCGATGCCGGTATGCGATATCCTGCAGCGGCTCGGGGAGGACGCTGACCACGCCGTCGACGATAGACACAACAGCGGAGTGTACCGGTACCGGTCATTCGTCTCGGACATGACAATATTGTCCGATGTGAGTGCTCGTTCCTTCGATCCATCGGCAATGCCCACCGTCACCATGATCGGTGGCGGCCAGCTGGCCCGTATGACCCACCAGGCGGCGATCGCGCTGGGGCAGCGGTTGCGGGTGCTCGCTGAGCGTCCAGAGGATCCGGCCGCGCAGGTGAGCTCCGAGGTGGTATTCGGCAGCCATGCCGATCTGGCCGCGCTGCGCAAGGCCGCGGTCGGCTCGCACGCGCTGACCTTCGATCACGAGCATGTACCGACCGAGTATTTGCGGGCACTGGTCGCCGAGGGTGTCAACGTGCAGCCGCCGCCGTCGGCCCTGGTCTACGCACAGGACAAGCTGGCGATGCGCACTACCTTGCTGGAGCTGGGACTGCCTGTGCCCGCGTTCACCCCGGTGACCTCGGTGGCCGACGTGGTGAGATTCGGTCAGGAGCACCGGTGGCGCATCGTGGTGAAAGCGGTGCGTGGCGGCTACGACGGGCGGGGTGTGTGGATGCCGGATTCCGCCGCAGCGGCCGAGGCGATCGTTGCCGAACAGCTCGCAGGCGGTGTCCAGTTACTCGCGGAGGCGAAGATCGACCTGAAGCGAGAGCTGTCGGCGATGGTGGCTCGGTCGCCGTTCGGGCAGGCGGCGACCTGGCCGGTCGTACAGACAGTGCAACGTGACGGGCAGTGCGCGGTGGTGATCGCGCCTGCGCCCGAGCTGCCGGAGCATACGGCTACGACGGCGGAGACCATGGCGCTGAACCTCGCCGAGCGCCTCGGTGTCACCGGTGTGATGGCGGTGGAGCTATTCGAGACCGAAGGCGGGGAATTGCTGGTCAACGAGCTGGCCATGCGTCCGCACAATTCCGGGCACTGGGGGATGGACGGTGCCCGTACCGGACAGTTCGAGCAGCATCTGCGCGCGGTGCTGGATTACCCGCTCGGTGATACCACACCGCTGGCCGAGGTCACCGTCATGGCCAATATCCTCGGTGCGCCGCAGGCCCCGGCCATGTCGATGGACGAGCGGCTGCACCACCTGTTCGCCAGAATGCCAGAGGCGAAGGTGCATCTGTACGGCAAAACCGAGCGCCAGGCACGCAAGATCGGGCACATCAACATCCTCGGCGACGATGTGGCCGAGGTCAGGGAAAAGGCAGAGCGAGCGGCGCATTGGATGTCGCACGCGGTGTGGACGGACGGATGGGATCCGCATGAGTGAAGCAGAGGCTGTGACCCCGGCGGTCGGCCTGATCATGGGCAGCGACTCCGACTGGCCGACCATGGAGGCCGCCGCGGAAGCATTGGCCGAGTTCGGGATTCGTTTCGAGGTCGGGGTGGTCTCCGCACACCGTACTCCGCAGCGCATGTTGGACTACGCGCGCGCCGCCGCGGGCCGTGGGCTGAAGATCATCATCGCAGGCGCGGGCGGCGCGGCTCATCTGCCCGGTATGGTCGCTTCGGCAACCCCGCTGCCGGTGATCGGGGTCCCGGTACCGCTCAAATATCTCGACGGGATGGACTCGCTGCTGTCCATCGTCCAGATGCCCGCCGGTGTTCCCGTGGCCACCGTTTCTATCGGCGGCGCCCGTAATGCTGGTCTGCTCGCCGTGCGTATCCTCGCCGCACACGACCCCGCCCTGCGGGACCGCATGGAACAGTTCCAGGCCGGACTCGAACAGATGGTCTCGGACAAGGACGACGCTCTGCGCGCCGAGCTCCTGGGTTGAGCGGGAAGCTGCCGGGTGCACCTGCCAGGGGGTCCGGCCGCCGCGCGCACCGAACCGTGCGGCTCCGGGCGGGTAGTGCCTGGCTACGGTGAGTCTGTGACGACTGGCGATATCACCCGCCCCAGAGGTGGGGACGACACCGCGCATTTCCGGCTTACGGTGGTGGATCAAGCACTGCGGTTGTTCGCCGAGAAGGGGTACGAGGCGACGACGGTGGACGAGATCGCCGAAGCCGCCGGGATCTCCCGGCGGACATTCTTCCGGCAGTTCCGCGCGAAGGAAGACGTGGTCTTCGCCGATCACGAATACCAGCTGGCCCGAGCTCAGGAGTACCTGTCGGCCGCGCGGGAGGACCCGTGGGAGGCGGTATGTGTGGCGGCGGTCGGTGTATTCGAGCGGTTCACCCAGTGGCGGGAGATCGCGGCGCGGCGCTACCAGCTGGTGCGCCGGGTGCCGACCTTGCGGGAACGGGAGATCGTCACGGTATTCCGCTACCAGCGGTTGTTCACCGATTACCTGCGGGAGCGGCTGCCGGATGTGCCGGATCTGGCCAGGGTGCAGTTCACCGCGTCCGTCACGGCGACGCACAACTACCTGCTGCGCCGGATGGTACGCGGCGAATCGGCGGCGAGCGCCGCGGATCTACGCCGGGAACTGGCTGTGCTTCCGCGCGGCGCCGCCCGCCCGGCGAACGCCGAGGAAATGGTGGTCGCGGTATTTCCCCGTGACGCCGCGCCGGGGCAGGTCGCTGAACTGCTCGCCCGCAAACTCGCGGCACTGTGACCTGGGTGGGCTGTGGTATAGACCGGAGTGGCGTGCGCTCGACATATCACAGAGCCTGCCATGCCCAGCTCTGACACTGCCCCGGTCTGACACCGAGTGCCATATCGTCTCCGCATGTGATCGTAATCCCGATGCGTATAATTGCCTATATGCTGGCACTCGGTGCCGTTATGCTGGCACTGTACTGGATTCGCTCAGGGGAATTCAGTGGCCTGTGCCGAGGACCACCACCGAAAACCATCACCGAAGACCAGGAGTGAATCCGATGGCGGGAAACCCCGATTTCGACCTTTTCAAGCTGGAGGACTTCCACGATGAGTTGCGTGCCGCGATCCGCGCTCTCGCGGAGAAGGAGATCGCCCCGCACGCCAAAGACGTCGACGGTGCTGCCCGGTTCCCGGAGGAGGCGCTGACCGCGCTCAACGCCTCCGGCTTCAACGCCGTGCATGTGCCGGAGGCATATGGCGGCCAGGGTGCCGATTCGGTGGCCACCTGCATCGTGATCGAAGAGGTGGCCCGGGTATGTGGGTCGTCCTCGCTGATCCCCGCGGTCAACAAGCTCGGAACCATGGGAATGATCCTGAACGGTTCGGAAGAGCTCAAGCAGAAGGTGCTCTCCGATATCGTCAACGGCGAGATGGCCTCCTACGCGCTGTCCGAGCGCGAGGCGGGCTCGGATGCGGCAGGTATGCGTACCAGGGCCAAGCAGGAGGGCGACGACTGGATCATCAACGGTTCCAAGTGCTGGATCACCAATGGCGGCCAGTCCTCCTGGTACACCGTGATGGCCGTGACCGACGCCGATAAGGGCGCCAACGGTATCTCCGCTTTCCTGGTGCACAAGGATGACGAAGGCTTCGTGGTCGGCCCGTTGGAGCACAAGCTCGGCATCAAGGGCTCGCCCACCGCGGAGCTGTACTTCGAGAACTGCCGAGTGCCGGGTGATCGCATCATCGGCGAGCCGGGCACCGGTTTCAAGACCGCACTGCAAACCCTCGACCACACCCGCCCGACCATCGGCGCGCAGGCCGTCGGTCTGGCCCAGGGCGCACTGGACGCGGCGATCGCCTACACCAAGGATCGCAAGCAGTTCGGCAAGTCGATCGCCGACTTCCAGAACACCCAGTTCATGCTCGCCGATATGGCCATGAAGATCGAAGCCGCCCGCCTGATGGTCTACAGCTCGGCCGCTCGTGCCGAGCGCGGCGAGCAGAACCTCGGCTTCATCTCCGCCGCCGCCAAGTGCTTCGCCTCCGATGTCGCCATGGAAGTCACCACCAACGCGGTGCAGCTGTTCGGCGGCGCCGGCTACACCACCGACTTCCCGGTGGAGCGCATGATGCGCGACGCCAAGATCACCCAGATCTACGAGGGCACCAACCAGATCCAGCGCCTGGTCATGTCGCGCGCCCTGCTCAAGTGATGTTTTTCTAGATCGCCGGATGTTCGGGCGTGCCTGGACCGCTTCTCGGGCCTTCGCCAGACCGCCGAGAAGTACCGGCCACCCGAACGTCCTGTCGATCGTGTTCTGCGCTTACTACGTAGGTAGCGTGAAACTCTCGCGATCGGCATGACGATCGTGCTAGCTTGAGTAGCAGGATATCCTCAGTGGATTCCGATTAGCCTTCGACCCCGCTACGCCTATTAGCGGGGTCGTCGTGCGTCAGGGGCACCACATGTACCGAGAGAAGACATTGGGCTCGACTGTCGACCACAGCATCTCGTTGGTCTTCTTGGCGCGCTCATCGGTGATCGTCGTCCGTCTCATCCGGTAGTGCAGATACGACACGAGGTCTGCGGCCTGCACCAATATAGCGACCGAATACTCCGATAATCACCGGCACCGCATTCGGGTAGGTCTTGGCCGCGATCACGGGCCAGCGGTTATGCCCTATTCACCAGGTCGGCGTATTCGGCGTGTTCGGCGATGTACTTCTCTACGTACCAGCAGGTGGGGATGACGGAGAAGCCCGAGGCGCGGGAGTCGTCGAGGGCGTACCGCACGAGCTCGGCGGCTGCGCCACGGCCACGGAACTCCGGGAAGGTCATGGTGTGGTGGAAGTCGCGGACCTTGGGGGCTTCGCGTTCGGCGTAGTCGGCATACCCGGCGAGAGTGTCATCGAGGTAGATCTCGAAACGGGTGTCGGCGACGTTGTGCTCCAGCCTGGTCGTCATATTCAGGAGAACTCCTTGCCCGCGGGAAATGTTCCAGGGGGCGTCAGAGGATCGCGCCGGGATTGAGTATCCCGTTCGGGTCGAGCGCGTCTTTGATACGCCGGGTCAAGTCCATGACATCGGGGCCGAGTTGATCGGGCAGCCAGGCCTTCTTCAATCGGCCGACGCCGTGCTCGCCGGTGATGGTGCCGCCGAGGGCGATGGCCAAGTCCATGATCTCGCCGAAGGCGCGGTGCGCTCGCGCGGCGTGGTCCGGATCGGAGGGATCGTGCACGATCAGCGGGTGGGTATTGCCGTCGCCCGCGTGCGCGATCACCGATACCGTCACCTCGTTGCGCTCCGCGATCGCGGCGATGCCGGTGACCAGGTCGCCGAGCCGGGGCAGCGGTACCCCGACGTCTTCCAGCAGCAGCGGACCCAGTTTCTCCACGGCGGGAATGGCGAAACGCCTTGCCGCGGAGAATGCTTCGCCTTCATCGGGGTCATCGGTGCGAAAAACCTCTGCCGCTCCGGCCTTCTCGCAGGCCGTTGCCATGATCTCGGCCTCACGCCTGGCGAATTCACCGGGAGCGTCGGAACGTGCGACCAGTAGTGCGGCCGCGGTGCGGTCCAAGCCCATTCGTAACTCGTCCTCCACGGCGTTGATCGATACCGAATCCATGAATTCGAGCATCGACGGTCGCAGCTCGCCGGTGATCGCCAGGATCGCCTCGGTCGCCGCGGTGAGCGTGCCGAAGGTCGCCACGACGGTGCTCTGTGGTGGCTGCGCGGGAAGCAGCCGCAGGGTCAGTTCGGTGATCACGCCGAGCGTGCCCTCACTGCCGACGAACAGTTTGGTCAGCGACAGGCCCGCCGAGTCCTTCAGTCGTGGGCCGCCGAGTCGTACTACGGTGCCGTCGGCAAGCGCCACTTCCATGCCGAGGACGTAATCGGTTGTCACGCCGTACTTCACACAGCACAGCCCACCCGCATTGGTGGCAGCGTTGCCGCCGATCGAGCAGATCTCGAAAGACGAAGGGTCAGGTGGATACCACAGGCCGTGCGCGGCGACCGCCTGTTTGACTTCCGCGTTGAGCAGCCCTGGCTGTACCACCGCGGTCCGGGTTACGGGATCGACCGAGATGGCGCGCATTCGTTCGGTACTCAGCACGATTGCCCCGGTGACGGCCGTCGCACCGCCGGAAAGCCCGGATCCGGCACCACGCGGAATCACCGGGACACCGTGGGTGGTGGCCCAGCGCAGCGTCGCGGCCACATCGTCGGTGCCGGTGGCACGCACTACGGCGCGGGCGGTGCCTGCGTCCGGATCACGCGCCCAGTCCTGCCGGTAGCTCGCGAGCAGCGCGGGGTCGGTGAGCACCGCGCCGGCGGGGAGGCAGGCGATCAGATCATCCACGTCCACACCTTTCACGCTAACCCTTATGCCCGATATTTGCTGATTTTCCTGTGTTATCGCGGGTAATGGGTGGGCGAACCGAAATGTGATGTCGCCTGCCCCAGTGGCATTCCTGCTCGTAACGGGCCACAATGCCGGAGAGGGGTTTGACCGTAAGGGGTATCGAGTTAGCCCGGCGCCATCCCATTCGGCGTCGCCAGTCATGCGGTTTGCTCCGTGTTGCGGGTACCACGCATATCACTCGAAGGGATGGAACAGATGCAGGGTGGACAATACGGTCGCCGGGAATTGGTCGCCGAGATATTCTCCGGTGAATTCGTCGACGGTGGCATCGACCCCGATATGTTGCGCCGGATGCACGCGGGTGAACACAGTGAATGGCTGACCGCGCTGGATCGTTCCGGCCTCTTCGGTAAGGAGATACTCGCCGAGCTGGCCGACAGCTGGCGCCGCGATCCACTTGATCTATTGGAAGCACTGCTGGCCACGGCTGATGATGTCACCCGGCGGCGGTGTCTTGCGGCATGGTCGGATCTGGATCGCGCTGTGGGCGGGTCTGCTCAGGCGCATATCGGCTGAGCGGACCCACCGGTCCGGGTACACCTGCTCATCCGCCGCGCACTCGGGCGCGGCGGATGAGGCATTCATGGCGTTGCCCGAGTGCACAGTTCCTCGGTCCGTGCTCCGTCGACGACGATGGCGTCGTCGTCGGTGAGCGCCCAGTGCGCGATGCCCTCGGCCCGGTAGCGGGCGGCGAGCCGATCGCAGCCACCGTCCGGATCGATCGTGGAATCGATATGCGGCACAATGGCGCGATCGACCAAACCCAGTCCATCCCATTGCGGTTCGATGCCGCAGACCGGAGCTACTTCGGCCGGATCATCGACGGACTCGATGCCGTGCAGATCCGGGGTGAGCACACACGCGCCCGCGCTGTACCCCGCGTAGACCAGTGCGTTGTCGGCGAGCAGTTGGGTGAGCACCCGATCCGCTCCGCTACGGGCGAACTGGGCACGCAGTACGAAAGTGTTCCCGCCGCGCACCCACACCAGCGGGAAATCGGCCAGCCTGCGAGCCAATTCCGCGGTACGTCCGACGAACTCGCGCAGGTCGAGTTCTGTCGGGACGTACCCGAGATCGCGTAACAGAACCATATCGCTGGTGGCTGCCGCCACCCGCGCTTCAGGCCATGCGTCACAAGCATTTCCGATCATCGCGACGGGCCCTGGCGGGCCCGCCAGGGCGAGCAGCCGGTCGTAGTGCGCTCCGAAACGGTAGCTGGACAGAAACAGTCGCATCGGCTTGTCTCAGAGCGTGAAGGTCAGGTGGCGAACCACCTGCTGTCCGAGTTCGGTATCGCCGGTGATGGTGATCTCGTCGAGGTGCTTCTCGGCGGTGGTCCTTCCGCCGCCGAGTCTTACGAAAAGTCCGCTGTCCATGCTGATTTCGACCGTGGCAGGCTCGTCGAACGCGTCGACGTAGCTCGCCCGGCCCGTTACCTGGATGTGCAGGGTCCTGGCCAGCGGCCCGCTCAGTACGAAGGTGATTCGCGATCCGTCCGGCGCCCCGCCCTTCTTGACCACTGTGCGCGGGATATTGCCTGCGAATTCGGCGAAGGCCAGCTCCCCGCACTGCCCACCCTCCGCGACTCGGGTACCGAGTGCGTCGGCGATATCGAGTTCGTGTATCCAGCAGTCGAACAACCGCACTCGCATGAACCTGCCATAGCTCACCTGTCCGACCGGCGAGTTGGTTTCCTTCTCCCATTCGGCGTCGCTCATCGCCCTGAGCACGGTGAGCCTGCGGTCGATGACCTCGCGGTAGAGCTCGAGCAGCCGGGCGCCGGGCAGGGGACGCAGCCGGTCCACCCAGATCTCGTTGAGTACCGCGGTCTCGTTGCGCACATGAGGGAGGGTGCGTACGTCGGTCTTGACCTTGGTCGGGTCGTGTGCGGGCGGGCGATCGCCGAGCAGCCAGGATTCGGTGCCGATGATGTGCGCGACGATATCGAACACAGTCCAGCCCGGCAGCGGTGACGGGGTGCGCCAGTGTGCTTCGTCCAGGGTGGAGACCAGGGCTTCGATCCTGTCCCACTGCTCCGACAGCAGGCTGATCTGCGCGGTCCGGTCCATTGTCTCGGTCATCGGTCGACTCTCTCTTCCGG
Source organism: Nocardia spongicola (assembly GCF_047200775.1). Classification (NCBI taxonomy): domain Bacteria; kingdom Bacillati; phylum Actinomycetota; class Actinomycetes; order Mycobacteriales; family Nocardiaceae; genus Nocardia; species Nocardia spongicola. The sequence continues at coordinate 69,787 of NZ_JBJZOO010000016.1, read as the reverse complement.
GTCTTCGCCCTCGTTGTCCAATGCCGCCATACCGGCTCTTATAGCGGCGGCTGTGCCGACTGGGTCATGCGAGCGCCGCAGCAGAAAACCCTTGGCGAACCGCAGGATATCGCCATGCTTGCGGGGGACGACATGTAGATGCACATGCGGGACGGTTTGGAAGGCGGCCGTGCCATCGTTGAGCACCAGGTTGGCCCCGTCCGTGGCAAGGCTGCTGCGCCGGATAGCCAGTGCGAGCCGATGTCCGGTGCGGAAGATCCGCGCGCCGAGCTCGGCGTCGAGGTCCTCCAGCTCCGCGGCGTGCTGTTTGGGTATTACCAGTGTGTGGCCGCGGGTGATCGGCCGGATGTCGAGAAACGCGCAGAGGGTGTCGTCCTCATACACCTTTGTCGCTGGGGCTTCGCCTGCCGCGATGCGGCAGAAGACGCAGTCGTTCACATGCTGGACCATACGGCGTAAGAGCCGAGTGGAACAGCCCTCGGCGTGGATCGAGCCCGATTGCGTCATCACTCGGCGACACGCCGGGCTTGTGGTCACCGCCAGGGCCGTGGGATGAGCGATGGGTTTCTCGGTACGTGCTCATTCCTGTTGTCCGAGGTGACGATCTGCTTGCGGTGGGGCCGCGAAACCGGGCGCGATCGGGGCTAGCGCGGTGTGCTCCGAACACAGGTGGGCCGCGCTTTCCTCTGCTGGGCGTGACTACCAGGAATTTTGTAATCTGGCAGGTGAGCGTGCCGTGGACGGATGTAGTGAGTGCGGCCAACTGCGTATCGAGAACTGAGTACATGAGTCGAAGCTCGGTGGCTGTCGACCGCTTTATGTAGACCCGGAAATCGGGTGTATCGGTACGATCCACTCAGCATGTGTGACGGGCGTCTCGGCTCTGCTCACCGCGTGCCGGGTACAGTTGCGAGGATTCGAGTAACTTACCCGACAGTAATAACGTCCTGTCGTCTACCTATTGCCTGAAGCTCAGCACGAAAAGGAAGTCTGACAAGTGGAGACAACGCAGAGCGTTGGCGATTCGTCGCTACGTGGCGCGCGTGTCGGGGTCGTTCGCGAGTCCAACGCGGGCGAACGACGTGTCGCATTGGTGCCGAAGGTCATTACGAGTCTGCTCGGGCAGGGCGTCGAGATCGTCGTCGAGCCCGGTGCCGGCCAGGGCGCGCTGATTCCGGACCGCGCCTATACCGAAGCGGGCGCCTCGATCGGCGATCCCTGGTCGGCCGATGTGGTCGTCAAAGTGGCCCCGCCCAATACCGACGAAGTGCGGAAATTATCAGCGGGACAGACCCTGATCGGGTTCCTGGCGCCGCGCGACGCGGACAATCAGATCGATGCGTTGCGAGCCGCGGGGGTACGGGCCTTCGCGGTGGAAGCGATTCCGCGGATCTCGCGCGCGCAGGCGATGGACGCGTTGTCCTCGCAGGCGAATGTGGCCGGCTATAAGGCGGTGCTGTTGGCGGCATCGGAATCGACCCGGTTCTTCCCGATGCTGACCACCGCGGCGGGCACGGTGAAGCCCGCGACGGTGCTGGTGCTCGGGGTCGGCGTCGCCGGTCTGCAGGCCTTGGCCACGGCCAAGCGTCTCGGTGGCCGGACCACCGGTTATGACGTACGGCCCGAAGTGGCCGATCAGGTGCGCTCGGTCGGCGCGCAGTGGCTGGATCTCGGGATCGCCGCCGCCGGTGAGGGCGGCTATGCGCGGGAGCTGACCGAAGAGGAGAAAGCCGCGCAGCAGCAAGCGCTGGAAGAGGCGATCAAGGGCTTCGACGTGGTGATCACCACCGCGCTGGTGCCAGGCCGTCCCGCGCCGCGTTTGGTGACCGCCGCGGCGGTGGAGGGCATGAAGCCTGGCAGTGTGATCGTGGATCTGGCCGGGGAGACCGGCGGCAACTGCGAACTGACCGAGCCGGGCGAGACCGTGGTCGAACACGAGGTGACCATCGCCTCGCCGCTGAACCTGCCTGCGACCATGCCCGAACACGCCAGCGAGCTGTACTCGAAGAACATTGCGGCACTGCTGGAGTTGATGCTGGTCGAGGGCAAGCTCGCACCGGACTTCAGCGATCAGGTGCTGGCGGATTCCTGCGTCACGCGTGAGGTGGAGGACTGATGTACACCGAACTGCTGGCGAATATCGCGATCCTGGTGTTGTCCGGGTTCGTCGGTTTCGCCGTGATCTCCAAGGTGCCCAACACCTTGCACACCCCGCTGATGTCGGGCACCAATGCCATTCACGGCATCGTGGTGCTCGGTGCGCTGGTCACCCTCGGCAATAAGCAGGATCCCTCGATCCTGACCCAGGTGATTCTGTTCGTCGCGGTGGTCTTCGGAACTCTGAACGTCATCGGTGGCTTCGTGGTCACCGACCGCATGCTCGGCATGTTCAAGGCCAAAAAAGACACCGGTAAGAAGGACAGCGGCACGACCGCCGAGAAGGCCGATATCTGATGCATACCTTCGATAATGTGACCTACCTGGTCAACGGCCTCTACATCGTGGCGTTCTCGATGTTCATCTACGGGCTGATGGGTTTGACCGGCCCGAAGAGCGCGGTGCGCGGTAACCAGATCGCCGCGGTGGGTATGGCGATCGCGGTGGTGGCGACACTGATCTCGATCCGGCACACCAGCAACTGGATTCTGATCATCGCCGGTCTCGTGGTCGGTGTGGTCCTCGGCGTGCCGCCAGCCCGCTACACCAAGATGACCGCGATGCCGCAGCTGGTGGCCGCGTTCAACGGTGTCGGCGGTGGCACGGTCGCCCTGATCGCATGGTCGGAGTTCATCAATTCCGAGGGCTTCTCACACCTCGAAGAGGAACCGACCGTACATATCGTGATCGGTTCGCTGTTCGCGGCGATCATCGGCTCGGTGTCGTTCTGGGGTTCGCTGATCGCGTTCGGCAAATTGCAGGAGATCCTGCCAGGGCGTCCGATCGGGGTCGGCAAACTGCAGCAGCCGCTGAATCTGTTGTTGCTGCTCGGCGCGATCGCCGCCGCGGTGGTGATCGGCATCGGTGCCACGGGTGACGGGGTATCGCAGCTGTGGATGATCGCGGTACTGGTACTGGCCGGTGTGCTCGGACTCATGGTGGTGCTGCCGATCGGCGGCGCGGATATGCCCGTGGTCATCTCGCTGCTCAACGCCCTGACCGGTTTATCGGCCGCGGCCGCCGGTCTGGCGCTGAACAACACCGCGATGATCGTCGCGGGCATGATCGTCGGCGCGTCCGGCAGCATCCTGACCAATTTGATGGCCAAGGCGATGAACCGGTCCATCCCGGCCATCGTCGCGGGCGGATTCGGTGGCGGCGGTGCGGCCGTCGGCGGCGGGGACGGGGAGCAGAAGCAGGCCAAGGCCACCTCGGCCGCGGACGCCGCGATCCAGATGGCGTATGCCAATCAGGTCATCATCGTCCCCGGCTACGGTATGGCCGTCGCGCAGGCGCAGCACGCGGTCAAGGAGATGGCGGCATTGCTGGAGGCCAAGGGGGTGGAGGTCAAGTACGCCATCCACCCGGTCGCGGGCCGTATGCCCGGCCATATGAACGTGCTGCTCGCCGAGGCCGAAGTGTCCTATGACGCGCTCAAGGAAATGGACGAGATCAACGGTGAGTTCGGCCGTACCGATGTCGCCTTGGTGATCGGCGCCAATGACGTCACCAATCCGGCGGCCAGGGAAGACGCCTCCAGCCCGATCTACGGTATGCCGGTGCTCAACGTCGACCAGGCCAGGAGCGTCATCGTGCTCAAGCGTTCGATGAACTCCGGTTTCGCCGGTATCGACAATCCGCTGTTCTACGCCGATCACACCGCCATGCTGTTCGGCGATGCGAAGAAATCCGTCGGGGCGGTTACCGAGGAACTGAAGGTGTTGTAGACCAGCAGTTTCGGATCTCAGCGTTTCGCACAGCGATGCCGCTCCATCGAGTTATCGGTGGAGCGGCATCGTCATAATTGCGTTGAGGTGTTCCAGACTCCGGCGGCCGCTGTCCTTGTGACATAGTCGGTGAAACTCTTCGGTTCTCTGCCCAGCGCGCGGCGTACCCCGTCCATCGGCTCGGCATTGCGACCGTCGAGCAGAGTGCTGAACACATGATCCAGCACGTTCACCATATCGGCGGGTACGCCATGCGCGGTCAGCCCGGCGGCGAAATCCGCACGGGAGATCGGCACGAAAGCGATCGGTCTCCCGGTGGCGGTGGCGATCTGCGCGACCGCTTCGGTGAAAGTCATCGCGTGTGGGCCGGTCAGCTCGTAGATCTCGCTGTTGTGCTCATCCGTTGTGAGCGCGGCGACGGCGACGTCGGCGATGTCATCGACGTCGACGAACGGTTCCGGCACATCGTTGACCGGCAGCGCGACCGTTCCGGCCAGGATCTGCTCGGTGAGTGAGCCTTCGCTGAAGTTCTGTGCGAAAAAACTGCCGCGGAGGATGGTCCAGTCCAAGCCGGATTCCCGTACCATCTGCTCGCACTGCACGGTCTCCGCACTGCCGCGATTGGACAGCAGCACCAGCTTACGTACACCCGCGTGCCCGGCGGCAGCAGCGAACGCGCGGATCGCTTCGGCGGCTCCCGCGATCGCGAGATCTGGTTGGAATGCGAGATAGGCGACGCGCACACCGGCCATGGCCTCGGTCCAGGTGCTTGGATCGGCCCAGTCGAATGGGATATCGGTGGTACGGGAGCCGACTCGGACCGGGTACCCGCCTGCCCGTAGCCGGGCCACAATACGGCTGCCGGTCTTGCCGGTGCCGCCCGCAACGAGAACACGATGCTGATCAGTGGCAGTGTTCGGCATGAGGTCCACTCTATTTGCCCAGGTGTATCGGTTGTCCAGCTATTCGGCCTCGGCGAGGCGGAATGTAGTCGGGCTATTCACGATCATGCCTGATTGTCTACTTTTCAGGTGCGGATGCACTCGACGGTCCGCGTGCCCGTGGCGCGTTCCTGATGTGTTCATTATTGAATCCACCGTGGTCGTTGCGTATTCAGGACGAAGCCGCGCCGACCGTGCTGTCGCTGATCCGCGGCGGTGCCTGGATCACCGACAGCGCAGGTGTGCCACGGCAACTGGCGGCCGGTGACGTCGCGATCTTCCACGGACCCGATCCATGAAGGTCGGCTACGGCAGCGCCTTCGCGCTGAGTACCGCGTTCAAACGCCACTTCGGTATCTCCCCACGCGACCACCGGCAAGGCGTATCCGCGACTGAGCTATCGTCGGCCGGGTGACACAGCAGCAGTATCCGGTGCTCTGGCCGATGCCGACCCGGTGGGCCGATAACGACCACTACGGGCATGTGAACAACGTGATGTACTACTCGTACTTCGACACCGCGGTCAACGCGTGGTTGATGGATGCCACCGGTATCGATATTCGCACGTTGCCCGCGCTCGGCGTGGTCGCGCAGACCGCATGCCAGTATCTCGATTCGATCAGCTTCCCGGACCAGTTGCAGGTCGGCCTGAGCGTAGCGCGGCTCGGCCGTTCCAGCATCACCTACGATATGGCCATCTTCCGGGTGGACGACGATGCGCTGGAAATGGTCGCGACCGGCACCTTCGTACATGTCTACGTGGACGCCGAGTCTCGTAAACCGGTCGAGATCCCGAGCGTGATCCGCACCGCCGCAGAGGCGCTTGTTACCGACTGATATCCATGGACGGCTCAGCGGAGTTCTTTTCTGTAGTAGAACCGTTATTCGAGTAGTCCGTACCCGGTCCGCTGATCGGCGGTGTGCCATCAGCCGCGGTTGCGGGGACGGTGTGATTCCAGGTGGAGCCGATACGGTCGCGGCAGTGGCATCACAGCCTGGTGAGCAAGGTGAGGGGATCCTCTAGCAGTGCCGCGACGCAGGCGAGGAAGCGGGAGGCCAGTTCACCGTCGATGATCCGGTGGTCGAAGCTGATACCGAGCGTGGTTACCCAGCGGACCGCGAGCTCGTCCCGGAACACCCACGGCCGCTTGCGGATCGCACCGAGACACAGGATCGCCGCCTCACCCGGATTGACCAGCGGTACCCCGGCATCCACACCGAATACCCCGATATTGGTGATGGTGAATGTGCCGCCGCGGAGATCGGCGGGGGTGGCCTTGCCCGCGCGGGCGGTATCGGCCAGCCAGTCGATCTCGCGGGCGAGCTCACGAAGGCTCGCGGTCTGCGCCTCTTTGACGTTCGGTACAAGTAGGCCACGGTCGGTGGCCACCGCGATGCCGAGATTCACAGAGTGCTTGGTGACGATCTCCTGGCCGGCTTCGTCCCAGACGGCGTTGATCCCTGGGAAATCGGTGAGCGCGGCCAACGCCGCCTTCGCCACCAACACCAGTGGGGTCAGGGGCAGCTCAGCGCAGGATGCGGTGCCGCGCAGATGGTCGAGCAGTTCCATCGAGACGGTGCAGTCCACTGTGACGAAAGCGCTGGCCTGTGGGATAGTGCGGGCGCTGGTGAGCATCGCCGTCGCGGTGCGTTTGCGGATGCCACTGATCGGAGTGCGGACTTCGCGTGCGGTCGGACCGGTGATCCCGCCGACCGGGTCGGTGGGAGCCGGTGCTGTCGCGGCCCGCTCCGCCTGGCGCGGCGATGAGACGGGTACCGCGTCGCGCACATCGTCGGCGGTGACCGCGCCACCAGGCCCGGATCCGGCGATGAACCACAGATCGATACCGAGTTCGCGGGCCAGTTTGCGCGCGGCCGGGGTCGCCGCCACCCGTTCCGTGGGCTCCGGGGTAGCGGGCCGCGGCTCGGTAGTGGTGTTGTCCACCGTGCCGATGGACCGCGAAACGTCCGGCGGTGGTTCGGCCGGGGTGGCCCTTCGTCGGGATACCCCTTCGTGATCGGGGCCGTAACCAACCAGCACCGAGGTGCGGCCTGTATCCCGCACGGTGTCATCCGGTCCGGTTTTCCGTTGCTGCTCGATGCGAATCAGCGGTGCGCCGACCGCGACGGTATCGCCGGGCTCGGCCAGCAATTCGGTGATCCGGCCCGCGAACGGCGATGGCAGGGAGACGACCGCCTTGGCCGTCTCCACCTCCGCGATGGTCTGGTTCAGTTCCACCGTATCGCCGACCTCGACCGCCCAGGACACCAGTTCGGCGTCGGTCAGACCTTCCCCGAGATCGGGAAGCCGGAACTCCAGCACGGAGTCAGGAAGATCTTGGTTGGCGGGGTCTGGCACGTGGGCACCTCTCACTACGGCGGCCGCTGATTCAGGCAGCGAGGCAGCGGTCGACCGCGTCGAGAATGCGGTCGGGGTCGGGCAGATGGTGCTTTTCGAGCTTAGCCGGGGGGTAGGGGATATCGAATCCGCCGACGCGCAGGACCGGAGTCTCCAGATAGTAGAAGCAGCGTTCGGTGATTCGCGCGGCGATCTCGGCGCCGAGCCCGGCGAATACCGGCGCCTCATGCGTGATGATCAGCCGCCCGGTCTTGGTGACCGATTCCGCGATGGTGTCGAAGTCGATCGGCGAGAGGCTGCGCAGGTCGATCACTTCGAGCGCATGGCCCTCCTCCGTCGCGATAGCCGCGGCCGACAATGCGGTCGCCACGGTGCCGCCATAGGCGACGACAGTCGCGTCTGAACCAGGGCGGCACACTCTGGCGCGATGCAGTGGCAGCCCGCCGTCCCGGTCGAGCGCGGCGAAATCGACCTCGGTTTTGTCCCAGTATCTGCGCTTGGGTTCGAAAAAGATCACCGGGTCGTTCAGCGCGATCGCCTGCCGGATCATCGAATACGCGTCGGCGGGGTTGCTCGGTGCCACAACGCGCAGCCCCGCGGTATGCGCGAAATACACTTCGGGAGATTCGGAATGATGCTCCACCGAACCGATGCCGCCACCGAATGGGATGCGAATGGTGAGGGGAGCGTTGACCTTTCCCCGCGTCCGGTAATTGATCTTGGCCACCTGTGAGACGATCTGATCGAACGCGGGATAGACGAAGCCGTCGAACTGGATCTCACACACCGGCCGATAGCCACGCAGCGCCATACCGAAAGCCGTGCCGATAATGCCGGATTCGGCCAGCGGTGTATCGATGACGCGATGCTCGCCGAAGTCTTTCTGCAGCGTATCGGTCACCCGGAACACTCCGCCGAGGCGGCCGATATCCTCACCCATCAGCACGACCTTCGGGTCGTCTTCCAGCGCCCGGCGCAAGCCCGCGTTGAGTGCGGCGGCGAAGGTGGTTGTCATCCGGGGGCTCCTTTCGATCGCGCGGAGGACCAGCCGGGATCGCCTGCCAGGTATTCCGCGTATGCCTTCCGCTGTGTGGTGATCAGCGGATGCGGCGTGGTGTAGACGTGATCGAACAGCTCCATCGGCGTCGGATCGGGCATTTCGATGGTCGCGGTGCGCACCATCAGGGCTACCTCGTCGGAATGCGCCGCGACGCGCTGCGCGAACTCCTCGTCCCACTGGCCCTCGCGCTCCAGCAGCAGGCGTATCCGGTCGATCGGATCGCGCCGCGCCCACTGCTCCAGTTCGGCGGCCGAGCGGTAGCGGGTTGGATCGTCCGCCGTGGTGTGCGGGCCCATCCGGTAGGTGAGCGCTTCGATGAACGACGGGCCGCCGCCGGACCTGGCTCTGGCTACTGCCTGCCTGGTTACGGCGAGCACAGCGAGCACGTCGTTGCCATCGACCTGAGTGCCTGGCATGCCGTATCCGTAGGCGCGGTGCGCGATCGGGGTCGCGCTCTGCACCCGTACCGGTTCGCTGATCGCCCAATGGTTGTTCTGGCAGAAGAACACCACGGGCGCGCTCCAGCTCGCGGCGAATCCCAGTGCCTCGGCGATATCGCCCTGACTGCTCGCGCCATCACCGAAATAGACGATGGTGGCGATATCGGCGCCGTCCAGATGTGCGGCGAAGGCATAGCCGGTCGCGTGCAGCCCTTGGGAGCCGACGACGATATTCGGGTTGGTCATGCGCACCGGGTGCGGATCCCAGCAGTAGTGGGCGGCGCCACGCCACAGCCGGGTGAGATCTGCGGGCGGCACACCGCGGCAATACGCCACGGCGGTTTCGCGATAGTCGCTGAACACGTAGTCATCGGGATGCAGCGCGTGTGCCGAACCGACCTGGGCCGCTTCCTGCCCGAGTAGCGGCGCCCACAGGCCGAGTTCGCCTTGCCGTTGCAGTGCGGTGGCCTCGGTATCGATCCGGCGGGCGATGACCATATCTTCGTACAGCCCGCGTAGCTGCTCGGGCCCGATATCGGCGACCAGCGCGGCATGTTCCGGATCGAGGACGCGGTGACCGTCCGGCTGCACCAACTGCACGGGATACGTGGATTTGCCTGGCATGGGCGCTCGCCTCCTCGCCTGCCGCTCCACAACAAATTGTGTCTTACCTCACAGCATCCACTAGAATGCGAACTGCGCAAGTGGTTGAGAGAACAATGGGCAGAATGCTCAATTTCGGCCCGAGAAATGATGTCGAGCTGCGTTCTGTGATCAGAGAAGTGCGATGACCGGGGAAACTGTCGGTATGCGTCTGGATACCACCGATGCCAGGTTGCTGCTGGAACTGGTCGCCAACCCGAGGGCGACGGGTGTCGAGCTGGCGACCAGGCTCGGCTTATCCCGCAATACAGTGCAGGCGCGTTTGTCTCGCTGGGAAGCAAGCGGCGTGCTCAGCAGTTTCGAACGCCGGGTCGAACCGCGAGCGCTCGGCTATCCGCTCGCGGCCTTCGTCGCGGTTGTCGTCGACCAGCACCGGTTGGATTCGGTGGTGGACGAACTCGCCGAGGTGCCAGAGGTGACCGAGGTGTGCGGTATGACCGGACTCACCGATCTCACCGTGCGGGTGGTCGCGCGGGATGCCGACGATCTGTACCGGATCGCCGGACAGATCCTCAAGATTCCCGGTGTGGAGCGAACCAATATGGCGCTGGTGATGCGGGAGCTGGTCGGTCCGCGCACCGCGCCGCTGCTGGAGCGCTTGGCGAATTGAGGCTGGGCGCCCCAGATGCCGGATCGGTTCAGGGTGCCTCGCGGTGCTCGTCGCTCTCGTGGTGAGCGATCACGGCGAGGAGTTCACGCACCCACGCCGGCCTCGGGGCTCCGGTTCCGGCGGTGGCGATATCGTTTTCGATCAGTGAGCGGATGTAGGCCGATTGCGACACCCCTAGTGCCGCCGCCCGCGCCTTGCACGCTCGGTCGAGGTCGTAGGGCATTTTGATGGACCGGGGAACGAACACGGGTTCGGCGTCGGGGCCGACTGTGATCCCTAGATCCTTTTCGGTTACCGGTTCGCCGGTGAATTCGAGGCGGTCGACCATCGCGGCCACCTCGTCGGGTGTCATGGCATCGAACTGGTCAGTCATTGCTGGTCGCCTCCCAATACCATATGATCGCCACACGGCAAGACTACTACGGAGACTACCGGAGTGAACGGGGTAGCCCGGCCGGGTGCTGACCAGCAAGTCGCGGGACACGCTTTTACATGTTTCCTGAACGGTCTCCCGCTAGGGTGCGGAAATGGAGATTTCGGGCAAAGTTGCGATCGTCACCGGAGCGGGCTCCGGCATCGGGGCGGCATTGGCGGACCGGCTCGTCGCCGCGGGCGCCAAGGTGGTACTCGCCGATCTGGACGGCGAGAGTGCGGCAAAGACGGCGGAGTCGCTCGGTTCCGCCGCGCTCGCGGTCGGTGGGGATGTAGCGGAGGAAACGGTGATCCGCACGCTCATCGAACGTGCGGAAGCCGAGTTCGGGCCGGTGGACCTGTACTTCGCGAACGCGGGTATCGGCGGGGGCGGGGATCTGGACAGTACCGATCAGCAGTGGGCGGCCGCGCTGGAAGTCAACGTCATGGCGCATGTGCGGGCCGCGCGGCTACTGGTGCCGGGCTGGCTGGAACGCGGCAGCGGCTACTTCATCAGCACGGCGTCGGCGGCGGGTCTGCTCACCCAACTCGGATCAGCGCCCTATGCGGTGTCCAAGCATGCCGCCGTCGGGTTCGCCGAATGGCTCTCGGTCACCTACGGCGATCGCGGGGTCAGGGTGAGCTGTGTATGCCCTATGGGGGTGGAGACGCCGCTGCTGCGCGGCGGCGGCGATCCCGCGGAGCACACTGCCGCGGCCGAGTTGGCGATGCGGGCCGTCACCAGTGCGGGTACGGTGCTGTCTCCGGAAGAGACCGCCGATATCGTGCTCGCCGGGGTAGCCGAGGAGCACTTCTTGATCCTGCCGCACCCCGAGGTGTTGAAGATGTACCGCTATAAGGGCTCCGACTACGACCGCTGGATCGACGGTATGCGCCGCTTCCAGGCCACCTTGCGTGGATAGCCTGCCGGTGCGCGGAGCACGGCGCGGACAGCGAGCCCGGCCAGCAATGCCCAGAAAGCGGCGCCGATACCGGCGAAGCTGATACCGGAAGCCGCGACCACAAAGGTGACGATGCCCGCTTCACGGTGCTCGGCGCGCAGAGCCGCGCTGAGTGCCGCGGCGAGCGTCGCCAACAGCGCCAGACCGGCGACGGTCTCCAGTGTCCCGGCCGGAGCGATGACGATCAGCGTGACCAGTGCGGCGGAGCCGATGGTGAGCAGCAGATAGGTCGCGCCTGTGGTGAACGCGGCGACCCAGCGCCGCCTCGGGTCCGGATGCGCGGTTGGCGCCGCCGAGAGCGCGGCGCTGATAGCGGCGAGGTTGATCGCGTGACCGCCTGCCGGGGCCCCGAGGACGGTGCCGAGACCGGTGACGGTCATCGCCGCGCGCCACGGCACCTGGTAGCCGAAGGATGCCAGCACCGTTACACCGGGAATGTTCTGTGCCGCCATGGTGACGATATACAGCGGGATCGCGATGCCGATCAGCGCTTGCCAGCTCCACTGCGGCATGGTCAATTCCAGTGAAGGAACCATCGCGGCGATATCCAGGTGTTTATGGTGCACCACGATATCGATCACCGCGCAGACCGCGGCGGTGACAAACGCCGCGAGCACGGCCCAGCGTTGGGCATATCGTTGTAGCACCAGCCAGACGAGGAGGACCGGAAGCACTGTGGCCGGACTTGTCCGCACCGCGAGGACCGGTGCCAGGCACAGTGGCAGCAGCACACCGGCCAGCATGGCCTGCGCTATCTCCGTCGGGATCGCGGCAACCAGCGCGCCGAGCCGCTGCCACAGCCCGGTGAGCACGATCAGCACCCCGGTCACCGTGAACGCGCCGATCGCGGCGGGCCAGCCGCCCGCAACGGCAGCGGTACTCGCCAACAGCGCCGCGCCGGGCGTTGACCAGGCCAAGGTGATCGGCATCCGATACCGGTAGCTCAGCAGCATCATGCCGATTGCCTGCGCGCAGCACAGGGCGAGCAGCCCTGAGGCCGCCTGCGCGCTATTCGCCCCTACCGCGGTGAGTCCGCTCAGTACCACGGCGAACGAACTGGTGAAACCCACCAGTGCGGTGATAACGCCCGCGCCGAGCGGCATGAGCCGGGCTCTGTTCGGCACTGATTCGGGTAGTGCGGCGGCCGGGGCCGTGGAAACGTTGGACACCGGCTGGATATTGCCCCGGCGGGCACGCCATGTCACCGGCCAGTACCGGGAAACTGGCCTGGTCGGTAGGGGTAGGTCGGCATGCCACACGCCCTGGTTCGGAGTAGGCGACATCAGGGCATGTCGATGCGTAGGGTGGGGAAGTCGGTGCGCGAGGATGCGATTCGGGACGAGGAGCTGTGTTGAGCACGGTACTGATCTCACCGGAGGGGCTTCGGGAAGTTTTGGCGGACAAGTGCCTTCGCCTCTTGGATATTCGTTGGGCGCTAGGCGATCCTGATGGGCCGCAGCACTATCTCGACGGCCACATCCCCGGGGCGATATTCGTGGACCTGGAAACCGAACTGGCCGCACCGCCCTCCGCCGCGCGGGGCAGGCATCCGCTGCCCGACCCCGCGCAACTGGAGAAGTGCGCGCGGAGTTGGGGTCTGTGCAATGGTGACCCTGTCGTCGTCTACGACGCCACCGGGGGGCTGGCCGCCGCACGCGCCTGGTGGCTGCTGCGCTGGGCGGGTATTGCCGACGTGCGCATCCTCGACGGCGGGCTGCCCGCCTGGATCGAGGCGGGCGGACCGATCGCGACCGGAGCCGAAGCAGATCCGGAACCGGGCGATGTCGAGATGAGCTCCGGGCAGCTACCGGTGATCGACGCGGACGCGGCAGCCCGATGGGAGGGCGTGTTGCTCGACGCGCGCGCGGACGAGCGGTACCGCGGTGAGGTGGAGCCGATCGATCCGAGAGCGGGTCATATTCCCGGCGCGCTCAGCGCCCCGACCACCGAGAATCTCGACGCCGCAGGCAGGTTCCGTGCCGTGGCCGAGTTGCGCGAGCGATTCGCCGGATTCGGCTCGGGGCCGGTCGCGGTGTACTGCGGGTCCGGGGTAACGGCGGCGCATCAGATCGCGGCGCTGGCCGTGGTAGGCGTCGCGGCGTCGCTGTATCCCGGTTCGTGGTCGCAGTGGGCGCATGACCCGAAACGACCGGTGGCGATCGGCGACTGAGCGGGCAGATCGGCCACTCAGCGCTTATAACCAGGCGCGAGCCAGCAGATCGTCGTCGGTGACTTCGCTCGTCCTCGGTGGGAATCGGGTGGCCGCGATCGAATCGGTATGTGTTCCGTCATGCCCGACCAGCCACGAGCCGCCGTGCTCTTCGCATTCGGCGATCTTCGCGAACACGGTGAGCAGGAACGTGATCGCTTCATCGGGTTCGGTGGTCCGGGCCAGACGCTGGGATTCGCCTGGCCGGGAGAGGTCGAGCCATACACCGCCCTGTCCGTCGAGCCGCATCCCGACGATCTTGTCGGCATGTACGAAGGTGAATCTGCGCCGTTCCCATGGGGTCGTCGGCGTAAAGCTCTGCTCGAGTACCTGGAGCAGGATCGTCATGCTGCTTCCTCGGCTTCCCTTGACACCTAACTGCGGTTGACACCTGACTACGGTTCTTTCGCGATGACCAGCGGTTATTCCAGTATGTTCCGGGATTGTGCAGAAATCCAGGAGGCCCGCGCCGCGGTGGCGTCGGTGCCGCTTGATTGGATGGGCTGATGCTGCACGGTCTGTGGTCGCCGGGGTCCGGCTTGCTGCTCTGGCAGGACGCGCTGCTCAGGGGGCGATCCGAGGAACCGGACCTTGTGCTGCCCGATCCGGTGGGCAGCGTATTGCGGACCGCGAAGTTCCGGCATCGAGCCGAGGTTCTGGTCGCTGGGCCCGATGGTGTCAGGACCGAACGGGTCCGCGCACACGCGCTTGTTCCCGCCGCGGCCGCCGAAGTCCTGCTCGGCCGGTTACCTACCGAGGCGGTGTCCGGGGATCTGCGCTTTCTCGCTCATATCGCGCGCGGTATCGAACGGTGGGTGCGGGCCGGCCGAGTCGTTCCGGAGCTGCGCAGGGCGGATGGCCAGTGGTGGGTACGTTGGCGGTTGGTCGGCGGCGAACGGCAACGCGCGTGGCTGGCCGAACTGGCCACGGTGATGCCGCAGGCCGTCCTGGTGGCCGGGCGCCCGGCCATGCTGCTCGACGATATGGTCACCGAGCTCACCGATCCGATCGCACGGGCGCTGTTCGGTCCGGGTGATTCGGCTCATCCGCTGCTTACCGCGCTGCTCGGGGATACTCCGCTGGACGAAGGCAGCTATCAGGTGGCCGAGGTGCTCGAGCGCTGGCGCGCCTCCCACACCGGGGACGAGCCGGATCTGCTGCTGCGCCTGCTGGAACCGGAGGGCGAACTCGATGCCGCGCCCGAACCGATGACACTGTGGCGGCTGCAGGTGTGTCTGGACACGGCCGATGCGGTGCCCATCCCGGTGCCGCTGCACGGCGATCCGGCTCGGGTCCGGATCGCCGTGGACAAACTCGGCGCGGCGCAGCGGGCCTATCCGCGGTTGCGGGAGGTGCCGACCGATCCGCGCAGCATGGATCTGCTCCTGCCGACCGAGGTGGTGATCGATCTCGTCGAACACGGCGCGCACGCCTTGCGCGCGGCGGGGGTCCGGTTGCTGCTGCCCCGGGCGTGGCGCGTCACCGAACCGAGTATGCGGTTGCGGGTGGTGAGCGGGGTGCCTGCCGGGGAAAGCGTCGTGGGGATGAATGACCTGGTCTCCTACCGCTGGGAGCTCGCACTCGGTGACATCGTGTTGACCGAGGCCGAGATGGAGCGGCTCGTGCGCGGTAAGTCCGATCTGGTCCAGCTGCGCGGCCATTGGATGCGGGCCGACCACAAGGCGCTCGCCGACGCGGCCCGCTATATCGCCGCGCATACCGACGAGCGCCAGGTGACCTTCGCCGATCTACTCGGCGATATCGCGGGCGCCAGGGTGCCGCGGGTGCCGATCGTGGAGGTGACCGCTTCGGGCTGGGCCGCGGACCTGCTCGACCGCACAAGGGAACCGGAACCGGTGGCGCGTCCGATCGGGTTGAAAGCCGAGCTGCGCCCCTATCAGGAACGCGGTCTGGCCTGGCTGGCCACCATGAGCAGGCTGGATTGCGGGGCAATCCTGGCCGATGACATGGGATTGGGCAAGACCGTGCAGGTGCTCGCCCTGCTGGTGCACGAGCGCGAGACAGCGCTGTCCTCGCCTGCTCCGGCCGCCGCGTCCGAGGTGGCCACGCCGCCGGGACCGACGCTGCTGGTGTGCCCGATGTCGGTGGTCGGCAACTGGCAGCGGGAGGCGGCCCGGTTCGCACCCGACCTCAGGGTGTGGGTACACCATGGCGCGGGCAGGCGGGCCGACCACGAACTCGACGCGGCGGTCGCGACGGCCGATCTGGTGATCACCACGTACGCGCTGCTCGCTCGCGATGTCGAGCAGCTCGGCAGGCAACACTGGGACCGCATCGTCCTGGATGAGGCGCAGCACATCAAGAACGCGGGAACCGAACAAGCAAAGGCGGCGCGTGCGGTGCCCGCGCGACATCGGCTGGCGCTCACCGGGACTCCGGTGGAGAACCGGTTGGAAGAGCTGCGCGCGCTGCTGGATTTCGCGGTGCCGAAGCTGCTCGGCAGCCCGCAGTCGTTCCGTGCCCGCTTCGCGGTGCCCATCGAACGCGAGCACGACCAGAACGCGATCAGCCGTTTGCGCTGGCTCACCCAGCCGTTCGTATTGCGCAGGGTGAAGACCGACCCCGCGGTGATCAGCGATCTGCCGGAGAAACTGGAGATGACCGCGCGGGCCAACCTCACCGTCGAACAAGCCGCGCTCTATCAGGCTGTCCTCGACGATATGCTCGTCACCATCCGGGATGCCGAGGGTATGGCTCGTAAGGGCGCGGTCCTCGGCGCGCTCACCCGGCTCAAACAGGTGTGCAACCATCCGGCGCATTTCCTCGGCGACGGATCGGGCATCCTGCGGCGCGGAGCGCACCGCTCCGGCAAACTGGCCCTGGTCGAGGATGTGCTGGACGCGGTGTTCGCCGAGGGGGAGAAAGCCTTGTTGTTCACCCAGTTCCGGGCGTTCGGTGAACTGATAGCGCCCTATCTGGCCGAGCGATTCGGCGTGCGAGTTCCCTTCCTGCACGGTGGTGTACCCAAGCGTAAGCGCGACGATATGGTCAGCGCGTTCCAAGCGCAGGACGGACCGCCGCTGATGCTGTTATCGCTCAAGGCCGGTGGTACCGGGCTCAATCTCACCGCCGCCAATCATGTCATCCACCTGGACCGTTGGTGGAATCCCGCAGTGGAGAACCAGGCCACCGACCGCGCTTTCCGGATCGGGCAGCGCCGCGATGTCCAGGTACGCAAACTGGTGTGTGTGGATACCGTGGAGGAGCGAATCGACGAGATGATCACGGGCAAGCGCATGCTGGCTGATCTGGTGGTCGGGGCGGGGGAGAACTGGATCACCGAGCTCAGTACCGAACAACTGCGTGACCTGTTCGCGCTCGGCGCCGGGGCGGTCGGCGCATGAGTCCCTTCTTCGACTACGCCGAATACGGTAAGAAGCTCCCGGTGCGCGGCGGGGCCGAGGCACGCAGCCGCCGCGGTGCGTTCGGGCGTAGCTGGTGGGGCCGGGCGCTGGTGGAATCGGTGGAACGGAGGGCGGAGCCGGGGCGCCTGACCCGTGGGCGCAACTACGCCAGGTCGGGGCAGGTGGTGAACTATCGGATCGAATCGGGTGCCGTGACCGCCGAAGTGCAAGGCAGCCAACCGAGCCCGTTCACCGCGGTATTCCTGGTGCGGGTACTACGCGCGGACGAGGTGGGGGTACTCCTGGAGACCATCCGGTCGGCGCCGGGCATGCTCGCCGAGATCGCCTCTGGCGCGTTGCCGTCCGAACTAGGGCCGTTGCTGTTGCCCGCCACCGCGGCGGATCTGGATTTCAGCTGCACCTGCCCCGATCCGAGCCTGCTGTGTAAACACGTGGCCGCGGTGTGTTACTTGCTGGCCGAACGGCTCGACGAAAACCCGCAGGAGTTGCTCACCCTGCGCGGCCTCGACCTGGACACCCTGATCAGCGGTATCGAACGGGAGGCGCGGCCGGTGGTCACCACCGACCCGTATGGTGACAACCTCGTGTTGCCCGCGTTGCCGAGCGTCGAATACCGTCCGGCGATAAAGGATTTGGATTCCACGCTGTTACGTAAGGCATTGCGGATGACCGCGGCCGATGAGCCGACCGCCGCCGCGGGTCTGCGCGAACTCACCGCGCTGTACCACGTGTGCACCGGCTGAACAGCGTGGTTGGCACCCAGTATCGGGGCTGTCGGCCGCACCGGACGTCAGGGGCAGGGCGCGTCCAGTACGGCGAAGCGACCGGAGACTTCCCGACACCGGGTACCGTTTTCTATTCTCCGGTCGTTCGGGGCGGCCCGGAACTGCCGCAACGGTGCCCGGGTACTGCCCTTGTGCCGAACTCGGCACCCGCCCAACGGATACCGGCACCTCATCATTTTTCGCACTGAAACGGTACCGAACAGCACGAATGCTTCGCGATAGGCTGGCAGTCGTGGCCGGGAAGAGCCTATCGGCGGTATTGCCTCGCGATGATCTCGACGTCCCCGTTGATGTGCGCGCGCCACCGCGCCGGGTGGTGTCGCTGGTTCCATCCTTGACCGAGGCGGTGGCGCTCACCTGTCCGGACGTTCTCGTCGCCGCGACGCGATGGTGTACGCATCCCGCCGGGCTGGCGGTGGAACGGGTTCGGGGCACCAAGAATCCGGATGTGCGGCGCATTATCGAACTGGCTCCCGATGTGGTGCTGTGCAATAAGGAGGAGAACCGCCGGATCGATGTCGAACGGCTGCGCGCCGCGGGAATCCCGGTCTGGGTCACCAAGGTGGAAACAGTCGACGAGGCGATGGCCTCGCTCACCAGGATCTGTACGCGGGTACTCGGGGTCGAGCTTCCGTCCTGGCTGCGCCAAGCCGAATCCGCGTGGGAACCGAAGGCGCCGACGCCGCGCTCGGCTGCCGTCATCCCGATCTGGCGGCGCCCGTGGATGGTGGTCGGGCGCGATACCTTCACCGGCGATCTCGCCCGCCGCCTCGGCCTGCGGTTGGTGCACGCCGACCGTCCGGACCGCTACCCGCGCCTCACCGAGGCCGAGCTGACCGTGGGCATCGACGTAGCGGTACTTCCCGACGAGCCGTACCCCTTCACCGCATCCGACGGGCCGGAGGCTTTTCCGGATATTCCGGTCGCTTTGGTGGAGGGGCGCGCTCTCACCTGGTATGGGCCGTCCCTGGCGACCGCGCGCGAGGTACTCGCCGCGCAACTGGCTGCTGCGCGACCTGCGCACCCGCCGCGCGGGTAGCCGAACCCGATGCGGTGCGGGTGCCTGTTCAGTCCGCGATCCGGTACACGCGCTGCGCGGTGGTCCGGAAGACCTGCTCGAGTTCCTTGTGACCGCCGCCGTGGCCGGTGATCACGGTCGCGATCGCCTCGACGCTGCCTGCGATCGTGGTGACCGGCTTGTCCACCGGGAAGTTGGAGCCCCAGATCAGCCGGTCGGCGCCGAAGACGTCGAGGGCGTGTTCGACCAGCGGGCCGATCCGGTCGACCAGGTCCTGTACCGGGGTCGATTTGCCGGGGGGTGGGACCGGGTGGCCGAGCACCGGCATCATCAGCCCGCTGACCTTCGCGACCACATTTGGTTGCGCGGCCAGCGCGGTGAGATCGTCGCGCCATCGCGTCAGCAGCTGCCTGCGCATCCCGGGATGCGTCCCGGTGTGTTTGCCGAACGGGCCGAGAACACCTGCGGGAGTACCGAGGTGATCCAGCACGATCGGCACTTCGGGGTAGCGTTCGGCCAGCGCGGTGACCTCGGGAATGGTGTGCGAGTACACCCAGGCGTCGAAGGACAGGCCCCGCTCGGCCAGCTGTGCGAAGCCGTTCAGGAACGCCGTCGAGGTGAGACCGCCCGCTGTGTCGAGGAACGGCCGCACCTCGGGATCGGGATGTACGGCGGTCATGGTCCGGATGCCGCGCAGCAGCGGTGACGCGGTGGCATGTGCGTCCAGCAACTCGGCGAACCCCGGTGCCGCCGGGTCACCGCCCGCGACGATCGCCCCGAGCCGGGGAGCCTCCCGCAGCGGCAACCCCGCTAGCCATGTGGTCTCGCCTGCTTTGCCGAGCGGTCCTGGTTGTGCCCATGCGGCCTCGACATGGGTGACCACGTCGATCGGCGTGTTCCCGGCATCGGCCCGGTAATCGGCAGGCAGATAGGGCCGCAGGAAAATGAACGGATCTCCGGCGAACCGCCGTTCCCGTCGCGGCGCGAGATACCTGGTCATGCCTACCGGTATCGGGAGCATCCGGAACACCTTCGCCAGGGTGCCGTATTCCCGTGGGTTGGTGAACGGATTCCACTGGTGGATATGCGCGTCGACGATCTGGATACCCGAGAGGTCCATGGTTGCCGTCCCATTGGAGTCGATGGCCTACCAGGCAGATTCTCACATGTCCGGCACGGATGAGTGGGAAATCGGGGTGCCGCTCGCCGTGCCGTCTCACATAGTGCGCCGGTACTGCCCGCCGACGGTGCAGAAGGTATCGGTGATCTGCTGCAACGTGCACACCCGAGCGGCGTCCATCAGCACCTCGAAGATGTTGTCATCGGTGCGCGCGACCGCTTCGAGGCGGGCCAGCGCGGTATGCGCGGCATCGCGATGCCGCTGTTGGAATTCGCGGACCCGGCGCAGCTGGGACTGCTTCTCCGCTTCGGTGCCACGGGCCAGTTCCATGACCCGATCCGGCTCGTTGTGGTCGGCGCGGAAGGTGTTCACGCCGATGATCGGCAGAGAACCGTCGTGTTTGCGTTGTTCGTACCGTATCGATTCGTCTTGGATCTTGCCTCGTTGATAACCGGTCTCCATCGCGCCGAGTACGCCGCCGCGTGCGCTGATCCGATCGAATTCGGCCAGTACGGCCTCTTCGACCAGATCGGTGAGTTCCTCGACCAGGAAGCTGCCCTGCAGTGGATTCTCGTTCATGGCCACCCCCCACTCCCGATTGATGATGAGCTGGATGGCCAGTGCGCGGCGCACCGATTCCTCGGTGGGGGTGGTCACCGCTTCGTCGTAGGCGTTGGTGTGCAGGCTGTTGCAGTTGTCGTAGATCGCGATCAGCGCCTGCAAGGTGGTGCGAATATCGTTGAAGTTCATCTCCTGCGCGTGCAGCGACCGGCCGGAGGTCTGGATGTGGTACTTCAGCTTCTGTGACCGTTCGTCGGCGCCGTAGCGGTCGCGCAGGGCGATCGCCCAGATACGCCGGGCTACCCGGCCGATCACGGAATACTCCGGGTCCATGCCATTGGAGAAGAAGAACGACAGATTCGGCGCGAAATCGTCGATGTGCATGCCGCGCGCGAGGTACGCCTCCACATAGGTGAACCCATTGGCCAAGGTGAAGGCCAGCTGGCTGATCGGGTTCGCGCCCGCCTCTGCGATGTGATAGCCGGAAATCGACACCGAGTAGAAATTGCGGACGCCGTTGCGCACGAACCACTCCTGGATATCGGCCATCATGCGCAGGCTGAACTCGGTGGAGAAGATGCAGGTGTTCTGGCCCTGGTCCTCCTTGAGGATATCCGCCTGTACGGTGCCGCGCACCGTGGCCATGGCGCGCGCACGGATCTCGGCCGCTTCGTCGCCGTTCGGTGGCCTGCCCTGTGTGGTCGTGAAGCGGTCCAGCGCCTGATCGATAGCGGTATTGAGGAAGTACGCCAGGATGGTCGGTGCGGGCCCGTTGATGGTCATCGACACCGAGGTGGTCGGTGCGGTCAGCTCGAAGCCGTCGTAGAGGGCTTTCATATCGTCGAGCGAAGCGATCGATACCCCGGAGGTGCCGACTTTGCCGTAGATGTCCGGGCGCTCGGCCGGATCGTGTCCGTAGAGCGTTACCGAATCGAAGGCGGTAGAAAGCCTTTTCGCCTCGGCATGCGCACTGAGCACCCGGAACCGGCGGTTGGTCCGGAACGGGTCGCCCTCACCCGCGAACATCCGCGCGGGGTCCTCGGTATCGCGTTTGAACGCGAACACCCCCGCCGTGAACGGGAAGCGGCCGGGCAGGTGTTCAGCACGCAGGAAGCGCAGCAGTTCGCCGTGATCGGTATAACGGGGCAGAGCCACACGTGGAATCATGCTGCCCGATAGGGTTTCCCGGCGCAGCACGGTATGGAGTTCACGGTCGCGGACCCGCACCACCTGCTCGGCGCCACGATAGGACTCGGCGAGCGCGGGCCATTCGGCAAGCAGCGCGGCATTCGCGGGCGTGAGTTCGGCACGAGCTCGCGCGGCCAGCTCGGCGACAGCGGCATCGGCGGGCAGTTCGGCAGCTACCAGTTCGAGTCGTTGCAGGCGTTGCGCGGCGCGGATCTGGGTAGCGGTCTCGGCGTGATAGCCGCGTACGGTCTCGGCGATCTCGGCCAGATAGCGCACCCGTGCCGGCGGGATGAGCTGCGCGAAACGTGTGGACGTGCGGGTATCCACCCTGGGCAGTACACCGGGCTCCAAGCGAAGGCCGTCGGCGCCGAGCACATCGATCAGGTGCTGGTAGAGCGCGGTCACCCCATCGTCGTTGAAGGTTGCCGCGCTGGTGCCGAAGACCGGCATATCCTCCGGCGCGGCATGGAATTCCTCCCGGTTGCGGATCAGCTGCCTGGCTACATCGCGCAGCGCGTCCGCGGCGCCGCGGCGTTCGAACTTGTTGATCGCCACCACATCCGCGAAATCCAGCATGTCGATCTTCTCCAGCTGGGAGGCCGCGCCGTAATCGGGTGTCATCACATACATCGCCAGGTCGACGTGTTCGATTACCGCCGCATCGCCTTGGCCTATGCCCGGCGTCTCCAGGATGATCAGGTCATATCCCGCGGCTTTACAGGCGGTAAGGATCGTATCGATGTTGTCGGGCAGTTCCCGGCCGCCACGGGTGGCCAGTGAACGGAAGAAGGTGTGCTCGTCGTCGAGTGCGTTCATCCGGATACGGTCGCCGAGCAGTGCGCCACCGCCGCGGCGGCGGGTCGGGTCGATCGCGAGGATCGCCACCCGCACCTTGTCCTGTTGGTCGGTGCGTAGTCTGCGCACCAATTCGTCGGTGAGCGAGGATTTTCCGGAGCCGCCGGTGCCCGTGATACCGAGTACCGGCACAGTGCGCGCGGCCGCCGCGGCGGCCAGCTGCTGTCGGTCGGCCTCGGGTAACGAACCGGCTTGTAGGCAGGTGATGGCGCGGGCCAGGGCGCCGCGCTCGCCCGCGAGCACCGCCGCGGGCGCGGGCGGTGCGGCCGCCAAGTCGATATCGCAGGCCCGGATCAACTGATTGATCATGCCGGGCAGGCCGAGTCGTTGACCATCCTCGGGCGAGAAGATGGTCACGCCGGATTCGGCCAGCCGGGTGATCTCTTCGGCGACGATCACGCCACCGCCACCGCCGAAGATCCGCACATGTTCGGCCCCGGCCTCTTTCAGTGCCGCGGCCAGATATTCGAAGTACTCGATATGCCCGCCTTGATACGAGCTGACCGCGACGCCCTGAGCGTCCTCGGTGAGTACCGCGTCGACCACCTCGCTCACCGCGCGATTGTGACCGAGGTGGATCACCTCCGCGCCTTGGCTTTGCAGGATGCGGCGCATGATGTTGATCGCCGCGTCGTGCCCGTCGAACAGGGCTGCGGCGGTGACGAAACGAACGGGGTGGGTGGGCGAGTAGAGCGCGCTGCTGTCGGCCACGGGATCCCTCCGGCGAGTCCATTGGCGCCCGACACTAGGACGTCAAACCAATCGTACAGTGATCGCGATCACATCACTAGCTATGTCGTCGGCTGAATCGCCATTCGTCGCGACCGCAGGCCTCCCTGGCTCGATCCGGGCCACTGTTGTCGGCGGAGTAGTTCATCGAGGTCTGCGCGTGCCGACGCATCGGATTTCGGTTGTCGTGCCGGGGCTGATCTGCCGTGCCCGGCCCACCGGCGCGGGCATACTGGGCGGATGGTGAGCGACAACAGGGCGGGGGCCGTCGTGGCGCGGTTGGTCGCGGAGGGGGTGCTGTCCGGATCTCAAGCCGACGCGGTAGTCACGGCGCTGGCGGCCGATCGTGCGGCGGAGTCGCCACGCGGAAAGGTACTCGCGGAGATCGCCGCCTATCTCGGCGCTGGTTTGCTGTTCGGTGGGATCGTCATGGTCATGGCGTCGTCGTGGGGACGGCTCGGCGCGTTGGTTCAGGTGGGCATACTGGTGGCCGTTGCGGCCGGTCTGTTGTACGGCGGAGTGATACTCGCAGGCGGTATCCCCCTTTTGTTCTCCGGTCCCGGAGTTTCGCGCAGTGCCCGCACGCGGCTCGCTACGGTGCTGTTCGCGCTGGCATCGGTCGCGGCGGCCGGGGCGACCGGCACTGCGATCGATAACGGGAGTGCTGGTAACGCTTGGGTTTTCGCCTGTCTCGCCGGTGCGGTTGTGGCGGTGCTCGGTTATCTCGCGCTGCCCTCGTTACTGGGTCTGCTCGCTTGTGCCTGCTTTGTGCCCGCCGCATCGATAGGCCTGTTGGTCGAAGTCTTCGGACTGGGCGATGTGTGGGGAAGCGTGGCCGCGCTGCTACTCGGCGGGTTGTGGTTCGCGCTGGCATGGTTCGGCGTTCTGATCGAGACGTGGGCCGGGTATCTGATCGCGATAGTCACCTCGATCGCCGGTGCCCAGAGCATCGGCATCAATGGATCGGCCGGGGCCTATCTGCTTACCGCCGTAGTGGCAGCCGCGTGTTTCGGTTTGTATGCGACGCAGCGGTGGGCAGTGCTCGTCATCGGCGGCGCTGTTGCGATCGCGCTTGCGGCCGGTCAAGCGGTGTCCGAATGGACTGATGACACGCTCGGCGTGGCAGGTGTGGTCGTGGCGCTCGGCGCAACCCTCCTGTTCATTGCCGCGATCCATCTCACCCGAACCGGCTAGCCGCCTCGCTGGTGTGCCGCGACATCGGGCCATTGGTCTGCTGTCGCGGCGGCTGGAGTGGGATAGGTCACATCATCTTGTTGATTGGATGTCCAACTATAGGATGACCGCATACCGGAATCGCGGTGTTCGGATCGGCGACAAGAACAGGACTGACATGGTTCGCGAACTCACCCATTTCATCGGCGGACACCATGTGCCTGGCACCTCGGGCAACTTCGGTGATGTCTTCGACCCCAACCTCGGCCAAGTGCAGGCCAAGGTGCCGCTGGCGAATAAAACCGAGGTTGAAGCGGCCATCGCCGACGCGGCGGCCGCGCAGCCGGAGTGGGCCGCGTTCAACCCGCAGAAGCGGGCGCGGGTGCTGATGAAGTTCCTGACCCTGGTGCAGGACGAGATGGATTCGCTCGCCGCCCTGCTGTCGTCCGAGCACGGTAAGACCATCGCCGATGCCAAAGGCGATATTCAGCGCGGCCTGGAGGTCATCGAATTCGCCACCGGTATCCCGCACCTGCTCAAGGGCGAATACACCGAGGGCGCCGGCACCGGTATCGACGTCTACTCCATGCGCCAGCCGCTCGGCGTCGTCGCGGGCATCACCCCGTTCAACTTCCCGGCCATGATCCCGCTGTGGAAAGCCGGTCCCGCGCTGGCCACCGGTAACGCGTTCGTGCTCAAACCTTCCGAGCGCGACCCCTCGGTGCCGCTTCGCCTCGCCGAGCTGTTCCTGGAGGCCGGGCTGCCCGCCGGGGTGTTCAACGTGGTCAACGGGGATAAGGAAGCCGTCGACACGCTGCTACACGATCCGCGGATCAAGGCCGTCGGCTTCGTCGGTTCCACTCCGATCGCGCAGTACATCTACGAGACCGCGACCGCGAACGGTAAACGCGCCCAGTGCTTCGGCGGCGCGAAGAACCACGCGATCGTGATGCCGGATGCCGATCTGGACGATGTCGCCGACCAGCTGGTCGGCGCGGGCTACGGATCGGCTGGGGAGCGCTGCATGGCCATCTCGGTAGCCGTTCCGGTCGGAGCGGAAACCGCCGACCGGCTGGTCGCCAAGCTGACCGAGCGGGTGCGCAAGCTGAATGTCGGCCGTTCCGACGACCCCGGCGCCGATTACGGCCCGCTGGTCGGCCAGGACGGGGTGGACCGGGTGAGTAAGTACGTCCAGCTCGGCATCGATGAGGGGGCCGAGCTGGTGGTGGACGGGCGTGGCCTTGTCGTGGCAGGCGCCGAGGAAGGCTATTTCGTCGGCGCCACCCTGTTCGACAAGGTCACCCCGGATATGCGGATCTACCGTGAGGAGATCTTCGGGCCGGTGCTCAGTGTGGTCCGCGCCGAGGACTACGAAGAAGGGCTGCGCCTGGCCGATGAGCACGAGTACGGCAACGGTGTCGCGATCTTCACCCGCGACGGCGATACCGCGCGCGATTTCGCCGCGCGTGTGCAGGTCGGCATGGTCGGGATCAATGTGCCGATCCCGGTGCCGATCGCGTACTACACCTTCGGTGGCTGGAAGCGCTCCGGGTTCGGCGATCTGAACCAGCACGGGCCGGATTCCATCCGCTTCTACACCAAGACCAAGACGGTGACCCAGCGCTGGCCTGCCGGTCTGAAAGAAAGCAACGCCTTCGTCATCCCGACGATGGACTGACCGATGTTCGCACTCGACGACGACGAACGGGCGATCCGCGACACTGCGCGCGGCTTCGCCGACGAATTCCTGGCCCCGAACGCGCTGGAATGGGACGAGCAGAAGCATTTCCCCGTGGATGTACTGCATAAGGCGGGCCCGCTCGGTCTCGGCGGCATCTACGTGCGCGAGGACGTGGGCGGCTCCGGACTGCGCAGGCTGGACGCCGTACGCATCTTCGAGCAGCTGGCCACCGGTTGCCCGGCCATATCCGCCTATATCTCCATCCACAATATGGCGGCGTGGATGATCGACCAGTACGGCGACGAGCGCCAGCGCCACCACTGGCTGCCCCGGTTGGCCGGGATGGAACTGCTGGCCAGCTACGCGCTCACCGAACCGGGTGTCGGCTCGGATGCGGCGGCGCTGAGCACCAAAGCCGTCCGCGATGGCGACGACTACCTCTTCAACGGCGTCAAACAGTTCATCTCCGGTGCGGGCGCTACCGATGTCTACGTTGTCATGGCGCGCACCGGAGAGGCGGGAGCACGGGGGATCTCGGCATTCATCGTGCCCGCCGATACCCCTGGTATCTCCTTCGGCGCCAATGAGAAGAAGATGGGCTGGAACGCCCAGCCGACCCGCCAGGTGATCTTCACCGACGCCAGAGTGCCCGCGGCCAACCGGCTCGGCGCGGAGGGCGACGGTTTCCGCATCGCCATGAACGGGCTCAACGGCGGCAGGCTCAATATCGCCGCGTGCTCGGTCGGCGGCGCGCAGGCCGCACTGGACAAAACAGTCCCCTACCTTGCCGAACGGCACGCATTCGGCAAGCCGCTGCTGAAGAACCAGGCGCTGCAATTCGATCTCGCCGATATGCGTACCGAACTGGAAGCCGCCCGCACCCTGCTGTGGCGGGCCGCCGCGGCGTTGGACGCCGATGCCCCGGACAAGGTGGAACTGTGCGCCATGGCGAAACGCTTCGCCACCGACGCGGGCTTCGAGGTCGCCAACAAAGCGCTCCAACTGCACGGCGGCTACGGTTATCTGGCCGAATACGGCCTGGAGAAGATCGTCCGCGATCTGCGGGTGCACCAGATCCTCGAGGGCACCAACGAAATCATGCGGATGGTCGTCGCCCGTTCGGTGGTCGGCGCGGCATGAGCGGTCGGGCCCGGAGGCGGCAGCGGAGTGTGGCCATGGAGGGCTCCGCTCGTGCCGGAAAGTCACCGGCATGAGCGGTCAGGCCCGGAGGCGGCAGCGGAGCGTGGCCATGGAGGGCTCCGCTCGTGCCGGAAAGTCAACAGCACTATGAGGGAACAGAACATGGGCGAACCGGAAGTCCTGATCGAACAGCGTGATGGGCTCGGCCTGATCACATTGAATCGGCCCAAGGCCATCAACGCGCTGAACCATCCGATGGCTCTCGCCATCACGGCCGCCCTGCGCGCCTGGGCTCAGGACGACCAGGTGCGCACCGTGGTCGTCACCGGCGCGGGTGAGCGCGGCCTGTGTGCGGGCGGCGATATCGTCGCCATCCACGCCGATGCGAAAAGCGGTGCCAACACGGCCGATTCGGCGACCGGCCGATTCTGGCGGGACGAATACATCCTCAACGCGCTGATCGGCCGCTACTCCAAGCCGTATGTGGTGGTGATGGACGGCATCGTGATGGGCGGTGGTGTCGGCCTTTCCGGGCACGGCAGCCATCGCATCGTCACCGAACGATCCAAGATCGGCATGCCCGAGGTCGGCATCGGTTTCGTCCCTGATGTCGGCGGTACCTATCTGCTGGCCCGGACCCCAGGCGAGATCGGCACCCATATCGCGCTCACCACCGCACGCATGAGCCCGGGTGATGCCATCGCGGCAGGCTTCGCCGACTATTTCGTCCCCACCGAACACCTGCCCGCCCTACTGGAGACCCTGCGCACCGAGAGCGCCGATATCGCGATCGCCAAATTCGCTACAGACGCGCCGGAATCCACGCTGCTCGCCGGTCAGGAATGGATCGACGCCTGTTACAGCGCCGACTCCGTCGAAGAGATCGTGGCGCGCCTGCAAGCGCATGAAGCACCGGAGGCGCACGCGGCGGCTGCCGAGATCTTGGCGAAATCCCCGGTCGCGCTGAAGGTCACACTGCGTTCCCTGCGTGCGGCACGAACCGCACCGAGCTTGGAGGCAGTGCTGAACGAGGAGTATCGCGTCTCGATCGCCGCGCTGTCCTCACCCGATCTGGTCGAAGGTATCCGGGCACAGGTCATCGATAAAGACCGCACCCCGCGCTGGTCACCCCCGACGCTCACGGAGGTCACCGACGCGCAGGTGGACGCGTACTTCGCCGGATTGGGCGATCGAGAACTGGGTCTGGCGACCCCGGAGGTGGCGTGATGAGCACGAAAATCGGTTTCCTCGGCCTCGGCCACATGGGCGCGCCGATGGCAGCCAACCTGGTGCGAGCCGGGTACGACGTACTCGCCTTCGACCCGGTGCCAGCGGCAAGAGAGCAGGCCGAGCGGGACGGCGCGACAGTCGTCGCCTCGGCCACCGAGGCCGCTGCCGCCGATCTCGTGATCACCATGCTGCCCAACGGCAAACTCGTCCTCGACGTCTACGCCGAGCTGCTCCCGGTCGCCGCGCCGGGCACGCTGTTCATCG
The DNA here is from genome assembly GCF_047200775.1 of Nocardia spongicola. Classification (NCBI taxonomy): domain Bacteria; kingdom Bacillati; phylum Actinomycetota; class Actinomycetes; order Mycobacteriales; family Nocardiaceae; genus Nocardia; species Nocardia spongicola. The sequence continues at coordinate 41,118 of NZ_JBJZOO010000016.1, read as the reverse complement.
ACTGCTCCACCATCGATGTGGCCGATGCCAAGACCGCCGCCGAACGCGCCACCGCCGCCGGACACCGCGCACTGGACGCCCCGGTCTCCGGCGGCGTGGCCGGTGCGGCAGCGGGCACGCTGACCTTCATGGTCGGCGGCGATGCGGAAGATTTCGCCGCTGCGCTCCCGGTACTGGAGGTGATGGGCGGCAAGGTCGTGCATTGCGGCGGCTCCGGTGTGGGCCAGGCGGCGAAGATCTGCAACAACATGCTGCTCGGCGTCTCGATGATCGCGCTGTCGGAGGCCCTGGTGCTCGGCGAGAAACTGGGATTGAGCCATCAGTCGTTCTTCGACGTGGTCTCCACCGCATCCGGCCAGAGCTGGGCGCTGACCAGTTATTGCCCGGTTCCCGGCCCGGTGCCGACCAGCCCGGCCAACAACGACTATCAGCCGGGCTTCGCCACCGCTCTGATGGCCAAGGACCTCGGTCTGGCCGCGAACGCATTGCGGGAGAACGATATCGACGGCAGGCTCGGGCAGCTCGCCGCCGAGATCTATACCCGGTTCAACCAGACCGACGCCGGACGGGATTTCTCGGCCATCGTCACCGATATCAGGGATCGGAGCCAGAATTCCGGCTCGGATAGCTGAAAGTCAAGTTCCGTCGGTGTCATCGGGGTCGAGTGGACCAGCCGGGGAATGCGGGTTGGGTGGGCGGTGGCTCTTTGCTGCGGATGGTCTCGCCGCGCCGGTCGGTTGCGGTCGGGTCGATCGTGAGGGACCACGGTGCGCAGCGGGCGTTGTTTTCTTCGAGCATGCCGGTGGAGGGGTAGTCCACTCGCCATCCGGTGAAGACGTCGTAGGTGGGTGCTTGCCAGGTGCCGTTGGACGAGGTGTCCGGTGTGTTGGTCTTCGGTGTCGTGGTAGCCGTTGCGGAGGGGTCGAGGGCGGGGTAGCGGATGAATTCGATGAGTGTTCCGATGGCGAGTGCGTGCGAGCGCACGTATTCGCCGTTGTCCACCAGTCTCGCGAGGTTGTTGAATTGGATGCAGAAGAACGCGGTGAACCCGGTGGGTGTGGGGGTGATGGTTTGGATGTGTCCACGCATTGTTCCGCTACTCGCCCCACGGCTGCTGTCGCGGTTGTAGCGGAAGCGTTGGCTTCGGTCGAGCGCTTCTTCGAAGCCGGGATAGGTCTTGTCTATTCCGGCGGCTCTGCCGATGAGGTCGGATTCCAATGCGGCGCGGACCAGCGCGGCTTCCAGGGAGAGCAGGTCGATGGGTGGATCGGCCGACCAGACCGCAGAGGCGTTGCGGACCTGATCGGGCGGAATGTAGTACGCGGGCGGGGGCGCCACAATGGTGGTGGGGGCGGGTGTGGATGAGGTCGTGTGGCCGCAACCTGCCACCATCAGTACGGCGAGCGTCATCGCGGCGAGCTGCGAGATCCGGTGTCGTGTCATATGTGCGGCCAACTGTTCTCAATGGTCCCTGGGGAGTCCATGACCTGGTTCAGGCGGACTGTTTCGGAGTCGTACCTCTCGAGGTAGGCCTCGAGCCTTTCCCTGTCGACGCCCGCACCGACGAGCCGGTCATCGATGTCATTGAGAGCGTTGTCGAGATCCAGCTGGGAGTTGTAGTCATCGTTGGCCTCGAGTTCGAAGTAGGGTTTGAACCTGGTCCCGTCTTCGTTCTTGAATTCCATTGGAAGAGAATCGAAATTGATGATTCCCTGATTGGTCAGCTGCTGGAGCATGACGTACTTGCGGTATTCTTCGGTGCCGAACTGCGCATGATCGTAGGTGCCGCCGTCGAACGTCATCGGCGCGTATGGACTCACGGTTTCCGGGTCGAATCCGATGGCATCGACGATCGGGTTGCGCGCCAATTCGGCGACCGCGGCCACTCCGGCCTGGGTCGGGCCGAAACCACCCACCATGATCTGTGCCGCGGTGTAAGCGGTGTTGAAGCGGGCCTTCCGGTCGTCGGCGGTGGTTTGGGCGTCGTCATGGCGGTCGTCGAATTCCGTGTCCAAGGCCTCGCCGACGAGCCAGTGCAGACGGTTGCCGTAATAGATGCTACGAGGGTTGCCTTCACCGAATATCTCTTGCGCGGCGAACTGTTGGTCGAGGCGTTGTGATTCGTTCAGGGCGGCGCCATTGATGATGGCGGACGCGGTGGGGTCTCCGCTGAGGATAGTCATGACGCGGACCGCTTCGGCGGGACCGCCGAGGTCACCGAAACCTTTTGTGCCCGAGATGTAGTCGGGCATATCGACCAGCTTGCCGGTATACGGTGAAAGCCCTTCGGCCATAGCTTTCACCAGTTCCGGATTGACCTGCCCGAGTGACTGTTTCTCATGGCCGGGCATATCGAGCCAGTTGGCATAGAGTGGGTCGCCGTCGAATCCGGATCGGTCGGTGGACAGCAGCTGGGAAACCCCGAACGCGGCCTCGCCCGCATGGATATTCGCGATCGATGGGGTCTGACCGGGAGCGACATGAGCATTGTCGTCGATCCAGTTGAACATGTCCCCGAGTGCCGCACCGTCATCGTCCCAGTCGTGTTGGATGAGTGGGACCATGAGCTGGTCGCGGTGGTATCCCTCGCCGAGTAGTTCGGGTGAGCCGTTGCCGGTGATCAGCGCGTAGTTCGCGTCATGGTTGCGAGTGCCTGCTCCGAGGAGGTTCTGAATAGCTTCGTCACCGAGCTGATCAGGCATACCGCCTGCTACGTAGCCGACACCGGAGCCGGGATCATCGGCCAGCCACGCTTGGTACGCGGCCTGTCGTGACAGTTCTACAGAGAACTTATCGCCGGGCTGATACCCCTGATCGGCGCTGTTGAGCAGGGAGGCGAAGGCCGACATGTCTTTGTTGTAGGCGATCGTCGCACCGGGCCCGTCGTAACCTTCGGGCAAGCCGAGACTATTGGTATCCCCGCCGCCGATTCCGCTGTAGGGGCGCGTGCTGACGAGCTCTTTGATTTCCTCGGGGACATAGTCCCAGCTGCCGCGTCCTTGGATCTCGCCCATCGCGTTCTTCGACACTATCTGCTCGTTCGAGACGGTCATCATCCCGGCCGCGATACTTCTTTGCAGGCCCAATGCTTCGGGAGAGCCGTTGGCTTGCAGCGAAGTGGAGAGCGTGAGCAGACCGTCCTTGCCAGCGTTCTCGTAGAAGGAACGCAGATAGCTGAGAGTGGATTGCGGGACGGTTATTTCCTCGCCGCGGCCCATGGCCTCCAGCTGTTCGGGTGTCAGGCCGGCTTGGGCGAGGTGATCGGTGATTCGCTGAATCTCAGCATCGGTGGCGGTGCCGTCGGCGATGGCTTTGCCGTCCTCGATGCCGTCTCCAGCGGTCGGCTCCTTCTGCGTATCAGCGGTGCCGGGGATCGCGGGTGCGTCCACTCCGTCGCCGAAGTGGCTGCCCGCATCACGGATCTGCTGGGCGGCCGCACGGATGAGCCGATCGACCTCGTGCGCGGCGTTGCGCAGCTCGTTCCACGCCGCATTGATCAGGTCCTGGTGCCCCTTGGCTTTCTCCTCGGCGTCGTTGCGCTGTTCTTGGGTCTCGTTTCCGGTCCACCGGAGGCTGATTTGCCAGTTGTCCTCGACGGTGGCAGGCAAAGAGATGCCGAGCGAGAGTGGGGCCTCTACGTCAGCGACCTTCCACAACAGGTTGTCGCGCTCCCAGAACAGCCGGTCAGCGGCCTGTGTCAGTACCGTTGTGAGATCGTCGGTCTCGTACTTCACCTTCATCGCCTGCCGCCGATCCTCGGTGACACGGTCGTAGGCGGCATTGTGTGCGCGACCGGTCCATGCGGGACCGATATCGGCGAATTGCTGGGTCATCCGACTGATCTGGTAGTCGAACGTGCCATTGCCCTTGGTGATGGTGTCGGCAAGGGCGACCAATTGCTCTGTTTTCCAAGCAGTGACGTTGGTTCGGGTCAGGTGCCATTCATCGCTCACCCGGGCCCCCTCGGCCGTGGAAGTCGAAGTTGTCGAGGCGAGCGGCGAAACCCTCGTCTGTCGCGGACAAGTCGGCGGCTGTCTGCCGGACAGCGGCCGACACCTGGCCGATCCGCTGGGAGACTCGCAGCCACGCACCCTCGGTGTACTCGGTGGCCAGCTCGCACGCCGCACCGAGCGGTGTTCCCGGCAGCGCGGCCGCGATATCCTTGGCCGCGGTACGCACGTCGATGTCATCGACCTGCCCGGCGACATCTTCCAATGTGTTGCACAGGGTGGTCAGCCGGTCGATATCGGCTTGAAGCAGTGCCACGATCCCCCCTCGAGGTTCGGCATTACGGATCCGGACGACGACCATAGCCGGTTCCCGCGACCACTGCTGACTGAGGGGACACAGGAGTTCGATCGTCACACTGAGGTGAGCTCAGCGAGTGTCTGCTACCTGTCGTGAATTGTCGACGGTAGTCAAATGGTGGTCGAACAGCGCTTCTGGTACCACCAAATCACTACGCTCATCCACTAGGGTGAGCTCCGCGAATTGTCGGTGCGCAGGGATAGCGTCGAGATCGGTGGGTGCGGTTGACTTCGCCCCTCCTTGCCATGGCGTTGGCTGAGTTCGGCATCGATGACGGGTGCGAACCGGGTGCGGTCGATTCCGGGCGACGAAGTGACGGAAGCCTCGACGACAAAGGACTCTCGATATGGCGGACAGCGGACCGGACCTCGAATTACGACAGGGCCTGTTCTGGGAGGTGCAAGCAGGGCGTATCCCACCACCGCAAGCAGCGGTTACCCTCGGCTGGGAGTTCATCGAGGCGGATCCGGAGCAAGGGACGATCGAAGTCGCATTCAACCCCGGCGAACACCTGCTCAACCCTATGGGCGGAATCCAGGGTGGCTTCCTCGCGGCGATGCTCGACGACACGTTGGGGCCCGCATTGGTCGCGTCGTTACCTCCAGGGCAGTTCGCACCGACGCTTGATCTGCACGTTCAGTTTCTGCGTCCGGCGCAACTCGGTCGGCTCCGTGGCAGCGGTCGAGTCGTGAAGCGCGGCAGGGAAATCTGTTTTCTCTCCGGTGAGCTGACCGATACGCGGGGAGAACTTATCGCTACCGCCACCGCGACAGCGCGCATACAGCAATTCTCCCGATGAACCACGCTGGGCTCCGTGTACCTCGATTGGGAAGCGTCGATCGAGTTCTTCGGTAAGCTCCCATACCCCGCACCGCGATTGCGGCCGGTGATTCGACAGGCGGGTGGGTTCGCTGTGCAGGTCGATGGAATGCTCCTCGCCGAGTAAGCGCTCTGGCGGACATTTCGGGGCTCGGCACCGAGATATTCCGATCGTGAGAAAATTGTGTCGACCAGTATGTGAGCGCTCGAATCCTTCGAAGGGGAAACACTGTTATTCGGACATCTGGAGTAATGCTGGGTATCCGTCCGTCGTGACCTGAACTCTGTTGGAGTATCTCCCGGGCTGGAGGAGGTCTGGGGTTATATATATTGCCCTGACTATTTCGCCACCGTTCAGGAAGACGAGTAAGTTCCCGCGCTGCATAAATGTATCATCCATGTTGATCTTGCCGCCTACTCGACTCTCGACGTAGTCACGGGAAACCGGATGGTGGGATACGAACACCGAATCCCAGTCGCTACCGGTCCAGTCGGCCAAGGTTGCCGAACCTCCCGTTTGTCGGAGCTCTGTCAATTTCTTGGACAGTGCTGGATTCTCTTCCAGAGAAACCGATTCAGGAGAAGAACATGCAGCCAGTAAAAAGATACCGATAGCTACCGCCGCATGAGCGGTTACGTTTCTTCGGAGGTCGTCTTTTGCTCGTCGAGCGCCCAGCCGAGTGGCAGCTTTGGTCATATGGTCATCCCTTCTGGGGTCACCGGAACAGTGAATCTGCAACACCAGCGGCGAGGTCCGGGTGAAGTCGCCGATGAGGTGGCAGCCGTGACGATAGTGCGGCACTGGGAGTTCGGCGGTGGCGGTGATGCTGGAGATGTCGAGAACCGCTCAGCGGGTGGTGCTGTCCACGCTGAGCGGGTTGTATTGTCACCAATGTCCATAACCGCTGCGATCGAGAGGGTGCCGAGTGACCGACTTCGAGACGATTCTGCTGGAGCGTAAGGGCCGGGTCGGCTGGATCACGCTGAACCGCCCGAAGGCGTTGAACGCACTGAACGCGCAGGTCCTCGATGATGTCATCGTCGCGCTCGACGAGCTGGAGCGCGACGACGAAATCGGTGCCGTCGTGATCACAGGCTCGGAGCGGGCTTTCGCGGCGGGCGCCGATATCAAGGAGATGCAGCCCAAGTCGTACATGGACATGTTCATGAACGACTATTTCGCCCGCTGGGACCGGTTGGCGCAGTTCCGTAAGCCCACTATTGCCGCGGTCGCGGGCTATGCGCTCGGCGGTGGCTGTGAGCTGGCCATGCTCTGCGACATTCTGTTGGCGGCCGATACCGCGAAGTTCGGGCAGCCGGAGATCAAGCTGGGCGTCATCCCCGGTATCGGCGGCTCGCAGCGCCTGACTCGCGCGATCGGTAAGGCCAAGGCGATGGACCTGGTGCTCACCGGGCGCAATATGGATGTCGATGAGGCCGAGCGGGCCGGGCTGGTCTCGCGGATTGTGCCAGCGGCGGAATTGCTCGATACCGCGCTCGAGGTCGCCGAGACCATCGCGGCGATGTCGCTGCCGGTCACGATGATCGCCAAGGAATCGGTGAATCGCTCGTTCGAAACGACCCTGGCCGAGGGGCTGCGGTTCGAACGCCGGGTCTTCCACTCGTTGTTCGCGATCGAGGATCAGAAGGAAGGCATGAGCGCGTTCGTCGAGAAGCGTCCGGCGACGTTCACCAATCGCTGATATCGGCGTCCCGGCCGAACTACTCGGCCGGGACGGAGTGCGGTGGGCTATCGGCCCGGCTCGGGTGTCGGCGCGACTATTTCCACAGACGCGGGCACGCCGTGGTCGTATGGTGGTGACGAATTCTTATTTGTGGCGAGCAGTCCGGCGATGGTGACACCGAGGGTGACGGTCACCGTGGCCGCCGCGATGAGTTTGCGCCGGTCCGGGGGACCGGGGTCAAGCCTGGCCCCGGCCAGGAGCCGGGGCATTTTTATCTCGCTACCCGGTCGTGCGGCAGCGAGCAGCACGGCGCCGCGTGCGGAAACGAGCTCGGGTTCCGGATCGGAGATGATCGGCAGGTCGATCAGGCCGGTGAGCTCCGCGCGGATACCGGGATCGCGGGTGCAGCCGCCGAGCAGCACCATGACTTTCGGTTGGACGCCGGTTTCGGTGATGAGCTGGCGGACGAGCGAGGCGGAATGGTGGATACCCGCGGCGCATAGTTCGACCAGGTCGCTATGGGTCACTACGACTCGTTTGCCGGTATGGGGGTCGATCGCGGTCACTACCTTGGCCGTGCTCAGTTCTTCGCGATGGCGGCGGCTGGCCGGTTTGTCGGTGAGTACCCCGCCACGAGCCAGCCGCCAGCGCAGCAGGGTGTCGTAGCCGTCACCGCTGAGTACGGTGCTGCGGGTGCTGGCAAGTATCGTGCCCGTGCGGCAATCGGCATGGGTGATGGTCAGCCCGGAGCTGCCCAGATCGTAGAGAATCACCGTGCCGTTGTCCGGAAGCCGCCCGGTGAAGTGCAGATAGCGCAGCTGGGCAAGCGGTTCATCGATGATGGTGAGCTCGCGCGCGCCCGTGCGGATGGTTTCGGCGTGCTGGGAACAACGGCAGGTCACGGCTGCCGAGGAGATCAGTTCGTCGCGCTGGTCGGCGGCGCTGCTCATCCGGCGGATCGCTTCGAAGACCGGCTCCTCGATACCGCCACCCGCGCGCCGCGGCACCGTGCAGCGGTCGATCGGGGGCAGGTGCGGCTGATCGGAGTGCGTCAGCATCGCGTGCGCCCCTCTCGCGCCCGCTGATACCCCCAAAACCAGCACCATGAAACATATGGTGGACCTTTTGCGTGCTGCTGCCAAGCCGATAGGGTGCTGCTGCCGAGCCGATGCGGCTCGGAAAGCGCGCGTTACGGCTGCCCGGCACAGTCCTCTAACGCAACCGCGAGTATGTGATCGACCGGTTCTGTTCGCTCAGGTCGTAGTGCCTGCCGACCAGCGCGCGGTTCCCTCTCCGGTATCGAAATCTCCTGCGGCATAACGGAATTCGGCAAGAAGTTGTAGGAGTGTGTGCAGCCGGTCCGGTGGGAGCCCTGGGAGTGCGAACACCCTTGTGTTGAGTTCCTCGGTCGCTTTCGCCGCCAATGCCCTTCCGGCGTCGGTGATCTCGATCAATGTGGTGCGCCGATCGCTTGGATGCGGTACGCGTTCGACGAGTTCCGCCGCTTCCAGGCGGTCTACGGTGTTGGTCACGCTGGTGGGATGTACCTGCAACCGCGCGCTGGCCTTCGCCATCGGCAGCGTGCCGGTTTTGCTGAAGCTGAGCAGCATCAGCAGTTCGTAGCGGGAGAAGGTCAGACCGGTCGGTTTCAGTGCTTCGTCGACTCGTGCCATCACGATCTGCTGGGCCCGTACCAGTGAGGTCACCGCGGCCATACCGTCGGCGACTTCTCCCCAGCCATGGCCGACCCACTGGCGGTGGGCCTCTTCGATCGGGTCCAGTGGAAGCGGGCGTGGCCGAGACATGCTCTGATCATTTCATGCGACCGAATGTGGATGCGGGTATCCGACCAGGCTCGGGGTAATCACCGGTCACAGCTAGGTGGCGCCGACATTCCGCATGTGCTGAGGGTGGCCGGGCTGCTCGGCTGCGCCCGGTTCGGCGTACGCCACTGCCGCGCCGAGTACCGCGAGACCGACGCGCTGCCCTGGCGCTGGGGCGGCGGCGCTGGCGCGGCGGGCCCGTACCGGGACGGTGGCGTTGTTCAAGTCTATGGTCACGATGACGTCGGAGCCGCGGAACTCGACAGTATCGACCCGGCCGCTTGCTGGTTGATTATCCGAAATAGGTTGGGGCACAATCTGTTCTGGTCGCAACATAAGAGTCACCGCTCCCGTGGGCGCTCCGGGTTGCACCGGGATCCGGCCGAGGGCGCACTCGGCCACTTCGGCCTCGACCACCGCGTCGAGCAGCACACAGTCGCCGAGGAACCGGGCGGTGCGCAGGTCCTTCGGCGTGGCGTAGACCTCTTGTGGAGTGCCGACCTGGGTGAAGCGGCCCGCACGCATCACCGCGACTTGTTCGGCGAAGCTCAGCGCCTCTTCCTGGTCGTGAGTGACCAGAATGCTGGTCATACCTGCCGCCCGCAGGGCCTCGGCCACGGCTTTTCTGGTTGTCGTTCGTAGCCCGGTATCGAGCGCGCTGAACGGCTCGTCCAGCAGCATCACCGCGGGTTTGCGGGCCAGCGCCCTGGCAAGGGCGACACGCTGCTGCTGACCGCCGGAGAGCTGGTGTGGTCGCCGATCGGTGTATGACGGGTCCAGAGACACCATCGCCAATAGCTCCCGCACCCTGGGCCGGACGCGCCGACTATGGCGATATCGGCCGGGGAGCCCATAAGCGATGTTCTGACCGACGGTCAGATGCGGGAACAAGGCTCCGTCCTGCGCGACGTAGCCGACATTGCGACGTTGGGGTGGGACCGAGCTGCCCGCGCCTGCCACGGTGCGCGAGCCGATCGAGACCCGCCCCTGGTCCGGGAACTCGAATCCGGCGATCACGCGCAGCAACGTGGTTTTGCCGCATCCGGACGGGCCCACTACCGCAGTCGTGGTGTGGTCGGGCACGTCGAGGGTGATCCCGTTGAGCACCAGGGTGTGCCCGAAGGTCTTCGATACCTCGTCGACGACAACGCGACTCATATCCCTGCCGCCTTCCGCGAATGCGTGAACAGCAGATACGTCACCGGCACCGCGGTCACGATCATGATCAGGGCGTATGGCGCAGCGGCCGCGTAGTCCAATTCGCCGGACAACGCCCAGAACCGCATGGCCAGCGTGCGGGTTCCGATGGGCGCGAGCAGCAGTGTCGCGGTCAATTCGGTGGCGACGGCGACGAAGACCATGGCAGCCGCCGCAGCCGCGGCGGGCGCGGTGAGCCGCAGGGTGACCAGGAAGAACGTCGAAGTCCCCGATTTACCCAGCGCACGGGAGGCTTCTTCCAAGCCGACCGGCACCTGCGCCAGTCCGGCCCGTACATTGATCAGCGCCCTTGGCAGGAACATCAGTACGTACGCGGCGATCACCATACTGGCGGTCTGATAGAGCGGTGGCGCCCAGCGGATGGTCACGGTCACCATGGCCAGCGCGATCACGATGCCCGGCAGCGAACTGGTGATGTAGTTGGCCCCCTCGACCAGCCGCGCGAACGACGAGGTGGAGCGCACCGCGATCCATGCGACCGGGAACGCGCACAGGGTGGTGAGCAGTGCCGCGGCCGCCGCGAGCCCGATGGTCTGCCCCAGCGCGTTGCCGATCGCGGTGAAATCCCATACGTCCGCCCCACCGATCCGTAACCAGCGTCCGATGGTCCACAGCGGCACACCGAGTGCGCCCGCGGTCACTGCGGCGAGCCCGGCCAGTACCGGTATCGTGCCGAGACCCAATCCGATCCGGGGTGCGGCGCGCGGCGCCCCCGACCCGAGCCTGGCGTAGCGGGCCCGGCCGCGTAGCCCGGCCTCGGCCCCGAGCAGGGCCAGACAGCACAGCACCAGCACACCGGCCAACATGCTGCCCGCCGACCCGGCGAAGCTGGACTGGTACTGCTCGAAGATAGCGGTGGTGAAGGTATCGAATCGGATCATCGCGAAGGCGCCGTACTCGGCGAGCAGATGCAGTGCGATCAGCAGCCCGCCGCCGAGGATGGCCAAACGCAACTGCGGCAGCACGATCCGTGTGAACACCGCCACCGGCCCTGAGCCGAGTGCCCGCGCCGACTCTTCCACTGCGGGGTCCAACCGCCGCAGTGTGGCCGCCGCGGGCAGATAAGCCAGCGGAAAATAGGACATCGTCGAGATCACCACGCCTGCCCCGAGTCCGTGCATGGTCGGGAAGATGCTGATCCAGGCGTAGCTGTTGACGAACGCGGGCACCGCGAGCGGCGCCGCGAAGATCGGCCCCCACCAGGATTTCCCCGGTACATCGGTGCGCTCGACCACCCAGGCCAGGCCGATACCGAGCGCCACGCAGATCGGTACGGTGCATACCACCAGCTGGAGCGTATTACGTAACAGCTCACCGACCCGTGGCCGGAACACCAGCTCGGCGGCGCGCTCGGGCCCGGTGGAGAAGACCGTCGAAACGATATATCCCAAGGGGACGAACGTCGCCGCCACCAGCAGCAGCGCGGCGACCGTCACCACTGGCCCCGGCTTGCCGACCTGGGGTGCAGCGATGATGCTGCGCAGCGCCACGATTACAACAGTCCCGCTTCGGTCATCAGCGCGGTGACTTTCTTCGAGTCGAGCTCGGACGGGTCGATCGCAGGGGCCTGCAGATCGGCCAGTGGCGGCAGTGCCGGATTGGCGGCTACATCACTGGCGACGGGGTATTCCATCGAAGAACCGTCGCGCAACACTTCTTGCCCGGCCTTGCTCGTGATGAACGCCAGGAATTTCTGTGCCGATTCCTGCTTCGTGCTCGATGCGAGCACGCCACCACCGGAGATGCTGACGAATGCGCCAGGATCCTGGTTCCTGAAATAGTGCAGTGCGGTTTCGGCGCTGCTGTCCTTGGTGGCGGCCTGATCGCGGTACCAGTAGTAGTGGTAGATGATGCCGCCGTCGGGGTTGCCGGAATCAACCGCTTTCATGGTGGCCACATTGTTCGGGAAGGGCGTCGCGTTCGCTTTCATACCTTGTAACCACGCGCGGGTGGTGTCCTCGCCTTTCAAGACGAGCAGGCCGGCCACGATGGCCTGGAAATCGGCACCGGAGACGCCTGCGCCCCACCGGCCCTGCCACTGTGGTTGGGCCAGATCGAGCAGTGATGCTGGAAGCTGATCGGCCGATAGCTGGTTCTTGTTGTAGACGAAGACTGTCGACCGCGCGGCGATACCGGTCCACTTACCGGTGGACGGGCGGAACTGGGCGGGCACCTGGTTCAGGGTCTGCGGATCCATAGCGGTGAACAGGCCCGCGTTCTCCACCAGGGCCATGGCGGGGGAGTTCTCGGTGAGGAAGACATCGGCGGGCGAGGCCGCGCCCTCGGCGACCAATTGGTTGGCCAGCGCGGTATCGCCACCCTGGCGCAATGTCACCTTGATGCCGGTGTCCGCGGTGAACGCCTCGGCCCATTCTCTGGTGAGCGATTCATGCTGTGCGTTGTAGACGATGATGGCATTCGCGTCGTTCGAGGAATCCGCGCAGGCGGCCATGCCGAGTACCAGCACCGCGGCGACCATACCCGCGACAATTGCCTTCCATCGGACCGGTTTCATCCTCGTCCTCCCGATCGTGTCCAGCACCTCATGCCGGTGTCGCGGCATCACACGCCTCGATCAGCGCCCGCCACCGGAGGAGCAGATCCGCCACCGCCCGTCTTCTTTATGCAGACGCTCGGTCGTACTGGTTTGGGTCTGGGGTTGCGCACCAGGAACTGCTACGGAGAGCCTGCCGGTGACGTCCGCGGTCGCGAGGTCCCCGGTGATATCGATGTTCTCGATTCTATCGATGGTGATCGAGACCGAGGCGATATCGAATTCCCTCTTCTCCGCATCGGTCATCGACTCGAACGCGGCGCGTTCCTGCTCGCAGGCTTGTTCGAGCGCCGCCCGGAAGCCATACGAACCGAGCGTGTCGTAGAAGTCGCGAATCGCCAGTTCGACCTTTTGTTCGTCCGGGACGAGCGGGCCCCGGCCCTGCGCGGTCAAGAGCACGCTCGCGATAGTGGCGCCGATGACCACCAACGCCACCAGTACGACCAAGCCGACGATCAGGCTGGTCCCGCTTCGTTTCGGCGACTGCGGCGGATATTCCTGCTGCGGCTGATCCGGCGGCAGGAAGCCCGGTTCCGTCTCCGGATAGCTTGTGGGTTGTTGTGGGTACTGCGGTCGATCATCCGGCGGTTGCCCGTCCACTGGATACGTCATATCGTCCTCCGGTACGCCCCGGTGGCTAGCACGTTACGGCACGGTGTGCCCGGGCGAGTGAAAATCGAACTACTTGCCGGAATAGCCTTTGAGCTGCGGTAACCGGGGTTAGTCAGGGTGTGTTTCGGAAACTGTGGCTGGTGTCGCGTTCGATTCGGTCGCGGATTGCCTGTAGTTCGCCGAGAGGCTGGAGCACTATCCGGATTCGGCTGGAACAAGGGCTGGCGTATGTCGAATCACGTAGCGACGCCGTAGGCGCCATCGACTCGTCCGAGCGAGGGGGACAATCGGGCCGGGAAACAGGCAGGGAACTACCGTGCGATCGAACTTTCGGTCTGCGGTTCCAGCATGTCCAGGCGTTTTATCCGCTGGGTCTTACTGGGTACAACTATCATCAGAAAGGCGGCGACGAGGATACGGGGCTGGGGCTGCCCGCGGTTGTCGATGTTGAGCAGCATGTCTATGACCGGTCGCCCCATCAACTCCGCCACCCTACGGTCCGTGTGGTAGATGATGCGTCGAAGCCACACCGCTATCGTCATGTAATAGCTGATCGCGAACCCTCCCCCTATCAGGGCTGGCAGCAGCCACGACGGTACGTCGATGTTGTGCGTACGCCGGAACAAACCTCCTGCAAAAACGAGGATCATGCCCACTGCTAGCAGGGAAAAGTAAGAGGTGATCAGGAACTTACGTCGCCTGGTCTTGACGAGGTCGAGGCTTACCACTGCCGCCGCGAGCGCGCCTTCCTGTTCAGCTGGCGATAGGTAGTTGTTGAAGGCGCTCCCGACCAGGAGGACCGGCTGTCCTTTTCTCCGGCGCGCCCACAGCCCGTCCAGGGACCACTTCGGCACCTTTCCTGACTCGACGGGAGGTGGTTGTATACCGAATCTTGCCGCAAGTTGCCCAGCGAGTGTTCTGATCTGATCGAGCTCCACGCGTCCATGATCCGATACATGGGTGATGGCCGAGTTGCTGGGGGTGTGCTGCGCCAGGCTGTAGTGGGTGGAACAAGCAGGTTACTTGCGGATTCATTTTCGACTGTGGGAGCTGAACCTGGTACAGCTCCCGTCGTGTCCAGCACTGCGAAGATGTAGGGGGTGACGCGCCCCCTACATACTCCAGCGTCCCTTACTTGTTATCCAGCGCCCGGACCAGTAGGCCCCGGACTTCCGCGAACGATTCCTCAATAGAACGCATCCGTCCGTTGAGTCCAACGAACTTGGCATCGAGTGCATCGAACTCGGCGTCGTGCCGCGCAGCCGTGCGATCGATTTTCTCGTTGAGCTGGTCCAAGCGTTCAAGGGTCTGCTGACTCAGTGCGTTGCCGGCCGTGAGCACAGCGCGGTAGTCGGCGTGTTCGGCCTCCAGAGCTGCCACCCGGGCTTCGAGCTCGGCGAGCGTTGCGGTCATAGCTTCTAAGAGTAGATTTATCAGTTCTTCACCACGATCGACTCGAGTAGCGGCGATGAGGCATTGCGCGAGGCAATGAGGGCTTTGGAGAGGTTGCGTCATCCCGTGTTATCGACGCGGGCTGATGTTTTGAACGAGAAAGGCCCTGACCAAGTTCACCTTGGTCAGGGCCTTTCTCGTGCGTGCCCTCGGCAGGAATCGAACCTGCGGCCTTCTGCTCCGGAGGCAGACGCTCTATCCCCTGAGCTACGAGGGCGGGATAGGGCTCGGTCGGGGCCGGGACGGCGGTCCGATCGGGCTGAGTCAGCCTATCGTATGGACCGCCGTCCGCCAAAAAGCGTGGATACGCGGCGTGGTCGCGGGTCAGCCGAGGGGGAGGGGAGTGGCGCCGCGCGTGGCGAGCATCGCCGTCATCAGCTCGGATTCGCCGCGTTGGGTTTCGGCCATGGTTTCGGCGAGAGTACGCACCACGGTGGTGTCGGCGTATGCGGTGGCGTAGTCGATCATGGGCAGCCCGCCCTCATGGTGGCGCAGCATCAGCTGCAGGAACATGGTGTCGAGCGCGGGACCGGTGGCTTGCCGCAATGCGGCGAGCTCATCGGACGAGGCCATCCCCGGCATCGCGGTCAGTGGGCCGGAGGGGTGCTGGGTGTTCGCCGCGGAGTGGTCGTGTCCGGTCATCGGTTCGGTCATCCAGCCCATGTATCCGTCCACGCCCTGTGTCGGCTTGCTCCACAGTTGCAGCCAGCCCTGCATCCGGCCGATCTGGTTCTGCTGAGTGGTGAGGATGTCGTAGGCGAGGCGGCGCACCTCGAGGTCGGTGGACCGGATCAGCGCGACTCCCGCCATTTCCACGGCTTGGGCGTGATGCGCCGACATGTCCTGGCTGAAACCGATGTCGGTGGTGCCTGGTTCGGGTTCGGCCGGGTCGTCCAGCGGAATCCGGGTCAGCACGCCGATCGCGAAGCCGAGCAGGATGGTGCCGAGGGCACCGAGGACCAGTAGCGCGGTGCGCTGGCGGCGGAGCTGTCCGCGGAGGCCGGATTCGGCCGGGGTCGTGAGATCGGGATCGGCGGACATCACTGCTCCTTGGCGGGTGCGGACTGGGGCGGGGCGAGGGCGGGTGCGCCGGGGAGCGTGGGAACGCCGGGCACACCGGGCAGACCGCCGTACATGCTGCCGAGTTCGGATTGATCCGGTTGCAGGCCGCCGCCGTCCATCGGCACCGCGTCCGGGCCTGGCGGTGCCGGGTCGAACGGCGGCGGGTTGTCGGTATCGAAGACGATGGTGGAGCAGTCCGCTCCGACTTCGGGGTGGGTATAGGGGTTCTGTCGCAGCGCGGTGATGAACTGGCCGACGCGCTTATCGTCGGGACTGTCCAGTTTCAACTGGTGTCCCCATGATTGCAGCGATACCGCGTTGTCCTGGCCCGGGTAGGGCGACATCATGGTGTAGGGCTTGTTCTCGACCTTCGCCCGCAGCGTCGCGATCGCCTCGGCGTCCACCAGATCGGGGTTGTAGGTGATCCAGATGGCGCCGTGCTCCAGGGAGTGCACCGCATTCTCCGCCCGGATCGGCGTGTCGTAGACCGTGCCGGTGCAGGTTGCCCAGGACTGGTCGTGTGGGCCGCCGAACGGCGGTGCTTGATCGTAGGCCACTCGTTGATCCGGCCCGACGTGCAAGCCTGCGGGGTATTCCTGTTTCACTACGCCCGTGATCCCATCGGAGGGATCCTTCTGCTGCGCGCTCGGTGTGTACTTGTCCAATTCGGCCTGCTCCCGGTACTTGGGGACCAGGTGGTAGGTCAGTGCACCGACCAATGCGATGATGACAACGACCGCGCTGATGGTCAGCCATGGGATCTGACGATTTTTCTTCGGAAGTTGTCCCCGCCCGCCTTTGGTGCGGGCAGCTGACAACTTCGCCGCGGCCTTGGTGGCCTTGGCCGATCTGATGCTGGGATTGCTCGGCATCGCTCGTTGCGCTCTTTCGACGTGATGGATCCGCTGGCTGCGCAGTGCCCACCAGAGGTGTACACCCGCCGAGACCATAGGATAGTGATTCGTGAATCCCGCTGATCTTGCAGATCTCCTTCGCGTGACCGCGGCGAAGGTGCTCGTCGAACACGGGCTGGACCCGGCAGTTCTGCCCGGCGAGGTCACCGTGGAGCGTCCGAGGAACCCGGAGCACGGCGATTACGCCACGAATGTCGCGATGCAGGTGGCCAAGCGGGCCGGGACCACGCCGCGCGAGCTGGCAGGCTGGTTGGCTACCGCGCTGGCCGCGGCGGACGGTGTGGCCGCCGCGGAGGTGGCCGGTCCAGGATTCCTGAACATCCGCCTCGCGGCTTCCGCGCAGGGCGCGATCATCGAGCAGGTGCTCGCCGCAGGCGCCGGGTACGGCGGCGCGGACGCCATGAAGGGCCTCCGGATCAACCTCGAATTCGTTTCGGCCAATCCCACCGGCCCGGTACACCTCGGTGGTACCCGCTGGGCCGCGGTTGGCGACGCATTGGGGCGCATCCTGGCCGCGCAGGGCGCCGATGTGGTGCGTGAGTACTACTTCAACGATCACGGCGCGCAGATCGATCGGTTCGCCGCCTCGCTGGTCGCGGCGGCGACGGGAGCGCCGACCCCGGACAACGGTTACGCGGGCGCCTATATCGGTGAGATCGCCGAGAAGATCGTGGCCGCCAACCCCGATGTGCTGGATCGGTCGGAGGCCGAACGCCTGGAACTGTTCCGTGCCGAAGGCGTCGAGCTGATGTTCACCCATATCAAGGAGTCGCTGCACGAGTTCGGTACCGACTTCGATGTCTACTTCAACGAGAGCTCGCTGTTCGCCTCCGGTGCGGTCGAGCAGGCCGTGGCGAAACTGAAGAACTCGGGCGATCTCTACGAGAAGGACGGCGCCTGGTGGATCGCCAGCTCGGAGTACGGTGACGAGCAGGACCGGGTGGTCATCAAGAGCGACGGTAAGGCCGCCTATATCGCAGGCGATATCGCCTACTTCCAGAACAAGCGTTCCCGTGGCTTCGACCTGTGCATCTACATGCTCGGTGCCGATCACCACGGCTACATCGGCAGATTGAAGGCCGCGGCGGCCGCGTTCGGCGACGATCCGGCGACTGTCGAGGTGCTGATCGGGCAGATGGTGAATTTGCTGCGTGACGGCGTCGCGGTGCGGATGAGTAAGCGCGCGGGCACAGTGGTGACACTCGACGATCTGGTCGAGGCGATCGGGGTGGATGCGGCGCGGTATTCGCTGGTGCGCTCGTCGGTGAACTCCAGTATCGATATCGACTTGAATCTCTGGGCCAGTCAGAGCAATGAGAACCCGGTCTACTACGTGCAGTATGCACACGCGCGGACCGCGTCCATCGCGCGTAACGCCGCCGAGTTCGAGTACGGCTCCGTCACCCCGGATCTTGCGTTGCTGTCCGCGGAGGAGGAGGGTGAATTGATCCGCACCCTCGGCGAGTACCCGCGGGTGGTGGCAAGTGCGGCGAGCCTGCGCGAACCGCACCGGGTGGCCCGATACCTGGAGGAGCTGGCCGGCGCCTACCACCGTTTCCAGACGAATAAGAATCTGCGTGTGCTGCCCCAAGGCGATGAGCCGGTTTCGCCGACGAACGCCGCCCGGCTGGCTCTGGTCAACGCCACACGCCAGGTTCTGGCCAACGGTTTGAGCTTGCTCGGTGTCAGCGCGCCGGAGCGTATGTGACCGGCTGTAGTGGCCAGAGCGAGGAAGGAAGCATGATGAGCGCGCATCCCGCCGGTCCCCGGCATGCCGATATACCGCACGCGCCGAATCTGCCGGAGCGTCCGGCGGACCCGGAACAGTTGATCGATCTGCCCGCGCATGTGTGGCCGCGCAATGCGGTGCGTGGCGCCGATGGTGTGGTCGGATTGGCAGGCGTACCGGTGCATGAGCTGGCTGCCCAGTTCGGTACTCCGTTGTTCGTGATCGACGAGGACGATTTCCGTTCCCGCTGCCGCGATATGGTCAGCGCTTTCGGTGCGGATGCGCGAGTGCACTACGCGTCCAAGGCTTTTCTGTGCGGCGAGATCGCCCGATGGATTCGTGATGAAGGGCTGTCGCTGGACGTGTGCTCCGGTGGTGAACTCGCCATCGCATTGCACGCCGGTTTCCCGGCCGAGCGAATTGCGTTGCACGGCAACAATAAATCGATGCGCGAACTGCAGGACGCGGTATCCGCTGGAGTAGGCCATATCGTGGTCGACTCGCTGATCGAGATCGAGCGGCTGGATGCCGCAGCCCGCCGTGCGGGCGTGGTGCAGGATGTGCTGGTCCGTGTCACGGTTGGCGTGGAAGCGCATACCCACGAATACATTTCGACCGCGCACGAGGATCAGAAATTCGGTTTCTCGATCGCGGACGGTGCGGCGATGGATGCGCTCGCGCACGTCTTCGACACCGAGAATCTTCGTCTGGTCGGCCTGCACAGCCACATCGGCTCGCAGATCTTCGAGGTCGACGGCTTCGAGCTCGCCGCGCGGCGCATGCTCGGCCTGCTGCGCGAGGCCGTGGACAAATTCGGTATCGAGCGTATCGCGCAGATCTCCACCCTCGACCTCGGCGGCGGACTCGGTATCGCCTATCTGCCGTCGGACACTCCGCCCCCACTGGCGGAGTTCGCCGCGAACCTGCGCGCGCTGGTCGCCGCGGAGGCCGATCGCGCAGGCCTGCCGACGCCGATGATCGCGGTAGAACCCGGCCGTGCTGTCGCAGGCCCGGGTACGGTGACGTTATACGAGGTAGGCACTATCAAGGACGTCTCGCTGGACGGCGGCCTGCACCGGCGATACGTGAGTGTCGACGGTGGTATGAGTGACAATATCCGTCCAGCGCTGTACCAGGCCGATTACGACTGTCGCCTGGTCTCCCGGTCGTCACAGGCCGCGCCGGTAGTCGCGCGAGTGGTCGGAAAGCACTGCGAAAGTGGCGATATCGTGATCCGTGATACGTGGCTGCCCGACGATGTCGGACCAGGTGACTTGGTTGCCGTCGCCGCTACCGGTGCGTATTGCTATTCGATGTCCAGCCGGTATAACCAGGTGACTCGTCCCGCGGTGGTCGCGGTACGGGATGGACAGCCACGACTCGTCCTGCGCCGGGAAACGGTGGCGGATCTGCTCAGCCTGGAGGTGGAAGCGTGACGGAGAATGCGAAGAACGGGAGCTGGGGGATCGGTCGCCCGATCGGGGTCGCGGTGCTCGGGATGGGCAATGTCGGCGCGGAGGTCGTGCGCATTCTGCGTGATCACGCCGACGATCTGCATTCCCGTGTCGGTGCTCCGGTAGTGCTGCGCGGTGTGGCCGTGCGTGATCTCGGCACCGATCGCGGTATTCCCGCTGACCTGCTGACCACCGATGCCGATGCCCTTGTGATGCGCGCCGATGTCGATCTGGTCGTCGAGGTGATCGGCGGTATCGACCTGCCGCGCAGGCTCATCTTGGCCGCGTTGAACGCGGGTAAATCAGTGGTGACCGCGAATAAGGCGCTGCTGGCCGACCATATCGGCGAACTCGCCTCGGCTGCCGAGAACAGCCGTGCCGACCTGTACTTCGAAGCCGCGGTCGCGGGCGCCATCCCGGTGGTGCGCCCGCTGATCCAATCCCTGGCCGGTGATCGAGTGAACCGGGTCGTCGGCATCGTCAACGGCACCACCAATTTCATCCTCTCCGCGATGGACGAGACCGGTGCCGACTACTCGGACACCCTGGCCGAAGCCACTCGGCTCGGGTACGCGGAGGCGGATCCGACCGCCGATGTGGAGGGCTTCGACGCCGCGGCCAAGGCCGCGATTCTCGCCTCGCTGGCGTTCCACACCAGGATCACCGCCGCCGACGTGTACCGGGAGGGGATTTCGCGGATCACCGCGGAAGATCTGGAGACCGCTTCGGCGCTGGACTGCACGGTCAAGCTGCTGGCGATCTGTGAGCGAGTCGGCGCGGGCCCCGGCGAGCCGAGTCCGGAGGAAGGGGGCAAGGAACGTGTCTCCGTGCGCGTCTACCCGGCCCTCATTCCACGCAAGCATCCACTGGCCGCGGTGACCGGTGCCTTCAACGCAGTCGTTGTCGAGGCGGAGAACGCGGGGCGACTGATGTTCTACGGGCAGGGTGCCGGCGGTGCTCCCACCGCGTCCGCTGTGCTCGGCGATCTGGTGATGGCGGCACGGAACAAGTTCTATGGGGGTCGCGCTCCTGGTGAATCGGTTTATGCTGAGCTGCCGATCGCGCCGATCGGGGATACGCCCACCCGCTATCACGTGAACCTGCAGGTCGAGGATCGTCCAGGGGTCTTGGCCAAGGTAGCGGGCGAATTCGCCGAGCACGGGGTGAGTATTTCGACCGTCCGGCAGGGCGGACACGATTCGGGTGCTCGCCTGGTCGTGGTGACCCACCACGCGGCGGAGTCGGCGCTCGCGGACACCGTGGCCGCGCTGGCGGAAATGGAATCCGTCACATCTGTGACCAGCGTTCTGAGATTGGAAGGCACCGAAGAATGAGTGTAGTGTCGCGCGGCGACGCCATGAGTGGTGGGCGTACGACTGGCGTCGCGCCCCAAGCCGGAGTGCATTCTCGCTGGCCGGGCTTGATCGCGGCGTATCGTGAGCGGCTCGTGGGCGCGGCCGATTGGGAGCCGGTCACCTTGTACGAAGGCGGCACGCCTTTGGTGCCTGCGCCGCACCTGTCCGAGCTGACCGGGTGTTCGGTCTATTTGAAGGTCGAGGGCCTGAATCCCACCGGTTCGTTCAAGGACCGCGGGATGACGATGGCGATGACCGATGCCAAGTACCGCGGTCAGCAGGCGGTGTTGTGCGCGTCGACCGGCAATACCTCGGCATCCGCCGCGGCCTATGCCACCCGCGCCGGACTGAGCTGCGCCGTGCTCATCCCGCAGGGCAAGATCGCGATGGGCAAGCTGGCCCAAGCCGTCATGCTCGGTGCGAAGATCATTCAGGTACAGGGCAATTTCGACGACTGCCTGGAACTCGCCCGCAAGGTCACCTCCGACTTCCCGACCATCGGCTTGGTGAACTCGGTGAACCCGGCGCGTATCGAGGGCCAGAAGACCGCGGCCTTCGAGATCTGCGATGTGCTCGGCGCCGCACCTGACGTGCACGCCCTCCCGGTCGGTAACGCGGGCAACATCACCGCGTACTGGCGTGGTTACCGCGAGTACTACGCCGACGGGGTCACCAGCGGACTACCCCGCATGCTCGGCGTACAAGCCGCGGGCGCGGCTCCGCTGGTCAACGGTGCTCCGGTCGCGGAGCCGGAGACCATCGCGACCGCTATCCGGATCGGCGCACCCGCCTCCTGGAACAGCGCCGTCGAAGCCAAGGAGCAATCCGGGGGAGCCTTCCGCGCCGCCACCGACGAGGAGATTCTCGAGGCGTACCGCTTGGTCGCGGCCACCGAGGGGGTGTTCGTCGAGCCTGCCTCGGCCGCGAGCGTCGCGGGTGTGCTCGCCGCGCGTAAGGAAGGCTGGCTGGATTCCGGGCTCACGGTGGTGTGCACGGTGACCGGCAATGGTCTCAAGGATCCCGATACGGCGTTATCGGGAATGCTGCAGGTGCAGGCGATTCCGGTCGACCCGGTCGCGGTCGCCGCCGAACTGGAGCTGGCCTGAGTTGAATTCGCGTGATAGCCAGCTCGTGAGCACGACACTGCCCAGTGGTCTCACCGCGGCAGTGCGTGTGCCCGCATCCACCGCGAACCTCGGTCCCGGGTTCGACTCACTCGGTATGGCGTTGGGGATCTACGACGAGATCGAGGTGCGTACTACTGATTCCGGACTCACGGTCCGGGTCGAGGGCGAGGGCGCCGACGAAGTGCCCTGGGGTCCTTCGCATCTTGTGGTCCGTGCGATCGAGCGCGGGCTGGCAGTGGCCGGTGTGGCGGCAGCAGGTCTCGATGTGTTGTGCCGCAATGTGATTCCGCATTCGCGTGGGCTCGGCTCCTCCTCTTCCGCCGTAGTCGGTGGCTTGGCCGCCGGCTGTGCTCTCGCGGCGAAACTGGACCCGGCGTTGGCCGTGTCGGCTGATCAATTGGTTCAGCTGGCTTCGGAATTCGAGGGGCATTCCGACAATGCGGCAGCCAGTGTGCTCGGCGGGGTCGTGGTTTCGTGGACCGAGACCGAAAACCCCGACCGTGCCGGTCGCGAGGAGGTGGCGCCGCAGCCGGAGCACGGTCCCGTCTATCGCGCGGTGCGGCTGGAGCCGCACCCCGCGTTGCGTCCGGTTGTGCTGATTCCGGACCAGTGTTCGTCCACCGCGCATACCCGTGGGCTGTTGCCCGAGGTGGTGCCGCATCGCGATGCCACCTTCAACGTCAGCCGCGCGGCATTGGCGGTGGTGGCGCTGACCCAGCGCCCTGACCTGCTGATGCCTGCGACCGCCGACCGCTTACACCAAGCCCAGCGTGCCTCCGCGCTACCGCTGACCACCACGTGGATTACCCGCCTGCGCACGGCGGGGATCGCGGCAGCCATCTCCGGCGCCGGTCCGACCATCCTGGCTCTCGGCACCAGCGAATTCCCCGCGGAACTCCACGAACTCGCGGTCGCGGATGGGCTGCGCGTCGTCGAACCGGGGCTCGCGGAGGGCGTTCTGGTCGACTGATGGCGCGTCCACCTTGCCGAGATTCGCAATGTGCAGCTATTCTTAGCAGGTCCGTACATCGTGCGCATCAGACGCCGGTGCTTCATCAGGGCAATCGCTCCAGCAGGCTCCAGGCTTGAGCCTCCAGGCCATGGGGGTGCTGCGTAGCTAGGCAACTGGAATGATCACTCCCCACCTCCCATCAATGGTGGAGAAGCCGCCGGTCCGGCGGGGCAGGTGATACGGCACACAGCGCCCGGATGGACGCATCCCAGTCCGGAAGAATGCCCGGGCTGCGGGACGAACCCTCGAAACAGCACACGGCAATCGAGGGAAGGAAAGGATTTCCGTGACAGATACGGACCTGCTCGCGACACCCGGGGTGGAAGCAAGCCCGGCGGGGGGCCGCGAAAGTGAATCCGGACAGATTTCGAAGATGAGCGAACACACCGACGTCGCACGATCGGGGCTGACTGGAATGTTGTTGCCGCAGTTGCGCGCGCTTGCGGGGGAGCTCGGTATACGAGGCACCTCCGGAATGCGTAAGGGCGATTTGATCGCCGCCATCAAGGAGAATCAGGCCGGGAAACCGGCGAAGTCCGCCAAGGGCGAGGCCAAATCCGCGGTGACTGCCAAGGCTGGTGCTCCCGCTGAAGCCGATACTCCCGCCAAGACCGATGCTCGTGCCGAGTCGGCACCGGCCAAGGAGTCCGGGCAGGCGGCCTTCGACGTGACGGCCGCGTCTGCGGCCAAGCCCGCCGAGGCCCCCGCCGCTGCGCAGGCAGCCCCCGCCGATTCCGCGCAAGCCACTACGAACGGTTCGGCTCAGGCCGGCTCGGTTCAGGTGAAGACGGCCGAAACCACCGAGGAGTCGGCCCGTGAGGGTGGTCAGCGTGGTCGTGGTAGGCAGCGACGTGGCCGTGACCAGGCGCGATCCACCAACGACACGGCGCAGGCCGAGACGCGTGGTGATGAGTCGAAGCAGGATGGCGACCAGGGCGGTGAACGCCGCAGGGACCGTGGCCAAGGTGAGCGTGGCCAAGGTGAGCGTGGCCAGGGTGAGCGTGGCCAAGGTGAGCGTGGCCAAGGTGAGCGCGGCCAAGGTGAGCGCGGCCAAGGTGAGCGCGGCCAAGGTGGCCGGGGCGGCGACGAGGAAGAAGGCGGGCGCGGTCGGCGCGGACGCCGCTTCCGGGAGCGGCGGCGCGGGCGTGACCGTGACGGTGGCGGCGATAACCGCGAGCCGGAGATCCGGGAAGACGATGTGTTGCAGCCGGTCGCGGGCATCCTCGACGTGCTGGACAACTACGCTTTCGTGCGCACCTCGGGCTACTTGGCCGGGCCGAACGACGTGTACGTGTCGATGAACCTGGTCCGCAAGAACGGTCTGCGCCGTGGTGACGCGATCACCGGCGCGGTGCGTGCCCCACGTGACGGTGAGCAGAGCAGTCAGCGTCAGAAGTTCGATCCGCTGGTGCGATTGGACACCGTCAACGGCGGTGATGTGGACGCTGCCAGGCGCCGCCCTGAATTCGGCAAGCTCACCCCGTTGTACCCGAATCAGCGACTGCGGCTCGAGACCGCGCAGAACAAGCTGACCACCCGGATCATCGACCTGATCATGCCGATCGGCAAGGGACAGCGCGCGTTGATCGTGTCGCCGCCCAAGGCCGGTAAGACCACGATCCTGCAGGACATCGCGAACGCGATCGCGACCAACAACCCCGAGTGCTATCTCATGGTCGTGCTGGTCGACGAGCGTCCGGAAGAAGTCACCGATATGCAGCGTTCGGTCAAGGGCGAGGTCATCGCCTCGACGTTCGACCGGCCGCCGTCGGATCACACCTCGGTCGCCGAACTCGCCATCGAGCGGGCCAAGCGCCTGGTGGAAATGGGCAAGGACGTCGTCGTGCTGCTCGACTCGATCACCCGGCTCGGTCGCGCGTACAACAACTCCTCACCCGCATCGGGCCGAATCCTTTCCGGTGGTGTCGATTCCACGGCGCTCTACCCACCCAAGCGGTTCCTCGGCGCGGCGCGCAATATCGAGAACGGTGGATCGCTCACCATCATCGCCACCGCCATGGTCGAGACCGGTTCGACCGGTGACACGGTGATCTTCGAAGAGTTCAAAGGCACCGGTAATGCCGAACTCAAGCTGGACCGCAAGATCGCGGAACGGCGGGTGTTCCCCGCGGTGGACGTCAATCCGTCCGGTACACGTAAAGACGAGCTATTGCTCAGCCCGGATGAGGCAGGGGTCATGCACAAGCTGCGGCGCGTGCTGTCCGGTCTCGACTCGCATCAGGCGATCGATCTGCTGATCGACCGATTGAAGAAGTCCAAGAACAACCTCGAATTCCTCATGCAGGTGAGCAAGAACGCGCCAGGCGGGATCGACGAGTAGATTCACCAGCTGTATCGCCGAAAGGGCCCCGCAAATGCGGGGCCCTTTCGGCGTAAACGGGAACAAAGTATTCGCTCGGGGTGTTGTGCGAGCGTAACGGCAGTTCTGGCATACTGAGCCGTCGTTGCGTCTGCTCGGCTGAGCAGGGCTCCCGCCTAGTCGGTTCCGGTTCACGCTGCCCGCGAGTTCGCGGGGGCGACCCGGCGACCATATCTCGAGAGGACATCCATGAAGGCAGGAATTCATCCGGAGTATGTCGACACCACGGTCGTCTGTGGTTGTGGCAATACCTTCCAGACTCGCAGCACCAAGGAGTCCGGGCACATCACCGTCGAGGTCTGCTCGCAATGCCACCCGTTCTACACCGGCAAGCAGAAGATTCTCGACACCGGTGGCCGCGTGGCCCGCTTCGAGGCTCGCTATGGCAAGCGCGCAGGCAAGAAGGCCGACGCCAAGTAGCTTCCGCCCCGACGCCCGGTCCTGCTGAGCAGGCCGGGCGTCGGTGTTTTGTATGGACAGGTACCAGGAGAAGGAAGCACCGTGACGCAACCGTCCGCGATCGACGACATACTGGCCGAGTATGCCGGCCTGGAGACGCAGCTGGCTGATCCCTCGCTGCACAACGACGCGGGCGCCGCGCGCCGGGTCGGCAAGCGATTCGCTGAGCTGGCCCCGGTCATGGCCACCCATAAAAAGCTCGTGGCCGCGCGCGATGATCTGTCCGCGGCCAGGGAACTCGCCGCCGACGATGCTGCCTTCGCCGCTGAGGTACCCGGCCTGGAACAGCAGGTCGAAGAGTTGGAGCGGGCTCTGGCCGACCTGCTGGCTCCCCGTGACCCCCATGATGGCGACGATGTCGTGCTCGAGGTGAAGTCCGGTGAGGGTGGCGAGGAATCCGCGCTCTTCGCCGCCGATCTGGCCCGTATGTATGTGCGCTATGCCGAGCGGCGCGGTTGGAAGGTCGAGATTCTCGACGTCACGCTGTCGGATCTGGGTGGCTATAAAGAGGCGACGCTCTCGATCAAGAGTCGTGACGCCGCGCGTGACGGCGTATGGTCCCGATTCAAGTTCGAGGGCGGGGTGCACCGGGTGCAGCGCGTTCCCGTTACCGAATCGCAGGGCCGTATCCACACCTCGGCAGCGGGCGTGCTGATCTATCCGGAGCCCGACGAGATCGAACAGGTGCGTATCGATGAGTCGGATCTGCGGATCGATGTCTATCGCTCTTCGGGTAAGGGCGGTCAAGGCGTCAATACCACCGACTCCGCGGTCCGTATCACGCATCTGCCCTCCGGCATCGTGGTCACCTGCCAGAACGAGCGCTCCCAACTGCAGAACAAGGCCCGCGCCATGCAGGTGCTCGCGGCCAGGCTGCAGGCGCTGGCCGAGGAGCAGGCCGACCAGGAAGCAGCCGCGGGCCGAGCCGACCAGGTTCGTACGGTGGACCGCTCGGAGCGGATTCGTACCTACAACTTTCCGGAGAATCGGATTACCGACCACCGGATCGGTTTCAAAGCACACAACCTGGACGCGGTGCTCGATGGTGAGCTCGATGCGTTACTGGATGCCTTGGGGAAAGCGGATCGTGCCGCGCGTATGGCCGCGGAGTGACGCTGTTTCGGGCAGAGTCAAGGGCTATGTCGACAACTCGAGTTCCGCTGCGTCCTGCCATCAATGATGCGGTCGAGACCTTGCGGGCGGCCGGTGTGCACAGCCCGCAGGCAGATGCCGAGCAGTTGGCCGCGCATGTTCTCAGCGTGGAACGGACCAGGCTGGCGCTGACCCCGCTCGTGCCGCCGAACAAGTTGATCGAATACCGGGAGCTGGTCGCGCGCCGGGCACAGCGCATTCCGTTGCAGCACTTGACCGGAACCGCTGTGATGGGTGAGCTCGATATCGAGGTAGGTCCAGGAGTTTTCGTGCCGCGCCCGGAAACCGAGCTGTTGTTCGAGTGGTCACTGCAACAGCTGGAGACACTGCCGCACGATCGGGCGCCGATCGTCATCGACCTGTGCACCGGATCGGGCGCGCTGGCGCTGGCCATCGCCCACGCCCGCCCCGATGCCGACGTGCGCGCCGTCGAGCTGGACCCCGCCGCGCTGCGCTGGGCGCAGCGCAACATCACCGCCAGAGCTGAGGCAGGTGACACATCGATCACCCTCTACGCCGATGACGTCACAGATCCAGAATTGTTCACCGAACTGGACGGCCGAGTCGACATCATCGTGTCCAATCCGCCCTATATCCCGGAAGACGCCCGGCTCGATCCCGAGGTGGCCGAACACGACCCGCCTATCGCACTCTTCGGCGGCCCGGACGGACTCGACGTCATCCGCGGCATGATCCCGAACATCACCCGCCTGCTGCGCCGAGGCGGTAGCGTCGCCATCGAGCACGACGACACCAACGGTTCCACCCTGGCCACCCTCTTAGCCGAACACGGTGATTTCACCGACATCGTCGAACACCCCGACCTAGCCGGAAAACCCCGCTTCGTCGCCGCCACCCGAACCTGACCCCGCCCCCATACCCACAAACCACCCACGTAACGACTGATCTCGTACGCACATGGGTAACTCATCGGGTACGCCCAGCGCTTGTGTGGCACCTCACGCAGGACCTGAATGCAAGTCTCCTGGTGTCCAACTGGTACGGCCTGAGTACCCGGAGAGGCGGGGGAGCTCTCGTACGCACATGGGTACTCGTCGGGTGTCCCAGCGCCTGTGCGGCAACTCACGCAGGATCTGAATGCGAGCCCTCTGGTGCCTGACCGGTACGGCCTGAGTACCTGGAGAGGCGGGGGAGCTCTCGTACGTACACGGGTAATTCATCGGGTACGCCCAGAACTCTTGCGGCGCCTGACGTAGAACCTGAGCACAAACCCCCTGGCACCCACTGCTACGACCCGAATACCCGGAAAAGGCGGGAGCCTTTCGTACGTACATGGGTAACTCATCGGGTACGCCCAAAACCTGCACGGCACCTGACGCCAGACCTGAGCGGCAAGCCCCCCGGCACCCACCGGCACGGCCTGAATCCCCGGAGAGGCGGGATAGCATGGGGGCTGTGAGTACCGTCTACGACTGCGCGGATTCGGATTCGCGTGCCGCCGGATTGTCCGCGGCGACCAGCGCCCTGAAATCCGGACGGTTGGTCGTCATGCCCACCGACACTCTGTACGGTGTGGCCGCCGACGCGTTCGATTCCTCTGCTGTCAGCTTGCTATTAGCGGCCAAGCGCCGCGGCCGGGATATGCCGGTGCCGGTGCTCGTCGGCTCGTGGCACACCATCGACGGCTTGGTCTTCTCGGTGCGCCCGCAGGCCCGTGAGCTGATCAGGGCGTTCTGGCCCGGTGGCCTGAGTCTCATTGTGCAGCAAGCGCCCTCGCTTGCCTGGGATCTGGGGGATACGCGCGGAACCGTGATGTTGCGGATGCCGCTGCACCCGGTCGCGCTCGAGTTGCTGCGTGAGGTCGGTCCGTTGGCGGTCTCCAGTGCCAACGTGTCCGGCCGGCCCCCGGCGAAAACCGCGGCCGAGGCCCGCGATCAGCTCGGTGCGCTGGTCGGCGTCTATCTCGACGGCGGTCCCGCCGAGCACGCGGTCGCCTCGACCATTGTCGACCTGACCGCCGATCAGCCGCGCATTCTGCGCGAAGGCGCGGTGGCGAGCACCGATATCGCCGAGGTGCTCGGCATGTCGCCGGAGGCGCTCAGCGGTACCGCCCAGACACGCGGATGATGGGTTCGAGCGCTGTCGTTCCCCTGCGGGAGCTGCTGGTCGTCCTGCTCATCTCCGCGGTGGTGACCTTCTTGGCCACCGGTGGTATCCGCCTGCTTGCGATCGGTTTCGGCGCGATCGCCGTTCCGCGTGATCGGGATGTACACCTGGAGCCGATTCCGCGGATGGGGGGTGTCGGGATATATCTCGGAGTGGTCGCGGCAGTGCTGTTCGCGCATCAGCTGCCCGCGCTGCGCAACGGATTCGACTACACCCCTAATGTTCCGATCGCAGTGCTGGTAGCGGCCACTCTTATCGTGCTGGTCGGTATTGTCGATGACCGGTGGGGTCTGGACGCGCTCACCAAATTCGCCGGACAGGTGACCGCGGCGGGTGTGATGGCCGCCATGGGAGTGGGCTGGTATGTCATCTACAACCCGTTCAGTAACACCACGGTGGTGCTGGACGGGTTGCAGGGTGGTCTTGTCACTGTCGCGGTCACGGTCACTCTGGTCAACGCGATGAACTTCGTCGATGGGCTGGATGGTCTCGCGGCCGGGCTCGGTCTCATCGCGGCGCTCGCCGTGTTCGTATTCTGTTTGGGTTTGATGAATGAGCAGGGTGGCTCGGTGGATACCTATCCGCCCGCGTTGCTGGCTGCCGCACTCGCGGGCGGATGCCTCGGATTTCTGCCGCATAATTTTCAGCCCGCACGCATATTCATGGGCGATTCCGGTTCGATGCTGATCGGATTGATGCTGGCCGCGGTATCGACCGGTGCTTCGGGCCGGATCCCGCTACAGGGGTACGGGCCGCGCGATATCGTCGGTCTGTTGTCGCCATTGCTGCTGGTCGGTGCGGTGATGTTCATTCCGGTGCTCGACCTGCTGCTCGCCATTGTGCGCCGGGTCCGTGCCGGGGTGAGTTTTTCGACGCCGGACAAAATGCATCTGCATCATCGCTTGTTGCAGATCGGGCATTCGCACCGGCGGGTGGTGCTGTTGATCTATTTGTGGGTCGGTGTGCTCGCTTTCGGCGCGGTCGGCACCTCGCTGATGGATCGCAGGCTGGTGGTCTTACTGATGGCGGGTGGTCTGGTTTTCGCTTTGGTGATCACGGCGGTTCCCGGGCTTCGGCGTGGGGAGCGGGCGGCCGAGCGATCGGCGTCCGGGTAAGGTCGGCGGTTGTGAGCTTCACCCCCCAACCTGTTCCCGGCCCGGACGCGCCGCTGCGGGCCGCATTGCGCTATGGCTTGTTCGGTCTCGGTGTGCTGGTGGCTCTGGCCGTCGGGCTCGGCGCCGCCGTCTCGGGATCATCCGGTGTGTGGGGTGCGCTGCTCGGCGCCGCTATCGGTGGCGGCTTCATTCTCACCACCGCCGCCGTCGTGCTGTTCGGCGCGAAATTGCCGCCGAGTACCGCCGGGTTGATCATGCTGGTCAGCTGGGTGGGCAAGGTGTTGGTCGCGCTGATTGTGGTCGCGATTCTCCAGCGATTCGAGTTCTACGACCGGGTCGTGCTGTTCCTCACCGTGGTGGGAGCGCTGATCATCGTGCTCGGCGCGGAAACCTATGGTGTTGTGCGCCAGAAGGTTCCCTATGTGGAACCCGTCGGTGCCGAGGGGGAGGATGCTCCGGGTACCCGCGAGTAACAAAACACCCACCCCCTACACGTTGTCGTAGATGTCTTGGTAAAGTCTTGGTAAGTAAGCGGTCAAGTGAGGGGTCCCCCCTGGGATGCCTGAGAGGGACCGCTATGCTTATGCCGTACCGGGCTCCAAGCGTGTACCGGTTCTGCATGTCGACGATGTCGCCGACACACGTACAGACGCCGGGTGGGATCCAAACCGCCGCACAGCTGCTGACGAACTTCGAGCCGACCTGAGTCGACCACATTGATCGTCAATGTCCGATCGAACCGCGGGAGCAACCGTACCCGCGGCCCGAACACGGGAGAGAACGCTGAGCGTCACCACTCTGGCGGCCGAGTTCCACGCGCCGTCGCTTACCGACTTCTTCCCTCCAGCTTTGCTGTTCGAGGGTACGCCGTTCGAACTCGATCGATTGATGCTGGTCCGTCTCGTGATGACCGCTGTTCTGGTCGCCGTGATGCTGCTGGCATTCCGGTCGCCGAGGATCGTTCCGCGCGGTCTGCAGAATGTCGCCGAGATCGGCTTGGTCTTCGTCAAGGAGCAGATCTGCGATGAGGTACTCGGCAAGGAATCGGGCCGGAGATTCTTCCCGCTGATCGCCACGATCTTCTTCACGGTGCTTTTCCTGAACTTCTCTGGTGTCATTCCGGGGCTGAACATCTCATCGAACGCCCGAATCGGCATGCCGCTGGTGCTGGCCGTCATCGCTTACGTGACCTTCAATTACGTCGGTATCCGGAAGTACGGCTTCTTCAACTACATGCGCAGCAGCATCGTCGTGCCGAATGTCCCCCCCCTGCTGCACATACTGCTGATTCCGATCGAGTTCGTCTCCACCTTCCTTCTGCGTCCGTTCACGCTGACCGTCCGACTTCTGGCGAACATGCTGGCAGGCCACATCATGCTGGTGCTGTTCTTCAGCGCGACCTGGTTCTTCCTGTTCGACGCCGCCGCGTGGATGAAGGTGTTCTCGCCGTTCTCGTTGCTCGCGGGACTCGGATTCACGCTGTTCGAGTTGTTGGTCATCTTCCTGCAGGCCTATGTGTTTGCGCTGTTGACCGCCGTGTACATCAGCCTTGCCCAGCACGCGGCTGACCACTGACCCGACCGAAACAACTACCGGAAATCTGCTACACCACGCCGACCGGCGGGTGAGCAACAGAAAGGGAATGGAAGACTCATGAGCCTCGCTTACCTGGCCCAGGAAGCCGCGACCACCGCCGAGAGCACGGTCAAGGGCTACGGTGCCGTTGGTTACGGCCTGGCCGCGATCGGCCCCGGCATCGGCGTCGGCATCGTCGTCGGTAAGGCGATCGAAGGTATCGCCCGGCAGCCCGAACTGCAGGGCACCATCCGTACCAACATGTTCCTCGGTATCGCGTTCACCGAGGCGCTGGCCCTGATCGGCCTCGTCGCCGGCTTCATTTTCTGATTCCCATGTACGAGTCAGTTTTGCTCGCGGCGGCGGAGGGAGAGGATGTGAATCCCCTCCTCCCCGAAACGTATGACATCGTCTGGTCGGTTGTCTGCGTCGCCATCATCGGGGTCCTCTTCTACAAGTATGTGGTCCCCCGCCTGATGAAGACGCTCGACGAGCGTTCCGACAAGATCGAGGGCGGCATCGCTCGTGCCGAGGCCGCGCAGGAAAAGGCGCAGCACACTCTGCAGCAGTACCAGGAGCAGCTGGCCGAAGCCAGGCTGGAAGCCGCTCGTATCCGGGAGGAGGCGCGCAGCCAGGGCCAGGAGATCCTCGCCCAGATGCGGACCGACGCCCAGGCCGAGAGCGACCGTATCGTCGCGGCCGGTCACACCCAGCTGGAAGCGCAGCGCCAGCAGATCCTGACCGAGCTGCGCTCCGAAGTCGGCCGCACGGCCGTCGACCTGGCCGAGAAGATCATCGGACAGTCGGTATCGGATGAGGCCAAGCAGGCGGCATCGATCGAGCGGTTCCTCGACGAGCTCGACGCATCCGACGCAGGCATCGGGGTCGGAAGGTAACGACGCGAAAGTGAGAAGCATGTACGCAGCGAGCCGCGAGGCCAGTGCCCGGTCTCGGGAGGCGCTTCGGGCCGCTCTGACCGGAAGCGACAGTGCCGCGGCCACGACGGGGTCGGAATTGTTCGCCGTTGTCGCCGTGCTGGACGACCAGCGTTCGCTGCGTGTGGCGCTCGCGGACGTGTCGGTGCCGGGTTCCGCTCGTGCGGAACTCTGCGAGCGGGTCTTCGGCGGCAAGGTCAGCGCTGCCACATTGGCAGTGCTGACCACCGCGGTCGCGCAGGATTGGTCACGCACCGCCGACCTGATCGACACGCTGGTCCTGCTCGGCCAAGAGGCATTGCTGGAGTCGGCGGCCAACGGCGGCAGGCTGGACGCGGTCGAGGATGAACTGTTCCGGCTCGGCCGGATCATCAGCGACAACCCCGAGCTGGAGCAGGCGCTGTCGGATCAGTCGAAGCCGGCTTCTGCCAAGCAGGAGTTGCTCACCGGACTGCTGGCGGGCAAGACCGAGTCCGTCACCAAGACCCTGGCCGAGCAAGTGGTGACCAGGCAGCGCTCCGGCCTCGGCCTGGCCTTCGACGAGCTGTCCGATTTGGCGGCGGCTCGCCGTGAGCAGATCGTCGCGCATGTGCGTGCCGCGATCGGGCTCACCCAGCAGCAGCGCGACCGGCTGGCCGCTTCGCTGCGGCGCATCTACGGCAAGGCCGTCACGGTGCACGTTCAGGTCGATCCGAGTTTGCTGAGCGGAGTTGTGGTGCGTGTCGGTGACGACATCATCGACGGCAGCGCCACCGGCCGACTGGAGAAGCTGCGCCGGGCCCTGACCTGACGCGCGCCACCACCCCCCGACATTCCAGACCCAGACAGCGAGAGCAGGAAGAACATGGCGGAGCTGACGATCTCCTCCGATGAGATCCGTAGCGCGATCGAGAGCTACACCCAGAGCTACACCCCCGAGACCTCCATCGAAGAAGTCGGTGTGGTCACCGATACCAGTGACGGCATCGCGCACGTCAGCGGCCTGCCTTCGGCGATGGCCAATGAGCTGCTCGAGTTCCCGGGCGGCGTGCTCGGTGTCGCGCTCAACCTCGAGGACCGTGAGATCGGTGCGGTCATCCTCGGCGAGTACGCCGAGATCGAGGAGGGCCAGCAGGTGCGCCGGACCGGCGACGTGCTCTCGGTTCCGGTCGGCGACAAATTCCTCGGCCGCGTCGTGAACCCGCTCGGTCAGCCGATCGACGGTCTCGGTGAGATCGAGGCCGAAGAGCAGCGTGTGCTGGAGCTGCAGGCCGCGTCCGTGCTGGAGCGTCAGCCGGTCGAGGAGCCGATGGCCACCGGCATCACCGCCATCGACGCGCTGACCGCGATCGGTCGTGGTCAGCGTCAGCTGATCATCGGTGACCGCAAGACCGGTAAGACCGCGGTCTGCATCGACGCGATCCTCAACCAGAAGGCCAACTGGGAGTCCGGCGACCCCACCAAGCAGATGCGCTGCATCTACGTCGCCATCGGCCAGAAGGGTTCCACCATCGCGGGCGTGAAGGCCGCGCTGGAGGAGCACGGCGCGATGGAGTACACCACCATCGTCGCGGCGCCCGCCTCGGACTCCGCAGGCTTCAAGTGGCTGGCCCCCTACACCGGTTCCGCCCTCGGGCAGCACTGGATGTACCAGGGCAAGCACGTTCTGATCGTGTTCGACGATCTGACCAAGCAGGCCGAGGCCTACCGTGCCATCTCGCTGTTGCTGCGCCGCCCGCCGGGCCGTGAGGCGTACCCGGGTGACGTCTTCTACCTGCACTCCCGGCTGCTGGAGCGCTGCGCGAAGCTCTCCGATGAGCTCGGCGCCGGCTCGATGACCGGTCTGCCGATCATCGAGACCAAGGCCAACGACATCTCGGCGTTCATCCCGACCAACGTCATCTCCATCACCGACGGTCAGGTCTTCCTGGAGTCCGACCTGTTCAACAAGGGTGTCCGCCCGGCGATCAACGTCGGTACCTCGGTCTCCCGTGTCGGTGGCGCCGCTCAGACCAAGGGCATGAAGAAGGTCGCCGGTTCGCTGCGTCTGGAAATGGCGCAGTACCGCGAGCTGGAGGCGTTCTCCGCCTTCGCCTCCGATCTCGACGCCGCGTCGCTGGCGCAGCTGGAGCGCGGCGCCCGCTGGGTCGAGCTGCTCAAGCAGGACCAGTACTCGCCGGTGCCGGTCGAGGATCAGATCGTCTCGATCTACCTGGTCGACGGCGGTTACTACGACTCGGTTCCGGTTGCCGACATCCGTCGCTTCAACACCGAACTGATCGAGGACCTGCACCGCACCGCGGCCGACTCCTTCAAGGCTATCGAGGGTGGCAAGGTGCTCGACAGCGATGCGGCCGAGGCGATCAAGGCGGCCACTGAGAAGTTCAAGCAGGGCTTCCTCGCCTCCGACGGCAGCCGTGTGGTGAACGAGCCCGCTGCCGGTGAGCTCGACCATGAAGAGGTCGAGTCGCTGTCGGTGACCCGCAAGCACGTCGAGAAGTGACGCGAGTCGGCAATGCGCTATTCGATCAGCAGCAGGAGCGGCCGGAGCCGTGAGCGCTGCCAAACTACTGCCGCGAATGAAGGGAGTGTGAACCGCTGATGGCAAGCTTGCGTGAATTGCGCTCCCGCATTCGTGGTGTGAATTCGATCAAGAAGATCACCAAGGCCCAAGAGCTGATCGCGACCTCGCGAATCTCCAAGGCTCAGGGCAGGGTCGCGGCCGCGAAGCCGTACGCGGAGGAGATCACCAAGGTCCTCGGTGAGCTGGCGAGTGCGTCGAAGAACCTGTCGCACCCGCTGCTGACCGAGCGTCCCGACGCGCGTCGGGCGGCAGTGCTGGTGATCACCAGTGACAGCGGCATGTGCGGTGGCTACAACTCGAACGTGCTCAAGCGCGCGGAAGAGCTGATGACCACCCTGCGTGGCGATGGCAAGGAGCCGGTGCTCTACGTCATGGGCAATAAGGGCCTGACGTACTACACCTTCCGTAACCGCCCCTTCGTGTCGGCCTGGACCGGGTTCTCCCAGCAGCCGAAGTACACCGATGCCTCGGCAGCTTGCAGGCACTTGGTCGATGCCTTCATGGCGGGTGCCGACGGTACGGTTCCGGCCCCGAACGGGACGGGTGACATCGCTGGTTTCGACGAACTGCACATCGTCTACACCCGCTTCGTATCGATGCTCACCCAGACGCCGGAAGTACGCCGTCTGGCACCGATCCAGGTGAGCTTCGTCGACGAGAGCTTCGACCTGGGTGAGGACATGGTGTCGGATTCCCCGACCGCGGATGTCCAGGCGCAGTACGAATTCGAGCCCGACGCCGATGTGCTGCTGGCGGCACTGCTGCCGAAGTACATCAATACGCGTATCTACGCGTCGTTGCTCGAGGCAGCGGCATCCGAGTCCGCGGCTCGGCGCACCGCAATGAAGGCCGCCACCGATAACGCCAACGAACTGGCCAGTGCGCTGAGCCGCCAGGCGAACTCGGTGCGTCAGGCCCACATCACGCAGGAAATCAGCGAAATCGTCGGCGGCGTGAATGCGTTGGCCGCGAGCTCGGACCGCGACTAAGCGCCCATAGACACGGAGAGAACCAACACCAATGACCGCAGCTGTCACTCGAGACAACACGACCCGGACCGGCGCCGCAGGCCGCGTCGTCCGGGTCATCGGCCCCGTCGTGGACGTCGAATTCCCGCGCGGAGCCATTCCCGAACTGTTCAACGCCCTGCACGCCGAGATCACCCTGACCTCGGTGGCCAAGACGCTGACCCTCGAGGTCGCCCAGCACCTCGGCGACAACATCGTGCGCACCATCTCGATGCAGCCGACCGACGGCTTGGTCCGCGGCGCCACCGTCACCGACACCGGCAAGCCGATCTCGGTGCCGGTCGGTGACGTGGTCAAGGGCCACGTCTTCAACGCCCTCGGCGACTGCCTGGACACACCCGGTCTCGGCCGGGAGGGCGAGCAGTGGGGTATCCACCGCAAGCCGCCGTCGTTCGACCAGCTCGAGGGTAAGACCGAGATCCTGGAGACCGGCATCAAGGTCATCGACCTGCTCACCCCGTACGTGAAGGGTGGCAAGATCGGTCTGTTCGGTGGCGCAGGCGTCGGCAAGACCGTGCTGATCCAGGAGATGATCACCCGTATCGCGCGGGAGTTCTCCGGCACCTCCGTGTTCGCAGGCGTCGGCGAGCGTACCCGTGAGGGCACCGACCTCCGGCTCGAGATGGAGGAGATGGGGGTTCTCCAGGACACCGCCCTCGTCTTCGGTCAGATGGACGAGCCGCCGGGCACCCGTATGCGCGTCGCGCTCTCGGCATTGACCATGGCCGAGTACTTCCGCGATGTGCAGCACCAGGACGTGCTGCTGTTCATCGACAACATCTTCCGGTTCACCCAGGCCGGTTCCGAGGTGTCGACCCTGCTCGGCCGTATGCCTTCGGCCGTCGGTTACCAGCCGACCCTGGCCGACGAGATGGGCGAGCTGCAGGAGCGCATCACCTCGACCCGTGGCCGGTCCATCACCTCGCTGCAGGCCATCTACGTGCCCGCCGACGACTACACCGACCCGGCTCCGGCGACCACCTTCGCCCACCTGGACGCGACGACCGAGCTTTCCCGCCCGATCTCGCAGAAGGGCATCTACCCCGCCGTCGATCCGCTGACCTCGACCTCCCGCATCCTGGAGGCCTCGATCCTCGGCGACCGGCACTTCGCGGTGGCCAACGAGGTGAAGCGGATCCTGCAGAAGTACAAGGAGCTGCAGGACATCATCGCCATCCTCGGTATGGACGAGCTCTCCGAAGAGGACAAGGTGCTCGTCGGTCGCGCCCGCAGGCTGGAGAAGTTCCTCGGTCAGAACTTCATCGTCGCCGAGAAGTTCACCGGCCAGCCGGGTTCGGTCGTACCGCTGGAGCAGACCATCGACGACTTCGATCGGGTCTGCAAGGGTGAGTTCGATCACTTCCCGGAGCAGGCGTTCAACAGCTGCGGTGGTCTCGACGACGTCGAGGCGGCCGCGAAGAAGATCGCCGGAAAGTAGTCACCGATGGCGGAAATGTCAGTTGATCTCGTCGCGGTCGAGCGGCTGCTCTGGTCCGGCCGGGCATCGTTCGTCAGCGCGCAGACCACCGAGGGCCAGATCGGCATCATGCCGGGACACGAGCCGCTGCTCGGCCAGCTGGTCGAAGGCGGCACCGTAACCATCGTGGATACCGAAGGTCAACGCATCGTCGCCGCGGTGCACGGTGGTTTCTTTTCGGTGACCTCGAACACCGTTCGGGTGTTGGCCGAATTGGCGGAGTTGGCCGATGAGGTGGATGTCGAGGCGGCCCGCCGGGTGCTCGCCGATTCGGACGCCAATGAAGAGCAGCAGAAGGCGGCTCAGGCTCGGGTGCGCGCGGTCGAGCAGAAAGCGCACGTCTGACCAGCACCCTGTTATCGAGCGCACCTGCCGGCGGTGAAGATTCTCTTCACCGCCGGCAGTTTCTTTACCGGCGAGGTCTTTATAGGCGAGTCGAGTATGGCCGGACCGTTTGTACACTCGGGACCATGGTTGAATGACCGCACGCGGTGTGCGCACCAGGCGGGAAGCCTGGGTAATCACGAAGAGCCTGCGAACACCGCCAACCGAATACCGTGTCGATGACACGGCGGCGGAGCGAAGGGATGAACGGCATTGCAGACCGGGATGGTTCTTCTGATCATTCTGGTGCTCGTGCTTGTGTTCCTCGCGCTGGCTTCGACGTATCGCCTGATCATGTTGCGCCGTGGTGGAACTGCCGCGATTCTGCGGGTATTACCCGCTCGTGGCGGTCAAGGCTGGCGGCACGGATTGATTCGCTATGACGAGGACCGGCTCGTCTTCTTCAAACTCACCAGTCTCAAGCTCGGCCCGGATTCCACGATCAGACGCAGGGGTATCGAGATCGGCGATCGGCGTGGCCCGCGCGGTGATGAATACGACATCATGACCGATGACATCGCGGTGATCGCGGTGTCGGACCCGGCCGGTGAATTCGAGCTGGCGCTTGATCGTGACTCGCTGACCGCCTTTCTCTCCTGGGTGGAATCCCGCCCGTCCGACCGGACCCGGCGGATGCCAGGGCTCTGACATCTAGGCTGTGGGTCGTGAGCGTGCATTTGACACGGATCTATACCAGGACCGGCGATGAAGGAACGACAGGGCTGAGCGACTTCTCCCGAGTTGCGAAAACCGACCCGCGGCTGATCGCCTATGCCGATTGCGACGAGACGAATGCGGCGATAGGTATGGCGATCGCCCTAGGGCAGCCGGAGGCGTCGATACTCGCCGTCTTACGGCAGTTACAGAACGATCTGTTCGACGCGGGCGCGGATCTCTCGACACCTGTAGTAGCGCAGCCGAAGTACCCACCGCTGCGTGTCACCCAGCCGTATATCGATCGGCTCGAAACGTGGTGTGACGAGTTCAATGCCGAACTGCCCGCGCTGAACTCGTTCATCCTGCCCGGGGGTACGCCGCTGGCGGCTCTGTTGCACACCGCGCGCACTGTGGCACGCCGTGCGGAGCGTTCCGCATGGGCTGCGATCGAAGCGCATCCAGACGACACAAGCACGCTGCCTGCCAAATACCTCAATCGCTTATCGGACCTGCTGTTCATCCTGAGCCGAGTGGCCAATCCGGACGGGGATATCCTGTGGCAGCCCGGTGGAGATCGGCCGAATCCCTGATTGTGGTGTGCCACGAGGTGCGTACCTGAACACACATCGGGTATGCCTGGCACAGCGGACTGCCTGTGGTCTGTGGAATGCCCACCTCGTGGTACTCGCTGGACCGGCAGCGATGCGAGGCGGCACCATAGTCCGCCGCCGCAACTATCCTTGCACCAACAGTGTGCCGAATACGCGGAGAGGCGGCATGGAACGGTTTATGGTTACCGGCGGTAATCGGCTCGTCGGTGAGGTCACGGTAGGGGGCGCCAAGAACAGCGTCCTCAAACTGATGGCCGCTGCCTTGCTGACCGAAGGCACCACCACGATCACGAACTGCCCGGACATCCTCGATGTGCCGTTGATGGGCGATGTGCTGCGCGGCCTCGGCTGTGAGGTGACTATCGACAGTGGGGTGGTCACCATCACCACGCCCGCCGAACCGAAGTACCACGCGGATTTCCCCGCCGTCACCCAATTCCGTGCGTCGGTGTGTGTCCTCGGCCCCCTGATGGCGCGATGTAAGCGAGCCGTTGTCGCGTTGCCTGGCGGTGATGCGATCGGTTCCCGTCCACTCGATATGCATCAAGCCGGTCTGCGTTTGCTCGGCGCGACCAGCGAGATCGAGCACGGCTGTGTAGTGGCAAGGGCCGATGAACTGCAGGGCGCAAGAATCCGTCTCGATTTCCCCTCGGTCGGCGCGACCGAGAACATCCTCATGGCGGCCGTGCTCGCCGAAGGCGAGACGGTAATCGACAACGCCGCACGCGAGCCCGACATCGTCGATCTGTGCAACATGCTCATCCAGATGGGCGCACGGATCAGTGGAGCGGGCACCTCGGTGCTCACCATTCAGGGCGTCGAGCGGCTCTCACCAACCACGCACCGCGTCATCGGCGATCGAATTGTGGCCGCGACCTGGGGGATCGCAGCCGCGATGACGATGGGTGATGTGCGTGTCAGTGGGGTGAACCCCAAGCATCTGGCGCTGGTGCTGGACAAGTTGCGTTCCGCGGGGGCGCGGATCTCGTTCGAGCAGGACGGCTTTCGGGTGGTCCAGGCGGAGCGTCCGCGCGCGGTGAATTTCTCGACGTTGCCTTTCCCCGGTTTTCCGACGGATCTGCAGCCGATGGCCATCGGTTTGGCGGCTATCGCCGACGGAACTTCGATGATC
The DNA here is from genome assembly GCF_047200775.1 of Nocardia spongicola. Lineage (NCBI taxonomy): Bacteria > Bacillati > Actinomycetota > Actinomycetes > Mycobacteriales > Nocardiaceae > Nocardia > Nocardia spongicola. The sequence goes on along the minus strand of NZ_JBJZOO010000016.1, from coordinate 399 downwards.
ACCGAGAACATTTTCGAAGCACGCTTCCGCTTCGTCGAGGAGATGATCCGGCTCGGTGCGGACGCGCGTACCGATGGGCACCACGCAGTGGTGCGCGGGATTCCTCGGTTGTCCAGCGCACCGGTGTGGTCGTCCGATATCCGGGCGGGTGCGGGCCTCGTTCTCGCAGGCTTGGTCGCGGAGGGAACTACCGAGGTGCACGACGTCTTCCATATCGATCGCGGTTATCCGGACTTTGTCGAGCAGTTGCGGGCGCTCGGCGGCGATGTCACCCGTGTCGGCGCCGCTGAATGATCATGGGTTCGATTCCGGGCATCAACCGGTGTCGAGCGTTTTCCGAAAAACGCTTCCTGACCAGGCGATTTGACATTGTTTACAGAGATGCGTAACTTATTCCAG
>NZ_JBJZOO010000015.1:0-95196 GCF_047200775.1 Nocardia spongicola | reverse complement strand
GCTAGTGAATGACACCGATGAAGTTATCCACATAATTCACAATCTGATCCACAAGACCCGCGCAGCAGCGGATACACCGCCGGAAACGAGTTCGCGAACAGCGGATCAGGCGCCCGGAAAGCTCTTTCCGTGTTCCCGGTCGGAAGGCCACGGCCACTCCGCTGCTCGCGCGGAGGTTTCCAAGAAGCTCCCCGGCCTTGCGCGGGGAACAAGCGATGCGAATGACCGATCCGAGACTCCCCTCCTGATCCATCCCGGAGCGGCCATTCGTCGCCGACCTCGGAACCTGCGAACGAACAAGTTCCGATATCTACTTGGACGCAGCGAAGACGCAATCGGTTCCATCAAAAGGGGGAACGCCGCAAAAATACAGAGTTACGAAGGATACAGTCGGTAGCCTGGAGCTATGACTGCAAGTAGGGGGTTACTCGACGGAATGGACACCGCAGGCATCAATACCGCGCTGTCGGAGGCCACATGCCTTGGCCTCGTCGTGGACGAAGCAGCTCATCAGCTGCGACTCGATCTCGAAGTGCTGACCATTCCCGAGCACGGGACAGCAGCCGAGGACTACCGCGTGCAGGTGACATTCACCGGCGTGAGCCGGATCGCCGCGTCATTACGATCCCAACACTGGGACGATGTCGAGCCCCAGGTCATGCCGCTGCGACTGGATCGCTTGGACGAGGCCGTGCGCAGCTTCGGCGGCGCTCGGCTACACGGCTGGGAATTCATCGATCTCGACGACAGCGGCTGGGCATTGTGGGGCGAACTGCTCAGCTTCGACGTCGAGATCGCCGATCACGAATCCGCGCACATTCTGGAGTTCTCCCAAGAGGAGGGCATCAATCCACGCGAACTGGACGTCCGAGTCTGGTTCGACAGCATCACCGTCCATGACCCGCAGGGCAAGCAGATCCCACTGACGGATTTCATCGCAGGCGGCACCCGCTGGTGGCAGGCACACGATGCGGGTGACCCGCAAGCGACCCGCCCAGGTATCGCTCCACCGCTGTAACGGCCGGTGCGCCGGAAACACTGCGACGACTGCGTATCCGATGGATCGCGTGACCGTGCCCGAAGTGGGTATCCGGCACGACGAGCGATTCGGCTCGGCCGGGCCGGACTTGCTCCACGGTGATCATGCCGGACTCGGGGCGGCCGGGACGCCCCGCTAGTTCGCCGTACCACGACATGATGTGATGCTTGTGATGCTATGGGTGCGTTTCCAGTAGTGCTGATGTCTGTGGTGTGGCAGCGCGATCCACCCGCTGTGCGCGGTTCGACCGGAATGCGTAGGCATCGGCCCGAGTTGGAATCGACTGGGTGTACGAATGATGGTTGGCTGTGCTCGGCACAATGAGCACAACCAGCCCGACATAGGAAGGGACATCGTGGCTGAGTACACGCTGCCAGATCTGGATTACGACTACAGCGCCCTGGAGCCCCATATCTCCGGGCAGATCAACGAGATTCATCATTCCAAGCACCACGCCGCGTACGTCGCCGGAGTGAACACGGCACTGGAGAAGCTCGCCGCGGCTCGCGAAGCCGGTGACCACGCGGCGATCTTCCTGAACGAGAAGAACCTGGCGTTCCACCTCGGCGGCCATGTCAATCACTCCATCTGGTGGAAGAACCTCTCCCCCAACGGCGGTGACAAGCCTGTCGGTGAACTGGCCGCGGCGATCGACGACCAGTTCGGCTCGTTCGACAAGTTCCGCGCCCAGTTCACCGCGGCGGCCAACGGCCTGCAAGGCTCCGGCTGGGCGGTGCTCGGCTACGACACTCTCGGCCAGAAACTGCTGACCTTCCAGCTCTACGATCAGCAGGCCAATGTCCCGCTCGGCATCATCCCGCTGCTGCAGGTCGATATGTGGGAGCATGCCTTCTACCTGCAGTACAAGAATGTCAAGGCGGACTACGTCACCGCGTTCTGGAACGTGGTCAACTGGGCCGATGTGCAGGATCGGTTCGCCAGGGCGGTTTCCCAGGGCAAGGGTCTCATCTTCGGCTGAGTCGGCTCGAAGACCCCGATCGGGTCCACGAACTCGCGTCGCATGATGGGAGTTCGCGGACCCGATCCGCGTCCGGTCTGCCACCCACCGTCCGATTAGCACTCTTTGGTACTTGTGTGCCAGGTGATTCTTGGTTCATATTCGGGAATCCACAGATCAAGAGGACGGGCAAAGCCGCCCCCGGTTCCATGACGGGAGGCAGAAATGCGCACGAACGAACCCATCGGCATCACGCCGTTCCACGCTCGCGGGTCACTACGAGGCTTTCTCATCTCCGGCCGCTGGCCGGACACCACCAAGGAATGGGCTCAAGTGCTCGTACTCGCGGTCCGCGTGGCCACCCTACCCGGCTTGCTGTCGACCTCGACAGTTTTCGGCGTACGCGAGGACCTACCCGATGATCCCGCGCCGGGCACGGTCGGCTTGGTACTGGCCGAAGGTCCGGTACTCGGCGATGAAGCCCTGGAGCCGGGGCGGTTCGCCGCACATGTACCTCCGGCTCTGCTGATGCTGCACCCCCCATCCGAAACCCGTCCGTCGCTGCCCGAGTGCGCGGGTGCTGCCTCCGGCTGCGTCTTACTGCCCGGGGTGCCACATCTAGGGCTGGAGCACCGCGCCGCCTGGGCCGAGGCGGAATCCGATGGCACAGTCACCTCGCTGGTGAGCCGGGTAGGCCTCGACCCGATCAGCGATCCCGACACCGCGATTCTGGCGATGCTGCTGGCCGCGTGAACGGGCACGCCTCCCGGGCTCGGACCGGTGCCCGCCGGGTTGGCGCCGACAGCCACAGCGCACTCGGTGTGCGCCTGGCGCAGATCCCGGCTCACCAGCCACTGCGTGCGTTTCTTAAATTTTCTTTGTGAAACACACACATTTTATATAGACGGTCCTCTAGTGTGTGCTTCCTATCACATTTGGGAAGCACATAGGAGTGACGCTATGCCCAGCACTACCGCCGCTCGCCGAGTCGGCACCGGGCTCACCAGCCTCGCCGCGACAGCAGCCGTCATTGTTCTCGCAGCGCCATCAGCACAAGCCACCGTCAAAAGCGTGACGATCTCCGGCAGCGACCACGTCGTCGGCACCAGCTACACCCTGGAAGCCACCGTCGGCGGCATATCGTTCGGCCTGCCCGTCACCTGGACCGCCAACGGCGTCAAAATCGGTGGCCCCAAGGTGCCCTGGCCGCCGGGCAAATCCACTCAGGAGTGGACCCCGGAGTCCCCCGGACAGCACATCATCACGGCTACGCAGGGCAGCAGCACCGAGTCGATCGTCGTCGACGTCACCAAGCCTGGCGGCAGCAGCGGAAGCGCGAATACCGGGAGCGCCGACGGAATCCTCGGCAATCTACTCGGCTGACCCTCCGAGAACCAGATCCCCTCCAACCGAAAGAAACCGTAGTCATGTCTGTGAAAAATGTGAAACACGATCGATCCACAAAAGTGCGCACTCGAGCCCTTCGCGCGGGCACCGGGCTCACCAGCTTCGCCGCCATAGCAGCCACCGTCGTGCTCGCAGCACCCTCGGCGCAGGCCAGTGTCTCGTCGGTATCGGTATCCGGGGTTCTCCACACCGTCGGCACCACCTACACCATCACTGCCAAGATCGGCGGCGTCTCCGGTCTCCTGCCCGTTGCCTTCAGCGACAACGGCAACAAGTTGGAAACCTCACCTGTACTTCCGAACCCGCTGACCGGAACAGCGAAGATCGAATGGACCCCGAGCAGCGCCGGTCAGCACGTCATCACCGCCACGCAGGGCTTCAGCACCAAATCGGTGGCCATCGATGTCCGTGAGAAATCACCCATCACCGGCAGCGCGAGCGGTGGCAGCTCGAATCTCGGCAGCGGCAGCGCCAGCGGCTCCGGGGAGTTCCTCGGCGGAGTGATAGCGGGCAGCAGCTGACCGCTGCCTGGCAGGTGCGCAGCGCGGCGGCTCGAATACCGCGTAGGCGTTCGGATTCCGGTGTTCGCTCAGGGCACCGGAATCGGCTCTATCAGCACCGCTGTGCTGCGAATCACCGACCCGGCACGTACTGCGCCACCCGGGTCGTGCCTGCGCTCGATGGCCTGATCACCACGCGGCTCGGATCGATCTCGCTCCGGTCGGCGATCCGGGCATCACGATTCCGGACGGCTGCCTGCCCGGGTGAGCACGAAACCTGTTCACCAGGTGCTGGACTCGTCCGCCCGCAGGCGCCCGCGGGCATGGTCGATCCACGTGGTGAACCCGGCAGCGAAATCGGCGGCGACAACGGGGCGGATGTCGATGTGTTCACTGGTCCGGTGTCGCAGATAACGGCCGTCGCCGGTCACGTCGACCCATTGCATGGAATACCACGGGGCAGGGCGCTCGAGAATGTGACCGACAAGCAAGCGGGCATTGCCCCCGCCATCGATGGGGCGGCGTGTCAACGCCTCGTACTGTTCACGCGGACTGCGCCGCGAGTAATGCTCCGGAGCACTCCGGGAGTTCAGATCACGCACCGCGAAGGTCGCCGCGGGCTGAGCACCCGCTGGGCAGGCAGGCAGCAGCCGAGCCAGACGTCGCGGTAGCTGCTCGGCCGGAAACAGCCTGCCGTGGACGGGGCCGTCGATATCGTCGACCGTGGACTGGGCCAGCGCCATGCCGTAGTCGGTGGTGCAGGCGCCGACCACACGGTACTCGCGTATGGCGCCACGATCGGTGGCCGTTGACCCGCCTCGGATTTCGATGCGGAGCTGCCCTTCAGTGAGCGTGTGGAAGGCCAACCGGATCAATTCCCGCTGCTCCTCGTCCAATGCGGCGAGCACCCGCGCCCGGTGCGCGTCGTAAGCGTCCCTGGTCTGGTATTTGCTCAGAAAACGCAGTGGACGGGGAAAACGATCTATTCCTTCGCTGTACCAGAGCGCGGCGAAAGCATCCGGTTCCCATACCCATTCAGTCATCGGTGGATGATGCTCCTCATTCGTTATGACTGCGGCGGATCGGCTGCAGGCGCGTCGGCGCCGATGATCCCGCCGGATACGGTTCGCGGTGTCTCGCCGAGCAACTCCTCGGTGTTCTCAGCGGTGATCAAGTAGTCCGGGATCTTGTGCGTATCGTCATCTTTGTCTTGGCCCCGGCCTGCGCCGGGAGCGCCCATCATGCCGGGCATACCGGCCCGGCCTGCCCCGGCGGCAGCCGAGCCCGCACCGGTAGCGGCAGGGGCGGTAGCGCCGGGTCGACCAGGGAAGCCGCTTCCCGGCCTCGGCGTCAGGGTTGACGCACCCGGTCCACCGAAGCCACTGCCACTACCCGCACCACTGCCACCGCCGAAACCACCTCCGCTGCCAGAAGCACCTCCACTACCGAAACCACCAGGCGATCCGACCGATGGCCGGTCCTGGGTGGCGGCAGCAGCGGGGGTCATGGCAGCAGCCGGGGTGGTTGACGGATCGGTGGGTGTCGAACTGCTCGCGGTGGTCTGCGGCGGAGCGTCCGGATCGCTCGAAGCACCGCGCTCCGGCGCAGGGCCTCCGGCGGTGGTCTGCTCATCGGGGGCCGCGACGGCAGGGGATTCGCTCGGTGTGCCCGCACCGCTGGTACCGCTGTCCGAACCGCCGGGGAAACCACCGCCGCCGAGGCCCCCAGTTCCGGTGCCGCCACCGCTGCGGCCGGTGTCGTCGGGGAAAGGGCCGTGTAGTGGGTCGGTGGGACTCACCGGAGCGGGGAGCACGGGAATCTCCTTGTCCGCAGCGGCGAACGGGGTGACATAGTGACTTTCCATCACCTGGCGGGCTTCTTCTTCCGCGTCGTCACGCTCGTCATCTTTCAAACCGAACCAGGTATCCAGCGAGGTCCAACTGAATCCCTTGACAACACCGGGCAGTTTGTCATTGGTCGTGGTAATCGCCTGCACCGTTTCGTACACCCGGTTGGACAGCGTCTCCAATTCGGAGGTCAATTCGATGGCACGCTGCGTGTAGCTGCCGATCGCCTCGCGCGAGGCCTCAGCAGCCGGACCGTCCCAGGCCGCGGCACTGGAGCGGCGAATGCGGGCGGCGAAATCTTCCACACCGTGCCGCCACTTCTGCGCGATCTGCCCGTATTGGTTGGCCGCTTCCAGCGCATTGTCGATGGGCCGCAGCGGGTTGAAGGCGGAATTGATCTGCGGATGCCGGAAGCCGTGCGGGGATTCCGGCTGTTGGATCTGCGGGTTCTCGAAGTCCATGGTTCACCTGCTGTGACTCGTGTCCGGTGCGGATCGCTACACCAGATCCTGCGGGGAGCTCGGTCCACCAGGGGTGCCAGGGGCGGGTGGCTCGGTCATGAGTTCGCCATAGCGAGCAGCGAATTCGGCGTCGGTGGCCTGGTAACGCTGCGCGATCAGGCGATGCAACTGCTGGAGGTCGTCGACAATGCGGTAATGCTGCTCGAGCACCGCGTGCACGCTGTTATCGGACCCAAGGGCCTTCTCCCTGAATCGGCGCACCAAGGTCTGCGCCGAGGTCAGCTCGGCGGTGTTCTCCCCCAAGCCCCATACCTCACGATTAGCGATATCCGTGGCTATCCCTTGAAGTTCTTGGATCAAAGTCTTGAACGACTCGCAGTCGCGTTCGATAGCGACGAACTCCTCGGCGTCCACCCGCACCGCCCCCGGTCCGGTCCCCCCGAAACGCACCGACAGCCGACCCTCCTGCGCCTCGGTGAGCAGATCCCGCAATGGCTTCTCATCGCTCATGCTGTATCCCTTCCAGTCTGAGCGAACCCCTGCGTGGCCATGCCACGCTGCCGTCTCCAGACCCGACTACTCATGCCGTATCCCCTCGCCCGAGTGCGAAGGACTCTCGCTCCGGTCATGCGTCATGTGGAATCAATGGGACCACCTTCTCCGCCAACCTCTGCGCCAGCACACACGTATCCATATGCCCGGTCTCCCGACGAGAGTCGGGATTGTCCAGGGAGAACTCCAGACTCCCGCCACGCATCTCGACATTCAACGTGCACGTCGAGCGGGGGTTGCTGCGGGTGGCGACATTGGTGGCAATCGCCTGCCGCCCGTCAATGACGTACTCATCCCGGATGGTGAGCTTGGGGTTCGCCCGCACCCGCTCAACCGTGAGATTGGTCGTCGTGATCCCGGCCGCATAGCTATCCGGTACGACCCACCGGCAGCCTCGCCACTTGATACCGCCACCGCCGTTGTAATCGGCGCTGTTAGGCAAACTGGCCACTCGCAGCCGTTCGGAATCCAGCACCGATTTCGGGATATCCGTACACGGATCGAACCCCGAGGGCGCCTGCTCCGCGAGCGCGGTCCCGCTCTCCACAGCATCCACCGACCCGGCATCACCCTCACTCGAGGTCCCGCATCCGGCTGCCAGTACCAACGCACTCGACACCGGTATCAGCGCTCGACTGCCCCGCACCGCACCCCTCCTCGACACTCGCTGTACGACCGCCGGGACCGCACGAAGCCCCCGCCCTTCAAAGGACCACCATAACGACTCGACCCCAACCGGACAATCGGGTCAGCCCAGCCCCCTGACAGCCGATGGGGGTTGCCGACTGTGCGATGAGGCCTTCCCACCTACCGGATATGGTTAGCCGAAACCCCTCCTGTGGATCACCAAAATTATTGTGCGCATTGCTATTTCGATTATCGACAAGTTGGCAGTGGCGGCTCGATGGAGTACAGTTGCCAGCAGCGAAGGGGAGTAGCCCCCAATCGCGTGGTCGACATACTGATCCAGCGCCTCATCCGGCCATGGGTCCGGCTGCGTGAACCGGCGTTCCGTCGGTGGGCGAGACCTTCGGCCTGGACAACCATTTCGTTGTCGGCCGGAGGCTACCCGTAGCTCCGACCGGCAGGCCGGAGACCCGGGAGCAGCCACCTGTGATCACCACCCTAGCGCTGAGTATCGGCATCGTCTTTCTCGCCGAGCTGGGCGATAAATCCCAGCTCATGGCACTGACATTCGCACTGCGTTACCGCTGGTGGGTGGTATTGGGCGGGATCGCGACCGCGACGGCCGCGGTACACATCATCTCGGTCGCCGTCGGACATTTTCTCGGCACGGCACTGCCTACCCACGCGATCGCAATCGTCGCCGCGATCACCTTCCTCGCCGTCGGCCTGTGGACCTTGCGGGAACATTTCGGCCCTACGGAGGAGCAACCGCGCCCGAAGACGCCGAGAACCGCGAGTGCGCCCTTCTTCGTTGTGCTGTCCGCGTTCCTGCTCGCCGAGCTCGGCGACCGGACTATGTTCGCGACCGCCGCACTCGCCACCGACTACCACTGGGCCGTGGTATGGCTCGGCTCGACCATCGGCATGGTCGCCGCCGACGCACTCGCCATCGCGGCGGGCATCCTGCTCGGCAAACATCTACCCGAGCACGCCATCGGTATCGGCTCGGCACTGCTTTTCCTCTATTTCGGCACGGCGACTCTGCTCGGTACCCTCACCCAAGCACTGACCGGACCGGTCGTCGCGGTGGTGGCCATCGCGGCACCGGCGACAGCCCTCTGCGCACTACTGATGCACCGGGCTTCCGAGCGCAAGCACCCCGCCTCCAGCGCGGGGCAGACTGCTACCGCGGCGCCGGTGCCGACCGGAGCAGGTCGGCCACCGGCGCAGATAGGTCGTTGATCCCCGCGACGAAGTGCGGCGACAACTCGATCGACGCATACCAGGCCCCTTCCGCGCAGACCCAAGCACCGAGCACCGGTTAGGGTGCCATTGACGAGAAGCCAATTGGCTGTCATCAACGAGAGGACCACCGTGGAGATTTCGGGTTCCGCCGCCATAGTCACCGGAGCGGCATCGGGCCTAGGCGCCGCCACCGCCAAACGTTTCGCCGAACTGGGCGCCACCGTCTTCGGGCTCGACGTACCGCAGTCGATCGAGCGGGCAGGCGACAGCGTTCCCGCAGGCATCACCCTCATTCCGGCCGATGTCACCAATGGTGACGAGGTCGGCGCGGCCATCGCGCAGATTTCCGAGTCCGGCACCCCGCTGCGGATCGTGGTCAACTGCGCAGGCGTCGGCTGGGCCGGCCGCATCCTGTCCAAGAACGGGCCGCACGATCTGGAACTGTTCCGCAAGGTCATCACGGTGAACCTGCTCGGCACTTTCAATGTCATGCGGCTGGCCGCCGACGCGATCGCCAAGACCGAAGCCCTTGACGAGTACGGCCAGCGCGGCGTCATCATCAACACCGCGTCGGTCGCCGCGTTCGAGGGCCAGGTCGGCCAGATCGCCTACTCGGCGTCCAAGGGTGGCGTGCACGGCATGACCGTTCCGGCCGCCCGCGACCTGGCTCAGTTCGGTATCAGGGTGAACACGATCGCCCCCGGCATCATCGATACCCCGATGCTCGCAGGTGTCACCGAGGAGTACCGCAAGGGACTCGAGGCCGGGGTTCCTTTCCCCTCTCGCTTGGGTCGCCCGGACGAGTACGCGCAACTGTCGCAGTACATCGTCGAACATGATTACCTCAATGGCGAGACCATCCGGATGGACGGTGCGCTGCGCATGGCCCCGCGGTAGTTCGGGCCGAGAAATCACGACTGTGTGGCTCCTTCCGCGGAAAGAGCCACACAGTCAGCGCTCACCTGAGCGGCTTGTGTCCGATACCGAGATACGCCGTGGTGGACAGCGGAGAGTGCGGCCGATATCTCTCGGTGAGGAACTCCCGCATCAGCGTGGCGCGTTCGGCCCATACCTCCGGACCCACGCTTTGCCGCATGAGCTCTAACGGCGCGCTGCTGCGCACCATGGTCTCCCAGAGCTCTTCCGGTTCCGCGAAACTGAGCGCGATCGAATGCCGCTGGATCGAAATGGCTTCGAAACCAGCGCCACGCATCTCGGATTCGAAAAGCTCCGGATTCTCCAGACTCAGGAAATTGGCCTGCGGCTCCTGGACACTCGGATCGGCCGCGGCCAAGGCATCGAACATCATCCGCATCAACGGCGAGTCCGCGACCGGTGCCCAGCTCGATACCACCGCGGTACCACCGGGCCGCAAGACCCGGAACAACTCCGCGAATCCTTTGGCCCGCTCCGGGAAGAACATCAGTCCGAACATCGAGAACCCGGCGTCGAACCGATCGGATTCGAACGGCAAGTTCTGTCCGTCCCCCACCTGTGCCCGGATATTGCTCAGCCCGGCGGCGACAGCGTCTTTCGCCAGTCGCGCGATCATCGGCTCGGAAAAATCGATGGCTTCGACCAGCGCGACATGCTCGGCGGCAAGCAAACTGAGGGTGCCTGGCCCCGCCGCGACATCCACGATCTGCGCCGTGGGCGCCAAGGAGACGAACTCGAGCGCACGAGCCGCGAACGGCTGCATGATCGCCGCCGCGAACTCGGCATAACCGTCGGCGACGAGATCCCACGGCTCGGCGACGGCAAGCGGATTTCTGGACATGTTCTAGCGATCCTTTCCGGCATCCATCGCACCGCGCCATACCGGGACACGTTTCCCAGCCCCATGAACAGCTACGCCTAGCAGCCACTGTAACCGTAGAACGACCGAAACCACGTCCGGCATACGCACCAACGACCGGAGGACATTCCCGAGAAGTCCTCCGGTCGCGGCAACTCACAACGTGCGCGTGAGCCGATCGGTGAGGATGTGGGCGAAATGCGCCGGATCCTTCAATTCGCCGCCCTCGGCGAGCACCGCGGTGCCGTAGAGCAGCTCAGCGGTTTCCGACAGCTCGGTCGCGGTACCGGCATCGGCCTCCTGCTTCTTCTCGGCGTAAGCGTCGCGCAGACCGGTGACCAGCGGATGGGTCGGATTGAGTTCCAGAATCCGCTTGCTCTCCGGCAACACCTGCCCCGAAGCCCGATACATCCGCTCCAGCATCGGCGTGAAGTCGAAGACATCGCCGACCAGACAGGCAGGGGAGGTGGTGAGCCGGTTGGTCAGGCGCACCTCCTTGACACTGCTCTCCAGTGCCTTGCCCAACCAGGCCAGTACCTCGGCGAAGTCCTTGTCCTGCTGCTCGCGCAGCGCCTCGGAGGCTTTCTTCTCCTCCTCGGTCTCCAGATCGACCTCGCCCTTGGCGATGGACTGGAACGGCTTGCCCTCGAATTCGGGCACCGACCCGACCCACATCTCATCGACCGGATCGGTCAGGATCAGCACTTCGCGTCCCTTGGCCTTGAACGCCTCCAGATGCGGGGAGCTCTCTACCTGCTGCCGGGACTCGCCGGTCATGTAGTAGATCTTGTCCTGCTCTTCCGGCATACGCTCCAGATACTGCGCGAGCGTGGTCGGTTCGGTCTCGGAATTCGTCGAGGCGAACGAGCAGACCTGCAGGATGGTGTCGCGGTTGTCGAAGTCCGAGAGCAGACCCTCCTTGAGGACCCGGCCGAATTCCTGCCAGAAGGTCTGGTACGCGGTCGAATCCGTCTTCTCTTCCGACTCCGCCTGCTCGGTCTCCGCCTGCGCGGTCAAGTGGGCGGCCTGCATATCCTTGACCGTAGACAGCACCTTCTTCACCAGGCGCTTGCGGATCAGCTGGATCTGCCGGTCCTGCTGCAGGATCTCCCTGGAGACATTGAGCGACAGGTCCTGCGCGTCCACCACGCCCTTGACGAAACGCAGATACTCCGGCATCAGCTCTTCGCAGTTGTCCATGATGAACACCCGCTTGACGTAGAGCTGCACACCGCGCTTGTGCTCACGGGCGAACAGATCGAACGGCGCGTGCGTGGGAATGAACAGCAGCGCCTGGTATTCGAACGTGCCCTCGGCCTTCAGCGGAATGATCTCCAGCGGATCGTCCCACCCATGGCTGACGTGCTTGTAGAACTCCTTGTACTCCTCATCGGAGACCTCGCTCTTCGGGCGGGTCCACAAGGCTTTCATGGAGTTGAGGGTCTGCTCCTCGAGGACTTCGGTCTCTTTCGCGTCCTCACCCTCACCCTCGGTGACCGTCCGCTCGACCTGCATACGGATCGGCCACGCGATGAAATCGGAGTACTTCTTGACGATCTCCCGCAGCTTCCACTCCAGGGTGTAGTCGAAGAGGTGATCTTCCTCGTCGACCGACTTGAGCTGGAGCGCGACCGAGGTGCCCTGCGGCGCCTCGTCGAGTTCTTCGATCGTGTAGGTGGAGCTGCCCGCGGCCGATTCCCATCTGGTACCGGTGGTCTCCCCCGCGCGGCGGGTGGTCAAGGTGACCTTATCGGCGACCATGAAGGTGGAGTAGAAACCGATGCCGAACTGACCGATCAGTTCGGCGGTGTCGATATCGCCCGCCGCGGCACTTTTGGCCTCGTTCAGCTTCTTGCGTAACTCGGCGGTACCGGATTTGGCGAGGGTGCCGATCAGTTCGACCACCTCGGCGCGCGACATACCGATGCCGTTGTCCCGGACGGTCAGGACCCGGTTGTCCTTGTCCACCTCCAGCTCGATGTGCAGATCGGAGGTGTCGACATGCAGATCCTTGTCCCGGAAGGACTCCAGCCGCAGTTTGTCCAGCGCGTCGGAGGAATTCGAGATCAGCTCACGGAGGAAGGTGTCCTTATTGGAGTAGACCGAATGGATCATCAGGTCGAGCAGCTGATGCGTCTCGGCCTGGAACTCGAGTTGTTCGACGTGCTCTGTCACGTCGCGATACTACGACGACAGAAATCGGTAAGACCAGGAACCTCTGCATCAGCGCGGGTCGTCATCCATTCGCGCAACACTTGGGTGGCCCTGACATCGTCCTCGTTGTACTCCAGTAACCGGGTGCGCTGCGTCATATCGGGAGCGTCCGCATAGCCGACCGCACGCCGATACCAGCTCATCGAGGCCTCACCGCTCGCCTCGGGGTCGCGCCAGGCGAATCCGGCGACCGGGGCGATCTTCTTCAGTCCTTTGCCGTTCGGGCAGATGAACTGATCGGAGACGGCCTGGAAGATGTCCACCCATTGCGGCCCGTCCACAAACGCGCGCACCTGCTCCACCGTCGGTACTCCTGGCCTGCCCGCGAACCGGCGTGCGGACTCGTACAGCCATTTGTCCTCGGCGGTGCGCGAATAGCAATAGGCGGCGAACGTCTTCCCCGCCGCGGCCGCCTCGGCGCGTACCGCCATCAGCCATGTCCAGAATTCACCGAAGGAACGCCCTTCGTCCTCGGTGGGGAGCGGATCCCAGGTCACGAAGGGACGGTACACACCCTGCAACAACGTCCCCCACAGATAGGCACCGTGTTCCTGGAAACTTTCCAGGTCGACATCCACTTCCACATCGGCCCGGCGCACTTGTACCTGCTCCACCCGGCGTACCAGCGGCGCACCGGCCAGCCATGCGCGCGCGGTGACCACGGCCTCGTCGAACGGGCCGTGCTGCCAGTCCTCCGGGTCGGGACCGGTCCAGGCCGCGAGCTCATCGATCGTCTCGATACCGTGCCCGCGCAGCACCTCGGCACGCGAGCCGGGCGCCACCACGCTGACATCGCGGTGTTCGACCAGCCAGCTCTCGCAACCCGCTACGTCGCTCCGGCGTGACCACCACGGACATTGCCTGCACTCGGGCACCTTGGACGGCACGGTCGGCAGCTCACCACGCACCACGGCGATCCGATCGGCATAGCGCTGGTCGTAGTCGGCCAGCAGCAGAGCCAGATCGTGCACAAGGATGCAGTCGAAGTCGTAGCCGATCACCCCCCCGGCCAGACTGGGACTGGCCAGACCATGACGCTGCAGCATCCGGTACAGATGCGCCAGACGCTGCTGGTCACGGGGCTGCTGGCGCAGTTTACGGCGCAGATCCGGTTGCGGATCCCAGCGATACGGGTCCGAAGTGGTCGGGTGGAAGTCGGCGGGCTCCGGCCTGCGCGGATCGGTCACTTTGTGGTTCACCACAATGACCGGGATATAGCCACCGCGATCGGTATCACGCAGCAGGATCTCCGCACCGCCACGCCTGCCGGTATCCGGTTCCTGTGGCAGCAGACCACCCCAGATATGGCGCGCACCCGCCTCGCACGCGCGCATCGTCGCCTCGGCCCGCGCGGTGGCGCGAAGCCCGGGATCGATCACCACCCAGGCATCCGGCGCGGCCGAGACCAGCGCGTCACGCACTCTGGCACGGTGCGCGGCCGCGGCATCCCTGCGCTGACGTATCCCCGCGTCCTCGGAAATACCCGCCAATGCTTCGGGATGCGCCGCCTCCAGACGCAGGCGATGGCGGCAGCCGATCAGCGCCCTGGCATCGATGAAAGCGGTCGGCACATCGACGGGCCGATCGATGGCCGCCCCGTTACGCTTGCGACCTTCCCGGTCACCGATGTCCGAATCCACGCTATGCAGTATGGGCCCTTACCCTGACAATCCCACCAATCGAGGACCACAAGACGGTGGCAGACCGCACTACCCGCCCCGCGGCCCGCAGCGACCCGATAGGGTATCGGCAAACCGTGTGACATGGGCAGACGGGCCTACTGGGCATCGCACTGCCACAAAACCAGCCTGACGGAGGGCCTTCGATGGGGTTGTTCACGAAGCGCAAGCGGCGACCGAACCGCAGGGCCGCGGCGAAAGCTCTCAAACACAAGGCCACGATCGAGGCCAAGCTCGCCGCGAAGAACGACCGCAAAGCCCGCCGCGCTGAGGCACGCACCCAGCGCAAGGTCGCCAAAGCACAGATCGCGACGCTCCAAGCGGAAGAGAAAGCCGCGCTGAAGGTCGCGGCCAAAGCCGAACGCGATCGGTTGAGCCCGAGTCAGGTCAAGAAATATCTCGGTGTGGTCCGCGTACTGATCCCGGTACTGGCCCCACTCGCCTACCGAGGTGCGACATTCCTGCGTGGCAGGCTCGACACTCATCGCGCCCAGCAGCTCGGCGTCAGCATCGACCAACTCGGCGATTTCACAGGGCACAGCGCCAAGCTCCAGGTCAGGATCGCGAATGCGGAAGCGGCATTGGCGAAGGTCGGCACGCAGGACGGCAGCACGCAGGGTGGAAAAGGAGAAGCGCAGAAGTTCGTCGCGGTGACCGAAGAACGCCTCGGCAGCCTGGCCGTCGCCCTTCGTACTGCTGATCAGATACCCGCCAACCGCCGTCGTGCCGTGCACACATCGATCTCCCATGAGCTGTCCGGGATCGAGGCCGATATCCTGGCTCGGCTCGGCGTGCGCTGACAACTACAGTTCGGTTCGGACAGAAGGCTTCAGCATGCACAGCTCGTTTTCCCTCGCCCTCGGCACGACGGTCGCCGATCCGGGATCACCCCTGCTCACTCGCGATACCACCGGGGTGCCCGGCCAAGGGGCGGCAGCGGTCGAACACTACGGCCGGATAGTCGCCGAGCGGGATCGCGGCAACGCGCCGGTCCCGCGAGCATCGCGGACCCGGCTGCTCACGCACCCGGCGCGACGGCACGAGGGATCGGCACACCGTGCCCGAACGAGCACCCTTCTGATCCGCCGCCTGCTCACCACCATCGCGGCGGGCCTGCTCTTGCTCGGAGCGGGTATCGCCACGGCGGGGGTCGCCTCCGCGCATTCCGCCGCCGTCGGCAGCGTCCCTGAGGACAACGCGACGCTGGAGACCGGCCCGGCGCGGGTCAGCATCACGTTCAACGAAGAACTGCAGCCCAATTTCCCCGCACTCACCGTGGTCGGCCCGGACAAAAACCTGTGGTCCAAGGGTGAACCGGTTGTCGAGGGCAAAACCGTCAGTGTCACCGTCGGTGAGCTGGGCCCGGTCGGCGAGTACACCATCGCCTACCGGGTGACCTCGGCCGATGGCCACCCGGTCAGCGGCAAACTGCACTTCACGCTCAACACCCCTGGTAACGGCACGCCAGGTCCCAGGCTGGACGCTAAGGGCGACGAGAGTTCGAACAGCTCGGATGGGGTTGCGCTGTGGGTGTTCGTCGGCGGAGCGATCGTGCTCTTCGGCGGTGGACTCGCGTTCGCGTTGTTCGGCGGCAGGAGCCGCAACCCCAAGCGGTGAATCCCGCGAGAAGCTGTCGCCGGCCCCAGGTACGACGAGCTACCCCTCGGGCATCGCCTGCGGCATTGCTGTCGGCTGCCGCGGCCGGGTTGGTCGGCGTAGCACTCGCCGGAGTTCTGGCCCTGCCCGGGCCACTGCCCACAGAAGCCGCGATCCGGGTACTCGCCGACGGCGCCGGGTCGACCACACTCGGATTGGCCGCGCTATCACGGGTGGTACCGCGATTACCCACGCCATGGCGCCTGCTCGCGGCGGTCGCCGGATTCTGGGCGGTCGCCGAGTTCGGCACGCTGATCTTCGAAGCGGCCCACGTGGTCGGTGTTCCGGTGACTGGACTCAGCGCGGGCGAGTTCGGTACCTATCTCGTCCATATCAGCGGTGGCCAGGTCGGAATCGCGATTTTGATCGGGGTGACAACGGTGGCCGGTGGTTCGGCGCTGGCCTTCCGGCGACCCGAATCCGCCTCGACCGACCTGGTACTGGTCTTCGCCGCGGTCGCACTGGCCTTGCGCCCGATCACCGGACATATGTCCCAACAGCTGTTCGGATCCGTACTCGCGGCGGTGCACGCACTGGCGGCGGCAGTCTGGTTCGGGTTACTGATCGCGCTGACTCTGGTGGTGCGGACCCGCGGTGAGTGGGCGGTCGCACTGCCACGGTATTCGGCAGTCGCATTGCCTTCGGTGGCCACGGTCGCGGTGACCGGACTACTGAACGGGCTGATCCGCCTCGACGGGATCGGTGCGCTCACCACCACCGGCTACGGCAGAATCCTGCTCGCCAAGATCGCGGTACTGCTCGGGTTACTCTGGCTCGGCTGGTGGTGGCGACGTACCTGGGTGCCGCGGGCGGCCGACCACAGAATGGATGCCGAAAGGTCACTGCGCCGTGCGGTTGTCGAGGTCGCGGTGATGGCGGTGGCTTTCGGGCTCGCCGCGACCCTGGCCGTCACCGCATGAGACGATGTGGCGCTGTCCCGGTTACTGTTCCGATATGACCGAAGTGAAAATCGTCGAGGATTGTGCCGCCTCGGCGGAGTCAGCATTCCTCTACGTGAACGACTACCAGAATCTGCCGAACTTCCTCCACGGCGTGCAGTCCTTCACCCCGGTGAGCGAACAGACCGAAGGCGTCGGCGCCACCTTCGATGGAAATATGAAGCTGGGCCCGGCTGCGCTGAAGTCCCGGCTCGAAGTGGTCCGGTGGGAGCAGAACTACGCCATCGGGGTGAGATCGATCAAGGGTTTCGAAATCGAATCCACTTTCCTTTTCCATGCCAAAGACGACACCTTGTGCACCATCGACGCGATCGTGGACTATCGGGTGCCAGGCGGCCTGGCGGGACGGGCCCTCGGCAGAACCATCGAGCCGTTCGTGAAGATCGCGGTGCAGCACACCACCCATAATCTGGTCACCCAGATCGCCGCTTTCCACGCCGCTCGCTCCTAGCGGAGATTTATCGCACAGGCATAGCCTGGAGGTATGAGAACCCCCACGATAAGGCAGCGGATCGCCTACGATCTGGGCCGCGAGCTCCCCGAGGAGCTGCACGAGTGGGTCATCCACGACCTCGTCGGACACGGGGCCATGGAGCGATATCTCGTTCGGTTTCTCGTTCCGGCTATCCCGTTCTTCGCCTTGGTGTTGTTGTTCCCTGGACCAATGCCACTGAAGATCGGTTTGGTCGTATTGATGGTCATTCCATTGATCATCTTCACGGTCTCGCTCAACTATGTCTGGCGCCGCTTCCGGCTGGTCCAGCACGGCTTGAATCCGGGACTGATCGACCACGGCAAGATCTCCGAACACGATAGAGACCTGTACGAACTGCGCTACGGGCATCGATAGCGGAGCCGATGACCCGGTCTCCACGCGTACTGTGCGGACGCACACGCGTGGAGAACATCGTGTCAGGCACTGTGCTGTTTCCTCAGGACCGGCCTGCCGGAGGGGGCCGAGGACGCGCTCGGCGATGAGCACGGCACAATGACCACAGTGACCGAATCGCAGAATGTAATCGCCACCGCCGACCTGGCCGATGAGATCGGCCCGGAGATCCGTAGCTGCGATACGCAGTTCCTTCAGTTCGGCCTGCGGGAAACGTTCTCCGGACGCATCACCACCATCCGCTGCTTCCAGGACAATCTGCTGGTGAAGCAGACGCTCGGTGAACAGGGCGACGGCAAGGTGCTTGTGGTCGATGGCGGTGCGAGTGTGCACACCGCGCTGGTCGGCGACATCATCGCCGGGCGCGGTGTCGAGAACGGCTGGGCAGGTGTCATCGTCAACGGCGCGGTCCGCGACTCGGCCATCCTGCGCACCCTCGATATCGGCATCAAGGCACTCGGCACCAACCCGCGCAAAAGCACACAGACCGGCAGCGGCGATCGTGATGTACCGGTCGAATTCGGCGGTATCACCTTCGTTCCCGGCGATATGCTCTACAGCGATCCAGACGGTATCGTCGTGCGCGCCGAAGACTGAACCGGTTCGGGAGCGCCTCGTTCACCCACACCGAAGTGCGCTACCGATGCCGACGCGCCCCGGTCGCTCGCGCATGATGCGCGCTCAGCCGGAAACCCTGACCTTGTGACCGGCGAGAACGACCACGTCACCGGGATGCAACTGCCGTCCCCGACGGAGTTCGACCTCGTCGTTCACCCGAACCAAGCCCGCGGCGATCACTGTCTTTGCTTCCGAACCGGATTCGATCAGGTTGGCCAGCTTCAGGAATTGCCCGAGCCGAATGACATCGTCATCGATCAACACATCGACTGGTTCTGACATGGGGTAATACTTACTACCTCAGCCGAACCCCCCCGAACACCGCCCTCAGATCTCAGCAATTCTACAGCTATTTCCGATGATCGCCGAGGACCGAGAACACCTGCGAACCCCGCTGGTCCACAGGACCCTCCCGCTGGCCACACCGCATCTGGTACAGGCATGGCAGAAGCGGCGCGGCCCGGTGAACACGCCGTGTTGTGGCGTGGCATGTTCGAGACAGCTGCGTACACACTGGTTTCGTGACGTCCGCGCAAGCCGAGCAGTACCTCGATACCGAACTCCCTGAGGGGAAGCCGATTCCGCCGGTACCGCACCGGGGGCATGGGCGACTGTCGGACGTACCGCATATCGCGGGATCGGCACTCGGTGTGTTCGCGGTGCTGTGCTTCCTGTGGAGCCTTTCACCAGGGCTACGTTTCGTAACCCAGATGCCACGCCACTACATCGACGACTATTACTTCGACGCACCGGATACCAATCTGATGTGGGCGCTGATCGTCGGCCTGCTGGCGGGCGCGATCGCAGGCCGCAAGCGAATCGCCTGGTCGCTGCTGCTCGTCTACCTCATGAGTTACACGGTGGCCAATGCAGTGGCCTTCGCAGGCCGAGGCGATATCCACGCGTTGGTGGCCATGGTGCTGCACCTCATGATGATCGGGGTACTCATCGCGGCATGGCCCGAGTTCTACACCAAGGTGCGCCGCGGTGCGGGCTGGAAGGCGCTCGGCCTCCTGCTCGGTGGCCTCACTTGCGGCACGCTCCTCGGCTGGGGGCTGGTGGAATTGTTCCCGGGCAGCCTGCCACCGGGAATACAGCGCCCCGGCTGGGCGGTCTACCGGGTGACCGCGGCGGTACTGGCGGACAATGAACATTTCGACGGGCAACCACCCGCGTTCGTCAACCTCCTGCTCGGCCTGTTCGGTGCGGTCGCCCTGCTGGCCGCGGTCATCGTTCTGCTGCGCTCACAGCATGCGGCGAACGCGATGACCGGAACCGACGAATCCGCGATCCGTGGACTGTTGGAGCACTCGGACGTAGCGGATTCACTCGGTTACTTCGCCACCCGTCGAGACAAAGCGGTGGTGTTCGCCCCGAGCGGCAAGGCCGCGGTGACCTATCGGGTCGAACTGGGCGTCTGTCTGGCCAGTGGCGATCCGATCGGCATCCGTGAAGCTTGGCCGCAAGCGATCGATACCTGGTTACGTCTGGCTGATCGATTCGGCTGGACCCCAGCAGTCATGGGTGCGAGCGAACTCGGTGCGACAGCGTATCGGCGCGCAGGCCTTTCCGCACTGCGCCTCGGTGACGAGGCGATCCTGGATACCAGGAACTTCTCGTTGACAGGGCCGGAACGGAAACCGGTGCGCCAGGCCGCGAATCGACTCCGCAAACTCGGTATCGGCGTCCGCATTCGCAGGCACCGGGATATTCCCGCCGGAGAGTTCGCCCAGATCGTCGCCCGTGCGGAAGCCTGGCGTGATACCGAGACCGAACGTGGATTCTCCATGGCGCTCGGCAGATTGGGCGATCCACTGGACGGCGACTGTTTGCTGGTCGAAGCAATCGACCAGCACGAGCAGGTGCTCGGCATGCTTTCGCTGGTTCCGTGGGGTCGCACCGGTGTCTCCCTGGAATTGATGCGACGTGATCCGCGGGGCCCGAACGGGGTGATGGAGCTACTGATCTCACAACTGGCACTGCGCTCCGAACAACACGGCATCACCAAGATGTCATTGAACTTCGCCGTCTTCCGCTCGGTATTCGAAGAGGGCGGCCGGATCGGGGCAGGCCCCGTACTACGGCTGTGGCGCGCTGTCCTGCTGTTCTTCTCCCGCTGGTGGCAGCTGGAGGCACTGTACCGCTCGAACGTCAAATATCAGCCGTACTGGGTACCCCGGTTCTTCCTTTTCGAAGAACGCAGGCAGCTGCCGCGAGTAGCGGTCGCCAGCGCGATGGCCGAAGGGTTCCTCCCTCGGTTCGGCGAGCGACCCGATACAGCGGCACACACCGGTGTGCGCACGTCGGTACCCAGGTCGGTGACCGGACTGCATACCGACGGCAGCCCGCCGGATAGCGTCGAATTCGGCGGTATACAACAACATCCGCGCAGGCCGGAACAGGTTCGGGTGCGCATGAACAAGCTTGCGCGCCTGACCGCTTCCGGTATCGATGCCTACCCGGTGGCCTATCCGCCGACGCACACCATCACCGAGGCACGGCATTCCCCACCCGGGACCACGGTGCGGATCTGCGGCAGGCTGTTACGTATCCGCGACTACGGCGGCGTGATCTTCGCGGTGATCCGGGACTGGACCGACGATATCCAGCTGATCATCGATCGCGAACGAGTCGGCTACCGGCGCAGTGCCGAATTCGGCGAGTTCTTCGACCTCGGCGACCTGATCGAGGTGAGCGGCCGGATAGGACACAGCAGACGTCATGAGTTGTCACTGCTCGCAGCGGATTGGCAGATCCTGGGCAAATGCCTGCATCCACTGCCGGACAAGTGGAAAGGGCTGTCCGATCCCGAAGCCAGGGTGCGGCAGCGCTATATCGACATGGCGGTCACCATCGATATCCGTGAGGTATTGGTCAAGCGCAGCGCCGTGGTGCGTTCACTACGGGACTCACTACAGGACTGGGGATACCTGGAGGTGGAGACCCCGATCCTGCAACAGGTACACGGTGGCGCCAACGCGACACCGTTCACTACCCACATCAATGCCTACGACCTCGACCTGTACCTGCGCATCGCACCAGAGCTGTATCTGAAACGGCTATGCGTCGGCGGCATGGAGAAAGTGTTCGAGATCGGACGCGTCTTCCGCAACGAAGGCGCCGACTTCAGCCATAACCCCGAGTTCACCATCCTCGAGGCGTACGCGGCGCATAGCGACTACGAGCGCATGATGCACACCTGCCGCCTGCTGATCCAGCACGCGGCGGTCGCGGCCAATGGCGCGATGGTGGTACTGCGCCCCCGCGGGGACGGCACGTTCGAGGAAGTGGATATCTCCGGCGAATGGCGGGTCCAGACGGTACACGGCGCGGTGTCCGAAGCGATCGGCACCGTGATCTCCCCTGCGACCACGGCCGAAGAACTGCGCGAGCTGTGCGATAAGGCCGACGTGCTCTATCAGCACAGCTGGGACGCCGGGCAGCTGGTACTGGAGCTATACGAGCACTTGGTCGAGACCAACACCACCGAGCCGACGTTCTACATCGACTTCCCCACCTCGGTATCCCCGCTGACGAGACAGCATCAGAGTATCCCCGGGGTCGCCGAACGCTGGGATCTGGTCGCGTGGGGCGTCGAACTCGGCACTGCCTACAGTGAGCTCACCGATCCGGTCGAACAACGACGCAGGCTCACCGAGCAATCATTGCTCGCGGCCAACGGCGATCCGGAAGCGATGGAGCTCGACGAGGACTTCCTCCAGGCGCTAGAGCACGCGATGCCGCCCACCGGCGGGCTCGGGATCGGTGTGGATCGGGTCGTCATGATGATCACCGGACGCGGCATTCGTGAGACGCTGCCGTTCCCGTTGGTGAAACCGCGCTGACCGACCTATCGCCGGTGAAAGGCTCTCCCTTCCGGCGAATCGGATGTCAATGACCGGATATGTGACTGGGTAGCACGCAGACGGTATCCAAACCGAGGACGCGATTCAGTCGGCCGAAGGCAAGCCAGGAGCCGATGCTCATGCTGAGTTCGACCACTTCGGCCTGACTGTAGTCGGCGAGCATCCGTGTCCAGAACTCATCGTCGAGGCCGTGGTGGTCGGTGGCATAACGCTCCGCGTATTCGGCGGCCAGCCTGGTGCGGTCGTCGAAGGCGTCGGTAGTGCGCCAATTGGTGACGGCATCGGCGAATTCGGGCTCGACCTTCTTCCCGTCACGCTCGGTGCGCCAGTCCTGGCAGAACAGGCAGGCGTTGATCTGGGCGATGCGCAGCCGAGCCGCCTCGAATTCGCGCAGACCCAATGTGCTGTGCGAGTAGACCGACAACGAGAAGTTGGCGGCGGCGGCGCCGATGCCTGGGACCATTTCGCCCCAGACGTAGCCGATCGGGTCTTTCCCCTCGGGGATATCGATGATCATCCTTGTTTCCTTCCGGGTTTGCCGACTGTAGGACGCAAGGGGTGTCCAGCGCCGTAGAGTCCGGTTTCCGCGACTATCAGCCGAATGATCGGCTCAGAGCTGATCGATATCGGTGAGGTCGACGTCTATATCGAACGGTACGGTCAGCTCGAGACGATCGTGGTAGATCCCGGTAAGTGCGTAGACTTTCGTCGCCGGATCCAACTCGTAGACGTAGACCACCGGGCGACCGTCCACGTTCTCGACCCGCCAGAAATGTGCGATCCCCGCGCGGGCATACAGCTGCGGTTTACGCTCCCGGTCCCGAGTACGCGATTCGGCGGACACCACCTCGACCGCCAATACGACATCGTCGGCCTGGTACGAGGTCAGTTCAGGACCGCCATCGCGTTCGGCGTGGATCACGACGAGATCCGGTTCCGGACGCTGGTCTCGCCCGAGGGTCACGGTCATTTCCCGCCGCACCCGCAGAGGCGATGGGGCAAGCCTACGCAGAGCTGATTCGAACAACGTAACGACCAGCATGTGGAACTGCGCTTGCGGGCCGACGAAGACAAGACTCCCGTCGATCAACTCGGTATGTGGAGGAAGGTCGGGCAGGCGATCGAGATCCTCGGCGACGAACCCGCCCGGCGGTGGTCGCAACCACTGCGGAAACGGCTCGACAGTCATGCTCGAAGTATGTCACCCACAACGGGCTCCACACCGGATCCGAATGAAACCGGTTACCGGAGATCAGGCAGAGTTAGGTGGGTGCAGTTGATCCTCGTTCGTCACGCTCAACCGATCCGGGAACTGAATCCAGCCGGGCCCGCCGATCCACAACTGGCCCCCATAGGAGTAGAGCAAGCCAGGCGGGTGGCGGCCGCACTCGATCATCACCGGATCGCCCGCGTGGTGAGTAGCCCGCAGCGCAGAGCGCGGGAAACAGCGGCGCCGACCGCCGTACAGCTTGGACTCGACGTCGAGATCGTCGACGACCTCGCCGAATACGATCGCGATCTGCCCGCCTATATCCCGATCGAGGACGCCGAGATGGAGTTACGGGATATCCACGGATTACGAGATCTCCCTGGATTACCGGATATTACAGAATTCCGGGATATCGCCGAGCGGATCAAATCCGGGCAGCTCCCGGTACAGATCGATGCGGAAGCCTTCATAAACAGGGTACGCAGCGCCGTGACCGGTATCGTCGCGGCCGCCGACCCTGCCGAAACCGTTATCGCGTTCGCACACGGTGGGGTGATCAACGTGCTGTTACAAGAGGTTCTCGGGCTGGAACGACCGTTGACCTTTCCCATCGATTACTGCTCTATCACCCGCATCCTGTTCTCCCGTACCGGTCGCCGCACGACTGCCACCGTGAACGAGAACGGACATGTGTGGGATCTGCTACCGCGCAATATCGCAGCGCGAACCTGACCACTCACAGTCGACTACCAGGGTGGTCGCAGCCACATCTCAGCGCCGGGAATTTGAATAGCACCAGTAAGCCTCACAGATCGGTTGCTTGTGCTCCGAGAAAGGAATTCCATGTCGCTCTCCACAATGACTGTGCCACTGCGGCGTCTCACCCGGATCGCCGTGGCGGGCACGCTGATCGCCATCCCCCTGACAGCTTTCGCCTCGACCGCCTCAGCCGAAACCCCATCCGCCGCGATCAACTCGATTCAGCCGGTATCCGCCCCCGGTCATGACCGCCCTGCCCTCCGACCGGAACCCGGCCCCCGCGGACCCGAACACGGTCCCCGCGTACCGGGGATGCCGCCACTGCTGCCACCGACCGGTTCGAGCTGACCCAGCCCTGCCGCACAAGAACCCGGAGGGCCACCGCCTGTAGGTGGATGGCCCTCCGGATTCGGCGATCACTCAGGCCATTCCCGCGATCCAGCTGTGCATCCAGGAGATAGCGGTGTGGCCACCGCCCACCGAATAGCTGCCGTAGACCGTATGCGCCTGTGACTTATAGAAGTTCTCGATGTCCTCGGCTCGCTGCTGGTTGGCCGAATCCGTCAGCTGGGCCTGTAGCGTCGGGATACCACCGTGCTCCATCAAGTCCCTGATGATACTTCCCGCCTCGAGCTGATAGCGCCATAGATTGGCGGGATTCGCATCCGATACCTGGGCGAGGAATCCGGCGAAACGCATGATGAAATCGTCGGTCTCGGTCGCGCAGTACAGGTCGTCGACCGCGCAGATGGTGCGCGTGCGATCACTGAGCCACCCGAAGCCGCCGACCCTTGGGCCACCCGCACCCGCACCAGGTGCGATCGGGCCGACCTGGATATCGGTAGGTGAACGCCGGGGATCGGAAATCAAGCCGACACCGGCGACACGATCGGGCGGTACCACGCCGAGACCGGTGCCGATCTCAGCGGCGAGATCTCCGGCAGCATCCGCGCCCTGGCTGTATCCGACGAGTGCGATCTTGGTCGCCCCGCACCGCCGCGCCATGTTCGCGATCAGGCCACGGGCGCTGTCGACGGCCTCTTTCTTCGATCGACCATAGACCTCGCCCTCCCACGGGAAAGCAGTCGCGGCATAGGTTACGTAATCGACCTGCGCGGAAGACGGTAGTCCTCGGGTGACACCCGACAGCATCCCCGGTTGCGGCGTCTTGTCATGCCCGGTCTCCCAGGTGCCCGGGATCGCCACCACATACAGGCTGGGGCATCCGGGGGCCGCGTGCGCCGCGCCACTACCGAGAACCGAACCGGAGGTCGCCACACCGGACATCACTGCCGCGGCCGCGCCGACAGCCGCGGCGACCTTCTTCCACTGCATCCTGCTCCACCCTTGCCCGTCGAACTTCCCACCGAATGCCGCGTCAATGCTGGACGGACCGGATGTCGCTCCGGTGCACGCCGGGTGAACGCTTATCGCCCAGTCGATAAGCCGACTCCCCACATATCCAAGATCAACAACACGCTGGGAAATCAGCATAGGACCACAATCGATACGACGCCATTCGAACTCACACTGTGTCGGATTCCGGCAATGGCCTATCCCGGTAATGCCCAACGACCGGCGCCTGCGGACGAGTTCGTCCGCAGGCGCCGGTCGTTGGGCTGAGTTAGAGAATCAGCGCTGGGCCACCGTGGTCGGGGTGACCGGAGCCGGAAGCGCGGTCTCACCCTCCAGATACTGGTCCACACCCGCGGCGGCGGCACGCCCCTCGGCAATCGCCCAGACGATGAGTGACTGCCCGCGGCCCATATCGCCCGCGACGAAGACACCGGGAACATTGGTCGCCCAGTTCTTATCGCGCTGCACGTTACCGCGCTGGTCGTAGCCGACACCGAGATCGGTGAGCAGACCCGGCTTCTCGGGACCGACAAAGCCCATGGCGAGCAACACGAGGTCGGCTTCCAGGGTGAAGTCGGTGCCTTCGACCTTCTCGAAACGGCCGTTGACCATCGTGACCTCATGGGCCTCCAGGCCGGTCACCTTGCCGTCCTCGCCGATGAAGCGCTCGGTGTTCACCGAGAACACCCGCTCGCCGCCCTCCTCATGCGCCGAGGAGACCCGGTACATCAACGGATAGGTCGGCCACGGAGTCGAGGTAGCCCGCTCCTCCGGCGGACGAGGCATGATCTCGAACTGGTGCACGCCGGCAGCGCCCTGCCGGTGCGAGGTGCCGAGGCAGTCGGCACCGGTATCGCCACCACCGATGATGACGACCTTCTTATCCTTCGCATGGAGGGGCGGCAGGCCGTCGGCGTCGGTGACATCATCACCGAGCTGCACCCGGTTGGCCCAGGGCAGGAACTCCATCGCCTGATGGATGCCGTCCAGATCACGACCGGGAATCGGCAGGTCACGCGCCTGCGTGGCGCCACCGGCGAGCACGATCGCATCGAACTGCTCACGCAACTGCTCGGCGGTGATATCGACACCCACATTCACGCCGGTCTTGAAGATGGTGCCCTCGGCCTCCATCTGCGCGAGCCTGCGGTCGATGAAGCGCTTCTCCATCTTGAATTCCGGGATGCCGTAGCGCAGCAGACCACCGATCCGGTCGGCCCGCTCGAACACGGTCACGGTGTGCCCGGCCCGGGTCAGCTGCTGTGCTGCGGCCAGACCGGCCGGACCGGAACCCACAACGGCGATCTTCTTACCGGTGATACGAGTCGGGTAGACCGGGGTCACCCAGCCCTCATCGAAGGCGTTCTCGATGAGCTCGACCTCGACCTGCTTGATCGTGACCGGATCCTGGTTGATACCGAGCACACAGGACGCCTCGCACGGTGCTGGACACAGCCGCCCGGTGAACTCGGGGAAGTTGTTGGTCGCGTGCAACCGGTCGATACCTTCGCGCCAGCGGTCCTTGTAGACCAGGTCGTTCCACTCGGGAATCAGATTTCCCAGCGGACAACCGTTGTGACAGAAAGGAATACCGCAGTCCATGCACCGGCTGGCCTGAGTCCGGAGGGTCTGGTGGGAGAAGTTCTCCTCGTAGACCTCTTTCCAGTCCATCAGACGCAGCGGTACCGGCCGCCGCTTGGGCAGTTCCCGTGCGGTGTGCTTCAGAAAACCCTGGGGGTCAGCCACGAGCGGCCTCCGTATTCTCGCCTCTCGAGATTCGACTCGGCTGCTGAACGCGTCGTGCGCCAGTCACCGCTTCTGTATTCTCGCCTCTCAACATCGGACTCGACTTCTGGACGCGTCGTACCTCAGCCACGGGCGGCCTCCATAATCGCCGCGTCCACGTCCTTGCCGCTCTTCTCAGCTTCTGAGATGGCGAGCAGCACCTTCTTGTATTCCCGTGGCATGACCTTGACGAAATGGTTCACCTGCTGCGACCAATCGCTCAGAATGCGATCGGCGATCGGGGAGCCCGTCTCGTCACGATGCTGGGTGATGATGTCGTGCAGCCAGGTGAAATCGTCACCGGAGAGCGGCTCGAGCGCATCCGCCTGCTCGGGATTGAGCTTCGAGGCGAAGGCGCCGCTCGGATCGAAGACGAATGCCATACCGCCGGACATGCCCGCACCGAAATTACGGCCGGTCTCCCCGAGGATGACCACACGACCGCCGGTCATGTACTCGCAGGCGTGGTCACCCACGCCCTCCACCACCGCGGTGGCACCGGAGTTGCGTACAGCGAACCGCTCACCGACCACACCGCTGAGGAACACCTGCCCGCTGGTGGCGCCGAACAGGATCACGTTGCCCGCGATGATGTTGCGCTCCGCGACGAATTCGGTGGGCGCGTTCAACGATGGACTCACGACCAGACGCCCGCCGGAAAGGCCCTTGCCGACATAGTCGTTCGCATCGCCCTGCACACGCAGTGTGATACCCGCTGGCACGAAGGCGCCGAAGCTGTTGCCCGCCGATCCGGTGAAGGTGATGTCGATGGTGTCGTCGGGCAAGCCCGCGCCGCCATAGAGCTTGGTTACCTCGTGGCCGAGCATGGTGCCGACGGTGCGGTTCACATTTGTGATCTTGGTTTCGAACTTCACCGCTCGGCCCCGCTCCAGCGCATCGCGACTCTGCGCGATCAGCTGCTGATCCAGTGCCTTGTCCAAGCCATGGTCCTGCACCTTGGTGCAGCGGCGGTCCTGGTACATGAACGCCGTCTCGACATCGTCGAGGATCGGCGACAGATCCAGCTTGGCAGCCTTCCAGTGCTGCTTGGCACGCGAGGTATCCAGCAAATCGACCCGGCCGACAGCCTCGTCCAGCGTGCGGAATCCCAGCTGCGCCAACAGCTCCCTGACCTCTTCGGCGATGTACAGGAAGAAGTTCTCCACGAATTCCGGACTGCCGGTGAAACGTTCCCGCAGTACCGGATTCTGCGTCGCGATACCGACCGGGCAGGTGTCGAGGTGGCAGACGCGCATCATGACACAGCCAGAGACCACCAGGGGCGCGGTGGCGAAGCCGTACTCCTCGGCGCCGAGCAGCGCGGCGATCATCACGTCCCGGCCGGTCTTCATCTGACCGTCGACCTGCACCACGATGCGATCGCGCAATCCGTTGAGCAGCAAGGTCTGCTGGGTCTCGGCCAAGCCGAGCTCCCAGGGACCGCCCGCGTGCTTGAGCGAGGTCAGCGGCGAGGCGCCGGTGCCACCATCGTGACCGGAGATCAGCACGACATCGGCGTGTGCCTTGGAGACACCCGCCGCGACGGTGCCGACACCAGGCTCGGCGACAAGTTTCACGTGAATCCGCGCCTGCGGGTTCGCGTTCTTCAGATCGTGGATCAGCTGCGCCAGATCCTCGATCGAGTAGATGTCGTGGTGTGGCGGCGGCGAAATCAGGCCGACACCCGGCGTGGAGTGCCGTACCTCGGCGACCCACGGATACACCTTGTGCGCCGGAAGCTGGCCGCCCTCACCGGGCTTGGCGCCCTGGGCCATCTTGATCTGGATATCGGTGCAGTTGGTCAGATAGTGCGCGGTCACACCGAACCGCCCCGACGCCACCTGCTTGATGGCGCTGCGCCGCCAGTCTCCGTTCTCCTCCGGTTCGAAACGCGCCGGAGATTCGCCGCCCTCACCGGAGTTCGACCGGCCACCGAGGCGGTTCATCGCGATGGCCAGCGTCTCGTGCGCTTCGGCCGAGATGGAGCCGTAGCTCATCGCCCCGGTCGAGAAACGTTTCACGATCTCCGTGGCCGGCTCGACCTCTTCGATCGGGATCGGGGTGCGCGCCTTGTCCTTGAACTTGAACAGACCGCGCAGCGAGGCGAGCCGTTCGGACTGGTCGTCGACCAGCTTGGTGTACTCCTTGAAGACCGAGTACTGCCCGGAGCGGGTGGCGTGCTGCAGTTTGAAGACGGTGTCCGGATTGAACAGGTGG
The DNA here is from genome assembly GCF_047200775.1 of Nocardia spongicola. Taxonomy (NCBI): domain Bacteria; kingdom Bacillati; phylum Actinomycetota; class Actinomycetes; order Mycobacteriales; family Nocardiaceae; genus Nocardia; species Nocardia spongicola. The sequence continues at coordinate 65,557 of NZ_JBJZOO010000015.1, read as the reverse complement.
TACTCGCCCTCGCGCCGCCACTGGTACTCACCGCCGACCTCGAGCTCACGATGCGCGCGCTCGTTGCGGTTCTCCAAGAAGGCGATGTGGTGGCGGGCGGCGACCTCGTCGGCGATCTCGTCCAGACCGATGCCGTCCAGATGTGAGCGCAGACCGGTGAAGTATTCGTCCACCAAGTCCTGCGACAGGCCGATCACCTGGAAGAGCTGGGCGCCGTTATAGGAAGCCAGGGTGGAGATGCCCATCTTGGACATCACCTTCAGCACGCCCTTGCCCGCGGCCTTGTTGTAGTTCGCGACCGCCTTGCGGTAATCGGCGGCCGGATCACCGGTGCTGCCCGGTATCTCGAGCGCGCCACGGTCGAGCATGTCCTCGATGGACTCGAAGGCCATATACGGGTTGATCGCGGCGGCGCCGAAGCCGACCAGAGTGGCCATGTGATGCACCTCGCGGGCGTCACCGGCCTCGACGACGAGGCCGACCATGGTGCGGGTGCGTTCGCGGACCAAGTGGTGGTGCACCGAGGAGGTCAGCAGCAGCGAAGGGATCGGCGCCAGTTTCTCGTTGGACTCCCGGTCGGACAACACGATGATCCGCGCTCCGCCGTCGATGGCGGCCGATACCTGGGTGTTGATCGCCACCAGCGCCTTGCGCAGGCCCTTGCCGCCCTCATGCACCGGGTACAGGCCGCGCACCACTACCGAGCGCAGCTCGGGATGCGAACCGTCGTCGTTGATGTGCACGAGCTTGGCCAGCTCGTCGTTGTCCAGGATCGGCTGTTCCAGCGCGATCTGCTTGCAGGACTCCGGTCCCGGATGCAGCAGATCGGCCTCCGGACCGATATTGCGTTTGAGGCTGGTGACCACTTCTTCCCGGATCGCATCCAGCGGCGGGTTGGTGACCTGCGCGAACAGCTGCGAGAAGTAGTCGAACAGCAGGCGTGAGCGGGCGGACAACACCGCGATGGGGGTGTCGGTGCCCATCGAGCCGAGCGCTTCGCCACCGGTCTTGGCCATCGGCGAGATCAGCAGCTCGAGCTCCTCGGTGGTGTATCCGAAGATCTGCTGACGGATCAGCACGCGGTCATGCGACATGTGCACATGCGGGCGATCGGGTAGATCGGCGAGACGGGAGACGCCGTCATCCAGCCACTGCTGGTACGGATGTTCGGCGGCGAGCTGGGATTTGATCTCCTCATCGCCGACGATGCGGCCCTGGGCGGTGTCGACCAGGAACATCCGGCCCGGCTGCAGGCGGGTCTTCTGGACCACCGTGGACGGGTCGATATCGAGCACGCCGACCTCGGAGGCCATCACGACCAAGCCGTCCTCGGTCACCCAGATGCGGCTGGGGCGCAGACCGTTCCGGTCGAGCACGGCGCCGACGACAGTGCCATCGGTGAAGCACACCGACGCCGGGCCGTCCCACGGCTCCATCAGCATCGAGTGGTACTCGTAGAAGGCCCGCGCCTGCGGGTCCATGTTCTCGTTGCGCTCCCACGCTTCGGGAATCATCATCAGCACGGCGTGCGGCAAACTGCGACCGCCCAGGTGCAACAGCTCGAGTACCTCGTCGAACCGGGCGGTATCGCTCGCCCCTGGGGTGCAGACGGGGAAAATCTTCTCCAGCCGGTTCTTGCCCGCGGAGTCGATACCGAAGATGTCACTGCGCAGCAGCGCCTCACGGGCGCGCATCCAGTTCTCGTTACCGGTGACGGTGTTGATCTCACCGTTGTGCGCCACCCGGCGGAACGGATGCGCCAGCGGCCACGAGGGGAAGGTGTTGGTGGAGAAGCGGGAATGCACGATGCCAAGTGCGCTCTCCACCCTGGAATCCTGCAGGTCCAGGTAGAACGCACGCAGCTGCGGCGTGGTGAACATGCCCTTGTAGACGAAGGTCTGTCCGGACAAACTCGGGAAGTAGACCGATTCCCTGCCGACCGCGCCCCTGCCCGCACCGGCCGAGCCGAGTTCGTGCTCGACCCGCTTGCGCACTACGTAGGCGCGACGCTCCAGATCCATGCCCGACAACGGCTCGGCGGCGTCCTTGGGCGAGGCGATGAAGATCTGCCGGAAACTCGGCATGGCGTCCCGCGACAGCGCACCGAGCGACGAGTCGTCGATCGGCACCTCGCGCCAGCCGAGGACCTCCAAGCCCTCTTCTTTGACGATCTTCTCCACGCCGTAGGCAGCGCGCGCGGCTTCCCGGCGAGCCTGCGGCAGGAAGGCGATACCGGAAGCGTAGGAGCCCTCCGGCGGCAACTCGAAATCCACGATGGCGCGGAAGAAGCGGTCGGGAATCTGGATCAGGACCCCCGCACCGTCTCCGCTGTTGGGCTCGGCGCCCGCGGCACCACGGTGCTCCAGATTCAACAAGGCCGTAATAGCCTTGTCGACGATGTCGCGGCTGCGTCGGCCGTGCATATCGACGACGAATGCGACGCCGCAAGCATCGTGCTCGTTCGCCGGGTCGTAGAGCCCGATGGGTCCAGGTGACCTGTGGCCAGGAAGTTGCGTCATGCCTCTGCCTTCAAGAAAGTCGGCCTCCGAAAAAACGGCCGAAGAAAACGGCCTTCGAGTGCCTCCGTACAAGACTGCGCCCGTACGTTCCGAAGCCAGCTGCGCTGATGGCCTTCGGCGTGCAGTCAGGTCTGCAGTTTTTCCACCCGCTTCTATGACGTAGTGGGCGCCCTTCGGTAACAGATCTCTAACACGATCCTTACCTCCGAACAGGTGCTCGCTCGCTACGCTGAGCACCGGCTAGGGCTGCCCGAGCGGGCGATGTCGCCGGACATTCTGTGTCCGACATAAGAGCAAACGATAAGTCAGGTCCAAGCCCCAACCAACTTAGGTTGTACTAATAACCATGTTTAGCTGGGCTTCTTCATTCGGTCCTCCACGTGTGCGCGCTGTCTAGTGTAAGGCAGCCAGTGCCATGGGATCGATCCCATGGCACTCGGTGCCAGCTCTGAAAACCAGCACGAGGAACCGGCCCGAAACCTCCACACAAGGTTCGGAACCCACTCTCACCTGCATCGAGAAGGGTTTCCCCCGCTCAGGCCCCGGCAAACCAGACGATTATGGTTAACTCGGCAACAGAGCCGATGAGACTTCTACTACAACGGTGTGACATGCCAGAGATGTGATCCGACCGTCCGGATTCTTTTTTGAACTATGGCACTCAGCACATATTCAGCAAACACTCAGGAAGTGGCACTGGACACACTTCCGATGCGAGTCCGCAGGAGGAGGGCCCGACTATGCGGGGCAGAGGGCGATCACCGCACGGACCAGCGCGACCCGATGCAGAGTGTCACCCCACCCCGCAGCGAACACGCTGAACACACTGCGCGCCAACTGTTCCACACAATCCGGTGCGATCAGCTCGGCCCTGCGGGCGCGGAGCTGGGCGAGGATCTCGATATTCACCCGGTCGATAACGGAACGAACGGACGCGAGATCAACAGCGTCGACCGGTGCCTCGGCACGGTCGAAACGCCACCGCAGCATCAACCCGAGCTGCACCGTCTTACTCGCCTCGATCTGGCTGAAGAAGATTTGCCGCACCCAGGTCTCCGGCAGGTCACTGCCGCTACCGAGACGCGCGACCGTGCCGTAGACCTCGGCCTCGCGGGCGGGGTCGGCGATGGCGGACCCGACACCGCGGTCACCGGTCGTCCACTTCGCCGCTGCCACCGCATCGGCGGTGTCCAGACGCTCGGCCATCAACGCGATCAGCGTGTACAGCGATCCTGGTGCCCGCACGGAGCTCGCGTCAGCTTGCCGCATGACCGATACCACCGAGAGAACCGCTACCGAGGTTCCACGCAAGTACGAACGTCCCGATACCACTCGCATCGGGACGTTTCGCACGGAAACCGATCACCGTGTCAGCCTAGGTGTGTTCACCACGGCGCTCGGAGCGACCTGGACATGACGCGACATAGAATGCTCTGTGAGTCTGAACACATCCGGGCGTCTCTGCTCGCAGGGTCCCCCGGCCGCCTGTCACGCTGTCACAACGAATCCGTGACAGTTTCATCGCGCCCGCGGGAAGCACTGTCGCCCCCCCGCGTAAAGCACCTGGGACGTAGAGGATGTGCCTTCCTATGACCGTCACCGGCTTGTTCACCTGGCTCGGCGGGGGCCGGAACAGCGCTATCACCGATCGCCACGAGCGTGCCGGTTACACCCTCACCGGCGCCGCCGTACTGCTGTTCGCGACGATCTCCGGTGTGGTCACCGCACTCGCCACGGCCTCGGCCGATACGTGGCCGCTCTGGGCAACGATGGCCGCTGGGCTGGTGGTCGCGATGCTGATCGGGGCACTCGCGCGGGCACTGGCCACACCGCCGCCGAGTGGAGAACCGGATCGGCTCGGACTGATCGCGCGCATCGCGGTCGCCGTACTGACCGGCGGATTACTCGCCGAACTCGCCGCAGTCGTGCTTTTCGGCGGGTCTATCGATCGCGTACTGGATGAGCAGGCGCAACGGTCGGTCGATTCGGCTCCGCGTGTTGTCGCGGCGCAAAACGAGCTGGATCGGGCGAAGAATGACCGAGCCGCACTCGAACAGCGGATTACCGAGGCACAAACGGATATCGACCGCGCACTGGTGATCGCGCGCTGTGAGTACAACCCGACACCTGAGTGCCCACAGACGAAGATCACTGGTGTACCCGGCCGTGGCCCAGAAGAACAGACAGCCAATGACATGCTCGATGACGCGCGCGGGCAGCTCGCCACAGCGCAGGAACGAGTAGCCGAGGCCGACCGCAGGATCATCGACGAGCAGAACACCCTCACCGCGGCGAAGACCGCCGCCTTCGACGATGCCGACCGCGGACTCGGTGCGCGGTGGCAGGCGATGAACGACTACACGCTGCGCACGGCATTGCCGCAGCGCTTCCTGGTATTCGTGGCCTTCGTTATGCTTGCCTTGCTGCCATTGATACTGCGCTGGTGGCGCGGGGAGACCTCATTCGATCGGCACAACGCGGCACATACCGTGCGCGACCGAGCCGAACTCGAAGCCGACGCGGCCATCGCGATCAAGCAGGCACACATACGCACCGAGACCGAAACCTTGCGCTCCGAACAGCAACTCACCTCCGCCCGCCTCGCCGCAGCGGCGGACACGGCTATCGACCGGGAGCGACAGCGCACCCGGATCATCGCAGCCATCGGAGGTATCGAGATCGGTATCACCGAACCGCCGCGCCGCCCCGAGCTCGCCGCCGAGGCCGACGACCGAAAGGACAGCGCCATGCCACATGAGATGACGCCGAACCTACCCGCTACCGCACCGGCAACTGTCCCCACACCGGCACCCGCGCCCACATCGTCCCAGCGCGGTGGTGGCCTCGAGCTGCCGCTGATCGGCACAGTACCGTTCACCGACACCGCGGCGCGCTTCATCCGGCCGCTGGTTCCCTCGTTCGTCGCCAATGCGATCGACACCGCGACACATCCACTGCGTACCGCGCGCCAGGCGTTCGAAGAAGTGGAGGAAGTCACCTTCACCCTGCGGCGCACCCGCAAAGTCACCGTCGACGGCTACGCCGAACACCCGCGGCAGACGAATGTCCAGGGGGGACATCAGCTCCAGCACGGCTCTCCCGAGACCGCACATGCCCGGCATATCGCGTCTACTATCGTCGATTCGGGCTATCCGGCCCCTCGGGTCTCTGACTACTCCGCACTCCCGCCGAACGGCACCGCCGACTACGCCCTGCCCACGCAGCCCCATAACGATGAACTGCCCGGCCGTCGGCGCCCCGAACTGCCCGAGGCCGATCGACGTGAGCTCCCGCCCGGCCGCTGAGCGCACCGCGCCAACCGAGCCGCTACCAGAAGGTGGTACATCACCTCCTGCGGCGCTAACGGTTACACTCACCCCGTGCTGCCAGCCGCCGAACCGGCCGGTGCAGTCGGGGCGGGAACAGGTCCGATACCAGTGTCTCCTGGACCGACGGTGCCGATCCGGCCACTGAGTTTCCGTGAATTGCTCGATATGCCATTCGCACTGATCCAAGCGAATATCCGTACCTTGGCCGGATTGAGTCTCAGCGGCCTGCTCACCGCCGAGGCCGTGATCATCGCGGTGACCGCGGGCGTCTCGGGGTTGACCAACGGCTCCGATGCCGGCACCGCCTTGGCGGCGGTCCTTTCGACCGCGGTCTGCGCGTGGTTGCTGCGATTCCTGGTCCGCGGAACCACCGTCGCACTCGGACTCGCCACAGTACGTGGCGCACCGATCAATTGGCGTACCGCACTGGACCAATGCGTCGCGACACTCGGTCCGTTACTGGTGTTCCATATGTGGTTCACCGTCATGGGTATCGGAGTGCTCGCCCTTGGCAGTCTGCTGATCGTGACCCTACTACCGGCCTGGTTCTGGCTCGGTCGGCTACGGGCGCGACGCTGGGTCGCTGTCCCATCGATAGTGACCGAGCAGACCTCATATCGCGAAGGCGTCGAGCGCTCGAAACTGCTTGTCACGGGTGCGGAGTGGCCGACAACGTGGCTATGGCTGGCCCAGCGCGCCCTGTTCGGGCTGCTCGCGGCTCCACTGCTGGCCATCCCGTGGTTCATCTCGGATCTCTCCGGTACCCATCGGTGGCCGGTGATCGCGTTGATCACCGCGGGCGTATTGCTGCTGACAACGTTCAGCGAAGTGGTCGAGTCATCCTCTCGAGTGGTGTGCTACATCGATCGACGATGCCGCAGAGAGGGTTTGGACATCGTCCGACCACAGGAGGCTCGATGAGGCACCATCGCGAAGCACTCCTCGAGCCGACGGGGCGCGGGAGCCCCCGCATTGCGCGGAAGGCTCGATGAGCACTCCACAATTACCGGAGCACGACCCGGATATCGCACTGCCCCACGCCCCTATACGGGTTACGCCGACCGAGAACATCCGCACCCCGAACGACGCGGTACCTGATATCCCCCGGCTCGGCACCGCCGCCGACCATCGATTCGCCGCCGAATCAGCTGCGCAAAGCTCGGATTTCGATAAAGCCCTGCAGGAACGCTTCCGTGCCGTACTGCGCGGGCTCGAACAACGCGGCATGCTGGAAGTCCGGCGCTCACGCACCGCACGGGAGACCGCCGAGGATGCGACCACCGCGCTGCCGCTGGAACGTGCCGCCGAACTACAGCCGGCCGCAGATAGTTTCGACGAGGTTGTCTATGGCGGGCGTCCAGCCACCGAAGACGACTATCGCAGGCTCGAATACGCCGACCAGTTCTCTGCCGACGCTCCACCGCCCGCGCCCGACCTCATCACGGTCGATACGGCGAAGCGAGCGTCACACCAGGGACGCAGACTGCCACCACTGCCGAAACTGTTGCGCAACCCCAAGTTCTGGGCAGCACTCTGCGCGGTGATCGCCACACTGGTGCTGATCTACTTCTCGCTGTATTCCTGCGCTACACCACAGCCGAATCCGCCCCACCTCCCACCACCGGATGTGCCCGACACTCCTGCGCCTGATCCACCCACCGTCCGGCCACGGGAAGACCCTGGCTTCGGGGCGGGTACGGACCCGCTGTGGGAACGCTTGCCCGCACCGGTCTTCTACGGCGGTATACAGTTCCTGATCGCCGCCGGGCTCCTCGTATGGTGGCGGGCCCGTCGGCGGGGGTCCCTGGTACGTGAGCCACGACCGGTCGACATCGCGGCGAATGAACTACTGGCCGGGCAGGCCGCACTGTATCGGCAAGCCAGGGATTACGACCATCTCGCAGGAAAGCTGCGAACAGCCACACTGCGCCGTATCCGCGCTCCACTCGGCCTCACCGCCGATACCCCACCGGACCTGATCGCCGCTGCGATCACCGCGCACACCGGTGCCGACCGAGCAGACGTCGCCGAGGCCCTGTTCGGCCCGGTACCCGACCCGGAAACACTGCGAGTCGTCGCCGCTCAAATGGAATGGATCGAATCGGAGGTCGGATGAGACATCCTCGACCCGGTATTGCCCGGCTGATGGCGCGCTGGCCCGCTCGCGAATTACAGGAGGTCGAATGACCAGCACCGATACCATCCCCATGGCCGAGGAAGCTGCTGCCGCGTTCCACGCCCTGCGCACCGAGATCGGCAAGGCGGTAGTCGGCAACGACAACGCGGTCATGTATCTGGTGCTTGCGCTGCTGTGCCGGGGGCACGTACTGCTGGAAGGTGTACCCGGCGTGGCCAAGACGCTGCTGGTACGGGCGCTGGCCGCGGCACTGGATCTGGAGCAGACCCGGGTGCAGTTCACCCCGGATCTGATGCCTGGCGATGTCACCGGTTCGCAGATCTACGACCCACACTCCGCGGAGTTCACCTTCCGGCACGGTCCGGTATTCACCAATCTGCTGCTGGCTGACGAGATCAACCGCACACCACCGAAGACCCAATCCGCACTCCTGGAATCGATGGAGGAGCGGCAGGTCTCTGTGGATGGGAAGCCGCGGCCGCTGCCGGATCCGTTCGTCGTGATCGCCACGCAGAATCCGATCGAACAGGAAGGCACCTACCCGCTACCGGAGGCGCAGCTGGACCGGTTCCTGTTCAAGGTCGATATCCATCTGCCCGGCCGGGATGACGAATTCCGCATCCTGCAACGTCACGCGGCCGGCTTCGATCCCCGTGATCTGACTGCCGCCGGGTTGCGTCCCGTAGCGGGTGCCGCGCACATCACCGCCGCCCGTGCCGCGATCACAACAGTGCTGATCAACCCGGAGGTGCTGGCCTACATCGTCGATGTGTGCCGGGCCACCCGCACCTCCCCCGCCGTACAACACGGCGCTTCGCCCCGAGGTGCGACCGCATTGCTCGGAGCCTCCCGCGCATTCGCCTGGCTCAACGGACGCGGATTCGTCACACCGGACGATGTGAAGGCCGTCGCGGTCGCCGTGCTACGGCATCGTATGCAATTGCGTCCTGAGGCCGAACTGGATGGTGTGACCGCCGAAGGCGTGCTGTCGGCACTGCTGCTTTCGGTTCCGGTTCCGGTGTAAAGCATGGTCGTCACCGGTCGGCTGGTCGCTGTAGCGGGAGCGGCGGCGCTGTTGGTCACTCTGGTTCTGCCCTCTGCGCTCGGGGTTATCGCGCTGACCTGTGCCATAGCAGCGGCGTTACTCATCGATCTCGGTGCGATGGGCCGGGCGAGGGACCTGACGCTGTCCCGGCAAGCACTTACCGTGGTGCGGCTAGGACGCACCACCGAGGTAGAGCTCAGCGCGGTGAACACCGGCGCAAGGACGCTACACGGAACGCTATGGGACGACTGGCCCGATAGCGCGGGTGCGCAAAACCGCGTACACCGGCTGAATCTCCCACCGGGTAGCCGGGCCGAGTTGCATACCACGCTCACCCCGGCCTATCGCGGCGATCGGATCGCGGGCCAGATCACTGTGCGGCTGATCGGACCGCTCGGACTGGCGGGAAGGCAGAGCAGATACAGCGTGCCCGCCCGGGTACGGGCGCTGCCCGCATTCCGCACCGAACGGCTGCTGCGATCGAAGGTCGGGCAACTACGGCAGCTCGACGGCCGCAATGTGACCAATCTGCGCGGGCAGGGTACCGAATTCGACTCGTTCCGTGAATACGTCGCAGGCGACGATGTGCGCGCCATCGACTGGCGTGCCACCGCCCGTACCACCGATGTCCTGGTGCGCACCTGGCGCCCGGAACGTAACCGGCACATGCTGATGCTGCTGGATACCGGCCGCGGTAGCGCGGGTCGTATCGGCGATGGCACCCGATTGGACGCGAGTATCGAAGCGGCGCTGCTGCTCGGCGGTCTGGCCGCCGCAGCAGGTGATTCGGTGAACCTGCTCGCTTTCGACCGCGAGCTCCGTACCGAGCTCCGCGGAGTCGGCGGAAAAGCCTTCCAGCTGAAGCTGATGCACACGCTGGCGGCGATCACCCCGGCACTCGTCGACACCGATAGTTCCGCCTTGGTTCGGGCGGCCATTCAGCGAACCACGCGCCGCAGCCTGGTGGTCTGGTTCACCAACCTCGACGGTGCCGCCGTGGAGGAGAATCTGCTGCCCGTGCTGCCCGCACTCGCCCGGCGCCATCGAGTACTGATCGTCTCGGTCACCGACGCCGAGGTCGCCACAGCCGCCGCCCGCCGCGGTGAACTCGACGACCTCTACGCCGCTGTCGCTGCCGAATCCGTGCTCGCTGAACGCGCTCTGGTTCAGGAATCCCTGCGCCGCAGTGGGATCAGGGTCGTCACCGCGTCCCAGGAACAGCTACCGGGAGCGTTGGCGGACGAATACCTGGAACTCAAACAGTCCGGCACCCTCTAGCATGCGGCCGGGCCGGACACCGCTTATCACTTTCTACACCGAACCACCCGGTACGGCTTGCCCTCTCGACAAAAATCTGAAAACGGACAAAAACGGACTACTGAATCCCTTGCCTCACAACGACTACCAGGGCATTAATGGAAGTAGCCGGGCCGACAGCCGTCGGGCACCCCCCGGTGACCAGTAATCATCACCGCAGTCAAAGGGTGCAACATCATGCCTACCATCACCGCCATCTTCCCGACCTCGGGTCCACCGTCCGGTGGGAACTTCGTCGTCATCACCGGCACCGATTTCGTCGGTCCGACCACAGTGCGCTTCGGCGGCACCGCGACCACGTTCGTCCAGGACAACCCCGCGCAGATCACCGCTCTCGCACCCCCCGGGTCGGGCACCGTGCTGGTCACCGTGACCAACTCCACCGGAGTCAGCAATGGGGTTCCCTATACCTACGGTGTGCCCGCGGTACCGACCTTGACCGGGCTCGTCCCGACCTCGGGTCCGGAAGCAGGCGGTACCGTCGTCGTGTTGACCGGAACAGGTCTCCTCGGCGCCACCGCGGTCACCTTCGGCGGGACGCCTGCGGCGGCGTTCACCGTGAACTCGGCCACCACGATCACTGCCACCGCTCCCCCTGGAGTCGGCGCGGTCGGGGTTACTGTGACCACCGCGGGCGGGACCAGTAATGCGTTGGCCTACACCTATATCCCCTTGGCGCCGACCCTGGTCTCGGTCACCCCCGCTACGGGCCCGGCGATAGGTGGCAATGCGGTGTCCATCATCGGCACCAACTTCACCGGCGCTACCTCTGTCACCTTCGGTGTCACACCGGCACTGGTGTTCGCCGTTGTCAACGACAGCCTGATCACCGCCACTGTTCCGCCAGGGGCAGGCACGGTCGGGGTTACTGTGACCACCGCGGGCGGGACCAGTAACCCGGTCCTCTACACCTACCTCCCGGCACCATCCGTCGTAGTGATCGGCCCGATCGGTGGTCCCATGGCCGGTGGCACCCCCGTGTTGATCTCCGGCAGCGGCTTCACCGGGGCTACCTCGGTCGCGTTCGGTGCTGCGCCGGCGGCATTCGTCGTCAACTCCGATAGCAGTATCAGCGCGGTCTCACCCCCCAACCCGCCCGGACCCGCAGTGGTCTCCGTCACTACTCCAGGAGGTGTCGGCGGCGGCCCCGTATTCACCTACGTGTAGCTACCACTGGTGCCAACGGGCGCGAGCCGGTGCGGCCGAAACCGCGCCGGTACCGCCCCCGATAGGCCCCGGCCGGTAACTGCGGTAACACCACAGGCGGTGACCGCGCGTCCTCTTGTCGAGGACACGCGGCCACCGCCGTAGTCATACCCGAGGCACAGAGCACCACCCCCAGCACCCACGACCTGCTCCGAACCACCGACACCACATATCACCGAGACCGCGAGCGGAGTCGCACGATCGATGATTACGTCATGGCAAGTGGCGGAACGGTGTTCAGCGATATCTGCGGCGGGAACACCGGGAACAACGGCGGCGGCAACACGCGGCGCTGTCGTTCGGCGATGACCGCGCCGAGAATCTGCAGCGGCGGATAATCGGTCGGCGGCGCGACCCTCAGCCTGCCACATACTTCGGCTACCAGGACAGCGCCGATGTGGTGCTGCGCGGCAGGGGTGAGCGTACTGAACCGCGTCAGATACCGCCGCACCGCCAACGCGAGATCCTCCGGCAACGCGGATAGATCGAGTCGCGCACTCCAGTCGGTCAGCCACGGTGGGGCGATCGCGAGCGCGGGCCGTGGCAACGGTCGTTGCGCGTGCACCACCACAGTGCCTGCGAGCACATCGCCGACCCGCCGGGCATTCGGGGAGCACATCGAGGTGAGCACCGCGATGGCGCCGAATCCACCGAGCATCCAGAAATCGACGATGGCGCCGGCCAGACCACGGGTGAGCGCGTGCTGGAAATTGATCGGGCCACCATCCTGGCGCACCACACACAGCCCGAGTATCAGCTTGCCCAACGTCCGCCCGCGCCAGACAGTCTCGCAGCAGACCGGGTAGCCGACCAGAACGGTCACCATGGCGAACAGCACTGCCGCTTCCAGCCACGCGGTATCCGCGGTCACAGCGGACAGCACCGTGACGATCCCTGACAGAAGGGCCGCGCCGAGCATGCATTGCATCACCACATCGATCAAAAACGCTGCGGCTCTGGTGGGGATACGAGCGATCGACAGCTCCAGGGCTACCGCTTCGCCGGTTGGGAACTCAGCCATCTCGATAGCATTCTTCCGAGCAACGGGAGGGAAAGGCAACCAGAATGGACGTGGATGCATATAGCGTGGCGCACCGCGAAGCGTGGGCCCGGCTCGACTACTTGTCCACACGCAGGAAACTGACCGGCCAGGAGGCCGATGAGCTCGTCCTGCGCTACCGGCGCACGTCCCAGCAACTGGCACGATTGCAGTCGCACAGTCCTGATCCGGAGCTGATCGCAGGGCTGAGTGCACTGCTTGCCCGCGCACGCGGACGCATACTCGGAACGCGTACCGGCACCTCGGCACAGCTCGGGCAGTTCTTCGGTCACCATTTCCCGGCGGCGCTCTACCTGGCGAGAATGTGGTGGGTCGGCGTGGCGACGGCGTTTCTGCTGACTTCGACGGGTTTGGCGATCTGGGTGGACCAGTTCGACTCGGCCCGTGGTGTTCTCGGCATCCCGGCCGACACCGCGTATCTCACCGCACCCGGAGGTGCGTTCGAAACCTACTACTCGGAACATCCCCAGGATGCGTTCGCCGCACAGGTGTGGACGAACAATGCCTGGGTGTCGGCGATTGCCTTGTTCACCGGCGTGCTGGTCCTGCCGGCTGTCTACCTACTGTTCATGAACGCGCTCAATTTCGGCGTCACCGCCGGGCTGATGGCTGATGCGGGACGGCTGGATTCGTTCTTCGGTTTCGTACTGCCCCACGGCACGCTGGAGCTGACCGCGGTATTCGTTGCCGGTGGTGTGGGGCTGCGGCTCGGCTGGACGCTGATCGATCCGGGTCGGCTCAGCCGAATGGACGCGGTGGCCCAGCAAGGACGGGCCGCGGCCACGGTGGCGCTCGGGTTGGTCGGAGTACTGCTCATATGTGGCTTGCTCGAAGGATTCGTGACCCCGAGCTCGCTGCCGACGCCGATCCGTATCGCGATCGGGTTCATCGCCGAGGCGTTGTTCCTGGCTTATGTCTTCGGGACAGGACGCCGCGCGGCACTGGAGAAGTTGCGCGGCAACGTTCCGGCACAGCACAGCTAACGTTCAGCACGGCGCGGCGGCCGGCGACTCGGACAGCGAGTAGCTAAGCCATATCGCGGATAGTTTCCGATACCCCCATTTGAGTTGCGCTGACCGCAGCGAGTCCCGCTCTAGCTGCGGTCAGCGTTACCCTTGACTCTACACAATCGTTACCCATACGCAACCCTCGGCAGCGGCCTCGAACGCACCAAGCAGCGCACCAGCAAACCCCGATACATTCCTCTTCGAATCCCGCACCAGCTAACGCATTGAACGATCGAGCGCCGTATTCCCCAGACGAATCACACCTGTCCGAAAAATCCCCGTCGGCGCCTCGAATCCGCCCCGAAAATGCGACAGGGGGTACAACACGATGCGATAACCATGCCGAGCGATATCGCCTGCTATAACTCACCCCGATGCACCCCTACCTGCATGTTCAGTCACAAAAGAGGACGGTTGCCAGTCATCGGCCCACAGAAAGCTACCACTGGTTTGTTTACAACCAAATAAACAGGATCTATACACGGATCAACTCGATAAAGACGGGGCAGTACCTCGTCGCAATTCCGATCGACCAACCGAGAAATAACTTCCCTCCCAGCCCTTACCGCACCCATCCGGCACCGAGGCCGCAATCGAACGCGAAAGTGTGATCTTCACCTCAATAGACCGACCGAACGGCCGAAACCCCATGAAACAGGCAGTACGTTTCCACGCCCGGCGGCAAGCATGCCGCCGGCCGACCGAGATGTCGTGTGGCGATCCGCAAGACTTCGATACCCGCCAGCGGAACCACGCACTTCGCGCAATAAATTCTCCCGTGATAGTTTTGTGACTTATATCACTCGATGGGGATGCTCATCCCAGGCCCTACTCAGCCGACGCGCAGAATCCCGGTGACCGTGCCTTGGAGGATCCGGCCACTGCGGGTAATCAGCGGCACGGTCTGCAGCGGATCGTGGACGATGGTGCCAGGCAGTGGCACGGACGCGGTGACCGCACCGGTGTCCGGATCCAGAACGGTGAATGCGTGGCCGTCGAAGAGTGTGGTCCGGTCGAGACCGACCCGAGTGACGGTATACAGCGCACCATCGGCGATGGAAAGCCGCGGCACAGCCGCACTACGCACAGTGTTCTGCCACACCGGCCTGCATACGGCGTCGACAACGTCGATCCGTGTCATCCCACCGGTGAACGGTGCGCTCGACGGCACCGCCGGTCCCGAGCCATCGGGCAACGCTGGATAAGGATAGCCATAGGTGCTCGCCACGAACACCGAGCGGCCGATCGCAATCGGCGAATTCTCGCTACCCCTACCACCGGCGGTGAGCACCGGAACCGCACACACCAATCGTCCGGTACCGGAATGGAATACCAGCACCTGTACTCGCTCGTCGGCGTTATCGACGATGACCACATAGTCGGCGCCGGTCTCCGGTCCGAAATAGGTCGGCGTCGAGCCCGTACCCCAGCTGAGCTGTCCCGGCTTACGTGCGGAACCACGGTCATAGGCTGCGCGCCAAAGAATCTCGGGAGTACCGGACGCTCCGGCGCGCAGCTCATACAACGCGTGGGTAGTCGCTACCGCGATCCGCCCGCTCGCAGCCGCCGAAATACTATTCGCCACCTGCTCTCCAGCAGGCAGAGTCACCGCGGTGATCCGCCTGGTCGGTGCGACGAACCCCACTGTTCCCCGGCCGGTCGCGAACCAGATATTGCCCGACCAATCCGGTACCAGCCCGGTCACATTGTCCCCGATGGGGATAACCGCACCGAGGTCTGCGAATTCCTCGCTGATCAGCCGCCAGTGCCCCGCCGAATCACGCTCGTGCCGCACCCGGAGCATGTGGTTTTCCCCATCCACCACCACCAGCCGATCATCGGCATCGAGGTAGGCGTACACCCCGCCGAGCAGACTTCCCTTGACCAACGGTAATACGGCCAATGGAGTCGGCAATGGCCCCGGGGCCGCGGGGTCGAGCAGATACACCGTCGGAATCCGGCCCACGATCGCGGTACACAGCGCGACTACGAGGTTGTCCGACCCTTCCAGGATCGTCGGGCATGCGGAACCCAGCGAATAAACGCCGAGTATCGTTGCGCGCGGCCCCGGCCCGGCGAGCGGGGTGGCATCCGAAGAGCCCGCGTCGCCGTGCATGGTCGCGGTGCCCGCGGGTCCCAGAAAAGGATTGGGCGGCGCGAGCGGCCCCCATGCTGTTGCCGAGGCGGGTACGTCCGGCAGCAGCGCCAGCACGCCAACCGCGAGGATGATCAGCACTCGGCGCATCGCGATCGTCTTTCATTCCTCTTGTCGCGACACCCGCCTGCTACATCAGCGTGCCGCCGTCGACCCGGATCTCGGTGCCGGTCATATAACGTCCTTCGTCCGAGGCCACCATGGCGACTACGCCTGCGATATCCTCCGGAGTGCCGAGCGCCCCTTGATTCAGCCACCCGGTCATCCGGGAGAACAGTTGTGGATCGAACCCTTCTGGCTGATCCAGAATAGATTTCGTGGTGATGCCGCTGGTAATGCCAGCGGGAACGATATTCACCGCGCGCAGCCCCTGTTTGGCGTACTCCAGTGCGATGGCGTGGGTGAAGGCGTTCACACCGCCCTTGGACGCCGCGTACGACGCGAGGTAGGGCGCCGCACTGACGGCCGCGGTCGAGGAAATGTTGACTACCACCCCGCGTCCGGTGTCCAGCAATGCGGGCAACGCGGCCTGGGTCATCAAGAAGGTGCCGGTGAGGTTCACCGCGATCACCTGGTTCCACACCTCGAGCGACATCTCGTGCGTCCGGGCCGGCCGCAGAATACCCGCCGCGTTCACCAGCACGTCCAAGCCGTCGAGGAACTCGAATGCCTGTTCGGTCAGTGCGCGCACCGATTCCTGGTCGGCGATATCCACCTCGATTGTTCGCAGTCTTCCTGCTTCCTCGCCGGCCTTCTCCGCGGTGGCCGCCAATCCCGCGCCGTCGATATCGGCCGCGACCAGCTGCGCCCCCTCGCCGAGCAGTCGCAGGGTGATGCCCTGACCTATGCCGGACCCCGCTCCAGTCACCATCACCCGGCGACCATCAAATCTGCGCATGCCAGAAATTAGAACACGTTATTATTATCCGTCAAGGTATTTTGCCTCCTCATTGCCGAAAAATCCGACCCTGACCTCGCTCTTATGCCAGGCACTTGCGTACCGCATCCCCTAGGCGAACGATTGATTGTGCGGCAGTCACGATCACAGGGTCTACCGTGACATGCCGTCGGCAGACCCTAATGCGTCGGCCTCCGCGAACTATGCGGGGTACCGTCCGGCATGAGGAGAGTTCGATGTTCATCCAAGTTATTCAAGGCAAGGTCGCCGCTCCCGCCCGGCTCCGTCAGCGCATGAATCAATGGGACCAGAAGCTACAACACGGAGCTTTCGGCTACTTGGGAACGACAAGCGGAATGTGCGACGACGGGACGATCATCTCGCTGACCCGATTCGAATCCGAGCAATCGGAACGCCTCAACAGCAAGCGCCCGGAACAAGCCGCCTGGTGGGCGGCGACCGAGAAATGTTTCGACGGCCCGCTCACGGTCATGGACTGCACCACGGTGACGGAGTGGATGGGGGGCAGCTGGTACAAAGCCGGATTCGTCCAGATCATCGAGGGTCACACCCGCGATGCGGTCCGGATGCGTGAATTACTGATGCAAACGGGTGAGCGCGTCCATGAGCTGCGCCCCGAAATTCTGAGCGGCACCTTGGCGATCTACGGCGACGACGGATTCGTGGAGGCGGTGTACTTCACCTCCGAAGCCGAAGCACGCGCGCATGAGAGGGCGAAGGTACCCGACGATCTGCGAGCACTGTTCGAGGAGGAGAGCAGGCTCATGGGCGAGGTCACCTACTTCGACTTGCGCAAACCGACCCTGCTGTCGCCGGGACGGAAGTAGACAATGACAGAAGTCAACGATTCGCCCGGCTCGCACTGGCGATCTTCCTTCCGGCACCCTTCTCCCTGGCAACAGATAGGGCATATATCGACCTTGCGATGATCCGTTGATACCTCGCGAGCCGGCGCCCGCGACAACTGCGATCGGATAGTTGCCGCGGGCTCGCTCGTGTCCGGATCACGACTCGGCAAGTCGCAGCGCCTGCTGAGCAGCCGTATTCAGCACCCTTGGCTTCCGCTGCTCTCGGCGATATAGTTGCTTGAAGTAACTAGTTGGAACATACAACTAATTTCTTCTATGAAATAGTTCCGCGGGCAAAAGATGAAGGGCCTATGGACAGCGACGCTGTGATCGACCTGATCGCCCAGCAATTGGTCCGGCTGAGCCGTATCCGCGAGCGCACCAACGCGAAGATCGCCGCCGCCTCCCACGGCGAGATCGAGGTTGCCGCGTACGGGATCATCTTCCGACTGCTCTGCGACGGGCCGATGCGCTCTGGAGCGCTGGCCGAAGCGCTGTACTCGGACGCTTCCACGATCAGCCGTCAAGTGGCGAGCCTGGTGAAGCGGGGTTTGATCGAACGGCGGGCCGACCCGGATGACGGCAGGGTCAGCGTCCTGGTTGTCACCGACTCGGGGCGGGAATTGGCCGGTCAGCTGCGTCGGCGCCGCAACGAGATGCTGGAGCGCATCCTCGCCGAATGGGACGCCGCGGACCGCGAGCAGTTCGCCACTCAGCTACGCCGATTCGTCGATGACTACGAGACGGCGCGGCCCGGCATCATCACCGCGTTCACCTCGAACCCGGACAGCCCTGCGACGGAGAAACATTCGTGACAACTACAAACTCCGCCGAAGCCGGATCGGACTCCGGCTTCACCCACCGCCAGATCCTGGTGATCATGAGCGGCCTGATGCTCGGCATGCTGTTGGCGGCGCTCGACCAGACCATTGTCTCGACCGCGATTCGTACCATCGCCGACGATCTGCACGGCTACTCCATGCAGGCCTGGGTGACCACTGCCTACCTGATCACTTCGACACTGAGCACGCCGCTGTACGGCAAACTCTCCGATATGTACGGCCGCAGGCCGTTCTACCTGGCTGCCATCTCGATCTTCGTGATCGGCTCATTGTTGTGCTCATTCGCCGGGTCGATGTACCAGCTGGCCGGCTTCCGGGCGCTGCAGGGCCTCGGCGCAGGTGGTCTGATGTCGCTGGCACTGACCATCATGGGCGATATCGTCAGCCCGCGAGAACGGGCGCGCTATCAGGGCTACTTCCTGGCAATGTTCGGGACCTCCAGCGTGATCGGCCCGGTACTCGGCGGCCTGTTCGCCGGTCAGGAAGCGCTGCTCGGTGTCACCGGCTGGCGCTGGGTGTTTCTGGTCAATGTGCCGCTCGGCATGATCGCGCTGTTCGTGGTGACTCGGGTGTTGCACCTGCCGAAGCGGTCCGCGCCTGGCCTTCGTATCGACTGGTGGGGGGTGCTGGCGCTGGTGGTCGGCCTGGTGCCGCTACTGGTGGTCGCCGAACAGGGCCGCGAATGGGGCTGGGGCAGTGCCTACTCGGTGTACTGTTACGCGATCGGCGCGGCGGGTGTGTCGGCTTTCATCGTGATCGAGGCCAAGCTGGGCGATGTCGCGCTGATCCCGCTGCGGATGTTCCGGAACACCACTTTCGCCTTAGGCGTGCTGATTTCCTTCGTTGTCGGCGCGGCCATGTTCGGCGGTATCAGCCTGCTGCCGCAGTACCTGCAGGTGGTGCGCGGGTCGAGTCCGACCATCGCGGGTCTGCAGATGCTGCCCATGGTGTTCGGCATGATGACCGCCTCGATGATCTCGGGCCAGGTCATCTCGCGTACCGGGCGCTACCGGATTTTCCCGCTGATCGGCGCCGTACTGCTGACGACCGGACTGTTCCTGTTGCACTACATTGATGCCGACAGCCGGCTGTGGCTGGTCATGATCTTCATGGCGATCCTCGGTCTCGGTCTCGGCAACCTCATGCAGCCACTGACCCTGGCAATACAGAACGCGATGCCGCCGAAGGACATGGGCGTGTCGACCGCGGCGGCCACCTTCTTCCGGCAGATAGGCGGCACTCTCGGCGTGGCAGTGTTCCTGTCCATCCTGTTCACCCAGCTGACGCCGAACATCAGCACCGAGCTGCGTACCGCGGCGACCCAGCCGGAATACCAGCAGGCAGTCCTAGATGGCCTGCGCTCGCCCAACCCTGCCGATGCGGCACTGTCACGGGGCCTGGTCGTACACGACACCTCGGCGGCGGCCGACGTGCTCGAGGACAGCTCGGTGATCCAGCAGCTGAACCCGACCCTGGCCCAACCGTTCAAGGTCGGCTTCGCTGAGTCGATGTCGACGGTATTCCTGTGGGCGGCAGGCATGACGGTGCTGGCGCTGGTATTGGTGCTGTTCTGGAAAGAGGTGCCGCTACGCAGCACAGGCGGCATCGAGGCGCACTCCGCGACACGGCGGGAACAACCGACGGTGAGCGAGCCGAGCTGACCGGGGGCGGGCGAGATCGCCTGACAATGAAAGGGACAGCACCGGGGTAGCGTTCCGCGGATTCTGCTCGTTGTCCCGGCGCAGGGGATGATTCAAGCGCGCAGCACGGTGACCGCCCGGCCCGCCGGTGTCCGCGCCTCCGCGAAGACGGTGCGCTCGGCGATCGGCACCGCGCCAGGACGGCGATCGAAGATCACCAAGGTGCCGGTGGCCGAGCCGAGCCGAGCCGGATACCCATCCAGCTGTTGCGGATCTGGCTGAGCAGTGACTCTTCCACAGCGGCGATATCGTTACCGAACGACTGCCCTATCTCACACGACACACACAGCGCCAGGTAATGCGCCTCGGCGGTGAGTTCGCGCGCCGACCCGAGCAGCGCTGTGGTCTTACCGCTCTGGCGCGGGGCATGGACGACGAAATAGAACCCGAACTCGAGGTACATCCTGGCGTCGGGCAGCCGCTCCTCGGCAGGCAACATGTAGTGCAGGTCCGGATAACACGGACCGGCCATGTTGAAGTACCTCACCACGACACCTCAACCAGGGTCGGCGCGCCGAAGGCCGGTTATCGCATCAGTGTCCTACCCGAATCGGCGGTCTATCCGACTCGATTCTTGTGGAACATGCCACGAACGCGGGCCACCGGTAAGATGGAAGCTCTTGCCGGTGGCCCGCGTTCGTTGTGGGCGAAGGGGGACTTGAACCCCCACGTCCCGAAGGACACTGGCACCTGAAGCCAGCGCGTCTGCCATTCCGCCACTCGCCCGAGCGACTGGGTGACAGTATCACGCCCTCGCGGCGAATACGAAATCGCCATTTCAAAGCCCTGACCGGAGGTGGGCGACCTGAGAGCTCCGGACCTTCGCCAAGAGTTACAGGTACGGACGATCGTGGATATCATGCAATGAACGTGGTCGATAAACGACACGCCATACACGCGTGCCGTTGTTACGAATCAGAAAAGAGACGCTCACCGAAGGGAGGCCGAGATGGGCATCGTTTCACGGTTCGAGCGTCGCCTACAGGGTGCTATCGGTGACGTGTTCGCCAGAGTGTTCGGCGGCAATGTCGTACCCCAAGAGGTAGAGGCAGCGTTGCAACGCGAGGCCGCCGATCGGGTCCATGACCTCGGCGGCGGCCATCTGCTGGCACCCAACAGTTATGTGATCACGATCAACTCATCGGATCACAAGCAGCTCGACGCCGACCACGACCTCACTACCCGCGCATTCGCCAAACATCTACAGGACTACATCCGAGAGCAAGGCTGGCAGACCTACGGCGAAGTACACGTGGCGTTCGAGGCATCACCTACGCTGCACACCGGACAATTCAGGGCGAGCGGCCGCGTCGATCCCGACATCGGCCATGGAGCCAACGCGGCTCATAGCCCCGAATCACCGCCACAACGACCCGCAAACCCGCAACCAGGAGCTGGCCCCATGACGCAGAACTCAGGCTACGATCCGAGCCGTGAGCCCGCGGAGTCCGATCCACGCAACCGCGGGTACGCTCCACCGCCCGCTGGTCGTGGCGGTCCACATAACGGCGCGTACCGCGACGATTACGGCCACGACGCATACGGTGCGGACCACCAGGCCCCGGATGCACAGCAGGGTTACGGCGACTATCAGAACGGCTACGACTACCCGCAAGGCGGCCAAGGATACGATCAGCCCGGCTACAGCGACCGAGGGTACGGACAGCCGGGATACGGCGATTCCGGCTACGGTAGGCAGGGCTACGGCGGCCAGGGATACGGACAGCCAGGATACGGCGGCCAAGGATACGGACAGCCAGGATACGGCGAGCGGGGCTATGGCGACCGAGGGTACGGACAACCAGGATACGGCGATTCCGGCTACGGCGATTCCGGCTACGGCAGGCAGGGCTACGGCCAGCCCGGATACAACGATCCTGGCTACGGTGACCAGGGCTATAACGACCCTGGCTACGCCGACCAGGACTACGCCGACCAGAACGGCTACGGCCAGGACGACCAGGGTGGCTATGGCCAGGCATACTCACAGCAACCGGGCTACGGCGCCCCACAGAGTTACGGCGGCCAAGGTTACGGCGCCGCACCGCAGGCAGGTTCCGGCTACTCGGCCACCCTTCAGCTCGACGATGGCAGCGGCCGGACTTATCAGCTGCGGGAAGGTAGCAACATCATCGGCCGCGGTCAGGACGCACACTTCCGGCTGCCCGACACCGGTGTCTCACGTAGGCACATCGAGGTGCGCTGGGATGGCCAGACTGCGATGTTGTCCGATCTCGGCTCTACCAATGGCACCCTTGTCAACGGTTCCCCGGTACAGGACTGGCAGCTCGCCGACGGCGATGTCATCCGGGCCGGGCACTCCGAGATCCTGATCCGTATCGTCTGATCCCGTAAGCTCGCGATGCAGGTCACACCACGGCTTTCGCAGGGTTTGTCGGTCGTATCGTGATCGGAGCCGACCGACAGCCCTATTATGCTGCCAACACACGCGCGGCACCGGGGCCGGCGAGGCCAACAGACTGGTGGGGTAAGCCGAACCGCACCTACGGCAGCGACATACACGGTCGAACAGGAGGTGGAGTGCCGTGCAGGGACTTATCCTGCAATTGACCCGTACGGGGTTCCTCCTGCTGTTGTGGTTGTTCGTGTGGGCTGTGCTGCGCACCCTGCGCAGCGACATCTACGCGGCATCCGGCATACGGATTCAGCCCAGGGCCACACGCGGGTCCGCGGTGTTGTCGTCCTTCAGCCGGGGCCAGAAGGGCGCCAGATTTCTTGTGGTGACTCAAGGTTCACTCGCCGGTACCCGTATCCCGCTCGGCACCCAACCGGTGCTGATCGGGCGCGCGGACGATTCAACGCTGGTCCTCGCCGACGATTACGCCTCTACCAGACATGCGCGGCTGTCTCCCCGTGGCGACGATTGGTACGTGGAAGACCTCGGCTCGACGAACGGCACCTACCTCGATCGCGCGAAGGTGACCACTGCCGTCCGGGTGCCACTCGGCACCCCCGTCCGCATCGGTAAAACAGTGATCGAGCTGCGATCGTGACACTTGTTCTCCGCTACGCAGCGCGCAGCGACCGTGGTCTCGTCCGGGACAACAACGAAGACTCCGTGTACGCGGGCGCGCGGCTGCTCGCACTCGCCGACGGTATGGGTGGCCATGCCGCCGGAGAAGTAGCGTCTCAGTTGATGATCGCCGCACTGGCCCATCTCGACGATGATGAACCCGGCGACGATCTACTCGGCAAACTCGACGCGGCCACCCGAGAGGGCAACGCCGCCATCGCCGATCAGGTCGAGGAAGAGCCCCAGCTCGACGGGATGGGCACCACACTCACCGCAATCCTGTTCGCAGGCAAGAAACTCGGCCTCGTACATATCGGCGATTCCCGTGCTTACCTGCTGCGTGGCGGTGAGCTGGCCCAGATCACCAGAGACGACACCTTCGTCCAGTCTTTGGTCGACGAGGGCAGAATCACTCCGGAGCAGGCGCACACGCATCCACAACGTTCGCTGATCATGCGCGCGCTCACCGGTAACGAGATCGAGCCGACGTTGATCATGCGTGAGGCGCGCGCCGGCGACCGCTACCTGCTGTGCTCCGATGGTCTCTCGGACGTGGTCAGCGACGAGACCATCACCAATACGATGCGCGAGGGCAGCACCGACGAATGCGCTGATCGGCTCATCGAACTCGCGCTGCGCAGCGGCGGTCCCGACAATGTGACCGTCGTCGTAGCCGATGTCATCGATCTGGACTACGGCCAGAGTCACCCGATTGTGGCCGGTGCGGCATCCGGCGTCGCCGAGGACACGCCGCCGCCGAATACGGCCGCGGGCCGCGCATCCGCGCTTCGTCCACCGCCCGCCGCACCGCGGCGCGCCACCATAACTCCCGAACCACCGGCCAAGAAATCCCACCGGTTACGGTGGATCGTGCTGCTGCTGGCGCTGATCATCGCGGTCGCCGCTGGGCTCCTCGTCGGCTACAAGACGATTCGTAGTAACTATTACGTCGGAGCCGATAACGGTTCAGTGGTGATCCTGCGCGGATTGCCCGGATCGATCCTCGGCTACTCGATCCATGACGTGAGCCTGGTTGGTTGCGTGACCAGCGCGGGCGAACTCACCCTGGCCG
This sequence comes from Nocardia spongicola, assembly GCF_047200775.1. NCBI lineage: Bacteria > Bacillati > Actinomycetota > Actinomycetes > Mycobacteriales > Nocardiaceae > Nocardia > Nocardia spongicola. The sequence goes on along the minus strand of NZ_JBJZOO010000015.1, from coordinate 41,367 downwards.
AACCCGGCACGGAACTGCCGCCCTCATGTAAGCCGCTGGAGGTCGCCGACCTGAAACAGACCGGTCGCGAACAAGTGGCCAAGGGATTGCCGCCGAGTTCGCTGGAGAAGGCCAAGGACTCGATGGCATATCTCGCCCAGCAAGAGCTGTTACCGCCGTGCTCGGTCAAGGAATCGGTACCACAACCCGAGGTGGTGGCACCGGCTGCCCCGACGACGCCGGTTCCAACGGATGCCGTGCCCGCGCCTGCTCCTGGCCAGGGTGAAGTCAATGGTTCCGAGATCGAAGCGCCGACACAGCCAGAACCCCCCGCATCTACCGCGCCACCACCGACCACATCGCAGAATCCCCAGATCGCCGGGGAGAACTGCCGGGTGACGGACTGATGTCCGCACCGTCCCCGCCGCCGGCTGGGGCTTTTCCCAGTCCGCCGGGCGGCTTTGCTCCCGCGCCACCGCCGAGTACCAGACGAAATGTCGAGCTGCTGCTGCTGGCCGCGGCAGCGGTGATCACCACCGTCGCGCTCTTTCTGGTCGAAGCCAGCCAGGAACAGTCGATCACCTGGGATATCGCTAAATACGGTCTGGCGTATCTGGCGTTGTTCGCAATCGCGCACGCGGCCGTACGCCGGTTCGCCCCATTCGCCGACCCGCTGTTGCTACCGATCGTGGCGGTGCTCAACGGACTCGGGCTCGTTCTGATCCATCGGCTCGACCTGGCCGATCAGGAGGAAGCCGCCTATAACTCGTGGGCGATTCCGTCTCCGGACGCCACTCAGCAGATCCTGTGGACCTCGCTGGGCATGATCGGTTTCATCGCTGTGCTGATCATCCTGCGTGACTACCGCACATTGGCTCGCTACAGCTACACCCTCGGTCTGATCGGCCTTGTCGCATTGACGATTCCGGCCATCTTGCCCAACAGGTTCTCCGAGACCAATGGCGCGAAGATCTGGATCCGGCTGCCCGGATTCAGCGTCCAACCGGGCGAATTCGCGAAGATCCTGCTGATCATCTTCTTCGCATCGGTGTTGGTCGCCAAGCGCGAGCTGTTCACCACAGCGGGCCGTCGAGTACTCGGCACAGAGCTGCCCCGCGGCCGCGATCTCGGCCCGATCCTGGCGGTCTGGGTCGTATGCATCGGCGTGCTGGTGTTCGAAAAGGATCTCGGCACCTCGCTGCTGATCTTCAGCACCGTATTGGTGATGCTCTACATCGCCACCGAACGGGTGGGCTGGCTGATCATCGGCGGTGCGCTGCTCGCGCTGGGGTTCTTCTTCGCCTACCAGATGTTCGGTCATGTCCGAGTCCGGGTATCGACCTGGTTGCATCCGTTCGACGACTACTACAACACCGGATACCAGATCGGACAATCACTGTTCGGCCTGGCTACCGGTGGTCTCGCGGGAACCGGCTTCGGCAATGGCAGGCCCGATCAGGTGCCCTTCGCCAAAACCGACTTCATCGTCACCACGATCGGCGAGGAACTCGGGCTGATCGGGCTCACCGCGGTCCTGGTTCTGTTCTTGGTGTTCATCGTCCGTGGCCTGCGTACCGCACTCGCGGTACGTGACAGTTTCGGCAAGCTGCTCGCGGCGGGCCTGTCGTTCACGCTCGCGATCCAGCTGTTCGTCGTGGTCGGCGGCGTCACCAAGTTGATTCCGCTCACCGGTCTGACCACACCGTTCATTTCCTACGGTGGATCCTCGCTGCTGGCCAACTACGCATTGCTCGCGGTACTGATCAAAATTTCCGACGCCGCCCGCGCGCCCGCGCCGGTGCGGAAGAAGGAACCTGCGCCGATCTCCGACGCGCAGACCGAACTACTGCGCCGCGATGCGACACGACCGGAAGCGGGTTCCGCGACATGAACACTCCACTGCGCCGAGTAGCGGTCGCCGTCATGGTGATGATCGCCGCACTGCTGGCGAATATCACGTACGTCCAGGTGTTCAAGGCCGATGACTACCGCAACGACCCACGCAACAATCGGGTGCTGCTGGATGAGTACTCCAGGCAACGCGGACAGATCTCGGCAGGCGGCACCGTGCTGGCCAGCTCTGTCGCGACCGATGACCGCTATAAGTATCTGCGCACCTACCCGACCGATCCCGAAGCGTACGCACCTGTTACAGGTTTCTATTCGATGCAATACGGCAGCACCGGATTGGAGGGAACCGAGGACGCCGTGCTCAACGGCTCGGACAGCCAACTGTTCGGCAGCCACCTCATCGATCTGATCTCCGGCAGGGATCCACGCGGCGGCAATGTGCTCACCACGCTCGATCCCATCATGCAGCAGATCGCCTATGAACAGATGACCAGCAAGGGATATACCGGCTCGGTCGTGGCGATCGAACCGAGCACCGGCAAGATTCTCACTATGGTGTCGACACCGAGTTACGACCCGAATCTGCTGTCCGGCCACGACGGCGCACGCGTCACCCAGTCATGGAAGACGCTGGACACCGATCCTCGCCAGCCGATGCTCAACCGCGCTATCTCGGCGACCTACCCACCCGGCTCCACGTTCAAGGTCGTGGTCACGGCCGCTGCGCTGGCCAATGGCATCGCCACACCCGACGACCAGTTCACCGCCGCACCGAACATCACCCTGCCCGGTACCACGACCACGCTGGAGAACTACGACGGTTCCACCTGCGGACCCGAGCCGACCGCTTCGCTCTACGAGGCGTTCCGGCGGTCGTGCAATACCGCGTTCGCCGAACTCGGCATCGAGGTGGGCGCCGCGAATCTCGAGGACGAAGCGGCCGCGTTCGGCATCGATGAACAGCAGTACATCCCGATGGAAGCGAAGAGTGGCACCGTCGGCACGATCCCCGATGATGCCGCGCTGGCCCAGAGCAGTATCGGGCAGCGCGATGTGGCGTTGACCCCGCTGGACAACGCGGTCATCGCGGCGACCATCGCCAACGGCGGTGTCCGGATGAAGCCGTACCTGGTAGATCAGCTGCAGGGCCCGGACTTGAGCGAACTTTCCAAGACCAAGCCGGTCTCTGTCGGGCAGGCCGTCAGTGCGGAGGTAGCGTCAACCCTGACCGACCTGATGATCGCGTCGGAGAACAACACCACTGGAGGCGGTCGGTCCCCTTATCAGATCGCTTCCAAAACCGGCACAGCGGAGCATGGAACCGATCCGCGTAACACGCCGCCACACGCGTGGTACATAGCGTTCGCTCCCGCGCAGAACCCGAAGATCGCCATCGCGGTGATCGTGGAGGACGGTGGGGACCGGGCGCTTGCCGCAACCGGCGGCTCGGTGGCCGCGCCAGTAGCGCGCGCGGTCCTCGACGCGGGTCTTCGAAGGGGCTGAACGATATGGATGGGCGAGTGAAGGTGCGGGTATCTCGATGCTGAACAACGGTGCCACGATCGCCGAGCGGTACCGGCTGCAGCGACTGATCGCGACCGGCGGCATGGGCCAGGTCTGGGAAGCCCTTGACACCAGGCTCGACCGCAGGGTCGCGGTCAAGGTGCTCAAGTCGGAGTTCTCGGCCGACCCGACGTTCCGGCAGCGGTTCCGCACCGAGGCGAAGACCACCGCACAGCTGAATCACCCCGGTATCGCCGGTATCTACGACTACGGCGAGACCACCGACCCACAGGGCAGTGAAACCGCCTATCTGGTTATGGAGCTGGTCCAAGGCGAACCGCTGAACGCTGTACTCAGCAGGCTCGGCAGGCTATCGGTGGCCCAGGGCCTGGACATGCTGGAGCAGACCGGGCGCGCGCTCGATGTGGCGCACCGCGTCGGCGTAGTGCATCGTGACGTGAAACCGGGCAATATCCTGGTCACACCAACCGGCCAAGTGAAGATCACCGACTTCGGCATCGCCAAGGCAGTGGATGCCTCCCCGGTGACCAAGACCGGCATGGTGATGGGCACCGCCCAGTACATCGCACCCGAACAAGCAGTCGGTGAAGACGCCACCGCGGCAAGCGACGTCTATTCGCTCGGTGTGGTCGGATACGAGGCGCTCGCCGGGCAACGCCCCTTCACCGGAGACGGTGCGATCACTGTGGCGATGAAGCATGTCCGCGACACCCCGCCCCCGATGCCATCGGATCTCCCCGGCAACGTACGTGAGCTGATCGAGATCACGATGGAGAAAGATCCGGCACGGCGCTACGCCCGCGGCGGTGAGTTCGCCGACGCGGTCGCCGCGGTGCGGGCAGGCCGCCGCCCACCGCCACCGCAAAGCGCCGGGCACGCCGCACCCCCGCTCAGCGCTTCTCGAGTAGCGCCACCGAGCCCTACCGCCGTAATACCCTCCACAGCAACAGACTTCGACGATGCCGCGACGAACTTCCGGACCCAGGTGGCCGGAGCGTCGCATCGTGCCGGTGCGGCCGAGACGCAAGCCACGATGCTGAACCAGAGCACAGGACATCAACCACCAGGAGACGGCGCCCGGTTCACCCCGACGCAGAAGTGGTTGGCCGGGCTCGGTGCCGGTACCGTGCTGCTCGCCGCGGCCGCGGTCTTCCTGGTGTTCGGCGGTGACCCCCAGCCGAGTTCGACACCGTCGCCGACGCCGACGGCCCCGGCCACCCAGTCGAGCCAGAAGCCTGCCCCATCGGTGGTCACTACGACCACCCCCCAGTTCGTACCACCACCCCCTCCTCCGCCGCCGGTTGAGACAACCATCCCGGCACCGACCAGCACTGAACCACCGGCAACCACCACGGCGCCGACAACAACGCCACTACCTACCACCACACCGTCGACGACCACGGCACCGACCACAACCCCTACGGCTACCACCACAGCACTGAGCACCACGAATCCCCCGCCGACCACCCGGTTGAACCGGACCCTTGTGCCCACTATCGACATGACACTCCCGGAGATTCCCAGCGCCAGAGGACTCTCGGTGACCGACAGCGCATCCAATACTTCTTCGCAAGGACAACCATGACAACCCCGAAGAACCTCTCCTCTCGCTACGAGCTGGGCGAGATCATCGGGTTCGGTGGCATGTCCGAGGTGCACAAGGCACGCGACCTGCGGTTGAGCCGAGACGTGGCGATCAAGGTGCTGCGCGCGGACTTGGCGCGCGATCCCACGTTCTACCTCCGGTTCAAACGTGAGGCGCAGAACGCCGCCGCGCTCAACCATCCGGCGATCGTCGCGGTGTACGACACCGGCGAGGCCGAGATGGACGGCGGCCCGCTGCCCTACATCGTGATGGAATACGTGGACGGCGACACGCTGCGCGATATCGTGCGCGGCAAGGGTCCGCTGCCGCCGCGGCGCGCGATGGAGATCATCGCCGATGTCTGTGCCGCGCTGGACTTCAGCCATAAAGCCGGAATCGTGCATCGCGATATGAAGCCGGCCAACATCATGCTCAACCGGGTCGGCGCGGTGAAGGTCATGGACTTCGGTATCGCCCGCGCGATTGCCGACAGCTCCAACCCGATGACACAGACCGCGGCGGTCATCGGCACCGCTCAGTATCTTTCGCCGGAACAGGCCCGTGGCGAAACAGTCGATGCCCGCTCGGACGTCTATTCCGTCGGCTGCGTGCTGTTCGAAATTCTCACCGGTGAGCCGCCGTTCACCGGTGATTCACCGATCGCCGTCGCCTACCAGCATGTCCGAGAGGATCCTCGGCTCCCCTCGCATGTCCACTCCGGGGTACCGCGCGAACTGGATTCGGTCGTACTCAAAGCGATGAGCAAGAATCCGGCCAACCGATACCAGAGTGCGGCCGAGATGCGTGCCGATCTGATCCGGGTTCTCGGTGGACAGAAGCCGAGCGCCCCGATGGTGCTGACCGATGAGGATCGCACCACCATCCTCGGTCCCACTCAGCATGATCCGCACAGCCACCACACCATCGAGCGGGACGACGATACCGCCGAGCAAGATCCGGCCGAGCCGAGCACTCCGAGTCGTATCGGGTACATCGCGCTCGGCGTTGTCGCGGCGATAGCCGTGGTGCTCGGCTTGTTCTGGGTACTGGTAGGCCCGGGAAGCGAACCAGAGCAAGTAGCCGTACCCGACCTGGCGAACAAGTCCTCCCAGCAGGCCCAGGAAACTCTGCAGGAGCTCGGATTCACCGTGTCGATCCAACAGCAGGCCGACAACAAGGTCGCGACCGGCAATGTGATCACCACGCGGCCACTTGGTGGTTCGCGCATCGATAAAGGCAGCACCGTCACCGTCCAGGTCTCCTCAGGACCAGCCCAGGTACAGGTGCCGAAACTCGATGGCCTGAACCAGCAGGAGGCCGAGCAGAAGCTCAACTCCATAGGACTGCAGATGGATCCGAACGCGGAGCGCAAACCATCCAGCACTCAGGACACCGATAAAGTGATCGGCACCAATCCCACGGCAGGCTCCCGAGTCGATGTGGGCCGAACCATTACGGTCATTATCGGTGCGGGTCCCGAGAAGGTGCGGGTCCCGAATGTGGTCGGCCAGTCGATCGATATCGCGCAACCGAATATCGAGGGAGCCAACTTCGAGGTTCAGATCCAGGAAGTCGACTCATCCCGGCCGAAGGGCGAAGTGCTCGGTACCAAACCGGCAGGTGGTTCGACAGCCGATAAGGGATCGACCGTGATCATTCAGGTCTCCGCGGGCAATCAGATCACCATGCCGGAGATCAGGGGGCTGACCCCCGCACAAGCGGTGGACAAGCTGCGACAGAACGGATGGAACGGCAGCACCTCACAGATCAGCCAATACACGGTGTTCGATCCGGGCAATGTGGGTCGCGTCGTTGCTCAGCAACCACAAGCGGGCTCTGCCGTCGACAAGAACGCCGATATCGCCATCACGATCGGTACGCTCACCTGACGCTCCGGAGTGTCTGCGCGGCACCGGACGAGATACCGATTCGATAGCAACCGAATCAGGCGAACCACTATCGGGCCGGTGCGGTCGGCGGGAGAATTTCCTTGCTCCCGATGAATGCGGGCCAACTGACTGATGACCAAGGAGGTAGCTCATGACTGTTGCCAAGGACATCATGAAGCCAGGAGCGCGGTGGATCCACAAGGATGAGACTGTCGCGGACGCCGCCCGCCTCATGGCTGAGCTCGACGTCGGATCCCTGATCGTCTCGGATGAGAACGAACGGATGTGCGGCATCGTCACCGACCGTGATGTCGTCGTCAAATGCATCGCCCGAGACAAGTCACCCGCTGATACGCCGGTCAAAGAGTTGTGCGAAGCGACGCCACGATGGGTCGACGCCAATGCCGACATCGAGATCGTCCTGGACGAAATGGAAACTCATCGCATCAAGCGCGTACCGGTGATCGAGAACAGTCAGCTGGTCGGCATGATCAGTGAAGCGGACCTGGCCAGACACCTCGACGACAACCAGCTCGGGGAATTCATGACCGCGGTCTACGGACGTCCCTAGATTTCGGACCGGTGCGGCGGCGGGTCAGCGACACCGCCGCTCGCATCCCAGACAGATCACTGCAGCGCCAATGCGGCGACCTCAGCCTCCAGCGACTGCACCAACCCTTCGGCAGGCCGTTGCCCGCACACCCCGAGCCAGTTCGCCAACATACGGTGCCCACCCTGAGTCAGCACTGATTCCGGATGGAATTGCACCCCGTGAATAGGCAGCGTGCGGTGCCGCACGGCCATCACGATCCCGCTCTCGGTGCGGCCGAGCACCTCGATCTCCTGTGGCAGAGTGTCCTCGAGCACAGTGAGCGAGTGATATCGCGTGGCCGTGAACGGGTCCGGCAAACCGGCCAGCACACCGGCACCGATATGGAACACCTCGCTCGTCTTGCCGTGCAACAACTCGGGAGCCCTGGTCACAGTAGCGCCGAATGCTTCACCGATCGCTTGATGGCCGAGGCATACCCCGAGTAGTGGGACGCCGTGCTCGGCACAGGCGTGCACCAGGGGGATACTGGCGCCCGCTCGCTCCGGGGTACCTGGACCGGGACTGATCAAGATACCGTCGAAGTCGTCCACAACCGCGCCGTCGGCCAGATTCGGATCATCGTTGCGCCAAACGACAGCATCGACACCCAGTTGCCCGAGATACTGCACCAGGTTGAAGACGAAGCTGTCGTAATTGTCGACGACCAGAACACGCATGGCATCGAGATTACGTCCCCGCACGGCGCCACGTCTCATCCATTACCAGTTGGGATAGCCTAGAGACACATCGGCGGGTGCCACAGCCTCGTCCGCAGCGGCGGGTCTGCTCGGCAGACAACTCGACATGAATCCGCCCGCCGGTACCCGACCTGTACGCCGAATACGAGGACGTCATGCCCAAGTCGAAGGTCCGTAAGAAGACCGACTACACGATCAATCCTGCCAGCCGGACCCCGGTGAAGGTGAAGGCCGGTCCGTCTCCGACATGGTACGTGGCCATCATGCTCGGATTCATGCTCGCGGGGCTGCTCTGGCTGCTCGTCTACTACCTGGCGGCCGAGCAGATCAGCTGGATGAACGATCTCAACGCGTGGAACTTCCTGATCGGCTTCGGACTCATGGTGATAGGCCTCATCATGACAATGCGGTGGCGTTGAGCCACCGGCACTACCGCGGATTACAGTTATGTCATTCATGCACACCTGTGGATGAATCTGTGGACAACTCGAAAAGCGATGAGGGAGTGTCTTGACTCCGAAGCCTCCGGATTCCGGCGCATGGGCCCGTGATGAACCCGGGATGGCGTGGACCACCCCGACCGCCGCACTCATCGCGGTCGCCGCAGGCGGCACCGTCCTCGCTGCCGCCGCGGTCTTCACCGCCGACGCTGCCAGTCGTCTACTCGTCGGGCTGGCAGCCATCGGCCTACTCGCTCTTGCCGGGCTCGGCTTCCGGCAGCGTCCGCGACTGTCCGCACTGTCCGGCACCCGACCGCGCTTAGTGGTCCGCACCCTGACCGGGGCAGACGAATACACCACTGATCGGATCACCCGTATCCGGATAGTGAGTTACCGCCGCTTCGGGCGCAAGGTGCCGACACTGGAGCTCGATGTCGAGCGCGATGGCGCGGAGCGGCTGCTGATCTTCGGTCGCTGGGATTTGGGCACCGCTCCCGAAGACGTGTACCACGATGTGGTCGAGACACTGTGCCTGCCAGAAGAAAAGACACGTTGACCGCGACCAGGGAAAGGCGAGCCAACCGGCACACCATCGGGTGTCGATATGCCGAACCGATGTTTCACGTGAAGCGAACTGTCCTGTCAGACAGCCAGAATCGCAGCACTCCCCGCTATCGCCGATAACGCCGCGATGGCAACGGCCGCCACGGCGACCCATCCGGTCAGCCGCGCGGCTTCCTGTGACTTCACCTGCAACCAGCCGGGCAAGAACAGGATGCCCAGCGCCGCGGCTGTACCCGCCGCCAGACCACCGAGGTGTCCCCAGAGCGAGATACCGGGCAGGGAGAAGCTGATGAATACGTTGATGCCGATGAGGATGAGCATCGAATTCGGATTCCGCCGCAACCGGATCAGAATGACCGTGATCGCACCGAACAGGCCGTATACCGCACCCGACGCCCCCGCCGTGGGGTTGTTCTGCGCGAACACCATGACGCCTGCCGCACCGCCGAGCAACGAAACCAGATACACCGCGAGGTAACGCAGCGGTCCGAGTACCAATTCGGCATCCCGGCCCACTATATACAGCGCGAACATGTTGAGCAGCAGATGAAGCGGACCGTAGTGCAAGAATCCGGAACCGAGTACTCGCCACCATTCACCTTGTGCTACCACGGGCGCGTACAGCACCCAGTCGAAGAACAGCGCAGAGTACTGATTCTCTGTCAGGCTGCCCGCCTGCGCCGCGGTGATCAGGTAGATCACCACGTTGATCACAATCAGCGCGTAGGTGATCAACGGCGCCGAAACCCGGCCTGCCGGTGCACCGGCGACTGTGCGCACCGGCCGGGCGCTTCGCTGATCCTGACGCAGGCAGTCGACACAATGCTGGCCGACCGCCGCGGGTCGCAGGCATTCCGCGCAGGACGGCCGCCCGCACCGGGTGCAGGCCAGGCCGGTCGGGCGATTCGGGTGGCGGACACACGTCGGGGCAGGCGGCTGAGGGTTCATAGTCTCATTCGGTCGTTCGGGTGGTGACCACTGGCTAGAGCACCCTGCCCATCGTGCCACGACCGCGGGCGAACCGGGGATACCGGCCGGGCCCTGCCGTGAGCTGGGCCTCCTGCATGAATCGCCGAGATATGCCAGAGTGGTCCAATGACTTCGGGGCGCCTGCGACTCTCTTCACGTAACCGGTTCCTTGCCGCGGCCACTGTCGCGCTGGTGGGTGGCGTGGTCTATCTGGTTCGCGCCCGACGACCACAACAGCAGGAGCCGGCCGCCGCGCCGCCGCGGATCGGCCACTCCCGCACTGTTTCCGCGTCGACCCCCTAGCGGGAGCCGACGCGGAACACGAGTGCTGATCCGAACAGCTCGGATCAGCGGCTGACCGTCTTCTTGTACTGACGCAGCGCCAGCGGCACGAACACCACCAAGATCACGACAACCCAGATCAATGAGGTCGCTACCGGATGCTGAAGCGACCAGGCATCCGGTGTCGGAGCCAATGGGCTGGTATTGCCGAACAGTTCCCGTGTCGCTTGGGCGAGCGCGGACACCGGATTCCACTCCGCGATCACGCGCAGGACCGTGGGCAGCCTGTCAATGGGCACAAAGGTGTTGGCGATGAAGGTGAGCGGGAAGATCACCATGAAGCTGGCATTGTTGAACACCTCCGGCGTCTGCACCAGCAGACCAACCACGGCCATGATCCACGACACCGCGTAGGCGAACAACAGCAACAGCACGTACGCCAGCACTACGTCCAGTAGCGAACCCCGGATCCACCAGCCGACGACCAAACCCGTCAGCGACATGACCGTCAGGCTGACCACATTGATCGCCACATCACTGATCGTGCGGCCTGCCAGTACCGCCGACGACGCCATCGGCAGCGAACGGAACCGGTCGATGATGCCCTTCTGCATATCTTCGGCCAGGCCCGCTCCGGTGAAGGTCGCACCGAACACCACGGTCTGGGCGAAGATGCCCGCGATAAGGAATTCCTCGCGATAGCCGCCCGGTACGTCGATGGCCGCGCCGATGACGTAGGCGAACAACAGCACGAACATGATCGGGGAAAGCGTGGAGAAGATCAGGACATCGGGAACCCGCCTGATCTTGATAACATTGCGTTTCGCGATGGTCAGACTATCGCCGACCACCATCGACAGTCGTTCGCCCAGCGAAGGTCGCGCCAGGACCGGGGCTGCCGTGGTCATCGAGCCGCTCCTTTCACAGTTTCCAATTCCTCGTTCTTCTCGTGCTCATCGCCATCGGCGGACAGCACCGCCTCATGGCCGGTAAGAGTAAGGAAGACGTCGTCGAGCGACGGACGCCGCAAGCCCACATCGTGAATCCGTACATCGTGCACCGCCAGCCTGCCGATCGCCTCGACCAGTGCCTGCGATCCATCGGCGACAGGAATGGTGATCCGGCGTAATCCCGGCTCCAGATGGAGTTCGCCATCGGCCAAGCTCTTCAGCGCGGCCTCGACCGTCGCCATGGCTTCCACTCGGTCGACGGTGAGCTCTATGCGGTCGCCACCGACCATGGCCTTGAGTTCGTCAGCGGTCCCCTCGGCGATGACCCTGCCGTGGTCGATGACCGCGATGGAATCGGCCAACCGGTCGGCCTCATCCATGTACTGCGTGGTCAGCAGCAGCGTCGTTCCGCCTGCGACAAGTTCCTCGATGACATCCCAGAGATCGAGGCGAGCACGAGGATCGAGACCCGTGGTCGGCTCATCGAGGAACAGCACGGGCGGATTCGCCACCAGTGCGCCCGCCAGGTCGAGACGACGACGCATACCGCCGGAGTATCCCTTGACCGGGCGGTCGGCGGCATCGGTGAGCCGGAAGCGGTCGAGCAATTCGCGCGCGCGTTCCTTACTTCGCTTTGTGCCCATGTGATAGAGACGGCCCACCATCTCCAAGTTCTCGAAGCCGGTGAGATATTCGTCGACCGCGGCGTACTGTCCCGACGCGCCGATACGTGAACGCAATATCCGGGGTTCACGTAGCACGTCGACTCCCGCGACTGTGGCCTGCCCGGCATCCGGCACCAGTAGCGTGGTGAGTACCCGGACGGTAGTGGTCTTGCCTGCGCCATTCGGTCCGAGCAGTGCGGTGACAGTCCCCTCCGGGACCGTAAGGTCGAGTCCATCGAGGGCTACCAGCCGGCCGTATCGCTTGACCAGCCCCTCGGCCACTATTGCGTCGGGCATGATTCTCCTGAGGTTGATGTTCGACATGCTGTTCGATGCGACGCCAAGACACCCGGACACGAGCCGGTCCTGAGCGGGCAGCCGGGTATCAGCACCCAGTATTGCCCCGGTCACCGACAAGTTCATCCGGTTTTTCGCCGGCAAGCGGTGACAACGGAGCCGAGCGGCGCCACGAGAAGGCCGCATCCCGGCCCGATCGGTGTAGACCGATACTCCGCTCGTGCCCGGCCGAGCACAGAGCGCGGAACCGAACGAATACCCTCGACCCGATCTCCCAGGTAAGCGACCACGAACACATGTTCGCATCGAGGTACGACAGATTCAGCCACCGCACCATGCGCCATACAGGCGTGACACGCGACACGATTGGTCCACACCCGCGCCGACACGCACGCTTCGGCATCGGCATCGGCTCGACCGTCGTGGCAACAGAACGCCAAGGTCATCGCCGTCGGCACAAGCTCGGATCCATAGTCCAGCGTGAGCAGGGAAAAGACTGTCCACCAATGCCTTTGGCAACCGACAGGCCATCGGACCACGGCATCAGGTCGGTCGATAGCGGTAGCTATCGACCGACCGGCGGACTGGACCACCCGAAAAAACTTGAAAAGTGGCCCTCGCCACGCACCCACAATTACGGATCATCGAGTAGCATCATTCAGGTCGGCCCCTCCCCCCCGGGCCGACCTTACGCGGGCCTCGGCTAACTCCCCCCCTTCGCCGAGGCCCGCTCCTAATTTCCGGGTCGGTCTCACGCACTATTCGCCGAGAGACCGTTCCGCATCCGGTCCGACGGCTCGCCATGCGGCGATGAGCCTTTGTCCACGCACTCGCCCCGCTATCTCCAACAGTGGCCGATCGCGCTCCCATCGGTGCTGTGTCGCCGGATCGGCCAGCTCCCACAGCGGACCGAATTCACCGAGCAGATCGCCGAAGAAGTCGAAGACCCCGCCGAGCGCGATATGCACCCCCGGCGAACCAGGCACAGTGATATCCAGGCCGCGCACAGCTGCTACCGCGGTCAGCAACCGTTGTCTGCTCGGCTTCGGCCAGTCCGATTCCCTGGCCACGCGCATCAGCCAACCCAGTGTGGCAGCGAGCACATGGATATCCTCGATCGTACGAAAAGGCTTGAGATAGTCCAGGTACCCATCGCCGGGCAACAACTGAACCGGGACATCGGTGAGTGATACCGAGGCATGCGGAACTTCTGGCGCGAACGCGGTGGCGGGATGCTCGGTCAGGCACACACCGGGTGCTTGCGCCTCGATCAAGCCCGCGCGGAGCTGATTTCGGCCTTCGGGCGAGGTACCGACACTGGCTATCACTATAAGCCGACGGGCGAAAGTACCCATGGTCACGAATGATTTCGTTCCATTCGACGACCAACCGCCTGCCCGTTCGGTGAACGTGGCACGGATCGCCGCTGGGTGGCCACCGCCTTCCTCCGTCGCACACATGGCGACCGGCTCGTCATCCGGCAGGTCGGGGATCAGCGTCCGCACCGCTTCTCGATAGCCGGAAAGAAACGCGAAACCGAGTCGGTCGGCGCCGAAGCCACCAGCGATCGCGATATCGACGGTCCGGTCGAATCGGTTCGCGACCACTCGATGTCGCGCCGATGCCGAAGCGATGTCATCGAGCGGCGTCGTCGCAATAGGCTCGGTCAACAAAAAGTCGAGCAGTGCATCCACTTCCTCACGGTAACCGAGTGACATCAGCCCGCGTAGCCCGAGCTGCGGCTCGGCTATGACACAAAAAGATCCGAACCGGCCCTGATCCGGCCGTCATGTTCGCTGTCCGGAGCAGCTGAGAAACACTCGGAACGCGTTTCAGCTATCTCCAGCGATCTGCTGGCAATCCTCAGGCTCCCGGTAGACGAATCACGCAGAACAAGCCTGTGCCACTGCGGTACCACACTTGTCCTGGAAGGAGCCCTTCGTGCCGGATCAGGAGGACAGTCGCAGAGCAGCACTCTTCAACGCGGAAGCCAGATTATCCTGGGTGCTCGCCGCACTCGCCGGCCTTCTCGGTGCGGCGGCGTTCATGCATACAGCAGGCTATTTCGTCACGTTCATGACCGGTAATACCGAACGAGCCGTACTCGGGCATTTCCACGATGAACCCCGGGTGGCCATAGCAGCCATCGAGTTGCTGGCGGCATTCCTTTCTGGTGTCGTAGTCGCCTCATGGTGCCGAAGACGCTATTGGTCCGGACACCCGCACGGACCGACCCTGCTCACTACCGCGTGCCTCGCGGTGGCCTCGGCTCTCGACATTCTGCTGTATCACGCGGCCTCGGAGCGGATCGCGTTCGTGCCGATCCTGTTCGTCGCGTTCGGGGTAGGAGCCCTCAACACATCGTTCGTCCAGAACGGAGAGGTATCAGTACCGCTGAGTTACGTTACCGGCACGGTGGTCAAACTCGGCCAGGGCATCGAACGTCACATCAGTGGTGGCGATTACGCCGATTGGCTCGGTTATTTTCTGCTCTACGCGTGCTTCGCGCTCGGTGCTTTGTTCGGCGGTCTGCTGAGCCTGCTGGTACCTGGCTGGGCCATGCTGATCACCGCCACTATCGTGTGCCTTATCGTCACCGGATATACCCACCTGCACTTGGACCGGCACGGCCCGCTGGTGCGATAAATGCCCTGTGTCGCAGGTCAGAACCGGCAGGCACCTGCAACCGGCATCGAGGAGATCAGCGATGTGGTCACACCGGTGCCATATGTCATCGCGTGGATGACCTTTCCGTCACCGATGTACAAAGCGGAGTGGCTACCGTTATAGAACGACACCATATCGCCCGGTTGCAGATCATCGAGCGATACCGGGGTACCCGCCGCCAACTGGGCATAGCTTGTGCGCGGCAGATCCACGCCTGCCTGCTGGTAGGACCACTGCACAAGACCCGAGCAATCGAAGGCATCGGGGCCGGTCGACCCGTAGTTGTAGGCAGTGCCGAGTTTGCTCTGCGCGGCTTCGATCGCGATCTCACCGGCGGTCTTCTCCGGTGTCACCATAGCGGGTGGGTTCAAAGGCCATGGAATGATTTCAGGATTCCCCATGAGGAAAGGGAATTCCATTCGCGAAAGATCACCGAGGTATGGAAGCTCGATTTCGGGAAGATCCACCGGAATCGGCAGATCGATCATCGGAAGGTCCATCGGAAGATCGATTACCGAAGCCGGACCCTGATTCGAGATCTCGGTGACCGGAACTTCGAAGGAAGCCGGCAGTATCTTTTCAGCGGGGATCGGAGAGTCCGCTACCTGAAGGATGGGATGATTCCGAAGCAATCCTTCGGGTATAGCAGGTAGTACGATCTCGTCAGGAACCTCGATTTTCCCCACCCCTGGGATGGTCACCGACTGTGCCGATGCGTTTCCGGCGTTGAGCAGGACCCCGACGAAGGCCGCAGCTCCCACGGCAAAAGCCCATAGAACAGCGTTCCGCATACAACAGAAATATCTACTGTCGCTCGTTGATGCCATGATACGGTCCTCCGATGCTTATATCGGCGGCCATGACGGGATTACATGACGCCATAACTCATGGCGTCCGTACCTCACCACGGCCTCGAATTGATTAGAAAACCATCACGGTACTTCATCCATACCAGCGGATCCCATCCGAGGATTCACCTTTCGATATCGAGCGCCCGAGGTAAAGTCCGACACACCGCAATAGGATAACGAAGTGGTAACTGCCGATATATTTCGGAGCACAGCAGTGCCACGTCGAAGCTCCGAATCCTGCCCGAAACGTCTCCCGGTGGTCCATCCGCAGCGGGGCGGGGCAGTAATTGAAGTCAGACAGTGATCTGCTCCTCGATCTGCTCCGCTATCGTCCGGAGCTTCGCCGCGAATTCGCGCGCCGCGACCGGGTCGTCGTTCGACCTCTTGACGACTCGCCGGGTCAACGCGGCGAGTCGTGATTCCATGGCGGTGAACATGTTCGAAGCCTGACCATCGGATGTATCCGGCAATTCTCCTCGCAGCCATGCCTGCAGCCGTTCCACCACCACGGCTTCGTCGAAATGGTCGGGCAGGAGTGCGACCGCTTGCCTCAGCCTGGCCGCGGTGACCTTCACCCCGGCACAGCCTGCCACAGTGGTATACACGGTGATCGCGGCTTCTTCCCCGTATTCGGCTGCTACCGGCAGCAATTCACGTACTTGCCCCTCGTTGACGGTAGGCGCTACCGGATGCAATCGAGCAGCGAGCGGCCACGCGCGAATGAGCTTGTGCGCGTACGACCGCTGCATGTCCCACCGCTGTTCCACATACTCGTCGAACGTCTCGTAGGTATCCCGGTACAGCCGTCCGTCCCGCACAATCTGCAGTGCCCGCCCGGCAGCCCAGAAGGCAATGCGCAGGGTGTCGATCGATGTCTCGCACACCGTCAACTGGGCCCGCTCCCGGTCGCTCAACAGCCCCTCCCCCACCTCAGGCACCGGCATGGCCAAGATCTGCTGGTCCGCGGCCGGAACCAGCGCCGTGGCAGCACCATCCACCACCATCCTGCCGATATGCTGTCTACGCCATTCCGCGTTACGTAACGGCGAAACCGGTGGCGTATGTTCGGCACCGTCCATCAGGGGATTACTGCTGCCGATCGAGTTCTTCCTACGTTGCGGAGGCATCAGGCCGGAACCTCCACCAATGCCCGGTAAGAACTCACTAATTCATCGCCCACCCGTCGATACTCCGCCAAATCTTCGAACGGATTCTCCGCACCTTCACCGACCTCCCCATCGGCGGCTTCCCTATACCATTTCCAGGCACTCAGATAGGATTCGAAAACCTCATATCCAGCACTCTCCAGATGCTCTCGTTGCGTCCGATACTCGGTCGAGATATTCCTACCGTTCTTGACGATTACCGGCACTTTGGTCAACAGGACCCGAACCCGGACTTCACGGCCGGCACCGACTACTGCCTCTTCTGCGGCCCGGAATGTACTCGGCACACGTTTGACTTCGGACGGACTCACACTGGTCAACAACACGAGTTCATTGCTCTCGGGAATGGCCGCTTTGAATATTTCGGCCGACTCACCACCGGCATCCACGATAATGACATCGAAATCGGCAGCTTTATCGGCGATGCAATCGTTGACGTGCCGGGAAGGGAAAGCAACCAACTCGAACGGCACTTCGATTTCCCCCTTGATCAGCCGCCGGTACCAGGAGTATCCGGTCTGACTGAGCGGGTCGGCATCGATTACCAGAACTCGTAATCCGTGCTCCGAAGCAAAATAGCTGGCCAAGAAGAATGCCGAGGTCGTCTTACCGACGCCGCCTTTCAGATTACCTAAAGTAACGACCAGCGGCTCGGGTAGATCGAGGGGCGCAACAGAGTTCGTCATGGACGGTCTCCCAGGGTGAGGAGTACGTTACTTTGCCGGCCAAGTCTGGCACGTCGACGAATTTCCGCTGATCACGACACGCTATTTCCGCAATAGCGACGGAACGGACTGCGTCCAATTGGACACAACAGGAATGGATGAACACCCCGGTCACCCTGTCCAACGGAGCAGTTCGAGCCGTACGCTTTCACCCTGCGTGCGCCCGCATGGCTCGAACTGCGTACCCACCATCGGGTCATGCACCCGTTGGATCACACGGAATCAGCGCGTGGTGACCTCATGCCACGTGCCGGCATCACCGCGCTGACGCAGCTTGGAGATGCCGAAAAGAACCAGAGCCGCAACACCGACCATGAATAAAATCCTCATGGCACTCACCCTACTGCTCTGGACGGCGATCAGCTCGGCAGCGCTCATCCCTGTGCTGTCGACGCAGCACTTCCTGTGTCCTTCCTTCGCCCCGCTACCACGAGATATCCGTTCCGCTCACGCATGCGAGCTGTCCGCGACCTCAATCAGCGCCACCGCGTGCGGTATTCGCCGTGAACCGGCGCTCCAGTTCAGCACCCTCGATGTCGAGATCCGGAACATAACGCCCGAACCAGCGCGAGTGATACCACATACGACTCCCGGCCAAGGCCATCACAGCAGGCACCAGAGTGAGCCGGACGACAAAAGCATCGAGCAAGACACCGATCGCCAGCGTAAAAGCCAAAGGTTTCACGACCGGATTGTCGACCCAGCTGAAGGCCACGAAGACCGAGAACATGATCAATGCCGCGGCACTCACTACCCGAGCGGAATGCGCCACCCCGTCTTGCACCGCTCCGATCGCATCGCCGGTACGGCTGTACTCCTCCTTGATCCTGGACACCACGAAGATCTGGTAGTCGCTGGAGAGCCCGAAGATGATCGCGAGAATCACGATCGGAAGGAAGCTCAGCGTCTGCGATTTGATCCCACCGAAAAATTCCACACCCCACCCCCACTGGAAGACAGCGACCTGGGCACCGAGTGCGGCGAAGACCGACAGGATGAACCCGACGATCGACGACAAGGGCACCAGTATCGTGCGGAAGGCGACCGTCAGAAGCAGCAACGCCAAACCGATCACGACCACGAGGAAGACCGGCAGCGCATCGGCCAACCGGTTGGAGGTATCGATGTTCGCCGCGGTACTACCGCCGATCAGATACCTGGCTCCGGTATCCGCTTCGATGGTGTCGCGGTCGTCGCGCAACCTGGTGACCAGCTCCGACGTCGCTGTTTCGTCCGGACCGGTCTTCGGGATGACCTGGATGAGCAGCAAGTCGTTACCGCTGCCCGCCGGCTGGACCGCCGCGACATCCGGTTCGGCTCGCAACCGATCCATTACCGTCTGCGCCGCACCAGGATCGGTTGCCCCGGACAGGTCGGTCACCACAAGCAGCGGCCCATTGAATCCAGGGCCGAATGAGTTACTGACCAAGTCATAAGCCTTGCGAGCCGTGCTCGACTCCGGTTGCGACGCTCCACTGGGCAACCCGAGATGAAGCCTGGTAGCCGGTATCGCCAAGACAACCAGCACTGCGATTCCGAGCACGAGCAGCGGCACCCGGAATCGCGTGACGAACCGGCCCCAGGAGTGGCCCACCGTACGTTCCGGTTCATAGGCCGCGATCCGTGCCACCTCCTCCGGGCGCCCAGGGTGCAGTGGCGGCGAGATAAAGCGTGCGACGGTGTCACCGGCGAATCCGAGGAGCGCGGGCAGCAGTGTGAGGGCGACCAGCATCGCCACCAACACCGCACCCGCCGCCGTCAACCCCATGACCGTCAAAAACGGGATACCCGCGACCGATAAGCCGCACAGCGCGATGATCACAGTCACCCCGGCGAACACCACCGAACTCCCCGCGGTACCGACCGCCAACGGTATCGACTGTTCCGCGGGCAACCCGACAACGATGTTGTGCCGATGCCGGGACAGAATGAACAGCGCGTAGTCGATCCCACACGACAGCCCCAGCATCAATGCCAGCGAGGTCGCCGCCGTGGGCACATCGACGAAGGCGGCCACCCCGAGGAGCCCGGTCAATCCGATAGCCACGCCGATCACCGCCGTCACGATGGGCAAGCCCGCCGCGACGACGGCTCCGAAAGTGATCATCAGGATGATGAAGGCCGCGATGATGCCGATCACCTCCGGCATTTCGGACACATCCGGGTTGAATCCGGGATATACCGCCCCGGAGAACTCCACCGTGAGACCCGCGTCCCTGGCCGGATCGGCAATGCGGTCGACCTGGTCCAAAGTATCGTCGGTGACCTCACCGGCAGGCACCGAGAACATCACGGTCCCCAATGCGACCTGCTGATCAGGTGAGATCGCTTTTGCCTCGAACGGGTCGACCACCATGGAAACCTGCGACAATCCCCGTAAACCGGTCATGACCTGCTCGACCTGCGCACTGGGCTGCTGATCGGTCACCTTGTTCATGCCGGGGGTATCGAATACCACTTGCATCTGCGCGCCGCTATACGCAGGCATCCGCTCCTTCAACAGCGAGACGGCATCCTGCGACTCGGTATTGGGGATGGTGAAGTTATCGGTGGTCTTGCCACCGGTGATCACAGAGAACCCGATCGCACAGGCAAGTAGCACCAGCCATACCGCCAGCACCTGCCAACGCCGACGCATAACCAAGTAACCAAGGGCGAACAGATATCGAGACATGCGGGTCCTCTCGTCGAGCAACCGGCGTCACATCGAACAACTGGATCGGCACCGCTGTCACCACGATAGATGTCCCTGCCGAGCGGCACAGCCTCATCGCCCGAATCCCGATCGCCAGATGCCTGTGCGACGTCGAAACCTGGAAGATCTCAAAACCTGGAAGCTCTCGATGTGGATGAGATCTCGGTACGCACCGACCACCAAGACAGGTATGACTAGAACACGTACCTGTTCGTGACAGTACACCCGCATACTGTCGTTTTGACCGTGCCCGCGGCAAGAAGGTAACGTTTCCTCGGCATCTTTACGCGTGGCCGTGACAAGCGGCGACGGGGCCTTAGCTCAATTGGCAGAGCACTGCCTTTGCAAGGCAGGGGTTAGGGGTTCGATTCCCCTAGGCTCCACAGCTGAATACGACAGTCGGTGCCACCGTTCACCAGCGGTGACACCGACTGATACCACGGACGCGATACCGCCCCCGAATCACTTCGCTCTCCACCGGGCATCTCCGGCATGAGACACCCACCCAGTCGGGCCGATGAACGCGCAATACGTACCCGTCACCGCAATATCGCGTTGCTACATGGATGCCATCATCCCCAGTAAGTCCCGAGTCGTCGTAGAATCGCGATCAGTTGGGCGATTCCGACTTGGTGCGGGTGAGTAACTCGGATAACTCGGAGCGATTCCGTCGAGTGCGTGGCACCGCTCGCCGTCCTGTGTAGTCGGCTGTTATGCCCAGGTCTGTCAACAAGATCGGTAGGTATTCAGCTATGCGAACTGATGGAGACGTGTGGGATATCGTCAGCAGCGTCGGACGCACCGCGTTGATAGTCGCGGCGTTCCGAGCGTTGGAGACAAATCTTCCCGACCCACTGATCCAAGACGATTACGCGGCACTGTTCGTCGAGGCCGCGGGCGAGCCACGCTACATCGAAGTGTTGGCCGACCCCACGCCGTTCACCGATACCCCGTTTCTTCCCGGATTCATGGGTTATCGGACGAGATTCTTCGATGAGTTCTTCCTCTCGGCCACAGCGAGCGGAGTGCGGCAGGCGGTGATCGTGGCTTCAGGGCTGGATGCGCGAGCGTATCGCCTCGACTGGCCTGCGGGAACCACCGTATTCGAGATCGACCAGCCGAAGGTGCTGGAGTTCAAACAACGGGTGCTCACCGAGCATCATGCGCAGCCGAAGGCGGATCGGCGAGTAGTCGCGGTGGACTTGCGCGACGACTGGCCCGCTGCCCTCCTCGCGGCAGGCTTCGATACCGGTCAACCCGCCGTATGGTCGGCAGAAGGGCTGCTGCCCTACCTTCCCGGCGCCGCGCAGGATGCTTTGTTCGAGCGGATCCATCAGCTCTCCGGATCCGGCAGCAGGCTCGGTGTGGAGAATTCTGTGACGAAAGCCGATTTCAATCGCATGATGGCTGTCACGTCGAAGTACTTCGATACGAACCCGTTCGACGATGTGGACCCGTCTGATCTGTTCTACGACGACGAGCGGGCAGATCCGATCCAATGGTTGACCGATAACGGCTGGTCGGTGCGAACCCACACACCTGTCGAATTGTCCACCGCCTACGGCCGGTCGGTCGCGGAGATTCCCGAAGAGCTCATCGAGCTATGGGGGCGCCCGCGATATCTGACCGCGGTGCGGTAGTCGGCATCGGTATCGGCGCACATGCGAAGGCTCGCTGATCGGTGAAACCTCAGTGCCTGCGAAATAGGACGTGGAGCACTTCGGGTCGCCGCTACTGTCGACAGCTATGACACCCCCGCTGCTACGTCTTGCTACCCGCGCCGATGAACCATTCCTCTTGGCAATGTTGTACGAGGCTTCGTATGCGGCTGAACAAGGCCTGACTTCGCCCGAAGCCCTCCGGAGCCGCCCAGACCTGTCCTGTTATATCGATGGCTGGGGCACTGGGGACGACTTCGGCATTATCGGCAGCACCGCGACCGCCCCGCAGGGCGCCACCTGGATCCGACTACTCACCAGCGAGAGACCCGGTTACGGCTACATCGACGACAACACCCCGGAACTCGTGATCGCCGTGGTACCAGACGCCCGCGGCACCGGGCTCGGCACCGCCCTACTGACTCGACTCATCGCCGACGTGCGATCCCGATACCCCGCCATCAGCCTCAGCGTCCGCCTCGAAAACCCCGCCCGCCGCCTCTACACCCGCCTCGGCTTCACCGATGTCGTCGGCTCCGAAATCACCAACAGAGCCGGAACCACCAGCATGGCAATGATTTTACGGTTCTAGAAACAGCGGAAACAGGAACTCGCGGGTTACAGAAAGAGCTACAGGAACCGTAGTCCAAGATAATGAATGCAGCCAGCGAACTGGCATCGAGGGAGTGGGCCTAGGAGGACTTGAACCTCCGACCTCTTCGTTATCAGCGAAGCGCTCTAACCGCCTGAGCTATAGGCCCGTGTGGCTCTCGGACCATGGTCCCTGAGCCGAGCACAAAGATTACCCGACACACAGCGTGTAGACCAAAACCGCAGGTAGAACACCTGATGTTCCGCTCGATAAGCACTGTGGTCCAGCAGCCGGGCAGGTCGGATGACTCTGAACTCATTGCCACCGAAACCGAGAACGGCTGGGTGTCCGCTGTCGGCAGCGGACACCCAGCCGTTCGGCGCGGTCTAGAGATCAGTCGGGGTCGGCCAGGGTGACCTGGATGCCTCCGACGAGATCGCAGCACTGGTTGTAGATGAAAGTGCCGACAGTGCCGAGCGCGGTGAACAGCACGACATTGATCAGGCCGATCACTCCCGCGTAGCCGAATACGGTACCGGCATCGATCAGCCCCACCGAGCCGGTTTCCTGGGACACCATATCGGTGAACGTGTTGTTCAACCGCTCCCATACACCCATGCCCTCTAGCACGATGTACAGCAGGCCGACCGCCATCATCCATACGAAGAACATCGCGATGCTGATCACCAACGAGATCTTCAGAGTCGACCACGGATCGATGCGGCGAATCTGCACAGTGGCCCGCAACGGTTCACCGGACCCGGCCGCGGCGACCGAGACCGGCATAGCGGGCGAGGCGGCCGGTGCCTGCTGGGTGGCCGTGCGCTCGGTCGGTGGGAGCGGGTGGCGGATCTCGGACAGGTCTGGCATGTCCTTGACCAGCTCCGGCCGCGCGATGCTCCGCGTCGGCCCGTCGATGCCGACGGACTTCACCATCGCCGCTTCTTTGCGTGCCGCCTTGGCCGCCAGGTCCGCGGTGGTACGCGCGTTGGACACGCCGCCGCCGAGCCCCCCGGACGAGTTCGGGCGGCCGGTGACCGGAGCCTGGCCGGGACGGTACAGATTGGACTGCGGCTCCCGCTGGGGAAGCTGCGACCACCCGTCCTGATACGGAGATTGCCTTGCGCTATCGGTACTACCCTTGGCCTGCTTATCCGTATCCGGGGACGGGGTCTGCTCGGCCTTGGAGTTCATTCGCACCGTTTTCTGGTCGAACTCTTCCCGCTCGCCCGCACCGGACGGCTTATCAGGTGTGCCCTGCTTCGCCGCAGCACCCGCCTGCTGATCACGGACCTCATGCGGTTGCTCGGTCTCCGGCTGATCAGCAGGCCGGGACGCACCCGAGGACCCATGGGGGGCGCTCGGCCTGCCACCGGAATGACCGGACTCGGCTGCGGCGTTCGGCCGTGGAATCGGCCGTGGCGGGATCGGTGACGGTGCGATCCGCTCGGTCACACCGTTCGTCTGGTGCCGCTCGTCACTCGGCTGATTCGGAGTGGTCAATGGGAATCCTCAGATCCGTTCGTTGCCGCCGATGTCGGGTTACTGCTAGGAGGAACCGGAATCGCTGTCACCGGCGACTTGATCAAGATCAGGCTCGTCGGCATTACGCGCGATCGCAAGCAACGTATCGCCATCCGCGAGGTTCATCAATCGCACGCCCTTGGTTTGCCGTCCAGCTTTACGAACCTGCTTCGCCGCCGTCCGGATGACACCGCCTCCAGAGGTGATCGCATACAGCTCATCATCATCGTCGACGATGAGCGCCCCGACCAGAGTGCCACGTTTCACGTCGAACTGGATGGTCAATACGCCTTTACCGCCGCGCCCCTGGGCTGTGTACTCCTCGATCGCGGTACGTTTCGCATAGCCACCGGAGGTCGCGACCAGCAGATACGTACCGTCACGAACCACATTGAGCGACAACAGTTCATCGCTGTCGTTGAACCGCATGCCCTGCACGCCGGAGGTCGCCCGCCCCATCGGACGCAACGCCTCATCGGTGGCCGAGAAGCGAATCGACTGGCCGAGTGCCGATACCAGCAGCAGATCATCGTCGGACGAGCAGAGCACCGCGCCGACCAACTCGTCCTCATCGCGCAAGTTCACCGCGACGATACCGCCGCTGCGGTTGGAATCGAAGTCCGACAGCTTCGACTTCTTCACCAGGCCGTTCTTGGTGGCGAGCACCAGGTACGGGGCATCCTCATAGGACCTGATCCGGATGATCTGCGCGATCTTCTCATCCGGTTGGAAAGCCAGCAGATTGGCCACATGCTGCCCGCGTGCGGTGCGATTGGCCTCGGGCAGTTCATAAGCCTTGGCACGGTAGACCCGGCCCTTGTTCGTGAAGAACAGCAGCCAATCGTGTGTGGATGTGATGAAGAAATGCTTGACGATGTCGTCCTGCTTGAGACCCGCGCCCTGCACACCCTTGCCGCCGCGTTTCTGACTGCGGTAGAGGTCGGTCCTTGTGCGCTTGGCGTAACCGGTCTCGGTGATCGTGACGACCACGTCCTCCCTGGCGATCAGATCCTCGTCGGCCACATCTCCATCGGCCGCGATGATCTTGGTGCGCCGCTCGTCGCCGTACTTGTCGACGATCTCGCGCAGTTCGTCGCGGACGATCGCGCGCTGCCGCTCCGGCTTCGCCAAAATATCCTTGAGATCGGCGATTTCGAGCTCGATCTTGGCCAGCTCGTCGACGATCTTCTGCCGCTCCAACGCCGAAAGGCGCCGCAGCTGCATATCCAAGATCGCGGTCGCCTGGATCTCATCGATATCGAGCAACTGCATGAGCCCGGTGCGTGCGGTCTCGGTATTGGCCGAACGGCGGATCAACGCGATGACCTCGTCCAGCGCGTCCAACGCCTTGACCAGACCGCGCAGGATATGTGCCCGTTCCTCGGCCTTACGCAGCAGGTACTTGGTCCGGCGCACGATCACATCGAGCTGATGATTGACGTAGTGGCGGATTATCTGGTCCAGCCGCAAGGTGCGTGGCACCCCGTCGACGATGGAAAGCATGTTCGCGCCGAAGCTGGTCTGCAGCTGGGTGTGCTTGTAGAGATTGTTCAGCACCACCTTGGCCACGGCATCACGCTTGACGGTGACCACAATGCGCAGACCGGCGCGGTCGGAGGACTCGTCGTGGATATCGGAGATCCCCGCGATCTTGCCGTCGCGCACCTGCTCCGCGATCGAGGAGATCAAGTTGTCCGGGTTGACCTGATAGGGCAGCTCGGTGATGACGAGCGTGGTACGGCCCTTGTTGTCCTCCTCGATCTCGACCACACCACGCATCCGGATGGCGCCACGGCCGGTGGCATAGGCGTCCTGGATGCCCTGGCTGCCGACGATCAGGCCGTTGGTCGGGAAGTCCGGGCCTTTGATCCGCTCCATGCACGCGGTGAGGGTGGCTTCCTCGTCGGCATCGTGATTGTCCAGCGCCCAATAGATCGCCTCGGCGACCTCGTTGAGATTATGCGGCGGCATATTGGTCGCCATACCGACCGCGATCCCGCCCGAACCGTTGATCAGCAAGTTCGGCACCCGGGACGGCAGAACCACCGGTTCCTTCGAGCGACCGTCGTAGTTCGGCACGAAATCGACCGTGTCGTGGTCGATCTCGCGCAGCATCTCCATCGCGAGGGGGGT
The DNA here is from genome assembly GCF_047200775.1 of Nocardia spongicola. Taxonomy (NCBI): domain Bacteria; kingdom Bacillati; phylum Actinomycetota; class Actinomycetes; order Mycobacteriales; family Nocardiaceae; genus Nocardia; species Nocardia spongicola. The sequence continues at coordinate 15,071 of NZ_JBJZOO010000015.1, read as the reverse complement.
CAGACGGCACTCGGTGTACCGCATGGCGGCCGGGCCGTCGTTGCCGCGCGAGCCGAAGTTGCCCTGCGGGTCGATCAGCGGGTAGCGCAACGACCACGGCTGCGCCATACGCACCAGAGTGTCGTAGATCGCCACGTCGCCATGGGGATGGTAGTTACCCATGGTCTCGGCGACCGGGCGCGCGGATTTCACATAACCGCGGTCGGGCCGATACCCGTTGTCGTACATGGCGTAGAGGATGCGCCGGTGCACCGGCTTCAGGCCGTCGCGCACATCGGGCAGCGCACGGCCGACGATCACGCTCATCGCGTAATCGATATAGCTGTTCTGCATCTCCTGCTGGATGTCGACCGGTTCGATGCGTTCACCGTCGGTCGGGGGCAGGGTGGTGTCGGTCATGAGGTCTCCTGTTTCCTGCGGGTGTTCCCGCACCCCGTCGGCGTCATAAGCGCTTCGCGATGATGTCTCACGCCGCCTCCTGTGGGGAAAATCCGTGCTGATCGTGGGTTCGCCTGCCGTACACGCGGACTCACAGATCGAGGAAGCGAACATCCTTCGCGTTGCGGGTGATGAAGCTGCGGCGCGCCTCGACGTCTTCGCCCATCAGAACACTGAACAGCTCGTCGGCGGCGGCCGCGTCGTCCAATGTCACTTGACGCAATAGCCGCACCGACGGGTCCATGGTGGTTTCCCACAGCTCCTTGGGGTTCATCTCGCCAAGACCCTTGTAGCGCTGCACACCGTCGTCCTTGTTGATCTTCTTACCCGCAGCGAGGCCCGCCTCCAACAGACCGTCGCGCTCCCGGTCGGAGTAGGCGAATTCCGGATCGCTGCGCTGCCACTTGAGCTTGTACAGCGGCGGTTGCGCCAGATACACGTGGCCGTGCTCGACCAGCGGGCGCATGAACCGGAACAGCAGCGTGAGCAGCAACGTCGAGATGTGCTGGCCGTCGACATCGGCGTCGGCCATCAGCACGATCTTGTGATACCGCAGCTTGCTGAGGTCGAACTCGTCGTGGATACCGGTGCCGAATGCGGTGATGATCGACTGGACCTCATTATTCTTGAGAACCCTGTCGATCCGCGCCTTCTCGACGTTGATGATCTTGCCGCGGATGGGCAGGATCGCCTGATACATCGAGTCGCGGCCGGACTTGGCCGAACCGCCCGCCGAGTCGCCCTCGACGATGTAGATCTCGGACTTGTGCGGATCTTTGGACCGGCAGTCGGCCAGTTTGCCTGGCAGGCCACCCAGGTCGGTGGCGGACTTACGGCGCACCAGTTCACGCGCCTTACGCGCGGCGAGGCGAGCCTGCGCCGAGGACACCGCCTTGTTCACAATGGTCTTCGCATCGGCCGGATTGGCCTCGAACCAGTGCGTGAGGTGCTCGTTGCAGGTGCGCTGCACGAATGATTTCACCTCGGTGTTACCGAGTTTGGTCTTGGTCTGACCTTCGAACTGCGGCTCGCCGACCTTGACGCTCACGATGGCAGCCAACCCTTCGCGGATATCGTCACCGGTGAGGTTGCCGTCCTTCTCCTTGAGGAGCTTCTTGTCCTTCGCGTAGCGGTTGACCACCGTGGTCAAGGCCGCGCGGAACCCCTCTTCATGTGTGCCGCCCTCATGGGTATTGATGGTGTTGGCGAAGGTGTGCACCGACTCGGAGTAGCCCGAGTTCCACTGCATCGCGACCTCGAGCTCATGACCGGTGCCCTTACCGGTGAACCCGACGACCGAGTTGTGGATCGACTGTTTGGTCCGGTTGATATGACGGACGAAGTCCTCCAGACCACCCGGGTAGTGGTAGGTCCTGGTCTTCACCTTCTGCTCAGCGGGAGCACCGTCCTGCTCCGCGTGCTTGGGCGCCTCGGCGGTTTCGCTCACCACCTCGTCGGTGACGTCGGAATCGGTGACCCGCTCATCGGTGAGCTTGATGGTCAGTCCCTTGTTCAGAAACGCCATCTCTTGCAGCCTGCGCGCCACCGTCTCGAAGTTGTAGGTGGTGGTCTCGAAAATCTCCGGGTCCGCCCAGAAGCGGATGGTGGTACCGCTCTTCTTGGTCGGTTCCCCCTGAACCAGCTTCCCCGGAGTGGCGTCTTTGTAGGTCTGGCTCCAGTGATAGCCGTCCCGGTCGATCTCCGCCTCCAGGCGGCTGGACAACGCGTTGACCACCGAGATGCCGACGCCGTGCAAACCACCGGATACCGCGTAGGAATCCGAGTCGAATTTGCCGCCCGCGTGCAGCTGGGTCATGACCACTTCGATGGTGGGGACTCCCTGGGCGTGCAGCGCCACCGGGATCCCTCGGCCGTCGTCGACCACTTCGACACCGCCATCGGCCAAGAGCGTGACCTCGACCTTGGTCGCGTATCCGGCCATCGCCTCATCGACAGAGTTGTCGACAACTTCCCAGATCAGGTGGTGCAGACCACGCTCACCGGTGGAACCGATGTACATACCCGGGCGCTTGCGGACCGCCTCGAGCCCCTCGAGAACCGTAATGGAGGAGGCACCGTAGTCCTGCTTCCCGGTTGCCCTGGTCGAACCCGATGCGTTGGAGTCGTTGGCAGCCACTGGTCGGTAGCTCTCCTTACTTGCTGATCCCGGCATACGCGATCGGACAGCGCACGTGAGAGGCCCTGATCATGTCTGCTCGAGAATGAGGGTCCGCGCGGACTGTGCGAACGCGCCGAAGGTATCGCCGCTAGTTACGTCACCATCCTACTGGTACCCCCAACTTACGATGCACCTATGACACCCCTGACGGCTCCGTGAATGCGAGAAATCGGACTCCTATGACTCGGTTGCGCCTTTCGCTGTTTTTAATCCATCAGGCGTGGGCTGAGCGAGGCATTCGACGGAGCGGGGCATGACAGTGGTCGATTCCGGTTATCCATAGGTATCCCGCGGTCCGCGACCCTTGATATGCCGCTCACCCTTGCGCCAGCTCGGCGCGGCGGGCCCGGAGATCTTCAGGGATGTCACCACACCGTGACCGACGGCGGTATGGATCTTCGCCAGGATCTGGCTCTGCAGCATCCGCAGCTGGGTGGCCCACGCGGTCGATTCGGCAGCGATACTCAACACACCATTGGTCAGCGTGACCGGTGTGGCGTGCGCCGCGATGTCCTCCCCCACAACACCGGCCCAGCGGCCGAACACCATGCCCTCGGCTACTTTGCTCGACCAGCCACGACTCTTGGCGATAGAACCGGCCAATGCGGACAACAGTTGGGGATCGCGATCGTCCGGGCGAGCGCCGGACCATCCAGCGCGCCTACGAACACCGGCCCGCGGCCTGCGTTGCGGCGAGGAACGACCTTGCCCGACAGCCTTGCCACTGGCTCGTGCCGCGGCGCGCGCCTCCTCCAATGCTCGGCGAGCCAGATCGATCCCGCGAAGTTCGACATCCGGTCCCGCGGATTCGGCGGATGCCGGCCCCAGGGGCTGCTCCTGCGCCACCCCTCTCCTTTCACACACGCTCGTTTTCCCCAGTTCGATCATGTTATCCCCAGGGTTTGCCACAAGTTGTCATATCAGCGGAACTCCGTCCGGAGAATTCTGATACGAGCAGTAAATACTGCTTCCAGCAAGCTTATTTAGCCAGAAGAACATACGAAATATTCATTTGCCATAGTGTTGCTATGGTCATTTCTCCTGGATGCCCGCAGCCAGCCGGTCGAGTTTTCCACAGGTTGTGAGGACACTGCGTTCAGCTATTGAGCGCACCAGCGGAGTTCCCGACGAATGGCCACTGTAGTGGACCGGTACGGAGCACGGAGGACACACAGATCGCATCCGACTGCTAGCGGTACGGGTATGAGTCGGTATCGCGCACCTCACGGATACTACGGTGCCGACATCACTATGACGTCCTGGATGTGGGCGGACCGGTGCCGTAACCACGGAGGGTTTCCGGCGCGGCATCCGAACTCTCGGCGAGGAGGAACGAGAGACCACCATCGGGCCCGCTGGTGGTCTCGACACGAAGCGGTGCGGCGGCGAGTTCGCCGGGCACGTCTTCGGGTACAGCGGCAGTGATCAGCACCTGCTCCGCCCCTGCTGCGACGGCGGCAAGGGCAGCGCGGCGCCTGCGGTCGAGTTCGGCGAAGACGTCGTCGAGGAGCAGCACCGGTTCGGTGCCGGTGGCACGCAACAGTTCGAATGCGGCCAGCCGAAGAGCCAGCGCGAACGACCACGACTCACCATGACTGGCGAACCCCTTCGCCGGCGAGTTCCCGAGTACCAGCTCCAACTCGTCACGGTGTGGGCCGACCAGACATACCCCGCGCTCCAGTTCCTTCGGTCGCGCCGCGGCAAGCTCGCGCAGCATAATCGCCTCGAGTGTTTCGGTATCGTCCGGGCGTGGTGGTCTGGCCGGATCAAGTAATTCCGGCGGCAGCGCGGTACTGCGATAGGCGATCGAGGCAGGGCGCGATTCCGGGGCCAGTGCGGCGTAGGACTGGGCGAGATGTGGAGCCAGCTCGTGTACCAAGCGCAGTCGTTGTGTCAGCAGCACAGCGGCATGTGTGGCTAGATGTCCGTCCCACACATCGAGGGTGCTCAGATCCGCTCTGGACCGAGATTGTCTACCAGCGGTCTTCAACAGCGCCGAACGCTGGCGCAGGACCCGGTCATAATCGCTGCGGACCGCTGCCAACCTGGGTAACCGGGCTGTGCACAACTCGTCGAGGAAACGGCGGCGCTCCCCGGGGTCGCCACGCACCAACGCGAGATCCTCCGGCGCGAACAGCACGGTTCGAATAATGCCGAGGATTTCTCTCGGCCGACGAACCGGCGAACGATTGATCTGTGCTCGGTTGGCGCTGGCCTGGTTCAGCTCGACATCAACGCGTAGCTCACGCCCGGTGTTGACTACTGTGGCGCCGATTCGGGCGCGCTCGGTTCCGGTCCGGATCAGCGGAGCTTCCGTGGCAACGCGATGCGAACCGAGGGTGGCCAGATAGCCGATGGCTTCCAGCAGATTGGTCTTACCGTTCCCATTTGATCCCAAGAAGACAGTTCGGCCTGGGGATAATTCCAGTTCCGCATGCTCCCAGGAACGGAAGTCGCGCAGCGACAGCGCCCGGATGAACATCCGCTATCGTGCCTCTACCTGGACCGAAGCGCCCTTTTCCGCTGGTGGGCACACGCTTGCTACGAATACCGAGGATCGCGATGCCCACCGCACTTCTGTGGAACACCTGTGGATAGAGTGCACGGCTCGTTGACGTGCGACCGTATTTCCCGGCCGCACAACCGATTCGCTACCGGGACAACCAATTCTCCCGACCGGATCGGACAGTACGGATCCACCCGGTACCCGACCACGCACAGCAGGTCAGCCCGGGAGCCGAACCGGCATCAACAGATAGATGTATGGGCTGGACAGCGCTGCGAATGCCCCGGAGTCGAGCATCTGGGGCTCTTCCTCGGTAGCGGGCAACAGCACCGCGGGCCTGCTCGGCGTGGTGAAACCGAAAGTGACCCGGTCGGAATGCAGAGCGGACAGGCCGTCGAGGAGATAGCCAGGATTGAACGCGATCGTGAGCGCCTCACCGCGGAAATCGGCCTCCAGCCATTCCTCGGCACGTCCAGCGTCATCACCGCCCGCGGACAGCAGTAAGCCGTCCGAGGAGAACTCCAGCCGCACTTGGGCGCCCCGTTCGGCGACCAGAGCCACACGTTTGATGGCGTCGGTCAGTGCTGCGACAGCAAGCGTGGCGATCGACGTATGTTCCTTGGGGAGCAACTGGCGGAACTTGGGGAATTCCGCGTCGAGCAGGCGAGTGGTGGTCCGGCGTCCCGCGTTGACGATGCCGAGCAGCCCATCCGATCCCGTGCCGGTCCCCAGCGACAACTGGACGGGAGCATCGGAAGGACCGAGCGTCTTGGCGGCCTCCGACAGCGTCCTGGCCGGGATGAGCACCGAAGTCTCGATGTCCGCGAGCGTGGGCCGCCACTCGATGTGCCGTACCGCGAGTCGGAACCGGTCGGTCGCCGCGAGGACTACCTGCGCGCCCTCGATCTCCACCCGGATACCGGTGAGCATCGGCAACGTATCGTCGCGGCCCGCGGCGACAGCGACCTGTCCCACCGCCTCCGCGAAGACATCCGGACTCAGCTCACCGGTCTGCTGTGGTACTTCTGGCAACTGGGGATAGTCCTCGACCGGCATGGTCGGCAAGGAGAATTTCGCGCTACCGCAGGTGATCAGTACCCGGGTGCCGTCGACAGAGACATCGACAGGCTTATTGGACAACGCCTTGGTGATATCGGCCAGCAGGCGCCCGGAAACGAGCACCCGTCCCGGCCCTGCGACTTCCGCCGCGACTCGGACCTGCGCGGAAACCTCGTAGTCGAAGCCGGAGACGGTGAGACCGCTTTCATCGGCGACCAAGAGCACGCCACCGAGTACCGGAACCGGCGGGCGCGAAGGAAGACTGCGGGCGACCCAGGCGACGGATTCGGCGAAATCCTCTCGGGCGACCCGAAACTTCATGCTTTCAAGCTCCATCGCCCGATCTGTCCTCTCCCGTTCCGTGATCTGTTGTCGGCTCGTCAGTGCCGGTTCTCGAAAGGGTCCTACGGAATCGGCTGCCTCCGCAGTTTGGCACACACAACTGACATCAAACCGTACTCGTGGCTGTGCTGTGCGCCTAGCCCGACCCTCCGGCGATACCCATGAGCGTGCTGTCGGGTGCCGGAGGAGAGCAGCCGATCCGCAGGCCCACTGTGGCACTGCTCGATCGGCATCCGAAGCTAGCAGGTACCGCGGCGCTGTCTCTGCCTTTCGGAAGAGCTACTCGGAAGTTCCTCAGTTCCTCGAAGCTTGCTCTTCCGAAACCGGGCGATGCTCATCGCTCGGAGCGAGATCGACTTTCCACACACTCTGTTTTGAAGAGAGATCTTCAATGAAAAGAACTGAAGTAGTAGTAGGTGCTGTGGATTCTGTGGACTACAGCGGAATCTGCTGGTCAGCAGGCACGGTGCCGTGGGGATGACCGGGGGGTGTCTCGAGGATGAACAGGGGACGCCTGTGGAGGTGCCACGGTTGTCCCCGTTTCATCCTCGAGGACTCCTCGAGTTGTTCCACCAGATACCCCTCAGTTGTCCCCACTGTGCGCGAAATCGTGGACAACTCGAGGAGTCCTCGAGGACTCCACAAGGACTCCTCGAGGACTCCACAAGACCAGATTCGGACACTCTGCTGGTCAACAGGTGTGCACAACCACCGCGGAGGAAGCCTGGGGAAACTGTTGAATTCGACCTGTGCATGGACAGGTGGGGATGCTTTCGCTCGTCTGTGCACAGATCAGTGGACAATCCGGTGGATTCCTCGAGGAGTCCACAAGAATTCCTCGAGGAATCCACAAGCTGAAAAAAGCACCGCCCCAGGTCAGGGGCGGTGCTCGTCTGGGTATAGCGCTCAGCGGGAGCGCTGTTTGATTCGGGCTGTGAGTTCTTGTACCTGGTCGTAGACGCGGCGGCGCTCGGTCATCTCCTTGCGCACCTTCTTCTCCGCGTACATCACTGTGGTGTGATCGCGACCGAATGCCTGACCGATCTTCGGCAGCGATAGATCGGTCAGCTCACGACACAGATACATGGCTATCTGCCTGGCCTGGGCCAACGGCCGTGCCTTGCCAGGACCTGTGAGTTCTTCGAGGGTGGTGTTGAAGTACTCCGCGGTGACGGCCATGATGGTCGCCGCGTTGATCTCCAGCGTCGCGGTATCCGGCATCAGATCGCGTAGCACGACCTCGGCCAGTGACAAATCCAGCGGCTGACCGTTCAATGAAGCGAACGCGGTCACCCGGATCAACGCGCCCTCCAGTTCGCGGATGTTCCGTTCGACCCGGCTGGCGATCAACTCCAGCACGTCGTGCGGTACATCGAGCCGGTCCATCCGCGCCTTTTTGCGCAGGATAGCGATCCGTGTCTCCAGCTCGGGCGGTTGAACGTCGGTGATCAATCCCCATTCGAACCGCGTGCGTAGCCGCTCCTCCAGGGTGGCCAATTGCTTCGGCGGACGATCGGAGGAGACCACGATCTGCTTGTTCGCGTTATGCAAGGTGTTGAAGGTGTGGAAGAACTCTTCCTGGATGCCTTCTTTGCCTTCGATGAACTGGATGTCGTCGACCAGCAGGATGTCTGTTTCGCGGTAGCGACGTTTGAACGCGACCTTCCTGTCATCGCGCAGGCTGTTGATGAAGTCGTTGGTGAACTCTTCGGTCGAGACGTACTTGACCCGCATCCCAGGGAAGAGGCGCTGTGCGTAATGGCCTGCCGCGTGCAACAGGTGGGTCTTGCCGAGGCCGGAAGCACCCCAGACGAACAGGGGATTGTAGGCGCGCGCGGGGGCTTCGGCGATAGCGACCGCCGCGGCGTGCGCGAAACGGTTGGACGCGCCGATGACGAAGGTCTCGAACGTGTACTTCGCGTTCAGGCTGGCCGAGGTGGAGGGTGCCTGCGGCTCCGGAGAATTGGTGAAGTAGGTGGGCCAGGAGTTGCGGACGTTCACCACGGGTTCGTCGGCATGATCGTCCCTGGAGTGCTCCCGGACCGGTTCGGGAGCCGGGCGCGGTTCTTCCTGAGCGGCTTCACGCACCGCGGTACGGACCGGACCACGCATCGTGTCGGGTTCGGGTTCGGGTTCGGGATTGAACAGGGACTCCTGCCCCGGTGGGATAGCCGAGTCCCGGCGCGGTGGGAGTCCGTGTTCGCGCCGCGGTGCGGAGTCGGGGACAGGCGCGCCGGACGGTTCAGCGGCGTTGGTGTACTCGCCATGCGCGGAGTACTCATGACCGTACTCCGGCCTGCGGTAATTCTCCGGTGGTGCGAACCCTTGCCCGTATCCGGCTTCGGAATAGTCCGGCTCGGAGTATCCGGGTTCGGAGTAGTCCGGGCCGTCACCGTACGACGAGCCATGAGTGAAGCCGGTGGGTTGTGCGTAGCGGGGTGCCGGGTAGGCGTCGCGGCCGGGAAAATCGTCGCCGGGGTAGGTGGCCGCACCCCGGCCCTGATCTCGTGTGCGCTCATGCCTACTGGTCATCCGGGCATGTTTGGGAGTGGTATTCGGCCGGTCGGTAGTCGGTGTGGTCGGCGCGGCGATGCGGACGCCGAGTCCCTCTACCTGGGGGCCGAGCCGCCGGGAAAGTGAGCGGAGGATGGGTTCACGCAGATCACGTTCGATGGCTTCCTGTGCCAGCGACGATGGCACCGAGAGCAGGGCGAATCCTTGCGCGACCGTCAATGGCTTGACCAGTTTCAACCATGCCTGTTGCGCTCGGGTCACCGGGGGGATGGCACCGTCCGGCGACCCGGTGGTCAACTCGGTGACCACATCGGGCCACACCGTGGCCAATACGTTTTGCTCGTCCTCCATGCGGTTTCCTCCCCGGAAGTGTGTCGATAGGAGCGACGGCCGGGGCACGAGGAGACGATGAGGTGCGACCATATGCGGGTCGGTCCCGTTATCCTGCGTACATCCGTAACCGGTTCGGCCGCTGCCCAGATCCCCCTCCGGGCGGCGACGTGGCACCGTCGGCCCTACGAATATGCCACTCCAGGGGTCTTTCCACACAATTATCCACAGATGTGGAGAACAGCCAGGGACGGTGGAGTGCGCGTACGTGATACAGCGAACCGCTTCGACCTGCGATTCTATAGCAATCTTCTAGCTACACGGTGTAGTGATGAGGGTGTGCCGCGGCTCGGGGTGTGGACGAACTCACGGCTACGACTACGGCGGTTGTGGCCGTGAAATCCTGGAAGTCTGGTTGTTCGGCTATTCGGGGCTGGGACGGCCGACCCGGTGGTTCGGCGTGGCGAGCAGGGTGAATTTGACCAGTCCTGAGCTGGTCAGTACCCTCGTACAGTCACCCCTTGGTGCGGTGGCGGTCTTGTGCTGACCGCGTTTGGGTCGTAATCGACCCGCTGTGCGCCAGGACCGACGCGTGCCGATGATGACCAGGCCTGGGATTCATCGCGCACTACACGTATCACCAACAAGCTTCGGGCGCTATCGGGCGCCCAACCTACTCGAGGAGTGTTGACCGTGGCCAAGGGCAAGCGGACGTTCCAGCCGAACAACCGTCGTCGGGCGCGGGTTCACGGTTTCCGCCTTCGGATGCGGACCCGTGCGGGCCGCGCCATCGTCTCGGCGCGTCGCCGTAAGGGCCGCGCTTCCCTCACTGCATGATCTCCGTCTTCGGACGCTCGGGTGTTGCCTGAGCCGTATCGGTTGCATCATCGTGCCGACTTCTCCCGCACGGTGCGCCGTGGCCAGCGAATCGGGAGGCGTGATCTGGTCGTGCACGTGCTCGTGCGCGAGTATGACGGAGTCGTGGGTACAAACGGACGAAACCAGCGGATCCCCCAGGATGCGCTGGTTCACACCGGCGGGCCGCGCTTCGGGTTGATCGTCAGTAAGGCGGTGGGCAACGCGGTGATCAGACATCGCGTCGCTCGCCGCCTGCGCCATATCTGCGCCCAGACGGTCACCGAGCTGCCACCGGAAGCCGATATCGTGATCCGGGCATTACCCGGCGCGGCAGCGGCGTCCTCGGATGATTTGTCACACCAGCTACACCGCGCCCTGAGGAAACTCGCCATTACAGCGGCCCAGCGAACGGGGGCCCCGTCATGAGCGGTCAGGCCAGGAGGCGGCCGCAGCGCATGAGCATGTCCGCGACAATCACCAAGCTGCCCGCTAACGCACTGATCTTTGTGATCGAGTTGTATCGGACCTACGTCTCCCCTACTCGTATGCCAGTGTGCCGATTCACCCCGACGTGTAGCGAGTACGCGGTCACCGCACTACGTACCAGAGGCCTGCTCGTCGGGCTCGTACTGGCGGTCGTGCGTTTGGCCAAATGCGCGCCCTGGCACCCTGGGGGGTGGGACCCCGTCCCGGAGCGGAAGCGGCGAGTACCGAGCACCGAGCCGGCGGACGAGGCAGCTACCGACGCGGTGTCACAGGAACCGAGCCACCCGGACCGCGATCGGAGCCGAACGCTTGGAAGGGATCGCCGTACGTGGTGATCGGCGACACGAACGACGGGAGTGCATAGAGCCGTGCTCGACTTCATCTACTATCCGGTGTCCTGGATCCTTTGGTTCTGGCACCGGATCTTCGGGTTCGCGTTCGGCGCGGACAATGGTCTCACCTGGGCACTGGCCGTGGTGTTCCTGGTGTTCACGCTGCGTTTGGTGCTCTACAAGCCGTTCGTCAAACAGGTGCGCACCACCAAACAGATGCAGGAACTGCAGCCACAGATCAAGGAACTGCAGAAGAAGTACAAGAACGACCGCCAGAAGATGGCGCTCGAGATGCAGAAGCTGCAGAAGGAAAACGGCTTCAATCCGCTGATGGGTTGCCTGCCGATTCTCGCCCAGGTGCCGGTTTTCCTCGGGTTGTTCCATGTGCTGCGTTCGTTCAACCGGACCGGCCATGGATTCGGCCAGCTGGGTTTGACACCGGAGCAGAACGCAAGCCTCCCGAACTATGTCTTCAGCGCCGCCGACGTACAGTCCTTCCTGAGTGCCCGTATCTTCGGCGCCCCGATCTCGGCGTTCATCACCACCCCGACCCAAGAGTTGCAGGCATTCGCCGATTTCGGTGGTCTGCCGAGCCGGATGAGTATCGCGCTCGTCGCGATCCCTCTGATGGTTATTGCCGGCTTGGCGACTCACTTCAACGCGCGTGCTTCGGTCGCCCGCCAGTCACCGGAAGCCGCGGCCAATCCGCAGGCCGCGTTGATGAACAAGCTCGCGTTGTGGGTATTCCCGCTCGGTGTGCTCGTCGGTGGTCCGTTCTTGCCGATCGCCATCCTGCTGTACTGGGTCGCCAACAATATCTGGACTTACGGACAGCAACACTTGGTCTTCGGCCGTATGGAGAAGGAAGAAGAAGCCAAGAAACAGGCGAAGCTGGAGCAGCGTGCGCAGAATGCGCCGAAGCCCGGTGCCAAGCCGGTGAATGTGAAGAAGAAGCCAGCGGCTACGGCTTCGCCGGATGAGGACACTGCGGCGTCGACGAACGGTACCGCCAAGCCGGCGAACGGTACCGCCAAGCCGACGCAGCAGACGACGGGTCAACGCCGTTCGGGCGGCCAGAAGCGTCCAGGTAACCGAGGCAGAGCGAATCAGAAGCGTAGGCGCTGATCACACGTTCGATGGGCCAACCGGTCCGGCTCGATGGCTGAGTACACCCTTTGATCGCGAATACCGCCGGTATGGAGTGTCCGGCGCGCGCGATGAGCAGATGAAGGAAATCACATGACTGTTGAGACCGACGGAGGGGACGCCACAGTGGCGACCACAATGGTGAATGCCGATACCGACGCCGGTGATGTCGGGAACGATGTCGAGGAAGCCCTCATCGAAGAAGGCGAGATCGCCGGCGACTATCTCGAGCAGTTGCTCGACGTACTCGATTTCGATGGTGACATCGATCTCGATGTGGAAGGTGACCGTGCTGTAGTGAGCATCGACGGCGGTCGCGATCTGACGAAGCTCGTGGGTCGTAACGGCGAGGTGCTCGACGCATTGCAGGAGCTGACTCGCCTGGCTGTGCAGCAGGCGACCGGTGTGCGAAGCCGGCTGATGCTGGATGTAGCGGGTTGGCGGGCCAAGCGGAGGTCGGAGCTGAGCGAATTGGGTACGGCGGCGGCGCAGCGGGTGCTGGAGTCCGGTGCGCAGGAATCATTGGCGCCGATGACCCCATTCGAACGCAAGATTGTGCATGATGCGGTAGCTGCTGTGGATGGTGTCACCAGCGAGAGCGAAGGCGTTGAACCGAATCGTTATGTCATAGTCGTTCCCGCCTGAGGATATTTCCAAGCGGCCAGTATGTTTCGTGACCCGGATAGCTGATGGTTGGATAGGGGCCTCTGGTCTATGACCAGAGGCCCTTCTCGTCCATAGCCCGGCTGTGCGCTCCCTGGTCGACTCGAGTTCGGAAGGATGTTTCACGTGGAACGAGATCTCGGCGGCACCGCCGCGGTGCCCACGGAACCACCCGTGGCGGCTACTGTTTTCGGCAGCCGACTCGATCTCGCGCAGCGATATTGTATGGCGCTCGCGACTGCGGGAGTGGAGCGCGGACTGATCGGTCCACGTGAGGTGCCCCGACTCTGGGATCGTCATATCCTCAACTGTGCGGTGCTTGCCGAGTTGATTGCTGAGGGTGCGTCCGTAGTCGATATCGGCAGCGGCGCCGGGCTGCCCGGAATCCCGCTTGCGATCGCACGGCCGGACCTCCGAGTCACCTTGGTCGAACCACTGCTGCGCCGCACTATTTTTCTGAGTGAGTTCCTCGAATCAATCGGATTGGATGTGACCGTTGTGCGCGGTCGTGCGGAACAGTCGGGCGTGATAAAGGAGGCCGGCGGGGCTGATGTGGTTACCTCCCGCGCGGTAGCCCCGCTCGAGAAGCTCGCGCAGTGGTCGATTCCCCTCCTCCGTGACCACGGGCATATGCTCGCGCTCAAGGGCGCCAGCGCTAAGGAGGAACTCCAGCGCGATGAGGCGGCGCTGGCGAAGATCGGTGCTGGAAACGTGCTTGTGCTCGAGTGTGGTGTCGGGCTGGTTTCCACCCCGACGATGGTGATCAGTGCCGAGCGACTCCCCCGTGCTGAGCGAACCTCACGGCGGCGTACCGAGCGCGGCTCGAAAGCGGCTCGCTCTGCTCCGGCAGAGCGTAAGCAAGCCAGGCACGCGGACCGGAAGCGCACTTGACGTCCTCTCCCGCATGAGGGCAGGAGATTTCGGTCTGCTGCGGCCAGGCCGTACTCCCAGTGGGTTCCTGCTTCATCATCGGTTGCTCGATCGAAGTCGAGGCTGACGCCAGTTCCACAGGTGTTGAGCTCTCGGCCCGTCCGGCCGCGAGGATGTTGACTGCCGCATTGTGATCGCGGTTGTAGATCGTTCCGCACGTGTGCGTCCATTCCGAACGTGTAACGGTTTCTTGCCGCCCGACGCGTCGCACACTGAGCACATCTGTGTGGAGGGGAACCAGCGGTTCACCCTGTGGAAGGTCTGCCCGTATCGCTGGGCTTTCTCTCTCCACCATGTGGGTGAACGTGCCCCCCCGGCATCGTGAATCGACTTCGCCCTGCGGGTGCGGACGAGTCCTTTCACACACAAGTCCTCCATGAACACCGCATGGTTGTCGCGGATGATCCGTTGCGGTTGATTTCGCTGCTGTTGCTCGCAGCCCGGCCGAGGTACTTGGGGAGTCAAGGGCGAGATCCGTGTGTTGGAGTCCGGTGCCGGAACGGTTTTCATCTCAGTAGTCGCGCAATCGTGTAGTGGCATCGTTCGGATCTTGTATGTTGCGGTGGCTCGGTCCGCGCCTGCCGTCCGCTCAGTGGCATTCGGTCGGCACTTTCGCTTCAGGAACCGAGTGTTGCGAAGTCAAGAGACGCAGAGGTGTTCACCGCTGAGTGCGGCGTTGCGATACATTTCCGCCAGTGCTGTGCGTGCCTCGCCTAAGAGGCAAACGGTTGGTACGCGGCGGATCGCATGTCATATTCGCCACCGCATTGTTCGCCTCGACGGTAGTTCGATCTGTACCTGGATACGCATCGAGTTCGGTCGACGCCTAGAGGTGAGGTCCGGTCGTGGATGGCTGTCAGCTCATTGACTCATGCTCTTGTGCATGGTGTGTTCATACCCGGCTGCCCATGATTCACGTGAAACATCATGATGGAGTCGACCTGTCGGCCTCGACATAACGGAAGCTCTACGGTGGAGCCGTTGTATCGAGGATCCCGTTCTGCTATGGGATCGAGGGGTCCTGTCGTAGTCGTGCGGGTTCTACTGCCGTGAACCAACGTATGTCTTCGGGTCCACTCCTGGTGTACCACGCCGCATCCTTGGTATTGCTCCGTAATGCTGTCACCGATGCCGGCGTCCATCTACGCGGCCGGTACGCGGATCCTTGGTTACCGCATTTCGTGTGCTGGTCACGATTGACCTGATTACAGGTACCCGATACGCACTTCTGTGCGGGTGTGCGGGTGTGCGGGTGTGCGGGTGTGCGGGTGTGCGGGTGTGCGGGTGT
>NZ_JBJZOO010000014.1:0-104976 GCF_047200775.1 Nocardia spongicola | reverse complement strand
CCGGTGCCGCGGTAGCGGCGAGTACGCATGCCACGCGGTGCGACCCGGCTTCGGATTGACGGTGTATAACCACGCGTTACCGTGCAAGTATGAGCGAACGAGTGAAACCTGTTATAGACCGGAGCGCGGTGAATGAATCCCGGTACGAGGAGCACGGCGGATTTCCCAAGGTCTCCCGGGCGCAGGTCGGTCCGAACTTCGGCGCGTATGTAGCGGCGATGCGGACACTGCAGGATCTCGCGGTGTCCGTGGACGCGCCGGATGACGTTTTCGGGGCGGCGCTGACCAAAGCAGGCGAGCTGATCGATCTGCTGGAGCCCTATCGTGCGCCGGAATTGCAGGGACCAGCGGGTCGCGCGGTCGAATTACCAGGGCGGGGGAGTCTGTTGCTGCCGCCATGGCAGGTGGTCGCGGCTGGACCTGATGGCATCGAGATGACCGGTGTGTTCCGCCGTTTCCACCTAGGCGGCAATGGCGCGGTGCACGGCGGTGTGCTCCCACTGCTGTTCGACGATTTGTTCGGCATGATCGTGCATTACGCCGGGCGGCCGATCAGTCGCACCGCGTATCTGCATGTGAACTATCGCAAGATCACTCCGTTGGAGACCTCGCTGACGGTTCGCGGGCGGGTCGACCGGATCGAAGGGCGTAAAACTTTCGTAGTGGCGGAACTGCTCGATGAACAGGGAAATCTGCTCGCTGACTGTGAAGGATTGATGGTGCAGCTGCTGTCTTGGCAGCCGTAGCCGGACGAACGCTGGCGTAGGTGCGTATAGTTGCCCTCGCTCGTTTATCTCTTATCTATCCGGAGGAACCTGAAAGTGGTTGCAGCACTGTCTGAATCCCTGCTCGACGACGCCAAGCGTCCGGCATTCCTTGCCGATGCCGTCGAGGTTCTCGATGCCGAGGTCTCGGACAAAGGCGGTGCGTCCGGCCTGGCTGTGAAGGGTGGCTACGCGGCGGTCAAGAAGATCGGCCCTTCCATCGTGCCCGATGCGTTGGAGTCCTTGGCGCCCAAGCTTCTCGCCCAGCTGGAGCCGTTCTGGCAGGAGTACACCGCGTCGGGGTCGGGTACCTTCGCCGATCTGCTGGTGGCCAAGTCCGATCAGGTTTCCGAGGCCTTGCTGACCGTCACCGACGCACGCGCCGATGCCTCCACCCGGCCCGCTCTGAAGAAGGTCTATTCCTCCATGCGCTCCTCGGCGAAGAAGAACGTCGCCGAGGCACTGCCTCGGGTCGGTAACTTGATCGAGAAGCACGCCAACTGATTCGCACGGGCGCGCCTGCGCTACGGACGCGTCGGCATTTCCGGCCGAGCGGTGCACTACCCGTACCAGGCAATCGCGTCCAGCGGCGGTAATCGCCCGACCGGGCTGGATCCGGTCGGGCGAGGTGCTGCGTGCGCACGACTGCCGCGAATACGTGGCGAAACAGACACCTCCCGATAGCGACGGCGGAGATACGGTCTGCCAGGCTGGAGTTGTGAACCCGTCTACAGCACAAGCGCAGGTCGTCGTCGACGAACTCGTGCGCGGGGGAGTGCGGGATGTTGTCCTATGCCCCGGCTCCAGGAACGCTCCGCTGGCCTTCGCCCTACAGGCCGCCGACGCGGCCGGGCGGGTGCGGCTGCATCTGCGGATCGACGAACGAACGGCGGGTTTCCTGGCTGTCGGGCTGGCTATCGCGAGCCGCTGCCCGGTTCCGGTTGTCATGACCTCGGGTACCGCGGTGGCCAATCTGGGGCCCGCCGTGCTCGAAGCCAACTACGCCAGAGTCCCGCTGGTGGTACTCAGCGCGAACCGGCCCTATGAACTGCTCGGTTCCGGCGCCAACCAGACCATCGAACAGTTCGGTTTGTTCGGTAGCCAGGTCCGGGCCGCTATTTCGCTCGGTCTCGCGGAAGAGGAGGAAGATCAGCCGCCTTACGGGCGGCAGAACAGTCAGTGGCGTTCCGCGGTATGCCGGGTGCTGGCCGCTGCCCGCGGCACCCGCTCAGGGAACGCGGGACCGGTGCACTTCGATGTTCCGCTGCGTGAGCCGCTCGTCCCGGATCCGCTGCCGGACGAATCGGTTCCCGCGGGCCGCGCCGGTGCGCGCGCGTGGACCGAGACCCAGTACGCGACGCTGGATGTGCCACTCGATCTCGATCTTTCCCCCGATACCGTGGTGATCTCCGGACACGGTGCTGGATTGCGGCCGGAACTGGCGGCGCTGCCTACCGTTGCCGAGCCAACCGCACCCATGCACGGCCCTGCGCTGCACCCGCTCGCTCTGCCGCTGCTGCGGCCTCGGCAAGCGATCATCACCGGCCGTCCCACCTTGCACCGTCAGGTATCGAAGGTGCTCGCCGATCCCGCTGTCCGTGTGTACGCGCTCACCACTGGACCGCGCTGGCCCGATGTATCCGGCAATGTGGTCGGTACCGGCACAAGGGCGGTTATCACCGGCGCGCCGAGTGCGGCATGGCTGCGGCGCTGCCGGGAACTGGATACGAAAGCGAGCCAGATGGTGCGCGCCGAGCTCGCGCAGCACCCGAAGCCGACCGGACTGCATGTCGCGGCGGTGGTAATGGACGCACTGCGCGACGGTGACCAGTTACTACTCGGCGCGTCGAATCCTGTGCGCGATGCCGCGTTGGTCGCACATCCGAGGCCGGGGATCACGGTGCTGTCGAATCGCGGTGTCGCCGGTATCGACGGAACGGTGTCGACGGCAGTCGGCGCGGCACTGCACCATGAGGGCCGCACGATCGCCCTGATCGGTGATCTCACGTTCCTGCACGATGCGTCCGGGCTGCTCATCGGGCCAGGTGAGCCGCGGCCGAACGATCTGACCATCGTGGTCGCCAACGACGACGGTGGCGGTATCTTCGAGCTGCTGGAGCAAGGCGATCCGCAGTACGCGGGGGTGTTCGAACGAATCTTCGGCACCCCACACGGCATGGATCTGGCCGCACTGTGCGCCGCGTACCGTATCCCGCACCGACAGGTCGATCCGAAGCAGCTCGAGGTCGAGCTGGCCGGGCACGCGCATGGCATACGAGTACTCGAAGTCGCCACCGAACGGTCGAGTCTGCGGGAACTGCACGCGGCAGTACGGGCCAAGATCCAGCCGTGATCGAGAGTGGATACCGCGGATCAGTAGCCGAGTTCGTCCTCCGGCTCGTCATCGAGCAGTGGTACCGGGATGGATTGCTCGACGACGTCGGCGGGGTTCGCTTCCAAGGCACTGGATGCGTCGACCGCTCGCCCGACACCTTCGCCCGGCTCCGGCCGATCGTCGGGTAGCACGGTATCGTCTGGATACGCCGGGGTGGACTGCTCCGCGAGATCAGCCTCGGGAATCGCGTCCGCAAGGGGATCTGTCATCGTGCGCTCCTCTCCGTGTAGACCTCGCGTGCGACGTACCTCTCGGGGCATGCCGCTCGGAGGCGGACGACCAATTCCGACAGCATCGAGGATGCCCGGTGCTCCGGCCTCGAGCAACCATTTCCTGGCTCCAGGTGTCGGTTTTTCCTCCACCTGGTAGCCGTCGTTCAGTAGGCACTCAGTAGATGTCCCGGACATAGCGTTTTTCGGCGACCAACTGTTTTTTGAACGCCAGCGCGCCCTGCTCGTCGAGCTTGCCGTGGATTCGGGCGATTCGCAGCAGCGCGTCGTCGACATCCTTGGCCATGCGACCCGCATCGCCACAGACGTAGAAGTGGGCTCCCTCACATAACCACGACCACAACTCCGCGCCGTGTTCGATCATCCGGTGTTGCACGTAGATCCGTTCCCGCTGGTCGCGGGAGAAGGCCAGGTCGAGGCGGGTCAAAAAGCCGGAGCGGAACATGTCTTCCAGTTCGGCGCGATAGTAGAAATGCTGTGCTGCGTGCTGATCGCCGAAGAACAGCCAGTTGCGTCCGGTGCAGCCGAGCGCCCTGCGTTCCTGGAGGAACCCGCGGAACGGCGCGATACCGGTGCCGGGTCCTACCATGATCATCGGTGTCGACGGATCGGCAGGCGGACGGAAATGCGGCGCCCGATGCAGGAATATCGGAGCCGCCGTCTCCGCGTGCCCTTGGCCTGTTCGGTCGGCGAGGAAGGTCGAGCACACCCCGCCGCGCCGGGCCGGGGCATCGGTGGCCGCTTGGTCGCCGTAGCGCACGATGCCGACGGTGAGCTCTACCTCGTCCGGGCTGACCAGTGGGCTGGACGAGATCGAATACTGCCGCGGCTGCAGGGTGCGCAACGTGCCGAGCCACTCCACCAGATCCGCGCGCACCGGAAAATCACGCAGTACATCGACGGCCTGCCGGTCCCATAGATAGTTGGCCAATTCGTTGCGATTGTCCCGGCGCAACAGTTTGGCCAGTCGGCCGCTCTGATTGCGTTCGGCGAGGAAGCCGAGCAGGTCCTGGCTGATCTTGGTGATGTCGTAGTGCCTGCGCAGCGCCTCGGTCAGCGGCATCTCACGGTTGTCCACCTCGACGAGGCAGCGGCCGTCAAGACCGGTGACAGCCAGCCATTCGGTGACGAGCGAGGCACAGTTCACCGGCCAGACGCCGAGGGCATCGCCCACCTGATAGCCGGCCTCCAGACCGCGCAGATCGAATCCGAATCTGCGTACCTCTTTCGGCGAATCGCCTATCGAGAGTAATTCGTTGCGAATCAGCGGGGCACGCAGCGGTGCGGCGCGGGTGAACGGCGCGGGTGCGCTGCGGGTGCGGTCGAGTGCGGGAGCGGCGCTCGGCACCGTCATCGTGGATACCGAATTGCCACGGGGGGCGCCACGCGTTGCGCCGTTCCCACCGGGTACCGGAGGGTTGGCGGGGGAGCCGGACTCGCCGGACGGCTCGGGCGGCTCGGTGCCGAATGCGGCACACACATCATCCAGCCAGTGCTGTGCCGCGTCCGCGTAGTCGGGTTCGCTGTCGACGCGGGGGAGCATTCGCCGCGCGCCCAGGTCGGTGAATTTCTGATCGAGTGTGCGGCCGTAACCGCAGAAATCGTCGTAGGAGGAGTCGCCGAGTGCGAACACCGCGTACCGCACACCGGTCAGCCGCACTGTGCTCTCGGTCAGCCGCTCCCGGAAATCGGCGCCGTTGTCCGGTGGTCCCCCATCGCCGAAGGTACTGCTGATGACCAGTACATCTCCTGTGATCGCCCCGAGGTCGCAGGAATCCAGTTCCAGCAGCCGCGGTGTGAAACCGTTCTGGGTGAGATGTGCGGCGACGGTGTGGGCGAGTTCTTCCGCGGTGCCGGTTTGTGATGCCCACAGCACGGTGATCGTGTGAGTGGTGTCACTTGTGTTCGCCGCGGTGGCGGGAGTCGTCGTAGCGCGCGAGTACATCCCGGCCAGCAGCCCGTCGACCCATAGCCTGCCGGGTGCGGATATCGGCGCCGACTCAGGGAGCACCGGCTGTCCGGTCACCGGAAGTGTCTGCAGCGCGGTCAGATAGCCGCTCAGGTAGATCTGCTCGGTCTCGCTGAGGGTGGGTGCGGTGCCGTTGCCGAGGCCGAGTACGGCCGCCAGCGGATGTGCAGGCTCGGCCGTTGGCAGCGCGGCGGGAGCTTCGGGCTGCGGCACCGCGGCGACCCGGCGCAGCGCTACCGCACACGCCTTGAATTCCGGTTGCAGCGCGGCCGGATCGACCGCATCGTTGGTTACGGCGTTGATAGTCAGGTATTCGCCCTGCTCATCGTTCCAGTGAAACGGCACGAAGCAATCGCCGCGGCGAACTCGGTCGCTGACCCGCGCGGGCAATACGGCTCGGCCGCGGCGTGAGGCGATCTCCAGTTGATCGCCTGCGGTCAGGCCGAGGCGCTCGGCATCGGCCGGATGCACTTCGACGAACGGCGTGCCGTTCAGCTTGGTCAACTTCCCGATTTTGCCGGTCTTGGTCATCGTGTGCCACTGATGCTGCAGGCGACCGGTGTTGAGTAGGAAGGGGTAGTCGTCGTCCGGCATCTCCTGCGGCATCAGGTGTGGTCGCGGCCAG
The DNA here is from genome assembly GCF_047200775.1 of Nocardia spongicola. Lineage (NCBI taxonomy): Bacteria > Bacillati > Actinomycetota > Actinomycetes > Mycobacteriales > Nocardiaceae > Nocardia > Nocardia spongicola. The sequence goes on along the minus strand of NZ_JBJZOO010000014.1, from coordinate 98,993 downwards.
AACACCGCACGGCGGCTAGGTGTGGCGAAGGCGAGCCGGGGCTGCTTCCCTTCGGCATCGACGAACAGCGGCTGGCTGCTGCCGTCATTGCGGTATCGGATCGGATTACGCTTGCGTTCGGGCTGCGCGCACGGCCACTGCATCGGCCCATCGCGCAGCCCCTGGTAGCTCATGCCGCGCAAGTCGTAGCCGGTCGCCGGATTCGCGAATCGTTTGATCTCCTCGAAGACCTCTGCGCTGGAGGCGAAATCGAAACCGGGGAAACCCATCGCGGTGGCGATATCGGCGATCAGCCGCCAATCCGGCCTGGCGTCGCCGATGGGCGGGACCGACTGTTGCAGGAGGGTGAGAGTGCGTTCGGAGTTCACCATCACCGCATCGGTTTCCGCCCACAGTGTGGCGGGCAGCAGCAGGTCGGCATACGCGTTGGTCGCGGTCTCGGTGTACGCGTCCTGGGCGATCACCAGCTCGGCCGCCTCCAAGCCCGCGATCACCGTTTTCCGGTTGGACACGGTGGCAACGGGATTAGTACAGATGATCCATACCGCTTTGATCTTGTCCTCGGCCAGCTCGCGGAACATCTCCACGGTGCCTGGCCCGGCTTCGGTACGTAGGGTGCCCGGCGCCAGATCCCATTCGGCCTCGACGAATGCGCGGTCCTCGGCGCTGAGCAGGCTGCGCTGGCCGGGTAGGCCGGGCCCCATGTAGCCCATCTCCCGCCCACCCATCGCATTCGGCTGACCGGTGAGTGAGAACGGTCCGCTTCCCGGACGGCAGATAGCGCCGGTGGCCAAATGCAAATTGCACAGGGCGTTGGTATTCCACGTGCCGTGCGTGGATTGATTCAGCCCCATCGTCCACAACGACATCCATTCGCCCGCGGCGCCGATCCATTGTGCGGCGGTGCGGATATCGGCCTCGGCGAGCCCGGTGATCTCGGCCACTCGATCCGGTGGGTAGTCGGCCAGGAATTCCGGCATGGTCTCCCAGCCCTCGGTGTGCTCGGCGATGAACTCCGCATCGATATCGCCGTTATCGACAAGCAGGTGCAGCAACCCATTGAGCAATGCGATATCCGTACCGGGGGCGATCTGCAGGAACAGGTCGGCACGCACCGCGGTTTCGGTGCGGCGCGGATCGACCACGATGAGTTTCGCACCGGACTTGAGCCGATCGGCCATGCGCAAGAACAGGATCGGGTGGCAGTCGGCCATATTCGCACCGATCACGAAGAACAGGTCGGCATGCTCGAAGTCGTCGTAGGAACCGGGTGGTCCATCCGCCCCGAGCGACTGTTTGTACCCGGTTCCCGCGCTGGCCATGCACAGTCGGGAGTTGGCCTCCAGGTGCACGGTGCGCAGATGGCCTTTGGCGAGTTTGGTCGCGAGATACTGTGCCTCCAGCGACATCTGCCCCGAGACATACATCGCGATCGCGTCAGGGCCGTGCTCGTCCAGAATCGCCCGTAGTCTGGTCGCAGCCTCGTGCACGGCGTGGTCTACCGGAAACGGCACGGGAACCTGCCCGCGCGCCGAACGCCGGTAAGCGGTTTCCATCCGGCCGGAGGTGCGCATCAGCTCTGCGTGTGTCGCGCCCTTGGTGCACAGCCGTCCCGCATTCGCCGGGTGTAACCGGTCGCCGCTGACCGTGGCGATCACAGGTTCTCCCGCGGTGCCGGTGGCGGTCTTTACCGTGATCCCGCAACCCACACCGCAGTACGAGCATGCCGTTTTGACGGTACTGTCGCCGCGGCCGGTCACTGCGTCAGACATATCTTCGATGATGCTTATCGCCGATTGCGCGGGATTTACCTCGCGTTATCGATAGGTGACATTCCTCCTCACCGCGGGGGTATCCGGCTGTGAGGTACTACAGGACCCAGCTCAGCCGAGCTTGTATGCCCGGTGCAGGGCGACTACACCGCCGGTGAGGTTGTGCCATTGCACCGTCGACCACCCGTTGGCCGCGATCCGCAGCGCGAGTCTGCGCTGATTCGGCCAATCCCTGATGGATTCCGCCAGGTAGACGTACGCGTCGGGATTGCTGCTCACCGTTCGGGCCACTGCGGGCAGCGCCTTCATCAAGTACTCCATGTACACCGTGCGGAAGACCGGAACCACTGGTGTGGAGAATTCACACACCACCAACCTGCCGCCGGGTTTGGTGACCCGGAGCATCTCGCGCAGCGCGAGGTCGGTATCGGCGACGTTGCGCAGCCCGAACGAGATGGTCACCGCATCGAAGGAGTTATCGGCGAACGGCAACGCCATGGCATCGGCCGCCACCATCGGCACAGCGCGGAACTGCCCCGCGGCGAGCATGCCCTTCGAGAAGTCGGCGGCCAGACACCAAGCACCGGATTTCTGCAACTCCAGGGTGGATACTCCGGTCCCCGCGGCGAGATCGAGTAATCGCTCACCCGGCCGTGGCGCGAGGGCCCTGCGGGTTGCCCAGCGCCAGTAACGATCCTGTCCCGCGGAAATCACTGTATTGGTCAGGTCGTACCGCCGGGCGACATCGTCGAACATCGACGCGACCTCGCGCGGCTGCTTGTCCAACGAGGCCCGATTCGATTGCGTCTTCGCCACGTCAAGACCCTAACGCGCAGCCAGTGCCTGCCGGAGTGTGGCCGGAGGATAGGTCGGTCACGTTCGTACCCTGGCTCACGCCGTATGCGGCAACTGGATCCGCGTTCCGGTCACCTCGACGTAATGCCCCATCAGCTGGGTGCAGATAGCAGGCCAGGTACGCGACAACACCGACTTACGGGCCGCACTCGCGAACCGTATCCGTAGAGCCGGATCATGGAGCGCCCCGACTGCGCTCGGGAGCAGCTCGCAGAACCGTTCGACAGGAAGCAGATAGCCGTTGCGGCAGTGCGCGATCAGATCGCGCGGACCGCCCGCGTCCGGGCCGATCACCGGGATGCCCGAGGCGAGTGCCTCTTGGACACCCTGGCAGAACGTCTCGTGTTCGCCCGCGTGCACCATCACGTCCAGGCTCGCGTACGCCTCGGCGAGTTCCGCACCGCCGAGCTCGCCGGTGAAGACGGCATCCGGCATCAGCTTCGCCAGCCGTTTACGCTCCGGACCCGCACCGACGATCACCAATTGGATATCAGGGTCGGTAGCGAGCACCGCGAGCCGCTCGACATGTTTCTCCGGCGCCAGCCGCCCGACGAAGCCGACCAGGAGCCGTTCCCGCCCGGCAAGCCAGGCCGCACGCAGCCGGGCCGAGCGGGCGCTCGGGGTGAAGCGGGTGATGTCGACTCCGCGCCCCCAGCGATGTACTCGCGGGATACCGTGCCTGACCAGGTCCTCGGCCGCGGCCCGGGAAGGAGCGAGAGTACGGGTGGCGCCCTCGTGGATGCGCCGGGTCCATCCCCAAGCCGCCCGGCTCGCCAGCCCGAGCCCGTAGCTCTTGGCGAAACCGGCCACGTCGGTTTGATACACCGCCACGGTCGGCAGGTCCAGTCGCATGGCTGCGCCGAGCCCGCCTGCGCCGAGCAGGAACGGAGAAGCCAGATGGACCACGTCGGCGTCGAAATCGGCGATGGTCGAGACGATACCTGGCTGGGGCAGCCCGACCGGCAGCGAACTGATCCTCGGGACCATCACCGCGGGTACCCGGTGGACCGGGAATCGTTCATAGCCGCGCGCTGCGGCAGGCAGTCCGCGCGGGGTGTCGGGGGCGATGATCAGCGCATCGTGTCCGTGCTGGTCCAAATGCTCCAGCACCCGCAGCACAGAGTTGACGACGCCGTTCATATTCGGCAGAAACGACTCCGTGACAATCGCTACTCGCACGCTTCCAGCCTGACCGACGCACCGCGCCACGCCGCCACACTGAAGTGAAGAACGCGAAAAGTTCCGGCTAACCCAGCGTGCCGCAGTCCGTAGGTTATGCGCTGCGGATGGGTTTCGCCGAGTGATCAGCCCGGTGGCCGAGGTCCGTAGCGTGCGGGTTCTGTCGTTCACGGCGGAGATAACGCATCATTGTGACCGGCGCCTACCCATGCGGCTGAGCAGCCAGAGTGCGGACAACGCGACTCCCCAGACCACCACGAGAACCGATAGCGCAGGCATTATGGCGACCCGCACATCGCGACCCTCGACCCTTACCAGGTCGGGATCACTGCGGCGATACTCCACCCGGATGCGCTCACCCGCGGTGAGGTTGGTCGGGTAAAGCACGCCGACCTTGGGATTGTGCGTCTCACCATCCGGAGTGACATACATCACTGCCGAGCGCAGCCGACCTGCCGAGAGTACCTCGGCTGTTGCGCTGCCCTTGTCGGTGCTGATCAGGTAGTCATTGCGCCACGCGGCCAGCACGAGCAGCCCGACCAGCACGCTGATCACCGTGGCGGTGATCAGTACCGATACCTCGGCCCGCCGCAGGCGCGTCGAGGGCCTGGTTGGCTGGCTGGTTTCCGACACTGCCACAGGTTACCCACCGACTCGGCTACGGTAGCGGCCATGTCCCGAAAATTCAGCTTCACCGTGTCATACGCTGTCCCGGTCGAAGATCTCCACCGGGCACTCACCACCGAGGACATCTGGCGGGCCAGGCTCGCCGATGCCGAAACGGCGACGCTAGAGGTGTCGCAGCCCGCGGGTGCGGGCACTATCTGTGTCCACATGACCGAAAAGCCCGCAGCCGACAAGGTGCCTGCCTTGGTGCGGAAGGTACTCAAGAGTGAGCTCACCTTCGCCCGTACCGACAATTGGCAGCCACTCGTCGGCGAGGTGGCCAAGGGTACTTTCGAGGTCGTCACGGGTGGCATCAACAGTGATATGTCCGGAACCTACGAAATGCGTCCTACCGCCGAAGGTTCCGAGATCGAGGTGGCGGGAATCGTGGACGTGAAGGTGTCCATGGTCGGTGGCGCCATCGAACGGCTCGCCGAGCAGTTGCACCATCGGGTGCTCAACAGCGAGCAGAAATTCGTCGAGGAGTGGCTGACCACCGAGCCGACCGGCTGACCGGCCGACGAGGTCCGTTGCCTCGCCGTATATCGGGGTGACGGACCTCCTGACCGTGCGGTCGCGCGATGAGCGCCGCCGCGATCTCCTAGGTGAACGGTTGCCGCTCGTCGAAGCGCAGCGATGCCATGCCCGCCGCTCGCCAGGCTCGTGCCGTCAGGTCGAGATCCTCATCGGTGACGAGATTGCCCATCACGCGAACAGCGGTGCTTCGCAAGTACTTCGAACGCAGTACCGCGGGTCCGCCGAGTGGAACAACGCGGGGATGGGTCGCCAGGCCTGCGATCCGGCGCGCAACCGAGAACGTGCGTCCATAGCGTGCCAGCAATACCTGGGGCCATACTGCGGTGAGGTCGGGTTCATCCAGTAGGCCGGCCAGGATGTGGCCGCCTTCCAAGCCGTAATCGATGCCTTCACCGTTGAGTGGATTCACACAGCCCGCGGCATCGCCGAGCAGTGCCCAGTTGCGTCCCGCGATATCGGAAACCGCGCCGCCCATAGGGAGCAGCGCCGAGGCCACCGCCCGTGGCGATCCTTCGAATTGCCATTCCTCCCTGCGTAACGCGGTGTAATGCGCCAGGAGTGGTTTCAGTGCGATATGCGAGGGTCGCCGCTGGGTAGCCAAGGATCCGACGCCGATGTTCACCTCGCCGTTGCCCAAGGGGAACACCCAGCCGTAGCCGGGAACCAGCTTGCCGGAGGCATCGCGTAGCTCGAGATGCGAGGTGATCCACTGATCGTCACTCCGGCCGGATTTGATGTAGGCCCGTGCTGCTGTGCCGTAGGCGTACTGCCGGTGCCAGGTGCGGCCGAGCAGTCTGCCGACCGGTGAGCGCACCCCATCGGCGACCACCAGAGTCCGGCAGGTGATCGTTCGTGTGCCGGTTGCCGTTCGTACCACGACGCCCGTCACTCGATCACCCGCGCGGGTGATATCTATCACGCTTGTTCCGTCCACCATGCGCGCGCCGGACTTCACCGCGGTCTCGCGCAGTTTGTCATCGAGTTCGGTTCGCGGAATGGCGCTTCCGTAACTGGGGAAGGAACCGTTGGGCCAGTTCAGCAGGGCCTCGTGGCCGAAGCCGGTCATTCGGAGGCCGTGATTGACCACATGTGCGCGTACCCACTCGCCGAGGCCGAGCTGCTCCAGCTCAGCGGTCGCTCGCGGGGTCAGGCCGTCACCGCAGGTCTTATCCCTCGGAAACACCGCGGCATCGATGAGCAACACATCTCGTCCGGCCCGCGCTGCCCAGGTAGCGGCCGCTGAGCCCGCGGGGCCCGCGCCGACCACCAGCACCTCGGTTCGGCTGGGCAATGCGTGCTCATCGCCCGCGGGAGTCGTTTCCGGTGCACCCATGCGCTCAATACTGGCAGGGCCGCCTGGTTCCCGTCGACGGCGGTCGCATTCGGAGTCGCCCGCGAGCACCGATGGCAGCGGTCGACTCCCTCCAAGAGCGATGGTGTGATGGGCCTTCGGCTGGAGACACGCTAGGTTCTCTACCGTGGGGTCGGACGCATCGCTGGGAGAAGAGATGAGCAGATCAGCCATGAGCGAGCGCAGCGAGCGAATTACGGATATAGCGCCCGGTGCGGACGGCGGAGGTGAGCGCGAGATGCGCACTGTGGTCGCAGGCGTCGATCTCGGTGACCCCGAGCTCGCCGCGACGGTGCGCACCGGACTGGACAAGGTAGAGCAGCTCTTGGTCGATGAGCTGTCCGACGGTGCGGAATTCCTTCAGGAAGCGGCGTTGCATCTGGCCAGAGCGGGCGGTAAGCGATTCCGTCCGTTGTTCACCATCCTCACCGGGCAGCTCGGCCCTCGGCCGACCGATCCAGCCTTGATCACCGCGGGCACCGTGGTCGAACTGGTGCATCTGGCCACGCTGTACCACGACGACGTGATGGACGAGGCCCCGATGCGCCGGGGTGCTCCGAGCGTGAATTCGCGGTGGAACAACAATGTCGCGATCCTCGCGGGGGACTATCTCTTCGCACACGCCTCCCGGCTTACCTCTACCCTCGGCCCCGATGCGGTCCGCATCATCGCCGAGACCTTCGCCGAACTCGTCACCGGGCAGATGCGGGAGACCATCGGTGCTCGCGAGTCCCAAGATCCGGTCGAGCACTACCTGCGCGTGGTATGGGAGAAGACCGGTTCGCTCATCGCCGCCGCCGGCCGGTTCGGTGGTACCTTCTCCGGCGCCGACCCCGAGCACGTCGAGCGATTGGCCAGGCTCGGCGACGCGGTCGGGACGGCCTTCCAGATCTCCGATGACATCATCGACATCTCCTCGGCAGCGGAGCAGTCCGGCAAGACCCCAGGTACCGATCTGCGGGAAGGCGTGCACACCTTGCCGGTGCTGTACGCGCTGCGTGAAGCGGGCACCGAAGGTGACCGCTTGCGCACGCTGCTCGCCCGGCCACTGGAGACCGACGACGAGGTGGCGGAAGCGCTCGAGCTGCTGGCTCGTTCTCGCGGCATGGTGCTGGCCAAGGAGAAGCTGCAGGGCTACGCCGACTTGGCGCACGCAGAGCTGTCCGCCCTGCCGGATGTGGCCGCCAACCACGCCCTCGCGCGACTGGTCCGCTACACCATCGAACGCGTGGGTTGAGCTGTCGGTCACGCGGGTGGCGCGTCCACGGCCTCCTGCGGTATGCACCGCCCATGGTGTGCCGACCGGTAGCCGGTAGCGCTCCTCCGGCATGCTCGCGGTTACCGGTCGCCGGCAGTGCGTGCTCGCGTTTCGTTCGTCGGTGAGCTCGGCCGAGGCGCACAGTGCCGGCATCGAATGCGATCCGTCGCAGCAAGCTTTCCGATCGGTCCGGAACCTTGATCGAGCGCTCGTCGTTGACTTTGTGTAAGGCAATCCTTGTGTAAGGCAATCGACGATGCGGTGGCACCGGGCCGGGACAGAGGTAACTCCTCGACTCCACGAGTACCTCGGTAACTCGCCGGGTACGCCCAGCGGAAGTGGCTTTCAGCGCAGGACCTGAATGTGACTTCGTGCCACCCGAACCGGTACGGCTCGAAGACCCGGAGAGGCGGAGATGCGCAGATGCACGGGTACGCGAATGGAGTGAAGACCTTCGGGCTCATGGTGGGCCTCTCGGCCCTGATCGTGTTCGCGGGGGCGATGTTCCGTAGCCCGACGATCCTGATGATCGCAATCCTGCTCGCAGTGGGAATGAACGCGTACGCGTACTTCAACAGCGACAAGATCGCGTTGAAAGCGATGCACGCGCAACCGGTCAGTGAGCTGGAGGCACCCGGTATGTACCGGATCGTGCGTGAGCTGGCCACCATCGCACGTCAGCCGATGCCGCGGCTGTACATCAGCCCGACGAACGCGCCCAACGCGTTCGCCACCGGCCGCAATCCTCGGCATGCCGCGGTCTGCTGCACCAGTGGCATTCTGCAGATCTTGGACGAGCGAGAACTGCGCGCGGTGTTAGGCCATGAGCTCTCGCACGTCTACAACCGCGATATCCTCATCTCTTCGGTCGCGGGTGCGCTCGCCGCGGTGATCTCCGGTCTGGCCAACCTCGCTTTCTTCGCTTCCATGTTCGGTGGCAATCGCAACGGTGAGGGCCCGAACATCCTTGGAGTGCTACTGGTGTCACTACTCGGCCCGATCGCCGCGACTCTGATCAAATTGGCGGTGTCCCGCTCGCGCGAATTCCAGGCCGATCAGTCCGGTGCCGAACTCACCGGTGACCCACTGGCTCTGGCCTCCGCCTTGCGTAAATTGGAACAAGGCGTGCAGGCCGCCCCGCTCCCGCCGGAGCCGCAACTGGCGGCGCAGTCGCATCTGATGATCGCCAACCCGTTTCGGGTAGGCGAGCGGGCCGCGCGCTGGTTCTCCACGCACCCGCCCATGGCCGAACGCATCACTCGTTTAGAGGAGATGTCGGGTGGCCCGCGGTGGTATTGATCACTCCGGACCGATCCGGCCGGTGCCGAGCGGCCGCGGCAGGTCTGTCCTCGGCTGTCCCGGCCCGGCCATCACGGCTCGCTCCGGTGGTGTGCCCCGGCGTCAGCGGTAGTTGACGAACTGCAGAGCGATACCGAAGTCCTCGCCCTTCAGTAGGGCGATGACCGCTTGCAGATCATCGCGCTTCTTACTGCTCACCCGCAGCTCATCTCCCTGGATCTGCGCCTTCACGCCCTTGGGGCCCTCATCGCGGATCTTCTTGGAGATCTTCTTCGCGTGCTCGGAGTCGATACCTTGCACCAACGAACCTGTGATCTTGTACACCTTGCCGGAGGAGGCGGGCTCACCCGCATCGAACGCCTTCAGTGAGATATCGCGGCGAATCAGCTTCTCCTTGAATACCTCCAATGCGGCTTTCACCCGTTCCTCCGCCTCGGCGGTGAGCACGATCTTGTCCTCACCGGACCATTCGATGGACGCGCCGGTGCCTCGGAAGTCGTAGCGGGTGTTGAGCTCCTTCTCCGCCTGATGCAGGGCATTGTCGACCTCCTGTCGGTCGACCTTGCTCACGACGTCGAAAGACGAATCAGCCACACTGCGCTCCTGTTCTGATGGTCCTGCGGATCAGCTGAACCGGATATCTCCGGCCATCGTCAGTTCTACCCGGAAGGCCCGAGAATAGTCGCGCCGCATGGCCGATAGCCAGCCGGTTTGCATTAGGGGTGTGGGTTCGATGTATTCTGCCTCAGCGCACAGAAACAATGCGCGAACGGCAGGTTGCCCGAGCGGCCAATGGGAGCAGACTGTAAATCTGTCGGTGAAAGCCTACGTAGGTTCGAATCCTACACCTGCCACCGCCGTTCACTCAGTGAGCCTTGGACACGGATTCCGCGTCCAAGGCTCATTTTGTATGTGCTCACTTCGAGTGTCCCGCGCAGGTCGATCCCTCTCCCGTTCAGTGGTCGACAACCCTTCCGACCCCTGTTCCGTCACAGAAACGAGTCTCCCCGCAACGCGACCCCTGGTACAACAAAACGCCCTCTGAACAGCTGGTTTGGTGGTGGGACCGGTGAGTGTGTAATCTCGTTCAAGACTTCACCGCGCTGAGGTCGAGCGTTCGAGCTCGGTGCGGAAGTAGTCATGCCCCCTTAGCTCAGTCGGCAGAGCGTTTCCATGGTAAGGAAAAGGTCAACGGTTCGATTCCGTTAGGGGGCTCGCCGGATTGCCGGTGGTGACCGACTCGGCATCGCTTCCGTAGCTGCGGGTTGGGCTCGGCACCATGGCAATGCGACGCCGTGGCGGTGTAGCTCAGTCGGTAGAGCAAACGACTCATAATCGTTGTGTCGCCGGTTCAAGTCCGGCCATCGCTACCACAATCGATCAAGCCCATCAGGTACCGGAAAGAAGGCATATCGTGGCCGCGAAGTCCACCGATGTCCGGCCAAAGATCACCTTGGCCTGCGAGCAGTGCAAGCACCGCAACTACATCACCAAGAAGAACCGGCGTAATGATCCGGATCGGCTCGAGCTGAAGAAGTTCTGCCCGAATTGCGGCACGCATCGGGCGCACCGCGAATCCCGCTAGTTCCGCTACGCGTACGCCACCGCGTGGTGTAGCGCCGGGGCATATCCCGGAATCTCGGGCCGTGGTACCGCGAGGGCCGGACTTTGTCCGGCCCTGACGCATTTCACGGTGTGGGTGCGGTGGTAAAACGCTCCGCCGACCCCGGGCTACGGGGTCAGATAGGTACAGTCCTCCCGTGACAATCAACACCGGTATAGACGAAGTGGTCCAGTCGGGTACGGAGGCGGGTACGGAGTTCGACCCCGCGGCCAATGCCGCGGCGATGGTCGGGCATCACTACCGTGTCGACGACTACTACGAGATCGGTCGGGAAAAGGTACGGGAATACGCGCGTGCCGTGCAGGACTACCATCCGGTGCATTGGGACGAGAGCGCGGCGCGGGAATACGGCTACGACAACCTACTCGCCCCGGTCACCTTCATTTCCCTGGTCGGGATTCTGGCGCAGCGCAGACTGTTCGAACAGGTCGTCACCGGCTATGACCTCAGCCAGATCATGCAGACCGACCAGATTCTCGAGTTCCATCGCCCGATCGAGGTCGGCGACCAGCTCGTCTGCGATGTCTACCTGCATTCGTTCCGGCAGGCGTTCGGTGGCGACATCATCGTGACCAAGAACATTGTCACCGCGCAGAACGACGAGCCGGTGCTCACCACCTACACCACCCTCGTCGGCCGCAGCGGTGGCGATATCGACCCGAATCTCGCCAGTGCCGTCAGCAACGTGTTGATGCACGGTATCGGTGCGGACGAGGGGGAGGGTCGCTCGGACGACATCGCGGTCTCCACGAGCCGGACACCTGCGCAGACCAGCCCTGTTGCGAATACCGCGCCGACGCCTACCAAACACGCTATCGCCTTCGACGATGTCTCGGTCGGCGACGAGCTTCCTCCGCGTACTGTCCGGGTAACCCGGGGTGATCTGGTCAACTACGCGGGCGTCTCCGGTGATGCGAACCCGATCCATTGGAGTGACGAGATCGTGAAGCTGGTCGGTCTCGACGATGTTGTCGCGCATGGCATGCTCACCATGGGTTTCGGCGGCGGATTCATCACCTCGTGGCTCGGTGATCCCGGTGCGATCAAGGAGTACAACGTCCGATTCACCAGTCCGGTTTTCGTCGGCACCGATGCGGCCGCCGAGGTCCAGTACACGGGTAAGGTGAAATCGGTCGATCCGGAGAGCAAGACCGCGGTCATCGCCATCGTTGCCAAGTCGGCGGGAAAGAAGATCTTCGGCCGTGCGACCGCGACGGTACAACTGGCCTGACCTGGTCGAGCGCCCCCGGATTGGCGAATAGCGTGCTCGGTAAAGTACACTCAGGTCTCTGGGGTCACCAGCCGTTGCGCGCTGCTCTGTAGGGCTGGTTCCACGCGGTTCACGAGAACCGCTACGGGGCCGGCAACTGCCGGGGTGGCGCGTGTGTTGTGTGACAGCGTGTGTTGCGTGACTCCGGATACAACCGAATATCGAACAGTGGTCGGATAGTCGATACCGTCCGACCGAAGGGGCGTAGCTCAATTGGCAGAGCAGCGGTCTCCAAAACCGCAGGTTGCAGGTTCAAGTCCTGTCGCCCCTGCCCTGGATGCCAGCGACGAGAGAGGATCGACGTGAGCGACGAGCGGGACACTCGCCGCGGCGCACATGCGGCCGACGAAGGCGATGGCACCGCCGCAACGATCCGGCCGAGTGGTAAGCGATCCGCCCGGCGGACTCGCGCTGGGTCGTCTCCGCAGAAGTCATCTCCGCGGACCGACACGGGCGCGCTCGCAACGCTCGACCGGCCGTCGCAGAAGGCACCCAAGACAGCCGATCGGACCGCACGCAAGAAGCCGGGTAATCCGTTCAAGCGTTTGATCAAGTTCCTGCGTGAGGTCATCGCGGAACTCCGCAAGGTGATCTGGCCCAATCGGAAGCAGATGGTCACCTATACGAGCGTTGTTCTGGTGTTCGTGATCTTCATGGTCGCGTTCATCAGCGGGTTGGATCTGGCGTTCATCAAGGGTGTCAGCTGGCTGTTCGGCTAGCTGAACGACGCTGACGCCGGTAGTCGATCCCGGGGCGGACACGGGTGGAAGCAATTGCGCCGCGCTCGTCCCGGCGCGCAGAGGATGTACGTGACGACACAGGAAGCGAGTGCCCCAGTGAGCACCCCGGAGAACGACACACACGACGAGTTCCCGGTCGACGATGTCGTGGCTGAGCCAACCGACGCTGCTGAGCCAACCGATGCTGTCGAGGAGCCCGCGGCCGGCGAGTCGGTTGACTCATCGGCCGAGGAATCGGCGCCCGCTGAGTCCGCACCCGCCGCTGCTATCGATGCCGCTCCTGCTGATCCCGTGGCCGAGATGAAGGCAGCGCTGCGCCGCGCCCCCGGCGAGTGGTACGTGATCCACTCCTATGCGGGTTATGAGAACAAGGTGAAGACCAACCTGGAGACCAGGGTGCAGAACCTGGGTCTGGAGGAGTACATCTTCCAGGTCGAGGTGCCAACCGAAGAAGTAACCGAGATCAAGAACGGGCAGCGCAAGAACGTCAACCGTAAGGTGCTCCCCGGTTACATTCTGGTCCGGATGGAACTCAACGACGAGTCCTGGGGCGCGGTACGCAATACTCCTGGCGTCACCGGATTCGTCGGCGCCACCTCGCGCCCTTCGCCACTTTCCATCAACGATGTGGTGAAGTTCCTCGTCCCGGCCGCGGAACAGAAGAAGAAGCCTGCTGCGGCCGCTGCGGCGACACCCGCCGAGGACACCGGTGGCGAGATCGCTCCGAAGCCTGCCATCGAGGTCGATTTCGAGGTCGGCGAGTCGGTGACCGTGATGGACGGGCCCTTCGCCACGCTGCCCGCCAGTATCTCCGAAGTGAACGCCGAGCAGCAGAAGCTCAAGGTGCTCGTGTCGATCTTCGGCCGCGAGACTCCGGTCGAGCTGGCGTTCACCCAGGTGGCAAAGATCTAGGTTCCGTTGATCGGGGTTCCGTCATCGACGGGATGGATCGGCCCGTGCCTCGGGTCGGTTCACTACGACTTGCAAAGAGCAAGGACAACAAACACTTAGGAAAGAAAGATGCCCCCCAAGAAGAAGAAGCTCGCCGGGATCATCAAGCTTCAGATCCAGGCCGGCCAGGCGAATCCGGCTCCTCCGGTCGGCCCCGCGCTCGGTCAGCACGGCGTCAACATCATGGAGTTCTGCAAGGCGTACAACGCCGCGACCGAGTCGCAGCGTGGCAACGTCATCCCGGTCGAGATCTCGGTATACGAGGACCGGTCCTTCGACTTCAAGCTGAAGACGCCGCCTGCGGCCAAGCTGCTGCTCAAGGCAGCGGGTGTGCAGAAGGGTTCGGCGGAGCCGCACCGGAACAAGGTCGCCAAGGTGACCATGGATCAGGTGCGGGAGATCGCCCAGACCAAGCAGGAAGATCTGAACGCCAACGATATCGAGCAGGCGGCCAAGATCATCGCGGGTACCGCGCGTTCGATGGGTATCACCGTCGAAGGCTGAGCGGTCAGGCCCGCGATTCGAACCGTGGGCCGAGCGCACAACCGGTGGGAGGGCCTGCCAGGCCCGAGAACCACATCTGAACCACGAATACCCCGGCGCGAGCGATGGGCACCCTGGTGAACACAGCGGATCCCGGAAGCGCCGCCGAATGGACAAGGACAGAGAAACATGGCAAAACGAAGCAAGGCGTACCTCGCCGCGGCCGAGAAGGTCGATCGCAGCAAGCTCTACTCGCCGCTGGCTGCCGCGCGTCTGGCGAAGGAGACCGCTACTGCCAAGACCGACGCGACCGTCGAGGTCGCCGTGCGTCTCGGTGTGGACCCACGTAAGGCCGATCAGATGGTCCGTGGCACGGTCAACCTGCCGCACGGCACCGGTAAGACCGCCCGCGTCATCGTGTTCGCCGCGGGTGAGAAGGCGGCCGAGGCGGAGGCCGCTGGTGCTGACGCGGTCGGCGCCGAAGACCTGATCGAGCGGATTCAGGGCGGCTGGCTGGACTTCGACGCCGCGATCGCCACCCCGGACCAGATGGCCAAGGTCGGCCGCATCGCGCGCGTCCTCGGCCCGCGCGGTCTGATGCCGAACCCGAAGACCGGTACGGTCACCACCGATGTGACCAAGGCCGTCAACGACATCAAGGGCGGCAAGATCAATTTCCGCGTCGATAAGCAGGCCAACCTGCACTTCGTTATCGGCAAGGCGTCCTTCGACGACAGCAAGCTGGTGGAGAACTACGGTGCCGCGCTGGAGGAGATCCTGCGTATCAAGCCGTCGACCGCCAAAGGGCGCTACGTCAAGAAGGTGACGGTTTCGACGAACACCGGACCGGGCATCCCGGTGGACCCGAACCGCACCCGCAACCTCCTGGAGGAGGACGCGTAAGCAATATCTGAACAGGCATCTATGGGCGGGAACGCGTAACGCGTTCCCGCCCATAGGCTTTTCGGTAGGTCTTCTACTTCGCAACAGATCCGACAGCGGGATACTCTCCTCATGACTGATGGGCCCACTGCATTCGGTGAGCCGGACAGGGCAGCCGGGGACCAGGTCGGGGCGAGCCTGGCAAGTGTCGTGATATGGAGTGAGGGATCGTTTGGAATTCGAGACGACGAACCCGACCCAGCGACGGATCAGGGCTGGTGACAGGCAACTACCCCATCCGCCATACCGGTTGCCGCTCCTCGGTGATGTGTGGGATTTGCACGTCACCGACTCGAGTCAGTGGGGGATGCGCGGAGCGCAGAAGTACGGCGGCATCTATGAGCGCGACATCCTCGGTACTCGTGTGACATATGTGTCGGATCCGGACCTGCTGCGCGAGATCAACGACGACTCGTTATGGGCGAAGTTCCTCGGTGTGCCCATTCGTGATCTCCGCAAGGTTGCCGGAGACGGGCTGTTCACGGCGCACAACAGCGAGCCGAACTGGGCCAAGGCGCACGCTGTCCTCGCACCGTCGTTCACGGCGGCCGCGATGCGCGGTTATCACGCCACCATGCAAGCCTGTGCCGCTGAGTTGGTCGAGTACTGGTCGGCTCGACCCGATGAGTGGGTCGACGTGCCCGCGGACACGAACAAGGTGGCACTCGAAGTGATCGGGCGCACCGCGTTCGGGTACGAATTCCAGTCGTTCACCCGCACCGAAGAACATCCGGTCGTCACCGCGATGCTGCGGACACTGACCTACCTCAACCGCGCGGCGTATTCGCATCCGCTGGTGGAGAAAACGATCTTCCGCGAGCAGCGTGCCCAACACCAGCGCGATGTCGAGTTCGTCAACGAGACGATCGACGATGTGATCGCGCACCGGATGCGGACGGGCACCGGTGGCCACGGCGACCTGCTCGACCGGATGCTGACGGTGCCGGATCCGGAGACGGGACAGTTACTCGATCCGACCAATGTCCGGCACCAGATTCTCACCTTCCTTACCGCGGGCCACGAGACCACGGCGGGTGTGCTGGCGTTCGCGCTGCACTATTTGTCGGTGCACCCGGAGATCGCCGATCGTGCTCGGCAGGAGATCGCCACGGTCTCGACCGGTACGGATCTGGCTTTCGATCAGGTCGCGAAGCTGCGCTATGTACGGCGTGTCGTCGATGAGACGTTACGGTTGTGGCCGACGGCTCCTGGATATTTTCGGAAGGCGCGTCGGGACACGATGCTCGGGGGCCGATACCCGTTCGAGCGCAACGAGTGGGTGTTCATAGTGTTGTTGCAATTGCACCGGCATGAGCTGTGGGGTGGTGATCCCGAGGCATTCGATCCCGACCGGTTTCTGCCCGAGCGAATCCGCGGCCGTCATCCTGAGCTCTATCGGCCGTTCGGGGTGGGTATGCGGGCCTGTATCGGTCGGCAGTTCGCGCAGCATGAAATGGTTCTGATCCTGGCGACGCTACTGCGGAGCTTCGAGCTGACCCCGGAGCCCGGCTATGAGTTGCGGGTGAAAGAGACGATTACGTTGAAGCCGGAGGCGTTGCGGCTCAGGGTGTCCCGTCGCGACGGCTAGGACGCGCGGCGTTGCTGCCGCAGCTGCCGCAGGGCTTGGCCGACGTCGTCGGCGGTTGCGGGACCTGTCATGGCAGATTGCATTTTGGCGGATCGAGGGTGCGGCAGGTACTCTGTTCTCAGTTGTCGATGCGATCGATGTCGATATTCGATGTCGATATGCTCGATCGCTACCCAATCCGTTCTACCGAAGACCGTTGGTCGCCGTTCCCACATGGGTTCGGTCGAAGGTCCGGCGACATTGCCGGCGGCCCACGCAGGGAGAGCCGAGGCTGGGAATTGATCCGGGGATATCCCGGACCGGTTTTCTGTTACGCCCCGGAACGCTCTGCGTTCGGGGCGTTCGTTTTGTCGCCGGCCCCTGATCGGTAGGTCGTATATACGAACCGACCCTCAGAGAGGAGGCGAAGTATGGCAAACCAAGAGAAGGTCACCGCGGTCGCGGAGATCGCGGAGCAGTTCCGGAGCTCGACGGCCACCGTCGTCACGGAATACCGTGGCCTGTCGGTCGGTAAGCTCACCGAGCTGCGGCGCGCGCTCGGCGCCGACGCCACGTACTCCGTCGCCAAGAACACCCTGGTCAAGCGGGCTGCCGCCGAGGCAGGCGTGGAAGGCCTCGACGATCTGTTCGTCGGACCGACCGCGATCACCTTCATTGCGGGTGAGCCGGTCAACGCGGCCAAGGCCCTGAAGACCTTCGCCAAGGACAACAAGGCGCTTGTCATCAAGGGCGGCTACATGGACGGCGCCGCGCTGTCCGTGGCCGAGGTCGAGCGGATCGCCGACCTGGAGACCCGCGAGGTTCTGCTGGCCAAGCTGGCAGGCGCGCTGAAGGGCAACCTCACCAAGGCCGCCGGTCTGTTCAACGCTCCCGCTTCGCAGGTGGCTCGCCTCGCCGCCGCGCTGCAGGAGAAGAAGCAGGCCGAAGAAGGCGGAGCTTCCGCCGAGTAATACCGGTGCGGCACGAGTCGCCCGCATAGACATCAACTACCGAAAGGAAAACAACAATGGCCAACGTTGACGAACTGCTCGAGACCTTCGGCAATATGACCCTGCTCGAGCTGTCGGAGTTCGTGAAGAAGTTCGAGGAGAAGTTCGAGGTCACCGCGGCTGCTCCGGTCGCGGTCGCCGCTGTCGGCGGTGCTGCCGCTCCGGCCGAGGCCGCTGAGGAGCAGGACGAGTTCGACGTCATCCTCGAGGGTGCGGGCGATAAGAAGATCCAGGTCATCAAGGTGGTCCGTGAGATCGTCTCCGGCCTGGGCCTGAAGGAAGCCAAGGACCTGGTCGAGGGTGCGCCCAAGCCGATCCTGGAGAAGGTCGCCAAGGATGCCGCCGAGGCCGCCAAGGCGAAGCTGGAAGAGGCCGGCGCCAAGGTTTCGGTCAAGTAATTCCAGATCGAAAACACAGCGAACGGGCGGTCCCCTTTTCGGGGGCCGCCCGTTCACTTTTTTCAACAACTGATCGCTGTGATGAATAGGAACCGCTGTGCGGGTTACTCTCCGTTCATGTTCGGGGTGTGCCCGGCCTCTCACATGGGTTACAGTGACCGGGCCCACTATGACGTGGTGCACCGCGATGGCCGAGCGCGCGGGGCGCAGGGTGGGCAGATCGTTGAGAATTGTGGAGGTCGTCGTGGGCGTCGAGGTCAGGACCGAGGGGGTAACCAAATCCTTCGGTCCACAGCGAATTTGGCAGGACGTATCTCTGACATTGCCGTCGGGCGAAGTCAGTGCGCTTCTTGGCCCGTCTGGTACCGGTAAATCGGTGTTCTTGAAGTCGCTGATCGGTTTGTTACGGCCGGAACGCGGCTCTATCTACATCGATGGCACGGATATCACCACGTGTTCCAATAAGCAGCTCTATGAGATCCGCAAGCTGTTCGGAGTGCTGTTCCAGGACGGTGCGCTGTTCGGCTCGATGAATCTGTTCGACAATGTGGCTTTCCCGCTGCGCGAGCACACCAAGAAGAGCGAATCCGAGATCAAGAAGATCGTGCTGGAGAAGCTGGAGATGACCGGTCTGCTCGGGGCCGAGAACAAGCTGCCCGGTGAGATCTCCGGTGGTATGCGCAAGCGTGCCGGGCTGGCCAGAGCGTTGGTGCTGGATCCGCAGATCATCCTGGTCGACGAGCCGGACTCGGGCCTCGACCCGGTGCGTACCTCATATCTGAGTCAGCTGCTGATCGATATCAACGCGCAGATCGATGCCACCATCCTGATCGTCACGCACAACATCAATTTGGCTCGTACCGTGCCGGATAACATCGGCATGCTCTTCCGCAGGCAGCTGGTTATGTTCGGCCCACGCGAGGTGCTGCTCACCTCCGAGGAACCGGTGGTCAAACAATTCCTCAACGGTCGCATGATCGGCCCGATCGGTATGTCCGAGGAGAAGGACGAGGCACAGATGGCGCGCGAGCAGGCGCTCGTGGACGCAGGCCATCATCATGGCGGTGCCGAGGAGGTCGAGGGGATCATCCCGCAGATGCGCGCGCAGCCGGGGATGCCGGTGCGGCAGGCTGTGCTGCGGCGTAAGCAGCGTGTCCGCGAGATCATGCACACGCTGCCGAGCGCTGCGCAGGATGCGATTCGTGAGTCGCTCGCGGAGAGCGATGACACTCAGGTGATCTCGTATAACAGTGGTGACCTGGCGAGTTACCCAGGTGCTTCGTACGAGACAACCGTACGTCACAACCCTACTACCGGGTAACACCCCCCGACCGTGAATTCCACCCTGGAGCGCTGGCGAGCCCCTCTGGAATCGGGGTTCGCTCAGGTCGGCAACATCTTCGCGCTGATGATCGATGTCGCGCGCAAGACATTCCGCAGGCCCTTCGAGTGGCGAGAATTCATCGAGCAGTCGTGGTTCATCGCGAGTGTCTCGATCCTGCCGAGTACTTTGGTCGCGATTCCGTTCGGCGCGGTCGTGGCCTTGCAGACCGGCTCGCTCATCAAACAGCTGGGTGCCGAGGCATTCACCGGCGCAACCAGTGTGCTTGCGACGGTCCAGCAGGCGGCGCCCGTCGTCACAGCGTTGATCATCGCGGGCGCGGCCGGATCGGCGGTGGCCGCGGATCTCGGCTCGCGCACCATCCGCGAGGAGATCGACGCGCTGGAAGTACTCGGTATCGACCCCGTGCGGAAGCTGGTGGTGCCACGGGTGCTCGGCATGATGCTGGTGGCGCTGCTGCTCAACGGGCTCGTCTCGGTGATCGGTATCGCGGGCGGTTATTTCTTCAACGTGCTGCTGCAAGGAGGCACTCCCGGCGCCTATCTGGCGTCGTTCTCCGCCCTCGCACAACTGCCGGATCTATGGATCGGTGAGATCAAGGCGGCGGTGTTCGGCCTGCTCGCCGGCGTTATCGCCGCGTACAAGGGGCTGCATCCCAAGGGGGGTCCGAAAGGAGTCGGTGACGCGGTGAACCAGTCCGTGGTTATCACATTCCTGGTGCTGTTCTTCGTGAACCTGGTTTTGACCTTGGTATATCTACAGGTTGTCCCGGCCAAGGGCGCCTGACCGATGGCAACGACATATCGCACCCCGGTCGCCAGGACCATGCGCCGGGTGGGTGGAGTCGTTCGCAGCCCGCTGAACATCATCGATCGCGCGGGCGAGCAGATGTCGTTCTACTCGCGGACGATCGCGTGGATTCCGCGCACCATGGTGCACTACCGCAAGGAGGTCATGCGGCTGCTCGCCGAGGTCACCTTCGGCAGCGGCGCGCTCGCGGTGATCGGTGGCACCGTCGGCGTCATCGTGTTCATGTCCGGTTCGGTCGGCGTCGTCGTCGGATTGCAGGGTTTCAAGGCCCTCGATGCCCTCGGCACCTCGGTGCTGACCGGCTTCCTCACCGCCTATATCAATACCCGCGAGATCGCGCCGCTGGTCGCCGCGCTCGCACTTTCGGCGACCGTCGGTTGCGGCTTCACCGCACAGCTTGGCGCGATGCGGATCTCCGAGGAGATCGACGCGCTGGAAGTGATGGCGGTGCCCGGCGTGCCGTTCCTGGTCACCAGTCGCCTGATCGCCGGGTTCCTCGCGGTGATCCCGCTGTACATCGTCGGCCTGCTCGGTGCGTTCCTGGCGTCGCGGTCGATCAGTATCTGGTTCAACGGGCAGTCCAGCGGGTCCTATGACCACTACTTCAGCCTGTTCTTACCACCGGAGGACGTGCTCTATTCGTTCCTCAAAGTATTGATCTTCGCGTTCGTCATCATCTTGGTGCACTGCTACTACGGATTCCATGCCACCGGTGGACCCGCGGGCGTCGGCATCGCGGTGGGTCGTGCGGTTCGTACCGCGATTGTCCTGGTGAACGTGCTCGACTTCTTTCTCAGCCTCGCGATCTGGGGTACCACGACCACGGTACGGGTGGCCGGATGAGCCGCGGGACGAGAATCGCGCGTTCGACGCAGAAACTGCGAATTCGAATCCTCGGCATCGTGTTCTTCGCTGTGGTCGCGTTGTTTCTGTGGACGACGATCGCGATCTACAACAAGCAGTTCGTACAGGTCGTGCGCGTCGAGCTGGTGACAGACAGTGTGGGCAACGCGTTGACTCGCAACGCGGATGTGAAGATGCGTGGCGTCACTGTCGGTGAGGTGCGCTCCAGCCGCGCCGATGGCAGCGATGTGACCTTGGACTTGGCTATCGATCCGGAGAAAGCGAGCCGGATTCCGGTCAATACGACCGCGCGGCTGTTGCCCAAGACATTATTCGGCGAGCGCTATGTGGATCTGGTATTCCCGGCCGAGCCCAGTACACAGCATCTGGCCGACGGCGTGACGCTGTATCAGGATGCCAGCGGCAATGCTGTCGAGCTGACCAAGCTGCTCGACGATCTGTTGCCGCTGCTGCAGGCTATTCCGCCGCAGGATCTCGCCACTACCCTCGGCGCACTGTCCCAGGCATTGGACGGCCGGGGCGCCGCGCTGGGCGAGAGCATAGACAAGCTGGACGAGATCTTCGGTCAGCTCAACGGTGTGCTTCCGGATCTGCGCGCGGACCTGCGCAGTTTCGCCCAGGTAGCCGCCACCTATTCCGATGCGTTGCCACAGCTGATCCAGGCTCTGGACACCTTGCGCACGACCAATGCCACGATCGTGCAGCGGCGTACCGATATCGATGTGCTCTACGCGACGCTGACGCCGACTTCGTCGAATACCGCCGACTTCCTGATCGCCAACCGGGACAACATCATCGATGTGGCCGCCGACGCTCGCCCCGCGCTGGAACAGCTGGCTTACTATTCGCCGAGCTATGCCTGCGCGTTGGCGAACTTCGCGAAGCTGAAGCCGCGGATCGACCAGATCTTCGGCGTCGGTACCGATCGACCCGGCTCGCGAGTGACTCTGGAGCTGACCAATCCACGCGGTAAGTACCTGCCCAACCAGGATGAACCGCGCTGGCTGGACGACAGGGGGCCGTGGTGTGTCCCCGAGCCGCCCTTGGGTGTCGACGTCGGCCAGTATCCCGGCGGCCCGCCCAATGACGGTTCCTATGCCGTACCCAGCCGTAACCCCGGTGATCAGGAGAGCGGCAAACTCGAGCCGCCGCAGTACGGGGTCTATCCGGCGGGCACGATACCAACGCTCGCTGGTTCGCCGATGGAGCAGCAGTCGCTCGCCGCGATCTATGGCGCGGCCAATGGTGTCGCGCCGGATCAGGTACCTGGCTGGGTGACCTTGGCCGGGGCGCCCGCCTTCCGCGGAAGCGAGGTGGGCCTGCGATGAGTGCCATGCGGCAGCACCTGCGCGGCCTGAGCGGAACGCTGATCAAGCTGGGCACCTTCATCGTGGTGACGGTGTTCGTCACCACGGTGCTCGCGCTGTCCATCGCCAACTACAGCGGTGCGGGTACGGAGTTCAAGGCCAGATTCACCGACGCCACCTCGCTCAACCCCGGCGACGAGGTGCGTATCGCCGGGGTGCGGGTCGGCAAGATCACCGATGTCGCGATCGTGGACAAGCGGCTGGCCGAGGTGACTTTCGATCTCACCGATCGGGACTGGTTGCCTGCCTCGGTCACCGCCACGATCAGGTACCGCAACTTGGTCGGCCAGCGTTATCTCGCCTTGGAACAGGGGACCGGGGAGCAGGGCCGCAAGCTACACGCGGGTGGCCTCATCCCTTTGGAGCGCACCGAACCCGCGCTGAATCTGACCACGCTGTTCAACGGTTTCCGCCCGCTGTTCCGCACCTTGAGCGCCGAGGACGTGAACCAGCTCTCCTTCGAGATCATCCAGGTCTTCCAGGGTGAGCAGGGCACTATCCGCGATCTGGTCGCCAGTACGGCGAATCTGACCAACAAGATCGCGGACAAGGATGCTGTGATCGGCGAGCTGATCCGGAATCTGACCGAGGTGCTGGATACCGTCAATGCGCGCGACGACCAGTTCGACCAGCTGATCGTGAACACCTCGGCGCTGATCAGCGGCCTTGCCGAGGACCGTGACACGATCGGTCGTTCTGTGACCTCGCTGGCCCAGCTGACCTCGGCTACTTCCGATTTGCTCGTGCCGGTCCGCCCCACACTGCAGGGGTCCATCGCCGGACTGAGTCAGCTCGCCGGGACCCTCGACGCCCGCAGCGACGATGTGAACGAAGCGCTGTACACCTTGCCGATCAAGATGGAGAAGCTCGGCAGGGTCGGCAGCTACGGCTCATGGTTCCAGTTCTATTTGTGTGGCATCGATATTGTCGTCGGGCCGGGTGCGGTCGATGCGCCGCAGCTCAATCTGCCCGCCGGATTGCCGACGATCAACCAACCGATATACACCAACGCGGCGCCGCGCTGCCATGGGGAGGCTCGCTGATGGACGACCGCATCCTGCTCGGCAGTCGCAGCCCCGCATTCATGGGCGTACTCGGTCTCGTCATGGTGCTCTTGGTGACGGTGTCGGCGTTCTTCCTCGACCGGTTGCCGATTATCGGTGCGGGTACCAAGTACACCGCCGAGTTCTCCGAGGCCGCAGGCCTGAAGAAGGGCAATGAGGTTCGGATCGCGGGTGTCAAGGTCGGTTCGGTATCCGATATCCGGCTCGACGGTGACCGGGTCGTCGTGGCCTTCCGTACCAAGGACGCGTGGATAGGCGACGAGACCACCGCTTCCATCGAGATCAAGACGCTGCTCGGGCAGAAGTACCTCGCATTGGAACCGAGAGGTGCCGAGCCTGCTGATCCGGAGCAGCGGATTCCGTTATCGCGCACGGTCTCGCCCTACGACGTGGTCGACGCGTTCAGCGACGCGGCGACCACTATCGACCAGATCGATACCGCGCAGCTGGCCACCAGTATGCGGGTACTCTCCGATGCGTTCGCGACGACTCCGCCGGAGATCCGCGGTTCCATCGATGGGGTAGCCCGTTTATCGGAGACACTGGCCAAGCGGGACGAAGAACTGAAGAAGTTGTTCGCCGCGACCAGGCAGACCACGCAGATCCTCGCCGATCGCAACGCGGAGTTCGAGCAGCTGCTTGCCTCAGGGGGGCAGTTGTTCGCCGAGCTGAATATCCGGCAGCAGTCCATCGAGCAGCTGCTGTCGGGTGCCCAGACGGTCGCAGTGGAGTTGAGTGCGCTGGTGCGTGACAACGAGGAGCAGATCGGGCCCGCGTTGACGAATCTGCGTGCCTCGATCGATCTGCTCAACGCCAACCAGCAGAACATTTCCAAGACACTGGAACTCGCTGCGCCGTTCTATACCCTCTACGCCAACGTGCTCGGCACGGGGCGCTGGTTCGACGCGGTGATCGTCAATGTGATTCCGCCCGCCTTACCGGAGATCCCTGGTTATCGTCCGCCGGTCCGCACTATGGGAGGTAACTGACGTGGCGGGGAACTGGCGCGGCGCCCCGCTCGGCGCGGTGCGTAACTCCAGCCGGGGCACCAGAATCGGCATCGCGTTGGTCGTCGTCCTCGCGGTGTTGATCGCCGGAGTGTTGTGGTGGCTGTTCGACCGGCGGAACACCACGAAGATCACTGCCTATTTCGACCGCTCGGTAGGTATTTACGAGGGCTCCGATGTGCGGATTCTCGGGGTGCCGGTCGGCTCGGTGGACTCGGTGGAACCACAGGGTGATCAGGTCGAGATCGTCATGAGCGTGGACCGCGAATACGACGTGCCCGCTGGTGCGCGGGCCGTGCAGATCACGCCCTCCGTGGTGTCGGACCGCTATATCCAGCTGACACCGGTCTATACCGGAGGGCCGAAGATGCCCCGTAACGGGACGATCCCGCGGGAGCGTACGGCCACCCCCGTCGAGATCGACCAGTTGTACAAAAGCGTTACCGAGCTGTCGGAGGCGTTGGGTCCGAATGGAGCCAACGCCGACGGCGCGTTGAACGATTTGGTGCGCACCGGCGCGGAGAATCTGGCGGGTAACGGCGAAGCGCTGGCCAACAGCATCACCCAGCTGTCGAGGGCGGCGCGGTATCTATCCGATTCCCGTGAAGATATCTTCGATACGGTCAAGAATCTGCAAGTCTTCGTCACCATGCTGGCGCAGAACGACCAGCAGGTGCGGCAGTTCAATATCCAGCTGGCCGATCTGTCGACCTTCCTGGCCGAGGAACGCGAGGACCTCGGTGCCGCGTTGAATCTGCTCTCGATCGCGCTGGGGGATGTCGCACGGTTCATCGATGCCAACCGGGATCTGGTCGCGAGCAATGCCGAGGGGCTGATCGAGCTCACCAGGACACTGGCCGATCAGCGCGAGGACCTGGCCGCCGCGTTGCCGGTGCTGCCGGTGGCGCTGAGCAACCTGGTGAATGTCCACAATGCCGAATCGGGCACCCTCGACATGCGCGCGAACTTCCCCGAACTGCAGGATCCGTTCGGGGTGGTGTGCAAGCTGCTCGATCTGTCCAAGCTGCGGCCGGGTGATCCGGAGTTCGAGGCGCTCGGCAGACAGATGCGCCCGATCCTCGACCATTGCCATGAGATCAGCGACCAGATCACCGCTGGGGTGAAGACCCCGACGCTGATCTTGCCCTTCGGCATTCTCAGTGGTGAGAACGAGCAGCGTGACCCGGTGCCCGGCACGGTGCCTGGTACACCGTCGGATCGGCTTCCGCCGTCGCAGCAGGAGGAGGGGAGATGACCGCTCGAATCCGTTCCGCCGCGCGCGGGCTCGGTGCCGCGCTGGTGCTCGGCCTGTCTGCCGTGCTGGTCACCTCGTGTGCCGCCGATGGTATCTACAGCCTGCCGTTGCCCGGTGGCGCCGAGCTCGGCGAACACCCTATGCGGATCGATATCCAGTTCGATGATGTGCTCGATCTGGTGCCGCAGTCCATGGTCAAGGTCGAGGGGGTACCGGTCGGCCGGGTCGAGGAGATCGCCATCGGCGAGGACCAATGGACCGCCATGGTGCGCACCCTGGTGAACTCGTCGGTAGATCTGCCTGCGAACGCGCGTGCCGAGGTCAAGCAGACGAATCTGCTCGGTGAGAAGTTCATCGAACTATCGAGCCCGGTTGCCGATCCGGAGCAGCGGCGGCTCGGTGACGGCGCGGTGATCCCGATCGATCGCACCAGGCACGCGACCGAGGTCGAGCAGGTGCTCGGCGCGCTGTCGTTGCTGCTCAACGGTGGCGGTGTGGCACAGCTCGAGCCGATCGTCACCGAGTTGAACAAGGCGTTCGGTGGTCGTGAGGACCGAGTACGCTCGCTGATCGAGCAGGCGAGCACACTGATCGATGGACTGAATCAGCAAGTGGACGACATCACGCGGGCGCTGGATGGCCTCGATGTGCTCAGCAGCAGGGTCAGTGCGCAGACCGATCAGATCGGCAAGATCCTCGACGAACTGCCGGAGGGTATTACGATCCTGCGTGAGCAGCGTCCGCAGCTGGTCGCCCTGCTCGCCCAGCTGGATCGGCTCGGCCAGACAGGTTTCGACGTACTGAATACTTCGAAAGACGATTTGATCCGCGATCTCACCGCATTGCGGCCGACCTTGCAGGAACTCGGTAGCGCGGCGCCGGATCTGGTGACCGCTTTCCCGCTGATCCCGACCTATCCGTTCCCCGACTCGTCCTTGGCCGCCACCTTCGGTGGACAGGTGAACGCCTGGTTGTCGGTAGATCAGCAGATCGGCGTCACCCTCAGCAATCTCGGTGTGGGTAAACCGGATCCGGTGTATATCCCACCGAATGGCAGGCCGGTCCGGGTGGACCCGACCAACCCGTACTACAACGGCAATGGTCCGCGGCCGGGCTGGCCCACGGTATCGATTTTGCCGCTGCCACCGATTTTGCCGCAGCCGCCCGTTCCGGAGCAGCCAGGCCCGGTCGCGGGGATTCTCGAGCAACTCGGCATAGGGGGTGGCCCGCGGTGACCCGTCTGGTTCGGTGGCAGCTGATCGCGTTCGTGGTGATCGCGGTGGTCGGAGTCGCGTTTGTCGGTGCCAAGTACATCCGCCTCGATCACATGTTCGGGTTCGGCGAGTACACGGTGAAGCTGCAGTCGGAGCGGACCGGCGGCATCTACAAGGGCGCCGAGGTAACTTATCGCGGTGTCCCGGTCGGTCGCGTCGGTGAGTCGGAGCTCACCGACGACGGCGTGGTGATGTACTTGCGGATTGATTCGGATACCCCGGAGATCCCCGCCTCGGCCAAAGCCGTGGTGGCGAACCGATCCGCGATCGGCGAGCAGTATGTCGATTTGCAGCCCGATTCCGAGGAGGGGCCGTACCTGCGCGAAAATTCGGTGATCACCGTGGCGACCTTGCCTGTTCCGGTCGACGAGTTGCTGGCCAGTGTGGATGGATTGGCCGATTCGGTGGATCTGACCGCCCTCAGCACCACGATCCGCGAACTCGGGAAGGCTTTCGACGGTAAAGGCGACGATCTGCAGGTGCTGATCGATTCGTTGAACACCTTCACCGAAACTTTTCACGAAACGCTGCCGCAAACCATTCAGTTGATCCAGGACGGCCGGATCGCGCTCGGTACCCAGGCCGAGCAGTCAAGCGCCATCCGCGAGTTCAGCGATGGACTCGACAAGCTCACCGCTCAGCTGCGCTCCAGCGATCCCGACGTGCGCAGATTGATCGGTACCGGAACCGACGCGGGTGCGCAGCTCGGCGCATTGGTGGCGCAGAGCGGCGGTGCGCTCACCGAGGATCTGGGCAATCTGCGGCTGCTTCTGCAGGCGATCTCACCGAAGTTCTACGCGCTGAAGCCGTTGTTGCAGCTGATTCCGCTGTTGTCGGTCGGTGGTTCCTCTACCGCGCCCGGCGACGGGACCAGCCATTTCGGCTTGGTGCTGGAGACCAACAATCCGCCTGCCTGTACCGTGGGCTACGAGGGTACACAGCGGATTCTCGAACAGATGAAGGCGCAGAATCCGGACTTCGACGACACACGTGATGAATTCCCGTTCAACAAGGACGCCAAATGTTTGGTGCCGTTCGGCAATCCGACGGCTGTCCGGGGTGGTGCCCGCGCCGAATACGCTGACCCGGCCATTACCCAGCCGTGGGATGACAATCCGAAGAAAGACCCGGAAAAGCTGAATCTGACTCCGGCCGCGGTGCAGTTGTCGGCTTTGCTCGGGGTTACGGCGAAACGGTGAACAGGGGCGAAGGCATTGGAGTGGCTCGCGTGAGCGACTGGAGCGAGGAGATCATGGGCGTAAATCTCTTGGCCGTGGCGCAGCCGGTCAGCAGTGAGGTGTTGTCATGAGCTCCGATGCCGAGCAGTCCGCCGGGACACCGCGGGAAGCATCGGACCGAGGCATAGCAGAGCGCACAGGCGCCGCATCGGTACTGAGCACGGTGGCGTTCTTCGGTTCGGCCGCGGTGCTCGTGGTGGCTGTGGTCGCCGCAACGTGGTTCGGGGTCGGCTGGGTTCATGCCGCGCTCAGCGATGGCCCGCGCGCCGATGAGCGCGAAGCCGCTGTGGCAGGTGCGCGCCAGTTCGTGCTGAATACGACCACGATGAACCTCGATGACGTGCCCGGTTCGCTCGCACTGGCCAAGTCTTCGATGACCGGTGCGCTGCTGGACTCGCTCGACGAATACGCCGACCAGCCCGAGCAGTGGGCGCAGCAGAAGGGGCTCGAGTCGAGTTCGACTGTGCGCAGCGCCGCGCTCACCTCGCTCAACAGCGAGCTGGATAGAGCCTCCGCACTGGTGGTATTCCAGTTGACCGAAACAGGCAAGGACCGGCCGCCCATCGAATCGCTGCTCACCTGGAGCATCGATATGACCAAGGTCGATGGCGTCTGGAAGGCGGAGCAGGTCTATCAGCACGGCGAGCAGGTATTGCTGAGTGAAGGACCGGCTCGGCAGCCGATCGTGCCGCAGGCGGACCAGCCGCCCGCACCGGCGGCGGATCAGCCGCAGGCCCCGCCGAAACCGGGATCGTAGGAGGAGCCCTATGACGTCGCGCCGACCGGTCAACCGGGTCACCTCGACGCGCCGCCCGCTCGCCGGGCAATCCGCTCGCCGTGGTTCCGCGCGGAACGCGCCTGCCGGACCGAGCCGTAAGCCGCGCGTGGCAGGTGTCTCCCGGCCTACCGCGGCAGCGGCCCCTGCCCGCGCCGGAAAGCGGCGAGAGCGGGAAGCCGGACCGTCGCGATGGCGTCGAGTCCGGTCGGGTGCGCAGGATCGCGGGCCTCGCGAGAAAACCGGGAAGCCGCGCTGGGGAGTTGTCGCGGTGATGGTGCTTGCCGCGATGGTGCTCGGTGCCTTTTCCTGGTTCGCCGCACAGCGGCCAGGGGTGGATACATCGAATCGCGCATTCGTGGACAATGAGCTCACGCAAGAGGTGCGGTCGGCGGCTGACCACGCATTGCGGACCATCTTCGCTTATGACGCGAATGATGTGGACGGTTACCGGGACGCTATCGGACAGGTGATCACCGGAAAGATGCTCGCCGAAGCCGACAAGTTCACCCCGACCACTGCTTCGGCGGTCGCGCAGGGCAAGGTCGTCGTCGATGCCGACGCCGAAGTGGCTGTGACATTGCTGACCGATGATCGTGCCGAATTGCTCGCCAACGTGACACAGAGTGCCACCAGGGATGGGTCGGCTCAGCCGAGTGTCTCGGCCAGTGTCGTCCTGCACATGCAGAAGGTGGACGGTCGCTGGCTGGTCAGCGAACTGGCTCTCTGACAATCCGTGGCTTTCTGATAACACTGTGGTCCACGCATTGCGCACATCCCGGCCGATGAGCCGGGATAGTCCAGCGCGCCATGGCATCTCGTCGGTGCTTCGGTCGGGTCTGCCACTTGACGAGTTTCGTCCGACCCGTCACGCTATTCACAACAGCGGCAGCTGTCACAGTGGCTTAGGCGCACCGCGGCTCATGAGGTAGCCAGCGAATCAGGCCCGGCGCGCCAGCCATGTGGGCGATCACGCGGGTGGTACTTTGACACCCCCGTGGATATGGGTGTAGTTTTGGACGTTGCGCTGGCTGCCTCCTGTCCATACCTCGATGTGCACACGTAAGTTCACCCTCCCGGTGTTACTTTCGGTGGTGCCTGTTCGAGTTTCGTTCGGGTTGTAACCAGCGGAATTCGTAGCAGACAGAGCGACGGTCGCGGACCACCACGCGACGCGCGTGAGGTGCTGGAAGGACGCATCTTGGCAGTCTCCACCCAGACCAAGGCAGTTGCCGGAATCCCCGGAGCCCCGTTGCGGGTGTCTTTCGCAAAGATCCGTGAACCCTTGGAGGTGCCCGGACTTCTCGATCTACAAACGGAATCGTTCGCCTGGTTGGTCGGTTCGCCGGAGTGGCGCGCGCGTGCCGCCGAGCGCGGTGACGTCGGCCTAGTCGGTGGCCTCGAAGAGGTACTCGAGGAGCTCTCCCCGATCGAGGACTTCTCCGGTTCGATGTCCCTGTCCTTCTCCGGTCCGCGCTTCGAAGAGGTCAAGGCCTCGATCGACGAGTGCAAAGACAAGGACATGACCTACGCGGCGCCGCTGTTCGTCACCGCGGAGTTCATCAACAACAACACCGGTGAGATCAAGAGCCAGACGGTCTTCATGGGTGATTTCCCGATGATGACCGATAAGGGCACGTTCATCATCAACGGCACCGAGCGTGTAGTCGTCTCGCAGCTGGTGCGTTCGCCGGGTGTCTACTTCGATCACACCGTCGACAAGGGCACGGAGAAGGACCTGCACAGTGTGCGCGTCATCCCGAGCCGCGGCGCGTGGCTGGAATTCGATGTGGACAAGCGCGACACCGTCGGTGTGCGTATCGACCGCAAGCGTCGCCAGCCGGTCACCGTGCTGCTGAAGGCGCTCGGCTGGACCACCGAGGAGATCGTCGAGCGCTTCGGCTTCTCCGAGATCATGATGTCGACCTTGGAGAAGGACAACACCGCCGGTCAGGACGAGGCGCTGCTGGACATCTACCGCAAGCTGCGTCCGGGCGAGCCGCCGACCAAGGAGTCGGCGCAGACTCTGCTGGAGAACCTGTTCTTCAAGGAGAAGCGCTACGACCTGGCGCGCGTGGGTCGCTACAAGATCAACAAGAAGCTCGGCATCCACGCGGGCGAGCAGATCACAGGCTCGGTGCTGACGAAGGAAGACATCGTCAACACCATCGAGTACCTGGTCCGTCTGCATGCGGGCGATAAGGTCATGACCGCTCCCGGCGGTGTCGAGGTTCCGGTGGAAGTGGACGATATCGACCACTTCGGCAATCGCCGCCTGCGTACTGTCGGTGAGCTGATCCAGAACCAGATCCGGGTCGGTCTGTCCCGGATGGAGCGTGTGGTCCGCGAGCGGATGACCACCCAGGATGTCGAGGCGATCACGCCGCAGACCCTGATCAACATCCGTCCGGTCGTCGCCGCGATCAAGGAGTTCTTCGGAACCTCCCAGCTGTCGCAGTTCATGGACCAGAACAATCCGCTGTCGGGTCTGACTCACAAGCGCCGTCTCTCGGCACTGGGCCCCGGCGGCCTGTCCCGTGAGCGGGCCGGTCTGGAAGTCCGTGACGTCCACCCGTCGCACTACGGCCGTATGTGCCCGATCGAGACCCCGGAAGGCCCGAACATCGGCCTGATCGGTTCGCTGTCGGTGTACGCGCGGGTGAATCCGTTCGGGTTCATCGAGACGCCGTACCGGAAGGTCGTCGACGGCAGGGTCACCGATGAGGTGGTCTACCTGACCGCGGACGAAGAAGACCGCCATGTGCGCGCCCAGGCGAATTCGCCGATCGGCGCGGACGGTCGCTTCGTCGAGGACCGGGTGCTGTGCCGCCGAGGCAACGAGGAGAACGAGCTGGTCTCGGCCACCGAGGTCGACTTCATGGACGTCTCTCCGCGCCAGATGGTCTCGGTCGCGACCGCCATGATCCCGTTCCTGGAGCACGACGACGCCAACCGTGCCCTGATGGGTGCGAACATGCAGCGTCAGGCCGTTCCGCTGATCCGTTCCGAATCGCCGATCGTCGGCACCGGCATGGAGCTACGCGCGGCCGTCGACGCGGGCGATGTGGTGGTGAACGAGAAGGCCGGTGTGGTCGAGGAGGTCTCCGCCGACTACGTCACCGTGATGGCCGACGACGGTACGCGCAAGAGCTACCGGATGCGCAAGTTCAACCGCTCGAACCAGGGCACCTGCTCGAACCAGCGTCCGATCGTGGACGAGGGGCAGCGAGTGGAGCAGGGGCAGGTCCTCGCCGACGGCCCGTGCACCGAGAACGGTGAGATGGCGCTCGGTAAGAACCTGCTCGTCGCGGTCATGCCGTGGGAAGGCCACAACTACGAGGACGCGATCATTCTGTCGCAGCGCCTCGTGGAAGAGGATGTGCTCACCTCGATCCACATCGAGGAGCACGAGATCGATGCCCGCGACACCAAACTGGGTGCCGAGGAGATCACCAGGGATATCCCGAACGTCTCCGATGAGGTGCTCGCCGACCTGGACGAGCGCGGTATCGTCCGGATCGGCGCCGAGGTCCGCGATGGCGACATCCTGGTCGGCAAGGTCACCCCGAAGGGTGAGACCGAACTGACCCCGGAGGAGCGGCTGCTGCGCGCGATCTTCGGCGAGAAGGCGCGTGAGGTTCGCGATACCTCGCTGAAGGTGCCGCACGGTGAGTCCGGCAAGGTCATCGGCATCCGCGTGTTCTCGAGGGACGACGACGACGATCTGCCGCCCGGCGTCAACGAGCTGGTCCGGGTGTACGTGGCGCAGAAGCGCAAGATCCAGGACGGCGATAAGCTCGCCGGTCGCCACGGCAACAAGGGTGTCATCGGCAAGATCCTGCCCACCGAGGACATGCCGTTCCTTCCGGACGGCACCCCGGTCGACATCATCCTGAACACCCACGGCGTGCCGCGTCGTATGAACATCGGCCAGATCCTGGAGACCCATCTGGGCTGGATCGGTAAAGCGGGCTGGCAGGTCGATGTGGCTGCCGACGGTACCCGTCCGGAATGGGCGAAGGCACTGCCGGAAGTGATGCTCGGGGCTCCGGCCGATTCGAATATCGCCACGCCGGTGTTCGACGGTGCTCGCGAAGAAGAGCTGACCGGCCTGCTCGGCTCGACGCTGCCCAACCGCGACGGCGAGCGCATGGTCAACGACGACGGTAAGGCCACGCTGTTCGACGGCCGTTCGGGCGAGCCGTTCCCGTACCCCGTCGCGGTCGGCTACATGTACATCCTGAAGCTGCACCACCTGGTCGACGACAAGATCCACGCGCGCTCGACCGGTCCGTACTCGATGATCACCCAGCAGCCGCTCGGTGGTAAGGCGCAGTTCGGTGGTCAGCGCTTCGGGGAAATGGAGTGCTGGGCCATGCAGGCCTACGGTGCGGCGTACACGCTGCAGGAACTGCTGACCATCAAGTCCGACGACGTGGTCGGTCGTGTGAAGGTCTACGAAGCGATCGTCAAGGGCGAGAACATCCCGGAGCCGGGCATTCCGGAGTCGTTCAAGGTCTTGCTCAAGGAACTCCAGTCGCTATGCCTCAACGTCGAGGTGCTGTCGTCCGACGGCGCCGCGATCGAGATGCGTGACGGCGACGACGAGGACCTGGAGCGTGCGGCGGCCAACCTGGGCATCAACCTGTCCAGGAACGAAGCGGCCACCGTCGACGATCTGGCGAACTAGGTGGAAAGGGGCCGGATGCCGCCGCAGTGCGGCAGCCGGCCACCCCGCGCTTTGCCTGGGGGTTCGCCGAGCGAAGCCTCGGCAACCACCCACTAGTGAACTTTTGCTCGAATTCGACCCGCACAGGGGAAAGGAAGTTACGTGCTAGACGTCAACTTCTTCGATGAACTCCGGATCGGCCTCGCCACCGCCGAAGACATCCGCCAGTGGTCCTACGGTGAGGTGAAGAAGCCGGAGACCATCAACTACCGCACGCTCAAGCCGGAGAAGGACGGCCTGTTCTGCGAGAAGATCTTCGGTCCTACCAGGGACTGGGAATGCTACTGCGGTAAGTACAAGCGCGTCCGCTTCAAGGGCATCATCTGTGAGCGCTGTGGTGTCGAGGTGACTCGCGCCAAGGTGCGCCGTGAACGGATGGGCCATATCGAGCTTGCCGCTCCGGTTACCCACATCTGGTACTTCAAGGGCGTGCCCTCGCGCCTCGGGTACCTGCTCGATCTGGCGCCGAAGGATCTGGAAAAGATCATCTACTTCGCCGCTTATGTCATCGTGGCCGTCGACGAGGAGCTGCGGCACAACGAGCTGTCCACGCTAGAGGCCGAGATGGAGGTCGAGAAGAAGTCGGTCACCGATCAGCGTGACGCCGATCTAGAGGCCCGTGCGCAGAAGCTCGAAGCCGATTTGGCCGAACTGGAAGCCGAGGGCGCCAAGGCCGACGTGCGCCGCAAGGTCAAGGACGGCGGCGAGCGTGAGATGCGCCAGCTGCGTGACCGCGCTCAGCGCGATCTGGACCGGTTGGAGGAGATCTGGAACACCTTCACCAAACTGGCCCCCAAGCAGCTCATCGTCGACGAGCTGCTCTACCGCGAGCTGGTCGACCGCTACGGCGAGTACTTCACCGGCGCCATGGGCGCGGAGTCGATCCAGAAGCTGATGGAGAGCTTCGATATCGAGGCCGAGGCCGAGACGCTGCGCGAGACCATCCGCACCGGTAAGGGGCAGAAGAAGCTGCGCGCGCTCAAGCGGCTCAAGGTCGTCGCGGCGTTCCAGGCCAACGGCAACTCGCCGATGGGCATGGTGCTCGACGCGGTTCCGGTGATTCCGCCGGAGTTGCGTCCGATGGTTCAGCTCGACGGTGGCCGCTTCGCCACCTCCGACCTGAACGACCTGTACCGGCGCGTGATCAACCGCAACAACCGCCTCAAGCGACTGATCGACCTCGGCGCGCCCGAGATCATCGTCAACAACGAGAAGCGGATGCTGCAGGAGTCCGTGGACGCGCTGTTCGACAACGGTCGTCGCGGCCGTCCGGTCACCGGACCGGGCAACCGTCCGCTGAAGTCGCTGTCGGATCTGCTCAAGGGCAAGCAGGGCCGGTTCCGGCAGAACCTGCTCGGTAAGCGTGTCGACTACTCCGGCCGTTCGGTGATCGTCGTCGGTCCGCAGCTGAAGCTGCACCAGTGCGGTCTGCCCAAGCTGATGGCGCTGGAGCTGTTCAAGCCGTTCGTGATGAAGCGCCTGGTCGATTTGAACCACGCGCAGAACATCAAGTCGGCCAAGCGGATGGTGGAGCGGCAGCGCCCGCAGGTGTGGGACGTCCTCGAAGAGGTCATCGCCGAACACCCCGTGCTGCTCAACCGCGCGCCGACCCTGCACCGGCTCGGCATCCAGGCATTCGAGCCGCAGCTGGTGGAAGGCAAGGCCATCCAGCTGCACCCGCTGGTCTGTGAGGCGTTCAACGCCGACTTCGACGGTGACCAGATGGCGGTGCACCTGCCGCTGTCGGCCGAGGCACAGGCCGAGGCGCGCGTGCTGATGCTGTCGTCGAACAACATCCTCTCGCCCGCGTCGGGTCGTCCGCTGGCCATGCCGCGTCTGGACATGGTGACCGGTCTGTACTACTTGACCCGTCTCGAAGAGGGGGCACGGGGTTCCTATCAGCCTGCCACCAGCGAGGCTCCGGAGCAGGGCGTGTACTCCTCGCCCGCCGAGGCGCAGATGGCGGTGGACCGCGGTGAGCTCACCGTGCGTTCGCTGATCAAGGTCCGGCTGACCGACCAGCGCCCGCCGAAGGATATCGAGGCGGCGGTGTTCCCCGAGGGCTGGCGTCGTGGCGACGCGTGGACCATCGAGACCACGCTGGGCCGGGTGCTGTTCAACGAGCTGTTGCCGGTGGACTACGCGTTCATCAACGAGCAGATGCCGAAGAAGCGGCAGGCGACGATCATCAACGATCTCGCCGAGCGCTATCCGATGATCGTGGTCGCGCAGACCGTCGACAAGCTCAAGGACGCCGGCTTCCACTGGGCCACCCGTTCCGGCGTCACGGTCTCGATGTCCGACGTGCTCGTGCCGCCGGAGAAGGCCGAGATCATGGAGCGCTACGAGGCGCAGTCGGATCAGATCGAGAAGAAGTACCAGCGTGGTGCGCTCGATCACCAGGAGCGCAACAACGCCCTGGTCAAGATCTGGCAGGAGGCGACAGAAGAGGTCGGTAAGGCGCTGCGCGCGCATTACCCGGCCGACAACCCGATCATCACGATCGTCGACTCGGGCGCAACGGGTAACTTCACCCAGACTCGTACCCTCGCAGGCATGAAGGGTCTGGTGACCAACCCGAAGGGTGAGTTCATCCCGCGGCCGATCAAGTCCTCGTTCCGCGAGGGCCTGACGGTTCTGGAGTACTTCATCAACACCCACGGCGCGCGTAAGGGTCTGGCCGATACCGCGCTGCGTACCGCCGACTCGGGTTACCTGACCCGTCGTCTGGTGGACGTATCGCAGGACGTCATCGTGCGCGAGCACGACTGTGGCACCGAGCGCGGCATCGTGGTGCCGATCGCCGAGAAGCAGCTCGACGGCTCGATCATCCGCGACGCGCATGTGGAGACCTCCACCTACGCGCGTACCCTCGCGGCGGATGCGCTCGACGAGCAGGGCAATGTCGTCGTCGGTAAGGGCGCCGATCTCGGCGACCCTGCGCTGGAGGCGCTGCTGGACGCAGGCATCACCGAGGTGAAGGTCCGCTCCGTGCTGACCTGCACCACCGGCACCGGCGTGTGTGCGACCTGCTACGGCCGTTCCATGGCGACCGGCAAGCTCGTCGATATCGGTGAGGCCGTCGGTATCGTCGCCGCGCAGTCCATCGGTGAGCCGGGTACCCAGCTGACCATGCGTACCTTCCACCAGGGTGGTGTCGCGGGTGACGACATCACCGGCGGTCTGCCGCGTGTGCAGGAGCTGTTCGAGGCGCGGGTGCCGAAGGGCAAGGCGCCGATCGCCGAGGTCTCCGGCCGGGTGCGGATGGAAGACGACGATCGCTTCTACAAGATCACCATCATCCCGGATGACGGTGGCGAAGAAGTCGTCTACGACAAGCTCTCCAAGCGGCAGCGCCTGCGGGTGTTCAAGCACGATGACGGCACCGAGCGGTTGCTGTCGGACGGTGATCACGTCGAGGTCGGCCAGCAGCTGCTGGAAGGCGCGGCGGATCCGCACGAGGTGCTGCGCATCATGGGCCCCCGGCAGGTACAGGTCCACTTGGTCCACGAGGTCCAGGAGGTCTACCGTTCGCAGGGTGTGTCGATCCACGACAAGCACATCGAGGTGATCGTGCGCCAGATGCTGCGTCGCGTGACCATCATCGATTCGGGTGCGACCGAGTTCCTGCCCGGCTCGCTCACCGAACGCGCCGAGTTCGAGGCTGCCAACCGCCGCGTCGTCGCCGAGGGCAATGAGCCCGCGGCGGGCCGCCCGGTGCTGATGGGTATCACCAAGGCATCGCTGGCCACCGATTCGTGGCTGTCGGCGGCGTCCTTCCAGGAGACCACCCGAGTCCTGACGGACGCGGCGATCAACTGCCGCTCCGATAAGCTCATCGGCCTCAAGGAGAACGTGATCATCGGCAAGCTGATCCCGGCCGGTACCGGTATCAACCGTTACCGGAACATCCAGGTGCAGCCGACCGAAGA
Source organism: Nocardia spongicola (assembly GCF_047200775.1). NCBI lineage: Bacteria > Bacillati > Actinomycetota > Actinomycetes > Mycobacteriales > Nocardiaceae > Nocardia > Nocardia spongicola. The sequence continues at coordinate 61,434 of NZ_JBJZOO010000014.1, read as the reverse complement.
GGCTCGGGCCGCCGCGTACGCGGTGCCGTCCTATGACGACACCTACTACAGCCCGGACAGCTTCGGCCAGACCACCGGAGCCGCGGTTCCGCTGGACGACTACGGCTTCAGCGACTACCGCTGATCGCGTAGCACGACAGCATGCGGCCCCCGCTTCCGTCTTTCGGAGCGGGGGCCGTTCGTCTTTCGGTTCGGACCTTGTTTCAGGTTCGCCATCCCTGCCATCACGGCACTGTGGCCGTATCCGGCGCTGTGGCCACAGCGAGCTCGGCCAGTGTGGCACCCGCTCAGCTGTTGTTTCGGACCACTTGGTGTTTTGGATCACTCGGCCTGTACGTTGTAAAAAGTGCAATAGGTTTCAGTTGGTTCTGGAGGTTTGGGTGGACAGCGTGGCCAGTGAGGATCCGGTGCTGGCCGGATTGCGGAGATTGGGCTTCGTGCAGTACTCGGGGGTCCAGTGGAAAGAGTTCTCTCCGGGGCGCAGCGTGCTGTCGATGGCGCCGCGTGCGGAGCATCTGAACCACAACAAGGATCTGCATGCGGCGGTGCTGTTCGGGATCGCGGAAACGTCTGCGATGGGGGCCTCGGTATCCGCGATCGGTGACTGGGTGGACGAGACCTACATCGTGGTCAGGGACGGGCGGATCGAGTACAAGGCGCGCGCGAAGGGGGATACGGGGCCGTTTGTCGTCACTTCGGCGTTCTCTGCCGAGCTGCTGGCGAAGATCCAGGCGGACGTAGCGGCGCGAGTACCGGTGGAGTTCGAGGCGCCAGCGGATATCGCCGACAGCACCGGAAAGATCGTGGCGTCGGCGGGATTCACGGCGGTGTTTCGTCCGCGCCGGGCCTGATCGGTGTGATGGTAGCGCGCAGCGCCGCGGACACCGCTATGTCTCGTTCTCGGTCGGTGTCCGCCGCAGCGCGGTAACGCATTTCTGCAGTAGGCGGTCGTCGTGCCCCTCGCCGAGGGGCGGCAGTACGACGCCATCGGCCACTGCGCTGTACCTTTCCGTCAGCAGGGCGGGTAACTGCTCGTAACGACCACAAATGACCAGTTCATCGAGCATCGCATCGGTAATCAGCCCGGGTAGATCCGCCCACCGCTGCGCGCGGATCATCACTCGAAGCTGTTCCGGCAACTCGGTCCAGCCACGTCGGCCGAGTGTCGGCGCATAGGACGGTGTGGAGTACAGGAATGCCAGCATGCGGCGCTGGCGTTCCCGTTCCTGCCGGACGCTGTCGTCGTTCGCCCCCATCGCGATGGGTGGCGATGCCAGGAGCATGGGGCGAGTGGGGCGGCCTGCGTCGGTTGCGCCCCGATCCAATGCCGGCAGCACCACGGCACGCAGGTAGTCGGGATCGGCGTTGGTCGAATGCGTGATGACACCGTGCGCCATCCGACCGGCCAGCTCGCACATACCGGCATTGACCGCGCCCAACCATACGGGTGGCGTTCTGGTAGCGCTCGGTCCGGGATTGAAGTAGGGCTGCATGCGGGTCAGCCGGTAATGATCGCCTTCGTAGTGCAGCGGGCCGCCGTCGCGGAACGCAGTGAACAAAGCATCCAGAGCCGCCAGGTACTCCGCCATCCGCGATCGTGGTTCACTCCACGGCACACCGAAACGCCCCTCGATGTTCTGCTTTATCTGGGTGCCGAGCCCGAGTTCGAACCGTCCGCCGGACATCGTCGACAAATCCCACGCGGTGTAGGCCACCAGGGTGGGGCTGCGCACGAACGCAAGCGTTACCGCCGTACGAACGGTGAGCCGCGTAGTGTGCTCCAGCGCCAGCAGCGCCACCGCGAGTGAATCGTGAATCGTTTCGGGAACATGCAGGCCGTCGAAGCCCAACTGTTCGATACGTCGGGCGTAGGCAGGAACCGCTGCCAGTGGTAGTCGCGGATCCATCGCCGCATAAGCCTGCACAGCTGCGCAGGCTAGAAGCGGATATTCGATCTCGTCAAGTGATGTAGTGGCCAACCGGTTCGGCCGAGCGCCGCTGCCTCAGGTGGGTTCGGTTCCCGATGATCGGGCAACTTCGAGGATGAACGCAACGACATCGAGGCGCGCGGCACCGCAGGAGGCTCGACGTCGCGCTGCGCAACAGGTCGGAGAGTCACTCGAGGCAGGAGATCATCCATGACCAAGGCACGGCAGCGGGCACTCCAGTTCTGTGAACGGTTCGGGCTGCAAGTACCGATCGTGCAGGCGCCGATGGCAGGCTCCAGCCCACCCGAGCTGGCCATCGCGGTCGCCGAGGCAGGCGGTATGGGCGCCACCGGAGTACTTCGGGAGAGCCCCTCGAACATCGCGCAATGGGCGGAGCGGTTCCGCAGTGCGACGTCCGGCGCCTTCCAGCTGAACATCTGGATCCCGGATACCTCTCTCGTCGATCCTGATGAGCGTCAGCGCCGGATCGAGCGGGCCCGCGAATTCCTCGGCCGCTTCGGCACGCCAGGAGAGCCGGTAGCCGCACCGCAGGATTACGCGGAGCAGTGCGAGGCCATGCTTACAGTGCGTCCCACCGTGATCTCCTCGATCATGGGCGTATTCGAGCCGGACTATGTACGCCGAATGCACGACCTGGGAATCTCCTGGTTCGCCTGCGCCACCACGCTCGACGATGCCCTGGCCGCCAGGATGCCGGTGCCGACGCGATCGTCGCGCAGGGTATGGAAGCAGGCGGCCATCGCGGCACGTTCGATCAAGAAGACACCGAGCGCACCGATGTCGGCCTGTTCGCATTGCTCCCCTGGTTCGCCGACCACCTGCGGGTACCGATCATCGCCGCAGGCGGTATCGCGGACGGTCGCGGGGTGGCGGCGGCGTTGGCACTGGGAGCCAGCGCCGTGCAGGTCGGCACCGCCTTGCTGCGCTGCCCGGAGACGGGTATCAGCAAGGAATGGGCCGATACGCTGGCCGGTCTTGCCCCCGATGCCACGATCACCACCCGCGCCTATACCGGCCGCTCGGCACGTGCGGCCAAGACGCCGTATCTGACGGCGTGGACGCAGCCTCGAGCACCTCGCCCGGCACCCTATCCGGAGCAGTCGCGGCTGGTCACCCAGTGGCGGCGCGGCACAGGGGCCGAGGAGGGAGTGGATCCGGCCAACTACTGGGCCGGGCAAAGTGCCGCGCTGGCCACAGAAGAGCCAGCGGGTCAGGTGGTGGCGCGAATGTGGCGCGACGCAGATGAACTGCTCGGGTGAGCCTTCAACGGAGCGATGCCACGGCCACAGCGGTCCGTGTCATTCATGATGCTGGGCCCGACGTATGCGATGTCCTTCACTGCCATGCGCGCAGCAGATCCTCTGGCCCCCAGTAGGCACTGATCGGCAGATCGCTGTCCACTCCAGACCTGGAGACCGCTACCAGCGGCGTATCGGTCCGCGCACCAGGAACAGCCAGCACGCTGCGGGCGAGCGCATCGTAGTCGTGGCGATCGAACGGTCGGTCTTCGAGCCATTTGATCGACCCGACGAAATGCACCGCACCTGCGATGGGTGCGCGGTCAGCGCCGATCAGGTCGAGTTCCGGATTATTGTGCCGATTCCACCAACCGCCTACTGCTTCGGTTTCCGGCCACCGGTCGTCGGGCAGCGAACGCAGCAATGATTCGCGGATCACCGGTTCCACGGCGCGCCCACGCCACGATGTCCACGAACGTTCGATCCGCTCCAATGCCAGATCTCCCCGGCCACGCTCGATGAGCGGGATTCCGCGCTGTAGAAAGGCCAGCCAGAACCGCAGGTAGGAGTCTGCGATGCGGTAATGCTTGTTCTTGCTGTCCGGTTTCGTGGACAATGGCAGATCCGCGGCAACTATCCGCTTGGCCTGCAAGGTGTTCAGCAAAGGCACCAGTGTGCCCGCAGGCAACGCACCCGTTCCACCCGCGGCGGCAGCGATAGTGCTGAAGGTGCGTTCGCCACTGCCGATCGCCTCCAGCACAGCCCGTGAACGGGATGCCTCGGGAAACTCACCGAGCAACGACAGTTCACCCGCTACCAGTAACGGGGACAGCGGATTCGTCGTGCTCGCGCGCAGGAAATCCGTGCGACTCATTCCAGGTCGCCAGGATTGGACGATCTCAGGGAAACCACCGGTGATCAACAGCGCATCCACCGACTCGGCCGCCGACAGTTCGGTCATGGTCTGTACATCCGCCAGATGCAGCGGTGCGACGGTCATCTTCGTCGCGCGGCCGAAAAACGGCCGACCGTGTGACTGCAACGCCTCCATGACCGAAATATCACTGCCAACCAGCAGCAGCAGTACCGGCTTGGCCGAAAGGTGCCGATCCCAGACCGTCTGCAGAGCTCCTTCGAACTCGGAATCCTGCGCCACCAGCCACGGCACCTCGTCGATCACCACAATGCTCGCGATATCGTCCGGCAGGGCGATCGCCAAGGTTCGCAACGCTTGGTTCCAATCCGCCGCCGACATCCCCGCGATGAGCTGTGCCCCCCGCAGTGGCGAATGAGCCAAGGTGGCGACGAAGTCCTCCCGCTCTGTGCCAGGGTTGCGCCCACGTGTCGCCTGGAACACGACATAAGGCAGCCCCGAGCGGTCACAGAACTCCTGAACCAGACGCGACTTCCCCACACGGCGCCTTCCGGTCATGATTACGGCTCGCCCCCGCGTCGCGCCTGTTCCATCCGTCACCAGCTCCAGCTGCCGCCTCAGCAACCCGAGGTCAGCCGCACGACCCTTGAATTCCACCCGCCCACCTCTCGCCGAAAGATAGTCCCAGATTACATAGATCGAATCTAAGTTAGATTCGATCTATGTAATCTGGGACTGAAAGTGCGAGAGGCCATCACTGGTCAAAGGCGTCGGCCATGGCTGCACGGTATGGTTGAGGCATGAGTGTGGCGGATGACCACTACCCAGAGCTACACCGTCTAGTCGAACAGTTACGGCCGGAGGCCGAGCCTGCCGCGCGTGCGGCATTATTGCGCCTGGTTCATGGTGGCGCAAGCAATAGGCTTGCGGTTCTGCCTTCCTTCGACGGACCAGAGGATCTCAGCGATCGAATGAACGCTGAACTTTTCGAGGATCGGTGACGCTGATCATCGATGCCAACGTCTTGGTCGCGGTGATGAACCGTAAGGACAAGAGGCATCAGGAGATGAGCGCGTTCTTGGCCGGCCGATCGGACGAGTTCGTCATCACGCCCTATGTGGTGGCCGAGGTTACCTACCTGCTGCAGAAGTATGCTGGTGCACAGGCTGAAATTCAGTTCATGGAAGCGGTACGGGACGGAGTCTTTCGCGAGGAGTTCGTCGCAGCGGACACATCACGGATCATCGAGCTGATGAAGCAGTTTGCGAGTTTTCCACTCGGCGCTGCGGACGCGTCGCTCATCGCCATTGCCGAGCGACTCGATGTTCGGGACATAGCTTCTGCTGATGGTCATTTTCGTGCGATAAGGACCGCCGGACTGGAATACGTCAACGTTCTGCCGTAACAAATGCCCCTCCCTGCGCCGGATGCGGCCTTTGAACAGCCAGGTCACCGCTGGCAGATCCGGCTGCGGCAGCACCCGTTTCGACGTATACGCCACGGATGCCGCCCAGCGGCACCTCGAGCCGGGGGGATCCGGATCGCTCACCGCGTGACGCCCTTGCCGATCACATGCGCGTCGTAGTCGGGGTGCTTGTCCAGGTATGCCTTGATGAATGAGCACAGCGGCCGGATCACACGGTCTCGCGCGACGGTGTCTTCGATCGCGTACTCGGCCAATCGAGAGCCGAGTCCCTTGCCGGAGAACGCGTCGTCGATTGTGGTGTGGGTGAACACCGTCTCGTCCGCGTGTTCTTCATATTCGGCGAAGCCGGCCAGCTCCCCGCCATAGCGCACCTCATAGCGGCTCTGCTCCGCGTTGCGGACCACCTCGGATTCCGGAGCTGATTCGGTCATGGCCGCATCCTCTTTCTATCCGTGCCGATACTGGCTCCAGTATTCGGAGACGTCGATGTGAACGCGGTCCAAAGTACTCGCGAAGGCCGCCACCAAGGCACCTGGACAGGCACTCTGCGAGATCGCGCTCCCGCGTTGTTATTCCCTGCCTGCCGAGGTGAAGGACATGTCCGCGTAACGATCCCCGGCCACTTTGTCCGCGATCGGCTCCAGCGTCGCCAGCTCGTCTGCGGTCAGTGCCATGGTCGCGGCCGCCACATTGTCTGTGAGCCGGGCCCGGCTACGGGTACCTGGAATCGGAACTACGGCGAGATTGTGCACCTTGGCTTGCGCATGCACCCAAGCCAGCGCGACCTGTGCCGAGGTGATGCCACGTGCTTCGGCGATGGTCTGTAGTGGTCCGAGCAATTCGGCGTTGCGTGCCGCGTTCTCGCTGGAGAAGCGAGGCATCGTGGAACGGAAATCCCGCGCGTCCGCGCTGCCGTTGAACGATCCGGTGAGGAAGCCGCGTCCCAGCGGGGAGTACGGCACGAACGTCACGCCGAGTTCTGCGGCAGCGGGCACCGCGGTCTGCTCGACGTCCCTGGAGAACAGCGACCACTCCGACTGCAGCGCGGCGATCGGGTGCACCGCGTGCGCTGCGCGCAGTTCGGCCCCGGTCACTTCGGACAGGCCCAGTGCGCGAACCTTGCCTTCTCGCACCAATTCCGCCATCGTGCCGACGGTGTCCTCGATCGGGACAGCGGGGTCCTTGCGATGCATGTAGTACAGGTCGATGGTGTCGATCCGAAGCCTGCGCAGACTGCTTTCCACGGCGCGGCGTATATAGCTGGGGGAGTTGTCGAAGCCCCGGTAGGACGGGTCATCCGCTTTGCGGACGATGCCGAACTTGGTGGCGATCACCACTCGCTCACGGTGGGCGTTGACGAAGTCACTGAGGAATTCCTCATTGTGACCGGAGCCGTACATATCGGCGGTGTCGAACAGCGTGACACCTAGTTCCAGTGCCAGGTCCAGCGTCGCCCGCGACTCGGTGAGGTCGCTTGGGCCGTAGAACTCACTCATCCCCATGCAGCCGAGCCCTTGCGTTCCCACTTCGATACCTGCGGTGCCAAGTGTGGTGGTAGGAAGCGTGTGGTTGGTGGTCATACCTTGATTCCTTCGCTGTTGTGCGCGGTGACTTCGGTCGGCCGACTTGCCCTGGCGCTGCCTTGGTAGGTGGCGATCTTGTTATCCAGGACGTCCAGGGTCCGGCGAAGTTCGTCGATCTTGGCCAGTACCTCGGCGCGGGTGTTCCGGAACATCTCCAGTCGCTGGGGGATTGTGGATTCCCCCAGCCGCACCAACTCCGCGTAGCGGAGCATGTCCGCTACCGGCATACCGGTGTTGCGCAGCCTGCCGATCAGTGCCAGCCAGTCCAGATCACGAGCACTGAACCGACGTTTGCCGGTGTGGTCCCGGTCGATGTAATCCATCAGCCCGATTCGCTCGTACCACCGCAATGTGTCCCGGCTCAGCCCCGATCGCTCAGCCACCTCGCCGATCGAATACCTCGGTTGTTGCCAGTCGTCCCGGCTCCGGTGTGGTGCGGACTCGCTCACGGCACTCGCCCTCCTTGGTCGGCCACTGTCTCGGTCGAACACCGATGACGCTAATCACCTGGAGTGCACTCCAAGCAAGCTGAATTCTCCGAGCACGTTCGAGCAGCTCATGGCGAGCGCGGCCCGCGCGATGGCGTGCACCGCGCTCGGTCACGGGCGGTGTACCGATACGGGCCGGTCAGCGGCTGTAGTCGGGCAATTGCTGGACGGCCCACTTGTTGCCGTCCGGATCGGTGAAGAAGGTGAAGAGTCCCCAGCTCAGGTCTTCTACCGGGGTGGCGTCCACACCGGCGGCGATCAACTGCTGGTAGGCCTTTTCGGCATCGGCGACCACCATCTGCATGCCGCGCACGCTGCCGGGCTCTGCCTCGGTGATGCCCTCACCCAGACAGATGGAACAGCCCGAACCGGGTGGGGTCAGCTGGACGAAGCGCAGATTCTCATCGACCCGGTGATCGTGGTCGGCATTGAAGCCGATCTTGGTGTAGAAATCCTTGGCACGGTCGACGTCGGTTACCGGGATGGCGACGAGCTCGATTTTCCAATCCATTCGCGGAGCATTCCACGACCCACTGACACGATGACACCTCCTCCCGCACCGGCACACTGACCATGCCTGGCGCGAGTTGTTCACCGCCGCCCACACACCATCCGATGCAGCCTGACCGATCCGACACCGGAGGAACTGTTCTCGAACAGGAACAACAGTGCAAAATCTGGGGAGACCAGCAGCTACCGGCTACCTGAGTTCAGAGCAGGAAGGCGAGCAACATCGGTATGATTCGACGACTCATCCCACCCCGCTCGGCCAGTACCGCGCTGATAGCCGTTTTTCCTTCATCGCCCCATGAGCTGACGCAGATCGCTCAGACCGCGTCGTGCATCCGGTGAAAATTCTGATTCATCAATCGATGCCGCAGCATCTAGAACCGGAAAATCACCCAGGTTTTCCAAATCGCTGAGTCTGTATGCAATGTAATCCACATCAGAATCCTCTCGCCGCCCCAATTCTTCCAGTACGGATAGCAGGCCTTCCTTTCCGTCATATCGCACAAGAGCCTCGGCGACCTCGATTTGCATCGTAACTACATCGTCGTCCAGCATCGCCACGAGCCGTCTGCGTGCCTCGACATCGGGTAGCAAAGCAGTCAACTCCGAGATCGAGCGGAGCCGCACCATGCCATCGACGCTTCGCGAATGTGATAACGCAGCGTTCAGGCCCACATGTCCATCGTTCGCATTAATCATGGAATCTCCTCGGGTAGAGCAGGCCTGACAGTGTCATTAAGAGTACGTGCAAATATTCGACCTGTAGCGGGGTCGATGTTTTTCTGAATTTCCACAACATGAGGTGTCGGAATGTACTGCCCTGTCGACTTGTCCATGTGCGGCTTCCCCACAAGATCCACTCGGCTGGTAGCAATCCCATCAGCATCAAAATATGAATAGTTCGTGATGTTTCCCTGAGTATCCCGCTTGACAAGGTATCCATTCGGGGGTCCACCCTGAGTCGGTAGGTTTCGCCCGGTCCACGTCTGCGCGTCGGCCAGCTCTTCTTTGAGAGACCTTTTCGGCGGTCTCGGAGAGTCATCGATCTTCTTACGCAGTCGGTCGCGCAGGTCGGTGACTGTTTTTCTGGCTTTGGCGAGGGTGTCTTTGGCTTCGTGTGTGAGGCCGGCGATCTGTGTTGCTTTTCGGGCTCGCCAGGCGATGATGGCGTCTTTGATTCTTCCGGCCCATCGTCGCACGGTGTCTACCGCTTTGACCGCGGTGACCGCGCCTGCGCCGAAGCTGATCAGCGCGAGCCCGATGCTGATGGCTGCGTCGATGGCGAGGTCGCGGGCCAGTTCGGTCAGGAAGTTTTTGATCTCGTCGCGTAGTTCGCTCAACGCGTCTCGGTAGTCGAGGCAGGACCGGCTGAGCTGGGTGCAGGCGGTCAGTAGTTGATCGATGGAATCGGCGAGGGATTTCAGATCGTCGTGGATGTAGCCGGCGTCGGCGGCGGTCACTTCGTCGAACAGTCCGGCCGCGATCGTGATCTTGTCTTTGGCGTTGGTGTTCTGGTAGATCCTGCCGAGCCGGTCCCAGGCGTCGGCGGCTTGGGCGAGTTTGCCGGTATCGCCATCGGGGACGGGGATGCCGATATGGCTGATGATGTCGATGCCGCTGTCGATGATGCCCTGTCCTGGCCCGCCCGCCGACGCCGGTACCGAGAACGGTCCGAAAGCGGGCATCCCCGGATCTGCCGGCCGGTCCGGTTGCGCGGCCCCTTTCAGCGAGGCGTCGGCTTGAGCGTGGGTGAATCCGATGTCGTTGAGCGCGCTGCCGTAGGCGTACAGCGTGGTGTGGACGTCCTGGAAGAAGCCAACCGCCTCGGCGGCGGAGCTGTCGTAGGAGCGTGCCCATTCCCGGCCGTTGTCATCCACCCCGGCCATCGACCCGTAGCCGGACAATTCCGTGAAGATAGACAGAAAGCTGTCCCGCAGCGCCGACGCGGCATCGAAACAATTGGTCGCGGCCTGGTAGTACGCCTTCGGATCGACCGCCAGCCGGCTCATACGCCCAGAATCCGCAGGCCCTCGGCTACCGCCTCGGTATAGCGCTCATGAGCATGGCCTACCGCCTCGGCCAATGCCGTGAGTCCTTCTTCGACCTCGGCGGCACCCGCCGACCACTCGGTATGCGCCGCCCGATAGGCCGCCATCACCGCACCGGTCGAGGTGGCATCGACTTCCACCGCTTTCTGCTCGAGTGCCGCGAGTTGCTCGGCCAGCACTCCGGCGAAACCCCGGATCCGGGCGGTCAGGTTATCGAGTGCGTCGAGATCGACCGCGAAAGCTTCCGCGTCCGCTGACATGAGAGACCTGCTTCCTGATTCAGGGCAGATCCAGCGAGCTGACCGCGGCAGCGAACACACGATCGGTGCGGCGCACGGTCTCGGCGGTGATCCCCAGCTTCTCGGCCAACGCGAACAACGCGTCCCATACCTGCACCGCGCCCTGATGGAATTCCTCCCACCCGGCCGCGAAAGCCCCCGCGTTATTGCCCGTCCAGCTCTCCAGCACATCCCGCACATCGACCGCCAACGCCGAGTAACCATCCCGACACTGACTCGCGATATCGAATGCCAACCGCCCCAACGCTTCCACGTCCTCGGTCACGATCGACAGCGATGATGCTTCCTCCGCCAACTCTTCAGCCCCCTCCACCGACGAACGGTGCGAACGACAACATACCCCAAGCACAGTCACACCGGAAGCCCAGTCATCACCGCTATCGCGGTCGCGCCGCTCGTGCCTGCGCTCGGCACGGTGTGGTGGTTGTTCGATGCGGTCAGCGCGGGATATGGAAGTGGATCAGCTCCCCGGTCCCAGGGTCGATATCGGCCCAGGGGCGGTCGAAGCGAAGTACCGCGAGTGCCGAGGTCGGGAATTTCCTGCTGAGTTCGACGGCGGGGGCGCAGTCACGATTGCTCGCCAGCTCCCAGGCTGTCCACGGCATCCCCGGTGAGTGCCCGATCACCAGCAGTGTCGTCACCTCGTCCGCGCTGAGCTGGATCAGTTCGATGAGCGTCGCGGGGGTGGCTTCGTAGATCGCGTCCTCGAAGACGACCGGCGCGGTGATTCCGGTGGCGGTGAGCGTCTGCCTGGTGCGGGTAGCGGTGGAGCAGCGCACCGCGTCGATCGGGGGTTGGGTTTCGCGCAGCCACTGGCCGGCCAGTCCGGCCTCACGGTGACCTCGTGGCGCCAATGGCCGCTCATGATCGTCGACACCATCGGGATAGGCCGATTTACCGTGCCGCAGGAGAATCAGATTCCGCACCATGTGGATACCGTACGGGGCTCCGGGGTGAGGTATGGACCACACTCGAGGCAAACTGAAGGTGGCATCACATCACGGGCTTCGCGGGCGACCCCTGCGGCGGACGGGACGGACGCCCTGACTGTCCGCCGTAATCCCACGGTTGGCCACAGCCCACGTATTTCGAGGATCAGCACAATATGGCCTACGTAATCACGCAGCGTTGTTGCAACGACGCCAGCTGCGTTTCCGAGTGCCCGGTCGACTGCATCCGTCCTACCCCGGATCAGCCGGAGTTCGCGACGACCGAGATGCTCTATATCGACCCCGACACCTGCATCGACTGTGGCGCCTGCGTCGATGTGTGTCCGGTGGAGGCCATCTTCGCCGAGGACGACTTGCCCGCATCGTTGGCGCGATTCCGCGATATCAATGCCGCTTACTTCCAGCGGCATCCACTGGAGTCGAACTTCGATCCGATCATCACGCCTGCGCGTCCGCCGAAGGAACTGGGCACGCTGCGGGTGGCGATCGTCGGCACCGGACCCGCGGCCTGCTACGCGGCCGACGAACTCCTGCGCAGGGCCGAGGTCGAGGTCGAGATGTTCGACCGGCTGCCGACCCCGTGGGGTCTGGTCCGCGCGGGTGTCGCCCCGGATCATCCCGGCACCAAGACGGTGTCGAATATGTTCGAGTCGGCGTTCCGCCGGGACAAGTTGCAGTATTACCTCAATGTCGAAGTGGGCACGCGCATATCGCATGAGGAACTGATGCGCCACCACCACGCCGTGATCTACGCGGTTGGTGCTTCGACCGACCGTAGGCTCGGCATTCCCGGCGAAGATCTGGCAGGCAGTCATTCCGCCACCGAGTTCGTCGCCTGGTACAACGGCCACCCCGACTACGCGGACCGGACCTTCGATCTGTCCGGGGAACGGGCCGTGATCGTCGGCAACGGCAATGTAGCGCTTGATGTGGCGCGTGTGCTGACCGTCGACCCAGAGGAACTGGCCAAAACCGATATCGCCGACCACGCGTTGAGTGCGCTGCGGCAGAGCAAAATTCGCGAGGTCGTCGTGCTCGGCAGACGTGGCCCGCTGCAGGCGGCCTATACCTCACCGGAGTTCCTCGCCCTGACCCATCTGGAGGGTGTCGACATCATCGTGGACGAGGCCGATCTGGAACTCGACCAGGTAAGCCAGGCGATGCTGGACGATCCGCAGATCGAGCCCGCGCTGACCTTGAAGTACACGCTCGCCGAGGAATACGCCGCAGGCCGCAGGGACGAAGGCAATAAGCGGATCATATTCCGCTATCTGGTCTCACCCACCGCGCTCACCGGCACCGAGCAGGTCGAGTCGGTCGAGCTGGTCCACAACGAGTTGGTCGATACGGGTGGTCAGCCGACAGCCAGGCCGACCGACCGCACCGAGAGCATCGCTGCCACGCTGGTGCTGCGCTCGGTCGGTTATCGCGGTGAGCCGGTCGGCGAGCTGCCGTTCGACGAGGACCGTGGCATTGTGCCCAATGAGAACGGCCGGGTGATCGGCGCGGACGGCCACCCGCTGCCCGGTGTGTACGTCAGCGGCTGGATCAAGCGCGGTCCTCGCGGTGTCATCGGTTCGAACCGGAACGATTCAGCGGAGACGGTCGATCTGCTGATCGCGGATTTCGTCGCGGGCACGCTCGGCGCGCCGCAGGGCGACCGCGCCGCACTGCGGGCGTTACTCGAAGAACGTGGAGCCGATCTGGTGGATCGGGCGGGCTGGCGAGCGATCGACGAAGCGGAGAAGGCGGCGGGCAAGGTCGCAGGCCGACCGCGGGTCAAGTTCACCACCAGGGAAGATCTGCTCGGGGCCGCAGGCGACTGATCGTTCCTCGGATCGGCCGGGTCCTACGAGATCCGGCCATCGGGACGTGGCGTCCGCCTGTGCCGCGCTGGAGTAACTCAGGCGGGCAGCGGCATGATGCGGACCAGTGTGGTGGTGGTCCCGCCGACCACGAACCACAGCCGCAGCACCGGCTGTCCGGTCCGATCGCCCGGCTCGTACCTGCTGCGCACGGAGACATGCTCACGTGCGAGCACGGGTGCCACGTATTCGATCACCGCGCGGTGTGGCCGCGCGAGCAGCTTGGGGTATTCGACCAGGAACTGCTCTACCGCCTGCCAGTAGAAGGCATTGTTGAGGTGGTTGTACTGGTCGATATCGGTGGCGCGCACCGGAAACGGCAGGTCGACATCCGACTCCGGTGGCGTGTTGTCGGTCAGGTAGGGACGCCACCGCAAACGGTGCTCCCCAGCCGTACGAGCCAGGTGGGCGAGTCCTTCATCGCTGATCCGTGCGGGCATACCGGTCGACTCGCTGAGATTGATCCAGAAACTTTCGGTCTCGATCAGGCCGCCGTTTCCGCCGGTGATGCGTACCCGCATATTGGTCCATCGGGTGGACATGGCCGAGCACCACCGCAGTAACTGGATGTCGTCCGGCCACAGGATCGGACGGATGACATCGATGACCGTCCGCCGGACGATCCAATCGGGGTCGGTCTGGTGGAAGAATGTCTTGTACGCGTTTTCCCAGGCGATATCTTGCAGGTAGCGGGCGACAGCATCGAACCGCAACCGATTGTAGGGATCCACATCGCCGGCCCGGACGGGCCATGCCGAAGCAAAGCCGATGCCCTCCTGCGGAGGCGGGGCGAGTGGCTCATCGAGTGACACTGGTGCTCCTCGCGCTGCACTGCGTGCCGCGTTTCTTCATACGTTGCTGTTGTAACGACGACTGTACGGGGCGTATGCCGTTCCCTCTCGTTCGAGCCGCTACCTTCCTTCATAGTCCGTCTGTACCTATCAGGGCCAGAGCTGCCAGGGGATGGACCTCTTCCCTTCGTTCGCCGCATCGTCCGGGCCGGGTACTACCGGAAGGGCACGAGCTGTCGGTAGAGCGGGCATGGATCAGTGGCCCTGATGAGCGCTGCCGGAGCTCACCGCGGCCACACCGAGGGCAGTGTCGAATGAGCTGTATCGGTCGATCGAATACCGGTCGCCGATAGATGATGTCCTCGAAAGGCCCTTGCCTTCGTCCGGATCGGCGACCGCTGTGGTCCGGCGCGCGCACGCTCGCAGTGTCTCCGGATGCAGCAGTGCTTCCGCATCGATCCGAATCGTAACCGCAGTTCGTATTGCCGCAGTTCGCCGTGGATTTCGTTCGACCACGAATCCCCCTTCCCTCCCGTCCGGGAGGCCGCGGTCAGCATAGCAAAATCGGGTGATCTGGACAGGTACCCGCAGTAGCCGGTTAGGTTGTCGGTACGGCGTCGTATTCTGCCGTCGCACTGGACAGAGAGGTCAGCACATGCGCGCAGCCCAGGTCGACAAGCTGGACGGACCGGAAGCGGTTCGAATCGTGGACATCCCGGAACCAACGCCTTATCCGGGTGGGGTCGTGATCGACGTGCACGCGGCGGGTGTCGCTTTTCCGGACGTGCTGATGACGCGCGGGCTCTATCAGATGAAACCCGAGTTGCCGTTCGTCGTCGGAGGTGAGGTCGCGGGCATTGTGCGCACAGCTCCGGAGGACGCGCATGTGCGGGCAGGCGATCGGGTGGTCGCGCTGACGCTGCTCGGCAACGCCATGGCCGAGACGGCGGTGGTACCGGATCGGATGGTGTTCCGCCTGCCGGACAATGTTTCGCTGGAGGCGGGCGCAGGCATTCTGTTCAACGACCTGACCGTGCACTTCTGCCTGCGTACCAGGGGCAGGCTGGCTGCGGGCGAGACCGTGCTTGTGCACGGCGCCGCGGGTGGGATCGGTACCTCGACGTTGCGGATGGCTGCCGCGCTCGGTGCGGGGCGCGTGATCGCGGTGGTGAGCACCGAGGCGAAGGCCGAGGTGGCTCGCGCCAATGGCGCCACCGATGTGGTGCTGACCGATGGCTGGCTCGCGGCGGTCAAGGAGCTGACCGGTGGCCGCGGTGTCGATATCGTGCTCGACCCGGTCGGTGGCGATCGTTTCACCGACAGCATTCGTTCGCTCGCCTCGGCGGGCCGGTTGCTGGTGGTCGGCTTCACCGCGGGGGAGATCCCCACCGTCAAAGTCAACCGGCTGCTGCTGAAGAACGTCGAGGTGATCGGCGCGGCATGGGGTGAGTGGGTGATGTCGCATCCGGGCTATCTGCAGCAACAGTGGGCCGAGGTGGAACCGCTGCTGGCCGCCGGTGTGATCGCGCCGCCGGATCCGGTGCTGTACCCGCTGGACAAAGCCGCTGAGGCAGTCGCTTCGTTGGACAACCGCACCGCCACCGGCAAGGTTGTGGTCACGCTGCGCTGACGGCTGCGGAGAGCAGTACGCCGGACGGTTGCCCACTCGTGTCATCGCATCGTGGATCTCGCTCCGGCGACTGTGCCGACGGACGCGATGCCGCACCGCCTACCTGCCGAGTCGCCTCGGCGCGGCGCCGTTCTCCGGGCGGGCGAGCAGGTGCGTGGCCGAGATCCCGGAGGTACCCGCCGATCGGCTCGGTCGACCGAGCGATGCGCGCGGGCTCGGCTATGGTTCGCGGACATGCCGATAGGCGGGCGCCTTCGTGGTTCCGGTCCGGTGCAGTGTGCGCAGCAGGGGCAGCGTTCGCCGAGCTACCACGGTGGACAGCACAATGACGCTGTGTGAGCGCACGACCGATGAGGTCCGGTCGATGCTAAGCAGCACCGTCTGTAATCCGGAGTGTGAGTCGGCGCCGATCCGGCACAGGACATCGCTGGAGCCGGTGGTGGCGTAGGCCTCCAGCACGCCGGGAATGGCGTCGAGTTCGGCCGTTACCGTGTCGAGTGCTCCCTGGGCGATCTCCAGCGTGACGAATGCTTGCACATCGAACCCCGCGGCGGTGACGTCGATCTGCGGATCATAGGAGGCGATCACGCCGGAGTCCTCCATGCGCGCGATCCGGGCTTGTACTGTGGCCCTGGCGACTTTGGTCCGGCGGGACAGCTCGAGAATGCCCGCCTTCTGATATTCGTGCATCGCGGTGAGGATGGCGAGATCGAGTTCGTCGAGCTTCGCGGGTGTGCCCGGCATGACGGCCTCCGTTCGGGCATCGGCCAGGCTTGTTGCCTGTCCTGCTGATGCTATTCAAATTGTCCAGCATCTCGGCCTCCTTGCTAGCCGGATTCACCACACTGCCTAGTGGGAATCAGGGTTGTTGCCTACCACGCGGCGTCACCGTTTTCCTTGGAGCATGACCATCGAGAACCTGCCTGATACCCGGTCCGGCGTCGTTCCCGACGACAGTGAGTTACGCACCCTCGTCGGGCTGGTCGACCACGACACCAGTAGCGACCCCTTCCCGGTCATCGGGTGGGACGCTCTGGTCTGGGTAGTGGGTAATGCCACGCAGACCGCGCATTTCCTGGAATCCGCCTTCGGTATGCGGTTGGAAGCGTATTCCGGACCGGAAACCGGCAACCGCGACCACAAGGCGTTCGTTTTGCGCAGCGGCGCAGCGCGGTTCGTCATCACCGGAGCAGTGGACCCGGACAGCCCGCTGGTCGCGCAGCATGCTCGGCACGGCGATGGCGTAGTCGATATCGCACTGGAAGTGCCGGATGTGGACCGCTGTGTGGCCTGGGCCCGTGCGCACGGCGCTACTGTCCTGGTCGAACCACATGACGATACCGACGACTTCGGCACCGTCCGTTCCGCCGCACTGGCCACTTATGGTGAGACCAGACATACACTGGTCGACCGGTCCGGATATCAAGGGCCCTATCTGCCCGGCTACATTGCCCGCCGCTCCACCTACCAGCCGCTGGACGGCGCACCGGCCCGGCTGTTCCAAGCGATCGACCATGTCGTGGGCAATGTGGAACTCGGGCAGATGGACGAGTGGGTCGAGTTCTACCGGCGAGTCATGGGTTTCACCAATATGGCCGAGTTCGTCGGTGACGATATCGCCACCGACTACTCGGCGCTGATGAGCAAGGTCGTGGCCAACGGTAATCACCGGGTGAAGTTTCCGCTCAACGAGCCCGCCATCGGGAAGAAGCGCTCGCAGATCGATGAATACCTGGACTTCTATCGTGGTCCTGGGGTGCAGCACATCGCGCTCGCTACCGGTGACATCCTCACGTGTGTCGATGCGTTGCGCCGTGCGGGTGTCGAGTTCTTGACGACACCGGCCGCTTACTACGAAGACCCCGAATTACGTGCTCGCATCGGTCGGGTCCGCGTCCCGGTAGCGGAACTCCAGCGCCGCGGCATCCTGGTGGACCGGGATGAAGACGGCTATCTGTTGCAGATCTTCACCAAACCGCTCACCGACCGTCCTACCGTCTTCTTCGAACTCATCGAGCGCCATGGTTCTCTCGGTTTCGGCAAGGGAAATTTCAAGGCCCTTTTCCAGGCCATCGAGATCGAACAAGCGGCGCGCGGAAATTTATGATCGGTTGCGAACTGTGCATCCGAAGATATTTCATGGAGAGCGGCCCGCCGTGGATTCGGCTGCGCGGCGGGCCGTTGGAACCGCAATTTTCTCCCTTATCAGGGTTGCAGTTTTCCGCGATACAATATATGGGGCTGATTCGGATTATAGGGATCTTCTGAATTGTAGGTCACGCAGAAAAAATCTTCGTATTGTCCGGGGAACATCTTCGCCCGCGCCTCGACACATGCGAAACGATCCGGATACACGCCGATGATGGCAGATGTCGCCGATGCTGGTGCTGCGGTTCCAGCGAGTGCCAGACCTGCCAGGATGCCGGTGGTAGTGGCTGTCAATCCGAGTCTCATTTTCGAATCCTTCACCATGCATGCTTGTACAAGATGGTCTACTGATATGTATGCCCGGCTCATATCGAGTCCCGGTTTTCCGGAGTGTGGTGGCGTGATACTCGAGCCGTGATATCCGAGTGCAGTGTGGAATCCCTCCCCTGGATAAATGGTTCACCTCATCCGAGTGACATGGAATAGTCTGCTTCAGTTGGATGTCAGCATAAGATAACAGTCTTTCACCGGCAAGGTTGTTTTCCCTGGCTTATCTCGTCTTCGAATTCTCCCGTCTTCCTGCTCCGTAGTGAGATCGGGCGGGAAATCTCGTCGAACCGCTTCCGTCGGTACCTCGGTAGAGTCTCGGGCATGCGGATCAAGTCGGCGATCGTCGTGGCGACGGCCCTGGTGCTCGCGCTGGTTGGATGCGGTTCGGGCGCGCAGTCCGAGGGTGAGGGGGCATCGCGCCCCGCGCCGAAGGTGGTCCCCTTGGGTCCTTTCGTCGGGGAGTGTGGGCACGTGACCGACGAGGAGGTGCGCGACCTCGGTGGACTCGGCCAACTGTCCGGAGTGTTCCGCAACGGGGTGGGCTGTAACTGGCAGTCAGCTGGAATCGGTTCTGCCAGCATCACTTTCGCATCTTATCGGGGTAGTCCGATCGAACGGGAACGGGCTTGGGTGACAGTCAAAGGCCGCGCGCCGGATCCGATCACCGTGGCTGGGCACACCGGATTCGCCGCGCTGGACCCGAGCGGGCAGATCTGCGACTTGGCGGTACAGCTCGGTGATGATTTCTTCGAATGGTCGACCTATGGTGGGACGTTCGCCACGATATCCGGAAACCCATGCGACCGCAGCCGTGCTCTCGCCGAGTTGACTCTGCAGCGGCTGCAGTGAGGGGGCGTATGAACAAGGTCAGAGGGTTCGGCGGGCGAGGCGCGGTCGTGGTGGCCGCGGCTGTCGTCGCGCTGTCCGCGGGTGGCTGCGGCAATGTGATTCCCGGATCCGCGCAGCCGATGGGTGGCAGCAGGCCGATCGATACCAGGCTGGACAAGCTGCTGCGGGAATGTGAGATCCTGTCCCCTGGGCAGATCGGCAAGGCCATCGGGGAGGGTGTCCAGGTCCGCGACTCGTTCTTCGGCGCGGTGTGCATGTGGGATCTGATCGGCGCGCCGGGGGGAAATGCCATGGCCACCCTCAACTGGTACGAGAACGGTACGCTGAGCAACGAGAAGCAGACGAACAACAAACTCGGCTATCTCACCACCAATATCACCGTGCAGAGTGTGCTCGCGCTGCAGATCCGGCGCCCGGACGATCCCGACTCCTGTGGTGTGACGGCCAGTGCGCCGGATAACGGTGTGATCGGCTGGTGGATCAATTACCGTCCCGGCTCCGCGCATCCCGATCCTTGTGGCGCCGCCACGAAACTCATGGAGATGACCTTGAATCTGGCCAGGTAGCGCAGCGCCGTGCCGTCCCGCTTTGACCCTATGTCCCGGCCGGGAGTATCGTGGACGGCTGTGCCCGGAAGCATGCGGGCAAGTTCGTGCGTGACCGTAGGCCAGCGAGAGCGGCCGACGAATCCAGCGTGCCCGGAATTCGGGCTCCGCGCCGCGCGCGACACGCCCGACCTCGGGACGCGAGAAACGTGGCCGGACGTGCGAGTGAAAGCTCGATGACAGCGACGTGAACGCCGGGCCCGGAAACGGCAGCTCGACCGCGAGCCCGCAGAGCGCCGCCAATTGAACACCGACATGAAGTTCCAGCCACCGCGTTAATCAACAAGGAAAGCCGGTCTATGCCAACCATCAACCAGCTGGTCCGCAAGGGTCGCCGCGACAAGGTCGCCAAGACGAAGACCGCGGCCCTGAAGGGGAGCCCGCAGCGTCGTGGCGTGTGCACCCGCGTGTACACCACCACCCCGAAGAAGCCGAACTCCGCGCTGCGTAAGGTCGCGCGTGTTCGCCTGACCAGCGCGGTCGAGGTCACGGCTTATATCCCGGGTGAGGGCCACAACTTGCAGGAGCACTCGATGGTGCTCGTCCGCGGCGGTCGTGTGAAGGACCTCCCCGGTGTTCGCTACAAGATCATCCGCGGCTCGCTCGACACTCAGGGTGTGAAGAACCGCAAGCAGGCCCGCAGCCGCTACGGCGCCAAGAAGGAGAAGAGCTGATATGCCACGCAAGGGCCCCGCACCCAAGCGTCCGCTGATCAACGACCCGGTCTACGGTTCGCCGCTGGTTACGCAGCTGGTCAACAAGATCCTGCTGGACGGTAAGAAGTCCACCGCCGAGCGCATCGTCTACGGTGCGCTGGAGCAGGCGCGGGAGAAGACCGGTACCGACCCGGTGGTCACCCTCAAGCGTGCGCTGGACAATGTGAAGCCTTCGCTGGAGGTGAAGCCCCGCCGCGTCGGTGGTGCCACCTACCAGGTTCCGGTCGAGGTCCGTCCGGGCCGGGCCAATACCTTGGCGCTGCGCTGGCTGGTCAACTTCTCCCGGGCGCGCCGGGAGAAGACCATGGTCGAACGGCTGGCCAACGAACTGCTCGACGCCAGCAACGGTCTCGGTGCCTCGGTGAAGCGCCGGGAGGACACCCACAAGATGGCCGAGTCCAACCGGGCCTTCGCGCACTACCGCTGGTGACGTCTTCCCGGCCCGTCGTCCGGGTCGGGAAGCGCAATCGGAAGGCGGCACTCATCGGCCGCTTCCTGCGTTGACATAGTGGCGACCACAGGGTCGTCCCCGATAATCCCAACTAGCTACGAGCGGGGAAGATTTCCGTGGCACAGGACGTGCTCACCGACCTGAACAAGGTCCGCAACATCGGCATCATGGCCCACATCGATGCGGGCAAGACGACCACAACTGAACGCATCCTCTTCTACACCGGCATCACCTACAAGATCGGTGAGGTCCACGACGGCGCCGCCACGATGGACTGGATGGAGCAGGAGCAGGAGCGTGGTATCACCATCACCTCCGCGGCTACCACGTGCTTCTGGAAAGACAACCAGATCAACATCATCGACACCCCCGGGCACGTCGACTTCACCGTGGAGGTGGAGCGGTCGCTGCGCGTGCTCGACGGCGCTGTCGCGGTGTTCGACGGCAAAGAGGGCGTCGAGCCGCAGTCCGAGCAGGTGTGGCGTCAGGCCGACAAGTACGACGTGCCGCGGATCTGCTTCGTCAACAAGATGGACAAGCTCGGTGCGGATTTCTACTTCACCGTGCAGACCATCAAGGACCGCCTCGGCGCCAAGCCGCTGGTCATCCAGCTGCCGATCGGCGCGGAGGACACCTTCACCGGCATCGTCGACCTGATCGAGAACAATGCCAAGGTCTGGCGGGGCGAGACCAAGCTCGGTGAGCAGTACGAGGTCGTCGAGATCCCGGAGGAGCTGAAGGAGAAGGCCGAGCAGTACCGCCAGGAACTGCTCGAGACCGTCGCCGAATCCGATGAGGCGCTGCTGGAGAAGTTCTTCGGCGGCGAAGAGCTGACCATCGAAGAGATCAAGGGCGCCATCCGCAAGATGACGGTGGCTTCCGAGCTCTACCCGGTGCTGTGTGGCTCGGCGTTCAAGAACAAGGGCGTGCAGCCCATGTTGGACGCGGTCATCGACTACCTGCCCTCGCCGCTGGACGTGGAGGCCACCACCGGCCACGTGCCAGGTAAGGAAGAGGAGCTGCTGACCCGCAAGCCGAATGCCGATGAGCCGTTCGCGGCCCTGGCGTTCAAGATCGCGGTGCACCCATTCTTCGGCAAGCTGACCTACGTGCGCGTGTACTCCGGCAAGGTCGACTCCGGTGCCCAGGTGATCAACTCGACCAAGGGCAAGAAGGAGCGGCTCGGCAAGCTGTTCCAGATGCACTCCAACAAGGAGAACCCGGTCGGCGCCGCCTCGGCTGGCCACATCTACGCGGTGATCGGCCTCAAGGACACCACCACCGGTGACACCCTGTGCGATCCGCAGAACCAGGTCGTGCTGGAGTCCATGACCTTCCCGGACCCGGTCATCGAGGTCTCCATCGAGCCGAAGACCAAGTCCGACCAGGAGAAGCTGGGCACCGCGATCCAGCGTCTCTCCGAAGAGGACCCGACCTTCTCGGTCAAGCTCGACGCCGAGACCGGCCAGACCGTCATCGGCGGTATGGGCGAGCTGCACCTCGACATCCTGGTCGACCGCATGAAGCGCGAGTTCAAGGTCGAGGCGAACGTCGGCAAGCCGCAGGTGGCCTACCGCGAGACGATCACCAAGAAGGTCGAGAAGCTCGAGTTCACCCATAAGAAGCAGACGGGTGGTTCGGGCCAGTTCGCGAAGGTCATCATCGCCCTCGAACCGTTCGTCGGCGAGGACGGCGCGCACTACGAGTTCGAGAACAAGGTCACCGGTGGCCGGGTGCCGAAGGAGTACATCCCTTCGGTGGACGCCGGTGCCCAGGACGCCATGCAGTACGGCGTGCTCGCGGGCTATCCGTTGGTGAACATGAAGGTCACCCTGCTCGACGGCGCATACCACGACGTGGACTCGTCGGAAATGGCGTTCAAGATCGCCGGCGCGCAGGCGCTCAAGGAAGCGGCTCGCAAGGCCGGTCCGGTTATCCTCGAGCCGATGATGGCGGTCGAGGTCATCACGCCCGAGGATTACATGGGTGATGTGATCGGCGACCTGAACTCCCGCCGTGGTCAGATCCAGGCCATGGAGGAACGCAGTGGTGCCCGTGTCGTCAAGGCGCTGGTTCCGCTCTCGGAGATGTTCGGTTATATCGGTGACCTGCGGTCGAAGACCCAGGGCCGGGCGAACTACTCCATGGTGTTCGACTCGTACGCGGAGGTTCCGGCCAACGTGTCGAAGGAGATCATCGCCAAGGCGACCGGCGAGTAGACAACTCCCGGGCGTTTGTAAGACCCTTTCCCGATCCAGCACTGCTGCAACTGCACGCACCAACAAGTCCAGGAGGACCAAGAAGTGGCGAAGGCGAAGTTCGAGCGGACGAAGCCGCACGTCAATATCGGCACCATCGGTCACGTCGACCACGGCAAGACCACGCTGACCGCGGCGATCACCAAGGTGCTGTCCGAGAAGTACCCGGATCTGAACGAGAGCTTCGCTTTCGATCAGATCGACAAGGCGCCGGAGGAGAAGGCTCGTGGTATCACGATCAACATCTCCCACGTCGAGTACCAGACGGAGAAGCGCCACTACGCGCACGTCGACGCCCCGGGTCACGCTGACTACATCAAGAACATGATCACCGGTGCGGCGCAGATGGACGGTGCCATCCTGGTGGTCGCCGCCACCGACGGCCCGATGCCGCAGACCCGTGAGCACGTGCTGCTCGCCCGTCAGGTCGGTGTTCCCTACATCCTGGTCGCGCTGAACAAGGCCGATATGGTCGACGACGAGGAGATCCTCGAGCTCGTCGAGATGGAGGTCCGCGAGCTGCTGGCTTCGCAGGAGTTCGACGAGGACGCGCCGGTCGTCCGGGTTTCCGGTCTGAAGGCGCTCGAGGGCGACGCGAAGTGGTCCGAAGCGGTGCTGGAACTGATGAACGCGGTCGACGAGTCCATCCCGGACCCGGTGCGCGAGACCGACAAGCCGTTCCTGATGCCGATCGAGGATGTCTTCACCATCACCGGCCGTGGCACCGTGGTCACCGGTCGCGTCGAGCGTGGCGTGATCAACGTGAACGAGGAAGTCGAGATCGTCGGCATCCGGGAGAAGACCACCAAGACCACCGTCACCGGTGTCGAGATGTTCCGCAAGCTGCTCGACCAGGGCCAGGCGGGCGACAACGTCGGTCTGCTGGTTCGTGGTCTGAAGCGTGAGGACGTGGAGCGCGGTCAGGTCGTCGTGAAGCCGGGCACCACCACCCCGCACACCGAGTTCGAGGGCCAGGCGTACATCCTGGCGAAGGACGAGGGTGGCCGCCACACCCCGTTCTTCAACAACTACCGTCCGCAGTTCTACTTCCGTACGACTGACGTGACGGGCGTTGTGACCCTGCCCGAGGGCACCGAGATGGTCATGCCCGGTGACAACACCGAGATGTCCGTCAAGCTGATCCAGCCGGTCGCCATGGACGAGGGTCTGCGCTTCGCGATCCGCGAGGGTGGCCGCACCGTCGGCGCCGGTCGCGTCACGAAGATCATCAAGTGATTCGTTGATTCACTGAATCGCTGAGAACGGCGCCGCTCCTTCGGGAGCGGCGCCGTTCGCGTTTTCCGGGGGGTGGGTCGGTTCCTGAACCCTTGCGATAGACACGGAGTGGATAGATCATCCGATCCTGCGGACGGCCTCTCCAGGTTCCTTGTCGACGCTCAGTTGCCACCTGCATTGGGTGCGTTCGCCGGTATTGGGCATCAGCCGGTTGCGCCATCGGGGCGGGTGACCGGCACGATCGTGACGAGATCGTCGAGGCAGGCAAAGTCTTTGGGGTTGGTTGTGTACAGCGGCAAACCGTTTCGCGCGGCGATCGCGGCAATCATCAGGTCAGCCGTCCGCCGTCTTGGTTGCCGACCGGCCGCGTATACCGAGGCGCAGATCAGGCCGAAGACACGCGCGGCTTCACTGTCGTAGGGAAGCGCTTCCCCGAATGTCGCCTCAGCGTGTTGTAATACGACGATCCAGCGCGCACGTTTGACCGGATCGTCGGTCGCATACGGTCCACGGGACAGTTCGCCTAGTGTGACCGCCGTAATCGCGGACTCGACAGGCAGCTCGGCGGGATCGAACAAGGCGAGGGCCGCGATGATGCCGGTGTCGAGTACGCCCCGTGCGGTACGGCTCACAGATCAGTTCCTTCGAGTGGATCGTCGGAAAGTTCGTCGGTGATCGTCACGTCCAGGTCGCGTCGTAGGTCGGTGTAGTCGAGTGTCGGAGCCGTAGCGAACATTGCTTGGGCCTGACTGGTGGTGACGAAACAGTGCCGTCTGATCGGTGTCACCTCTGCCAACGGTTCGCCGTTCATGGTCAGGACGTAGCGCCGACCGTCCCGCAGGCCGCGGGTTACACCGCCGGAGTCATTCACAAACTGGCGCACGCTGACCTCGGTCGGCTGCGACATTTCGGGAACAGCCATGTATACAGCGTACCACGCTGTGCCACGTTCTTTCGGGGAGCTCGGGCTGCCATCATGAGGAGAGACGTACACAGATGCGGTATGTGGTCCGGTCACCGCATACCGTAATGCTGTACTGATCGAACGCATGCCCGGTGCCGGAAAGGCGTTTCACCCCATGGAAATATCGGTTCCGCACCGCTGGCCTGCGGATGAGCAGGAGGCGCTGCGCATCCAGGAACAGTTGCGGCCGCTTTTGGAACTGGATGTAGCCGGTCCGGACGAGCCGAGGATGATCGCGGGATTGGACGTGTCCTATGCGACCGAATCCGATCGGGTGGCGGCGGCAGTGGTTGTGCTCGATGCGCGGACATTGGCAGTGGTCGATCAGGCGACAGCTACCGGGACAGCCGAGTTTCCTTATGTACCTGGGTTATTCGCGTTCCGGGAACTTCCGACGCTGATGCGGGCACTGGAGGGGCTCTCCACTGTGCCGGATCTTTTGATCTGCGACGGATACGGTATCGCCCATCCGCGTCGGTTCGGTTTGGCGTGCCATGTGGGGGTGTTGACCGGACTACCGAGTATCGGTGTCGGTAAGACGGCATTCGTCGGGACTTCCGATCCGCCGGGGCCGCACCGAGGCGACAGTGCGGCACTGCGATTCGATGGGGAAACGGTAGGCCGGGCGTTACGGACTCGGACCGGGACCAAACCGGTCTTCGTATCGGTCGGGCATCGGACCAATCTGGATACGGCATGCCGTCAGGTATTGGCGGCGGCTCCCCGCTATCGCTTGCCCGAGACCACGCGGCTGGCGGATCGGCTGTCGCGCGATGTGCTCAGGGCGGATTCCGGGGAGCCACGGGCACGTGGCGAATGCTGAGTGCGGCTTCGATTACGTGTCGGCCGTAGGGTCCGGGATTTCTTTCGCTTGTGCCACTGTTTTCGCGACCAGGTCGGCTGTCGAAAGCAGTTGTTCCGGTGTGTGTTCCGAGGTCAGGAAGAACCGTATTCGTTCTTGGCCCGCTGGAATTGTCGGGGCGGTGATGAAGGCAGCGTAGACGCCCTGCTGCAGCAGCGTGGAGGAGACGAAGCCGGAGCGCAGTTCGCCCGACACGATAACCGGGCAGATCGGGGTGCCTTCGGACATCCCGAGATCCAGGCCGCGTTCGGTGAGCAGGGTGTGGAACTGCTCGGCGTTGGCCCATAGCCGGGTCAGTCGTCGCGGTTCGTCATGCATCACGTCCAGGGCTGCTTGCGCGGCCCCGAGGCTGGCCGGGGTCGAGCTGCCGGTGGCGGTGAAGGCTGTCGCACTGTATTTGATCGCTTCGATGAGCTTGGTGCTACCTGCGATGTATCCACCGGAGCCGGCCAGTGCCTTCGACAGGGTGCCCATCCAGATGTCCACCGCGTCACCTGGCATGCCGTAGTGCTCGCGGATGCCGTGACCATGTGCGCCGAAGACGCCGAAGGAGTGTGCTTCGTCGACCATGACCGCGCAGTCGTAGGTACGGGCGACGTCGACCGCCTCGGCGACTCGGCCGACGGTGCCGTCCATGCTGTAGTGGCCTTCCAATACCACCAAGGCCCGGTCGAAGGTATTGCGCGAGGCCCGCAGCACCGAGCGCAGCGATTCGGGGTCGTTGTGCCGGAAGGTGAGCCGCCGAGCGCCGGACCATTGCACGCCTGCGACCACACTGGTGTGGATGAACTCATCGCAGACCACGACATCACCGGGCTTGAGGAGGAATCCGATGGTGGCGGCGTTGGTCAGGTAGCCGCTCGGGGTCACCATCGCGTCACCGACATCGAAGATATCGGCCAATTGTCGTTCCAGCTGCAGATGCAGCGGGGTCTGACCACTGACGGCGCGGCTGGCCGAGGCCGAGGTGCCGTATTGCTCGGTCGCCTGTGCGGAGGCCTCGATCACCCGAGGATGATTGTTCAGTCCCAGGTAATCGTAGGTACTGAAGTTCACCAGGTCGGTTCCGGCGAGTCTCGGGTCGGTGATCCGGATCGTCGCGCTGTTCGCCCCTGTTCGGGTCGGGAACACCGGGATCATCATATTGTTCTGCTCACTCAGCTCGGCGAGCATCTTCTTGCGCTGGAGAGCCAGCGCCAAGTCCGGGTGATCGGTGAACTGCTCACCAGGGCCTCTTGGCGGGCGCGATGGCACTGCCGACCGTGCGGGTTTCGATGGGGTCACCTTCCGTGCCGGTATGCCCCGCGCAGCCTTGCCGGAGTTGCTCCCAGCCAAGAGCCGGTCCGCTACTTCTTGTGGTGATTCGGTCATACCGTAATCTCCGTTGTTGCTGCGGTATCGGTCGTTACGGCCGCTGCCAGTGAGCCGGAGCCGTCGATGATCACTTCAGCCGCCTTCGCGCCTGCCTGCTCCAGGGTGAACGACCGCCCGAGTTTCAGTGCGGTCAGGTCGATATCAAGGGATTGGCTGACCAGGGTGTTGAATTCGACGGCCATGAGCGAGTCCAGACCCAATTCCGTGACCTGCGTGGCCAGGTCGATCGATTCGGCGGCCACCCCCATGACCGTCGCCAGCTGTTTGGCGAGCATCAGCGCGATGACTTCAGTGCGTTCGGCCTCGTCGAGTGCGGTGAGCTCGGCCCGCAGCCGGGCCGTAGCCGAGCCGTGCTGTGCCGCCGCCGCGATCATGTCTTCGAGTCGACCGGTATGCGACAGTTGGAACCCGCTGGCCGCGAGGCGGTTCCAGGCGATAGGGAAGATATCGGCCCTGGTGACATCGAGCCGAAGTGCCTGTTCCAGATACTGTGGCCCCTCGTCCATATCCATGGGGTCGAACCCCATGTTGATCAGATAACGAGTGAGATTGTCGTCGCCCGCCAACATGCCCGCGCCGACCATATGCCCCCAGCCGATTGCTTGTGCGGGGATGCCCTGCCGAGCCAGCACCTCCGCATAGGCTTCCACCGCGAGGTTGGCCGCAGTGTAGGAGTACTGGCCGATGGTGCCGAAAAGGGAGGCACCGGAGGAGAACAAGACGAAGTGGTCGGGTCGTGCTCCGGCCGCCTCGACACCATGCCACAATGCGCGCGCGCCGGTGAGCTTGGGCCGGAATACCTTGGTCAGGCCTGCCAGCTCCACATCACCGATGCGCTTGTCGTCCAGAACGCCCGCGGCGTGGAAGACGCCTTTCAACGGATGCTCGGGGGAGTGCGCGCGGCCGCAGACCACGGCCATCGCCTCCGGATCGGTGACATCGGACAATTCGGTGACCACGTCGACACCTTGCTTTTCCCAGGTGGTGAGTTGGTCGCGGGCGTCATCGGTGGTGGCACCCCGTCGGCCGATCAGGGTCAGGTGACGGGCGCCCTTATCGACCAGCCAGCGGCCGACGGCCAAGCCGAATCCGCCGAATCCGCCGGTGATCAGGTACCGCGCATCGGAGTCGATGACCACCTCCGGGAGTCGCTGACATACCAATGGTGTCTGCTCGGTCATATCCAATGCGACGCGGCCGATCCGGGTGGAGCGCGCGACCTCCTCGAAGGCCTGCGCGACCTCGGCCGTGCCGTACATCTGATAGGGCAATGGCCGGTAGGTGCCCTCGCTCAGCTGGTGCAGCACGTTGATGATGTCTCCGACGACCCGCTTGGTCTGCAGCTTCATCATTCGATCGAGATCGAGAGACGAGTAGGTTACGTTCTTGTCGAAGTTCCGCAGTTCGAGCGCACCGCCGAAGTAGATATCGGCTTTACCGAGCTCGACGATGCGTCCGAATTCCTTGACCGCGTTGAAGTTCCTGGTAGCGATCTCGCCGGGAGCGGTGTTGATCACTACGTCCGCGCCCTGACCGTCGGTGAGGGACAGCACATCGTCGACGAAATTCAGCGACCGGGAGTTCACCGTGTGGTCGGCGCCTTGTTCGAGCACGTAGGCGCGGCGGGCGTCGGTGCTCGCGGTGCCGATCACCCGGGCGCCGTGCAGTTTGGCGACTTGTACCGTAGCCGCGCCCACCCCGCCGGCCGCGCCGTGCACCAGCACCGTCTCACCTGGTTGTAGGCGAGCCAAGTCCAGCAGCGCATGCTCCGCCGCGAGGAACGAGGTGAAACTGCTGACCCAACCTGGTTCGGCGTGCTCCTGGAGGAGGGAAACCAGTTCCGTGCTCAGCGTGTTGTATCGGCGAACCATGTTCGGGCAGATCGCGGAGACTCGGTCGCCGACCTCGTAACCGGTGACGTCGGGGCCGACGCGGGCTACTATGCCCGCGCCTTCCATACCTGGTTCGAGGCCATAGAAGGTGGGGGCGAGTTCGCGTTCGCCGAGCACACCCATGACCTTCATCGCGTCTTTGTAGGCGAGGCCGATCGCGACCATCCGCACCTCGACTTCGCCGGGGCCTGGCTCGCGTCGGTCGCACTGCCGCCAGTTCAGGTGCGCAAAGGCCTTGGATTTGGGCAGTTCCAGACGGAAATTGGCTTCCGGATCGGTGAGCGGTATCGGCTCGTCGAGGGCATCCAGATGATTCTGTAGTGGGCGGCTCACCGTCGTGACCCACCGGGCTCCGTCATGCAGGAACACTTCGTCGGCATGGTCGTAGGTGAACGCGCCGGGAATCGTCAACTCCGCGGCGAGATCGGCATCAGCCACATGGCCGTCGAGATCGATCAACCGCCACCGCAGCGAGGGCTGCTCGTTGAGTAGTACCCGCCGACCACCGACGAGCGCGGCCTGGCCCGGGTTCGGCGCGGTATCGGTCTCCGGATGGGTGAACGCGTTCTCTGTGATCAGCGAGGCGTAATAGGTGTCGTCGCCGGAGCCGACGATATCGAGGTCACCGACGAATCCCCGCTCGACCCCGTGTTCTTCCTGCCAAGTATCGAGGAACTGCGCGGCGGTCACCGCGATACGACGCAGGGTCCACAGGTTGTCCAGATCGTCGCAGTCGGTGTTCGCGACTACCACCAGATGCAGTCGCTCGACACCATCGCGGGTGCGGGCCACGCGCAGTCGCTCGGCCAGTTCGGTTTCCAAGTCGGCACGCTCGGAATCGCCGACGACGAACAATTCGGTGCCTGCTGAGCCGGGGGTAGTGATGCGCCGGATCTGCTGTGCGGTCCGGTTCGGCGTATCGCCGAGCATCACGATCAGGGTGAACAGTTCTCTGGTCGTTGGCAGGGCAGCGGGATCGATGGGATCGTGCATCTGCCAGAGTTCTTGGTAGAAGAAGTCGGCCATGCGCTGCATCGGGGCCGGGCGCGGCGCGAGAAAACCGAACTTCAACCCGATGATCCGCATGCAGGTGTTGTGGTCGGCATCGAGCAGGTCGATATCCGCGCTCTCGCGGCGGTCGGCATCCCGCCGCAGGCGCGCCACTACGGTGAGCGTATCCGGTAGCGGCGCCAGCAGCCGCACCTCGTCGACCGATACCGGGACCCGGGCACTGTCCTGGGTGCTGTCACTGAGCAGGTTGGCCACGGACTGGAAGGCGGAATCGACGACCGCTGGGTGCGCGGCATAGCGACCCTCGTCGGTGCCGGTGCCATCCAGAATGGCCACTGCCGTTGTGTCCGAGTCCCAGAGTGAGGTGATGCGTTGGAACGCAGGCCCGTAATCGAGCCCGTTCTCGGCCAGTTCGGTATAGAACTCGGCCGGGTCGACCTCGTCCATCGATGTGGTGAGCGGGACCTCGGCTTTGGTTTGCTCGTAGGTGCCTTCGATCAGCCTGCCGGTGACGTTGACCGTCCAGACCGAGCCGACCGCACTGCGGGAGCGGATGGTGAAGCGGCGAGTGGATTCCTCCAGATCCATTCGCATAAGTGGTAACTCGCCCTCTTTGACGACCAGCGGAGCCAAGAAGCGCACATCCTCTACTCCCACTCCCATGGATTCGGTGCGCAGCACCGCGGCACTCAGTGCGGCGTCCAGATAGCCTGCACCGGGCAGAAGCCTGGCACCGTCCACCACATGATCGGCCAGCCACGGCAACGTCTGCGTACTCAACTCCAGTTGCCAGCTCAGGCTGTCGTCGGGCTGCTGGTCGCCCAGCATGCTGTATCCGTCGGGGGTGCCGTGGTGACGGAGCTGTTCGAGTGGAATTCCGGTGCGTAGGTGGGTGTGTTGCCAGGGGTAGACCGGTAGGTCGATATGCGGGGTCGGGGATGGCAGGTCGGCGAACCGCGCCGCGATATCCAGCACCCCGGCGGCGTACAGCCCGGCGATTATTTTCCGGATACTGTCGGCGTCGTCCTGTTTGCGATTGAGGGTCGCGAGAGTGGTGCCGGTTTCGCCGGTCGCTCGCAGGATCTCGCGGATGTTGGCACCCAATACCGGGTGCGGGCCGATCTCCAGGAATATCCGGCTGCCCGCGGTGATGAGCTCGCGGGTCGCATCGGCGAAGCGCACCGGTCTGCGGACGTTGTCGCACCAGTAGTCGGCATCCATCACTGGGTCGGTGATCCGGGTGCCGGTGACCGTGGAATACAACGGGATCCGTGGTGGGGTGGGTTGTAGTTCGGCCAGCAGGCTGCGCAGCTCGTCGAGGATGGGGTCCATCAGATGACTGTGATAAGGCACCTCCACCTGCAGGCGTTTGGCGAACACCCCTTCTTCGACGAGGGTTTCGGCGATCTCGTCGAGGCGGGTGATGTCTCCGGCCAAAGTCACCGCCGAGGGGCTGTTGACCGCCGCGATATCCACCCGGGCATCCCCCGCGATGAGTTCTTCTGCCTCTGCCAGCGGTAACCCGATCGCGAGCATCCCCCCGGATCCGGCAGTGGTGGCCTGCAACCGCGCTCGGTGATAACTCACCAGTAGCGCGTCATGTAGCGACAACACCCCGGCCACATACGCCGCGGCCACTTCACCGACACTGTGGCCGATCACCGCGGCCGGCCGGATGCCCAACGCTTCCAGCTCGGCCACCAACGCCACCTGTACCAGGAAATTGCCCGCCTGTGCCACCACCGTGGATGTCGCCCGCGACTCACTCTCCGGCCGCAACAACTCCTCGATGATCGACCAGCCCGCGATCTGCTGGAACTCGGTATCGATCCGCGCAGCCTCGGCGGCGAACATCCCACTCGCCTGCAGGAGTCCACGGGCCATCGCCCACCACTGCGGACCCATCCCGGTGAACACGAACACCGGCTCGGCCACCTTACTGGTGATCGTCCGGCTCACCTGCCCGCTACCCTCGGCGAACTCGGTCAGCCCCTGCACCAACTCGGCCTCGTCGGTAAAGGTGATCCCGGCTCGATACGGGTGATGGTTACGCCGGGTCCACGCCGCCTCGGCCAACCACCCCGGATCAGCGCCCTCGGCGAGCCGCTCGGCGAACCCACCAGCCAGCTCCCGCACCGCCTGCTCACTACGCGCCGAGAGCGGCAATACCCCGAAATGCCTTGGCGTACGCACCTGCCCATTGCCACCGGTGTGCTCCGGTGGTCGGTATTCCTGCAGGATCGCATGACCATTGGTACCGCCATAGCCGAACCCGTTGACCGCGATGGTGACCCGATCGACCTCCGGCCCTACCGGCTCGGCGTCTTGCTGCAACCGCAGATTCAGCTCCTCGAACGGGATATCCGGATTCGGGGTGTCGAACCAGAACTGTGGGGGAAGGGTGCGATGGGAGATCGCCAACGCGGACTTGATCACACTCGCGATTCCCGCCGCGGCTTCGGTGTGCCCCAGCTGGGTTTTCACCGACCCGACCCCGAGCGGTGTGGTGCGTCCCTCGACTGCCCCATAGGCATGGCCGATGGCTTTGAGCTCCAGCGGATCTCCGACCGGGGTGCCGGTACCGTGGGCTTCGACATAGGTGACCTCATGCGGGGCGATCCCGGCCCGCTGAGTGACCTCTTTGGCGAGTCGCTCCTGTAGATCGGCATTCGGGACCGTGATCGCGGTGGTGCGCCCGTCCTGATTCGAGCCGGTGGATTTGACCACCGCGTAGATCCGGTCCCCGTCCCGCTCGGCGGCGTCGAGTTTCTTCAACACCACCATCCCGACACCTTCCCCACGACCGTAGCCATCAGCGGAGGCGTCGAATGCCTTACTGCGCCCATCCGCGGCCAGGAACCCGCCCTTACACATCGACACGAACGTCTCCGGCTGTGCCAGCACAGTCACTCCACCGGCCACGGCCATCTCACAATCGCCGTTCTCGATGCCCTGACAGGCCAGATGGAATGCCACCAACGACGAGGAACACGCGGTATCCACCGTGATCGCAGGCCCGACCAGATTCAGCGCGTAGGCCAGCCGGTTGGAGATCATCGTGTACGACGCCCCCGACGCCGTATGCATATCGACGAACGGCAACATTTGTGGGGTCGTCATAACACCTATCTGGTCCACGGTGAACGCGCCCATGTACACCCCGAGCGAGGAACCCGCGATCCGGCCGGCGATCCCGGCGTCGTCGAACGCCTCCCACGCGGTTTCGAGGACCAGCCGCTGCTGGGGGTCCATCCCTGCCGCTTCCCGTGGGGAGATCCCGAAGAAATCCGGATCGAACGCCCAGGGATCACCCGCGAGGAACGCCGCCCGTTTCACATACATACGTGCGGGTGTTTGTTTATCAGGATCGTAGAAGCGTCGCCAATCCCATCGCTCCGGCGGAATCTCACACACCCCGTCACGTTTGTCGACCACGAGATTCCAGAACGCTTCGGGGGATTCGATACCACCGGCATAGTGGCAGCCGATACCGACAATGGCAATATCAGACACTTGGACTCCTGGGCTGCTAAATCGCTTTGTCGACCACGCGCTCCATCCCTGTCGCGGTGGCATTTTTTCACATATCTATGATGTGGACGCTACAGCCAGCGTAGGCGCTTTCAGTGAGGGGGCCTGTGCTGTTTGCCTGCTTTGCAACTTCTATACAAGAAATTTACTGTGCTCGAATATTATGTCGCGTATCCAAGGTGTATGTAGTCATTCCTACATTGCAATGTATGTAAACTATAGTATGATTCTATCGAATTGATTTCGATAGAATCACTGTGCGAGTTCTGCATTATCACAAACCTTGTCGGTGGGGATGTTTTTATTTGCGAGTCATTGATGATGAATTTATTGCGTTGCATGGGCGCCTGAACTCGATTTTGTTTCGAGGGATCGCGACCTGTTGTCCGCTGATGGCGGCGCATGGTGGAGCGGTGGTGTCAGGGGATCGGTACGCCATGAGTCGGCTGGTTGGAAGGATTCCGGTTCGTGCCTCGTGGTCGGGTGTTGAGTTCTGTGTATCGGGAGGAGGCCTCTCGGTGGTCGGCGGTCGGTGGCTCGGTATCGCCATGGATGGCTGGTACCTCGTGCGGGTCCAGTGCCCTGCTGATCCACTGACGCCCTTGGACGGCGGGATGAAAAGGTCACCCGGATCCATGGGGTGGAACTCGTGGGTGTGTTCGGCCGGGCGGTATCACTCGCCTCATCATTGGACGGATTCGATGTCAGCGGTAATGATTGCGGGGTTCCGGTTTCGGGACGCATCCGACGAGAAGGATTATTTGATGAGATTGATGGGTAAGGTCGGCTTCGCTTTCGCGGTGACCAGCCTTGCGGTGGGGTCGGTGTTCGGCGCGGGATCGGCGAACGCGGCGGGTCAGTACGCGGCGATCGCTGTGGGCAACGGCGGCTGGACATACGGAGTGAGCGTCGACGAGGCCGGCTTCGACCAGGCAGAGAACGTGGCGCTCGCCAACTGCGGTTACACCGACTGCAGGGTTATGGTGGCGTGGGCGAACGGCTGCGGTGCGCTGGTCGAGAGCAACGAGGGTGTGGCCGCGGGGTCGGGCCCGAACCGCATGGAGGCCGAGCGTGAGGCTTATCAGAATCTCGCGGAGATTACTCCGACGGCACCGCTCGCCAATGTCGGCTCAGCCAACCTGAGCGGCGCACGGATCGTCGAGGTTGTTTGCACGAGCAACGCCCGTTGATTCGACGGTGAAGTTCCGGGCCGGGCCCCAGAAGGGGTCCGGCCCTTTCGTATAGATCGGCCTTGGCTCGCCATTCTGATCGAGTACGCCGCGCGGGCGGACTTCGCTACTGTGTACTCATTGCGTACCGAACCGGGTACGGAGATCCGCTTCGCGGACAAGAAGATGGCTCGACATGCGGCAATGCTGTGCCCTCGGCAGGATTCGAACCTGCGACACCCGCTTTAGGAGAGCGGTGCTCTATCCCCTGAGCTACGAAGGCTGGTCGTGGTGGGCTTGTGGGCCCGCCCGGGACGTCCGCAGTCTACCGGGTCGGAGGCTCAGAAGCCGCATCGCTTCCCGAATGCAGTCGGGAAGGGGTGTGTCGCGGCCGCCGAGGCAGTGAATGCCCGGCAGGCCGATACGCTGTGGCGGCTTGCGACTGTTCATAATCGCTTGGATCGAAAGTTCTTGTCTTCCAGCGGTATAGCGCAGTAGCACCGGGCCAGTTGTTGGTGATCCGCCCGGCGGCATTGCGATACCAGCTGGAACAGAAGTTCCACGGGGTGTCCTTCAAACGGCGTTGCAGCCAGTCGTCCCACTGCTGCTCGGCGGCAGCACGGGCGGCGAGGTAGTGGCCAGGACGGCCGGTGAGGTACTCCACCACCTGACGGATATAGCGGGCCTGGGATTCGAGCATGTAGATGATCGAACCGGAACCGACGTTGGTGTTCGGGCCGTACATGATGAACAGGTTCGGGAAGTGGGGGACAGACAGACCGAGATAGGCGCGAGCGCCTGCCTCACCCCAGACATCGGCCAGCTTGCGGCCGTCGAGGCCGTAGATGTTCATCGGTGCGAGGAATTCGGTGCCTTTGAACCCGGTGCCGTAGATGATCACATCTACCTCGTGCTCCACGCCGTCGGCGGTACGAATGCCGGTCGGCGTGATGGACTCGATGGAGGTGGTCTCCACGGTGACATTAGGCTGTGTCAGCGCGGGAAAGTAGTCGTTGGAGAACAGTCCTCGCTTACAGCCTGCCGCATAGTCGGGCGTCAGTTTCGCCCGTAGCTCGGGATCGGTGATCTGTTCGGTTCGATGCCGGTCGGCCAGCGCGATCACCGGGTTCCGTAGTGCGGGGATGTCGGTCAGTGCCAGGGCGAGCACTTCGAAGAGCAGCCAGATGGTGAAGCGCTCGGCGAGCCTGCTCGGTGGGAAGTATCGGAACATCGCGTGATGGCCCGCGCTGTACTCGGTATCGGATTTCGGTAGTACCCAGGCGGCCGAGCGCTGGAACAAGGTGAGGTGGGCGGCCTGTGGCTGGATGCGCGGGATGTACTGGATCGCGCTGGCGCCGGTGCCGATGCAGGCGATGCGCTTGCCGGTCAGATCGATATCGTGGTTCCACTCGGCGGAGTGGAACGCGGGCCCTTCGAAGGTGTCGATGCCGGGGATCGCGGGCATGGCGGGACGGGACAGCTGACCGACCGCCGGAATGAGGATATCGGCGGTCAGCTGCGCGCCGTCTGTGGTGTGTACGGTCCACCGGCCGCTGTCCGCGTCGAACTGCGCCTCGGTGACCTCGGTGCCGAAACGGATGAAGCGCCGGAGGTTGTACTTCGTGGTGACCTCGCGCATATAGGTGTGGATATCGCGTTGTTCGGAAAACCGCCGTGGCCAATCGGATTTCGGCGCGTAGGACCAGGAGTACAGCGGGGAGGGCACGTCGCAGGCCGCGCCGGGGTAGGTGTTCGCCCGCCAGACGCCGCCGAGATCATCGGCGCGCTCCAGGATGGTGAAAGTGTCTACCCCGGCGCGGCGCAGCTCCAGCGCCATGCCGAGTCCGCCGAATCCGGCTCCGATGATGATGATGGTCGGCGATGTCATTCATTCAGCGTACGTGAGAGTACTCGCAGGTCAGAAGATAACTGCGGTCATGTAATCGATATTTTCGGCCACGGCGGTGGTGCGGGCCGCTAGTGCCTTTCAGTTCTCGGCGAGTTGCCTGGCGATAACCAGGCGCTGGATTTGATTGGTTCCTTCGAAGATCTGCATCACTTTGGCCTCGCGCATATAGCGTTCGACCGGAAAGTCCTTGGTGTAGCCGTAGCCGCCGAAAACTTGGACGGCATCGGTGGTGACCTTCATGGCGGCGTCGGTGGCGACGAGCTTGGCCACACTGGCCTGGCGTGAGTAGGGCAGTCCTCGGTCACGTCGCCGCGCGGCATCGATATATGTGGCGCGAGCGGAGTCGACGGCGGCTGCCATATCGGCGAGGACGAAGCCGAGGCCTTGGTGGTCGATGATGTGACGGCCGAATGTCTCGCGTTCTTTGGCATAGCCGACGGCCTCGTCGAGGGCGCGTTGCGCCAATCCGGTGGCGACCGCGGCGATGCCGAGGCGACCGGAGTCCAGGGCGCTGAAGGCGATCGACAGCCCTTGGCCTTCGGCGCCGATACGGCGCTCGGTGGGCAGGAATACCTCGTCGTAGGTCGCGGCGGTGGTCGGCACGGCGCGTAGGCCCATCTTCTCCTCGGGTTTGCCGAAGTCGAGTCCATCAGTGCCGCCGGGGACCAGGAAGCAGGAGATTCCGCGCGAGCCTTCGCCGGTGCGGGCGAACAGTGTGTAGAAGTCGGCGCGTCCGCCGTTGGTGATCCAGGCTTTCGCGCCGTTGATCCGGTAGCCACCGTCGACCGGGGTGGCCCGGCAGCGCAGTGCCGCGGCATCGGAGCCGGCGTGCGGTTCGGACAAGCTGTAGGCGCCGATGGTCTGCCCGGAGAGCAACTCGCCCAGCCAGCGTTGTTTCTGTTCATCGGTGCCGAATGTGAACAGGGGATAGCAGGACAGGCTGTGCACACTGACGGCGACGGCGACGGCGGCCCAGCGGGCAGCGAGCTCCTCTAGGACTTGTAGGTACACCTCGTAGGGCTGGGCGCCGCCACCGAATTCCTCGGGATAGGGCAGGCTGAGCAAGCCGGCGGCACCGAGGGCCGAGAAGATACCGTCGGGAAAAGTCCCGGTCTTCTCGCATTCGGCCACCCGCGGTTCGAGCACCTTATCGGCGATATCGCGGGTCAGTTCGAGCAGATCCCCCGCCTCCGTGGTCGGCAGCATGCGGTCTACTGGCATATCGGTTACTCCCGCGGGGTCGTTCGGTGTGCTTCTGCTGTTTCACCGTAACTGCGTAGTGTCCGGTGTCGCTGCTGCCGGTCCGGGAGCAGGCGCGGTGGGTATGCCGTGGCGGGCGGCCAGTGCGCTGCGCGAGGGTGCGGAGCCGATTGTCCGCTGATGTGCGCGCACCGGCGGAGCTTCCGTATCCGAGGTGTTCGCGTCGGGCGGGTGATTGCACGTGCAGCTGTGTGCACACTATGCGCCGGGCTTCGGTACTGATGTTTCGCTGTTCATGCTGGTCGGCCGGGTGTGCAGGGGATGGGAATCGAAATTGTCGGTGCGGCTGTGAGTTTCGGTTTATTTCATTCGGGTGATATCCGCTTGCTCGGCTGGCATGTCCGCACTGTGCTCGGCTAAGACAGAGCTGTTGGGAACAGGGTGTGCCGGTGTGCCGGTGGCGACGCAGGGGGTGCTGCCGTCACACCGGTACGAGATGAGTAGTGCAGTAGACAACCTCATTACTCTATTATCTGCGTATGAATGCAGATAATCGGGAAATGCAAGCTCCGCTCGCGGAAGATCAGGTGGGGCTGGTGGTCGAGGTGTTCCGGATGCTCGCCGATCCGACGCGGGTGCAGGTGCTGTGGGCGCTGGTCGACCGAGAGCTGTCGGTAAGCGAGCTGGCTACCCAGGTGGGCAAGCCCGCGCCCTCGGTATCGCAGCATCTGGCGAAACTGCGGATGGCACGCCTGGTCGATACCAGGCGGTCGGGTACCACGATCTTCTACCGGCTGGGGAATGACCATGTGCGGCAATTGGTGGTAGACGCGGTGTACAACGCGGAGCATGCCGGGCCTGGCGTTCCGCCCCATCATCGTGGAGAAGGGGCGGTGCGGGATCTGCTTCTCGGAGACCGAGCGAGCACGTTATGAGCCGCGCGAAACGCACTTCCGGAGCGGGTGATACGGCAGCGGCCCGGCGGCAGCGCCATGGCCGTACCGCACACCACCATGCGCATCGGGTGGGCCGGTTCGGCGCGCTGCGCGGCAGCATCGTCCCGCACGGGCACGATATCGCGGATCGGATGGACGATGCGCTGGCGGACGGTGCGATCGGCATCCGTGCCGTCAAGATCAGCTTGATCGTCCTCGGTGGTACCGCGGCGGTCCAGATGCTGATCGTCCTGGCCTCCGGTTCGGTGGCGTTGGCGGCCGATACTATCCACAATTTCTCCGATGCGCTGACCGCTGTTCCGTTGTGGATCGCGTTCGCGCTCGGGCGCAGAGCCGCGACCAGGCGCTATACCTACGGGTTCGGCAGGGCGGAGGATCTGGCCGGGCTCTTCGTCGTCGCGATGATCGCGCTGTCGGCGCTGATCGCGGGGTACGAGGCGGTGCGAAGGCTGCTCGATCCGGTGCCGATCGATCATCTCGGCTTGGTCGCCGCGGCGGGAGCGGTCGGGTTCGTCGGCAATGAGGCGGTCGCGCTGTATCGGATCCGGGTGGGGCGGCGGATCGGCTCGGCGGCGTTGGTCGCCGACGGCTTGCACGCGCGCACCGACGGGTTCACCTCGCTGGCGGTATTGTTCGGTGCGGCGGGAGTGGCTCTTGGCTTCCCGCTGGCCGACCCGATCATCGGCCTGCTGATCACCCTCGCGATCCTCGTGATACTGCGGACTGCGGCGCGTGCGGTCGTGCACCGATTGATGGATGGGGTGGAGCCGGAGTTGGTCACTGCGGCCGAACAGGCGTTGCTCGCGGAATTGGGTGTGCAGTGTGTGCGCAGCCTGCGGATGCGCTGGATCGGACATCGCCTGCACGCGGATGTCGAACTGGATGTCGCGCCGACCACGACCCTCTCCGATGCCCATCGGGTCGCGCACGATGCCGAGCGCGCACTCACCCGGGTGATACCGAAGCTGCGCACCGCTGTGGTGCACGCCTATCCGGCGCACTCCGAACTCACCACCCAGAGCTGACCGGCTGGAACAC
Organism: Nocardia spongicola; assembly: GCF_047200775.1. Lineage (NCBI taxonomy): Bacteria > Bacillati > Actinomycetota > Actinomycetes > Mycobacteriales > Nocardiaceae > Nocardia > Nocardia spongicola. The sequence goes on along the minus strand of NZ_JBJZOO010000014.1, from coordinate 21,284 downwards.
AGCGATATCAGCTGTCGAATACGTGGGCATGGATCTCGGCTCGACTTGCCCAGTGTGGCCTACTGTTGGGTAACATCCCCGATGTGATGTGGCTCATGCTCTGTGTGTGTTGAACCTTGCCGACACGTATATCCGTCTTACCCAAACTTTCCGACCTGGTCCGCCGCTGTGATATTCCCCAGGATCTCGATTCTGTCGCCTCGATCGGCGCCGAGGTGGCCCCTACCGAAGTAGGTCTGGCGCCCGACTACGCCGAGCGTATCTGGCGGCGTATGCGGCTGGTGTACCGCAGCGGTATCCACCCAGCCATCCAGGTCTGCGTGCGCAGACACGGGCAGATAGTCTTCGACCGGGCGTTGGGGCATGCGCGTGGCAATGGTCCCGACGACGGACCGGATACGCCGAAGGTGCCGGTCGATACGCGTACTCCTTTCGTCACCTACTCCGTATCCAAGGGCATCACGGCGTTCGTGGTACACCTGCTGATCGAGCGCGGACTGCTCGAGCTGCACGCGCCGATCAGCCGCTATATCCCCGAGTACGGTTGCCACGGGAAGGAATCCATCACCATCGGACAGGTGCTCTCGCATCGGTCCGGGGTGGCGAGTCTGCCGAGACATGCGTTGACCGCCGAGGCGGTCGCGGATCGGGAACTGCTGGTACGGAATCTGTGCGCCGTGCGCCCTTCGGTGCCGCCAGGGCACTTCCAGTCCTATCACGCTTTGACGGGGGGATTCATTCTCGGTGAGGTGGTGCACCGAGCGACCGGCAAGGACATCCGTACCGTCTTGGCCGAGGAAATCCTGCGTCCGCTGGGCTTCCGGTGGACCAACTACGGTGCGTCCTGGCGGGATTTCCCGGAGATTGCCAGCAATTACCTGACCGGGATGCCGCCGGTGCCGCCGCTGTCCCTCGCGCTGAATCGACTGCTCGGAGTCGGCCTCGCCGAGGCCATCGAGACCGGCAACGACCCGGCCTATCTGGATGTCATCGCACCGTCTGCCAATGTGGTCAGCACCGCGGTCGAACTCACCCGTTTCTACGAGATCTTCCGCCGTGGTGGTGAACTCGACGGGGTGCGGGTGATGCGGCCGGATACCATCGCGGCGGCGCTGGTGCCGCAGTCTCGCCTCGAGCCCGATCTCATGCTTGGCATGAACTTCGGCTTCGGCTACGGTCCGATGCTCGGTGGTCGCCTGATCAGCCTGTTCGGCCCGGATACCCGGCGCGCATTCGGTCATCTCGGCTTCACCAACAACGTAGTATGGGCCGATCCGGAGCGTGCCTTGTCGTGTGCAGTGCTCACCAGTGGCAAACCAATTCTGTATCCCGAAGCGATCCGCTGGATCGGATTGCTCTACGGGGTAACCGCACAGACCCCGAAAGTGGCCGAAACAGACTTGGCTTTCTGAGCGGAAGTCACTGAAGAAAAGGAGTTCCGATGTTGAGCACTATGCAGGACGAGCCGTTGTCGCTGGCCACGTTGTTGCGCTACGCATCGACGTTCGCCGGTGATTCCACCGTGTCCACGTGGACCGGTACCGGTCTGCGCACCATGACCTACCGTGAGGTGGGCGCCGAGTCGGCACGGTTGGCGAATGCGTTGCGTGGGCTCGGTATCGGTGTCGGCGATCGAGTCGGTACCTTCATGTGGAACAACAACGAGCACCTGGTCGCCTACATCGCGGTGCCCGCGATGGGTGCGGTGCTGCACGCGCTGAACATCCGTTTGTTCGCCGAGCAGGTCGTCTATGTGGCCAATCATGCCGAGGACCAGGTGGTGCTGGTGGATGGCACGCTGGTGCCGATGTTCGCCCAGCTGCTGCCGAACCTGAAAACCGTCCGCCACGTCATCGTGGTCAACGGTGACGCGGCGACGCTCACCGCACCGGAGGGCATTCAGGTGCATTCCTATACCGAGCTGCTCGCCGCACAGCCGGACACCTACGACTTCCCGGTACTCGACGAGCGCACTGCCGCCGCGATGTGCTACACCTCCGGCACCACCGGTGACCCGAAAGGCGTGGTGTACTCGCACCGCTCCAACTGGCTGCACGCCATGCAGGTCAACATGAACAACGGTATGGGTCTGTTCAACAGCGATACGATCTTGACCATCGTCCCGCTGTTCCACGCCAACGCCTGGGGGCTGCCGTACGCGGCGCTGATGTCGGGGGCGAATCTGCTCATGCCGGACCGATTCCTGCAGCCGGGTCCGCTGTTGGAGTGCATGGCGGCGCAGCAGCCCACCTTCGCTGCCGCGGTGCCGACCATCTGGGGTGGCGTGCTGGCGGAACTGGCGGTCAATCCGCAGGACATCACGCATCTGCGCGCGGTTGTGGTCGGCGGCTCGGCGGTTCCGCCGTCGATGATGCGCACCTTCCAGGACAAACACGGAATACGAGTGGTGCACGCGTGGGGCATGACCGAGACTTCGCCGTTGGGCAGTATGGCGCATCCGCCTGCGAGCGCGCGCACCGAGGAGGAGCAGTGGGCCTATCGGGTGACACAGGGCCAGTTCTCCGCCGGTGTGCAGGCCCGTCTGGTCGCCGACAACGGCAGCGTGGTCCCCAATGACGGTGTGGCATTGGGTGAGCTGGAGGTGCGCGGCCCGTGGATCACCGGTTCCTACTACTCACCGGATGGCACACCGGTCGACCCGGAGAAGTTCCACGATGGCTGGTTGCGTACCGGTGATGTCGGCAAGATCAGTAAAGACGGTTATCTCACCCTGGTCGACCGCGCCAAGGATGTGATCAAGTCCGGTGGGGAATGGATCTCCTCGGTCGATCTGGAGAACGCGATCATGGCTCATCCCTCGGTCGCCGAGGCAGCGGTGGTCGGGGTTCCGGACGAGAAGTGGGACGAACGTCCGCTGGCGGCGATCGTGTCGGTCGAGGGCGCTGCGGCGAACCCGGAAGAGCTGCGCGACTTCCTGGCCGACAAGTTCGCGAAATGGCAGCTTCCCGAGCGCTGGACGTTTATCGCGGAGGTACCCAAGACCAGCGTGGGCAAGTTCGACAAGAAGCGGTTGCGCGCCCAGTACGCCGCCGGTGAACTGGAAGTGCAGACGTTCGATTGAGCGGAGCTCGGTATCTGCTCACGACGGTAGTGCCTGCGGCCTGCTGTGCGCAGTAGGGGCGTGCGAGTGCGCGGATCCTGCTGAGAGCAGACCCCCGGCGCGGACCGAAATGGTGTGCCGCGTCGGGGGTCCGTATGCGTTGATCAGCAGTTTCGCAGTTCCGGGCTCTGGTTGAGCAGCTGGGCTCTTGTGCCGATGAACGTGGTGTAGGTTTCGCCGCCGACCGCGGAGAGCGGGAATGCGGCGACCCGATGGCAGTTCTGAAAGGCGAGTTTCACCTCGAAGTGCCGTTCCAATCCGCCGCGAATGGCATCGGAGGCCATGGCCCGCAGTAATTGGCCGCGGGCCGCCTCGTCCGGCGGCGGAACTGTATTGTCCGCGAATTCCACGGTGCCGGAACGGAGTTCGTCGGCTATCCGGCTGACAACGTCCCAGGCGTAGGGCAGTGACGTACGGACGACCTCGACGAAATCGGCGTCATCGATTTCGCCGCGTTCGGCGCGTTCGAGCAGTGCGGCGGGGACATCAAGAGACATGGCGCTCACCTCCGGGGTGGATGTCGGTGCGATGCCACTCGAGTCTAATCGGAAGTCGTTGTCAACAAGCCTGGATTCGGCGTGAAAGTGCCTTTTCCAGTGCACTTTTCGTATCGGCTGCCAATGCTCGGACCAGTTCTCCCGCGGGTAGCTCCGTGGTGAGAGTGTGGGTTTGTCCTGCCCAGAGGTTGGTCTCGTCGGGATTGCCCGCCGCCCGTGCCGCGGCCCGCAGTGGGGCGGTGGCGTAGTGGATTTCGGGGTATCCGGCAGGCGCGGTGGCGGTGTGCTCGAACAGGAACCGGTTACGGAGCCCGCGGGCTCGGCGCCCGGTGAAGGCGCGGGTGAGCATGGTCGGGGTGTCTGTGGTCAGGGCGGCGCGGTGCACCTGGTTGGTGCCCGCTTCGGGACAGCGCAAGAAAGCAGTACCGAGTTGTACGGCCACGGCTCCCGCCGCGAGCATCGCGGCGATACCTCTGCCGGTGGTGATACCGCCCGCGGCCACCACCGGCAGGTCGGTGGTGGTGGTCAGTAGTTGCACCAATGCCAGCAGGCCCAGCGGGTCGATCGGGTCGTCGGCGGGCTGATCCACGAAGGTGGCGCGGTGCCCGCCCGCTTCGGCGCCTTGAGCGATGAGCACATCGGCACCCGCGTCCACTGCGATGCGCGCCTCGTGCACCGACGTGACGGTGACCCAGGCCTCCGAGCCCGCCGCGTGCAATCGGGCGATCTGCGCGGCGTCAGGGCAGCCGAAAGCGAATGATACGGCCGCGACCGGATCGGCCACGAGCAGGTCGAGTTTGGCGTCCCAGTCGTCGGTGTCGAACTTCGGCTCTCCGAGTTCATGGGTCGTGCCGAGTTCGGCGAGATAGTCCGCGATGCCCGCGGCGGGGGTCGCGCGGCCGGGAACGAAGAGGTTCACCCCGAACGGCTTGTCGGTGGCGGCGCGGGTGGCAGCGATGCGTGCGGCGGTGTCGGTGGCGCTCAGGTAGCCGGTTGCCAGCTGGCCGAAGCCACCCGCTTCGGTGACCGCTACGGCCAGTTCGGGTGTGGACGGTCCGCCCGCCATAGGGGCAAGTGCGATCGGGACGTCCAAGTGGTCGATGATCACGGTCCCAGTGTGACTCGGCGGGGTGTGTGACCCAGGACGCACCTGGTTTTTCGGATCGTAGGTTGCGAAATGGTCACGACGAGGTAGAGTTCCCGTCACGACGGGGTCTAAACCCGTTATATGTCCAGCTTCACTAGATTTTTATCGAGCGGGACGCCGGGAACGGTATCCGGCCCTGTTCTTCGACGCAAGGATGCAGTTTTGTCGCAGCACCGGGTAGGTCCCGATTCCGTTACTGTTGTCAGTCTCATCGGCGAGGCCGCCGCGGGGCGGCCGACGCGGCACCGCGCCGGGTCCGTCGCGATCGATCGGGTACGGGTGGCGGCGGGCGTCGCTGTCGCCACGGGTGCGTTGATCGGCTCCGCCGGACAGATGGCCCCGGCCATGGCAGCCCCGCTGCTGCACAACGCCTCCGATACCGATGAGGAGGCGGCTACCGCCACGGCCAAGGGCAACAGCATCCGGGGGATTCAGCAGGTCGCCGAAGTGCAGGCCGTCGCCGAGCAGGTCGCCGCTCCGGCTCCGGTCGCGGCCAAGGTCGCCGCTCCGATCGCCGCCCCGTTCGGCCTCCAGAATCTTCCGCCTGAGATCGCCGGGCCGTTGGCGCAGGCCGAGCAGGCCCTCAAGGGCGTACAGCAGCGGGTCGCGCCCGCGCCCGCGGTGCGTCCGGTGGCCGGTGCGATCAGCTCCGGTTTCGGTAGCCGCTGGGGCGGGATGCACTACGGCGTCGATTTCGCCGATGCGCTCGGTGCGCCGATTCACTCGGTCAGCAGCGGCACCGTGCTGGAGGCCGGTCCGGCTTCCGGGTTCGGCTTATGGGTGCGTGTGTTGCAGGACGACGGCACCACCGCGGTCTACGGCCACGTGAACGAGATATTCGTGCGGCAGGGGCAGCGGGTGAACTCGGGCGATGTGATCGCCACTGTCGGTAACCGTGGCCAGTCCACCGGTCCGCATCTGCATCTGGAGATCTGGGATCAGGGCGGTACCAAAATCGATCCACTGCCGTATCTGGCCGCCAAGGGCGTGCCGATGCAGTGGGGCCCTTCGGCGCACTGACTCTTCCGTTTCGCGTGCTATTGCCGCCGGTGCACGAGCGCGAGCCGTTGTCCTTCCCGTATCCAGGTGAGACGGGGAGCGTTCGATGCGCGCTGTGTGCCTGCTCATCCCATGGGCGAGGGTCGATCATCGGGCTCGGATCGTGACCGAACTGGGCGATATCTTCGAGCCGGGATCACCGCACGGACCCGTATACGCCGTGCTGGTGCAGCATCCGCGATCGAGTCTTGCCGATATCGCTCAGCGACTGGGAGCCGCGGAGCATCTCGTCGCCGATTCCTTGGATGTGTTGTGCGAGCTACGTGCCGCGGTGCGTATCGAATCGCCCGAGCATGAACCGGTCTGGGACGCGTATGCACCGGAATCGTTGTCGGAAGCCGAAGCCCGGCGTAGGCAACAGGAGATCAGCCGGATGCATGCTGTCGCGGCGCGACTGAGCGAGACCTACCGTTCGGTGCGTCGTTCAGCGCGGGATGACGGGGTGGTGGTACCGGTGTACGAGCGTCTGGAAATGCTCGCGGATTTCGAGGAGTTGCAGGTGGGCGCGCGCACCTGTGTCAAGCGTGTCGAGCGCGAAGCTCATCTCGGCGATTCCGAGCGTGCGCGGCAGCTGGTTCAGCTGGAGCGAGCCAGGATCGGCGCAGGTATCCGCTATCAGACGATGTATAAGGACACTTTTTATCAGGACCAGGAGCGTCTGCAGCACGCATTGTCGGCCAATGGCGGCTCGGCGCAGGCAAGAACACTGCCTGATCCGCCGTTCACTTTGCTCATCAGTGATGACGAGCGGGCCTGTTTGGTGCTGCACGCCGATGAACGCAGGCCCGATCCGATGGCGCTGCGTATCTCGGGTTCGCCCACACTCGAATTGCTGATCAGAACCTTCGATGTGCTGTGGGCGATGGCTGCGCCCATCTCGCTCAATCCGGTCGCGGAGGGATTGGACGATCGGGATCGGGCGATTCTGACCATGATGTCGCTCGGCGCCACCGATGACACCATCGCGCGCAGGCTCGGTATGTCCCGGCGCACTGTGGTCCGTCGTACCGCTCGGCTGCTGGAGCGCCTCGGCGCCAGTACCAGATTCCAGGCGGGGGTGCAGGCGGGCCGACGTGGATGGCTATGAGCAAAATCACTGTTTTGGATATTCCGGCAACAGGATAGGGCCTTGTGGCGCTATGACAACAGACATCAGGTAGGACACCGCATCCGGGGATCGGACGGTGTGCGATGAGAGGAAAGTACGAAACAACGGGGGGCGCGGTCCGCGATAGCGGCAGCCGTGGCAAGGCAAATACAGCGCGCGGGATCACCGGACAGTCCCTTATATGATTGCTCGGACCGCGCTGGCCCCAGGCGTCATGCTTTCAGCTGGGCAGCCCGGGGCTTAGCTCGATGCGAGAGGTGAATGCACTCGAATGGAAACCGCCCGTCGTTCCGCACGTGGTAGTCGTCGCCGCAGGTCGGGCAGTCCGCTTTTCGGTCAGTTGCTCACCGCCGCGGTCGAATCCGCCGCTACCGAGATCGCGATCCGATTCAACCCGACCGGAGATCCCGCCGATGGCCGGGAGCTCACCTATGCCGAACTCGACGCGGCGTCTGCCCGGCTGGCCAGGGAACTGATCGAACGCGGTGTCGGACCAGGCGATGTGGTCGCCATCGCCATCTCCCGCAGCGTGGAGTCGGTGCTCGCGGTCTGGGCCATCGCGAAGACCGGCGCGGCCTATGTGCCGGTGGATCCGACCTACCCGGCGGAACGGATCAACCACATCGTCAGTGATTCCGGCGCGATGATGGGGCTCACCACCTCGGCGCATCGCGCGACGCTCGGCACCGGTGTGTATTGGATCGAGTTGGACGACCCGGTACAGTCCGCGCGGATCGACGCGCGCCCCGGGCATCCCATCTCTTATTCCGACCGGGTTCGCCCGCTGGACGAGCGGCACCCGGCCTATGTCATCTACACCTCGGGGTCGACCGGGAAGCCCAAGGGCGTTGTCGTCCCGCACAGCGGTTTGGCCGCGCTGGTGGCCGCGGAGCGCGAACGCTATCGGGTGACCGAGGAATCGCGGGTGCTGCATGTCTGCTCGCCGAGCTTCGATGTATCGGTACTCGAACTGTTGCTGGCCTTCTCCTCTGGTGCGACGCTGGTGATCGCGCCACCCAAGGTGTTCGGTGGTTTCGAGCTGGCGGACCTGCTACGGCGCGAGCGCGTCACGCATATGCTCATCACACCGGGCGCATTGGAATCGGTGGATCCCACCGGTCTGGACGACCTCCGGGCCGTGATAGCGGTCGGGGAGAAGCTGGGGCCGGAACTGGTCGCCCGCTGGGCAGGTGGGCGTGAGTTCTACAACTGCTACGGTCCCACCGAGGCAACGATCCTCGTCACCGGTACGTCGCCGATGACACCAGGCGAGCTCATCACCATCGGTACCACCAACCCGGGAATCGGTGCGTTCGTCCTCGACTCGCGACTGCGTCCGGTGCCTGCCGGAGTGGTCGGCGAACTGTATCTGGCCGGGCCCGCGCTGGCACAAGGCTATCTCGGGCGACCAGGTCTGACCGCGGAACGGTTCGTCGCCAATCCGTTCGGTGCCGATGGCGGAAGCCAGGGGACGCGGCTCTACCGCACCGGAGACCTGGTGCGCCGTACCGAGTCCGGTGGCGACGACGGCGGTGCCATCGAGTATCTGGGCCGGTCGGACTTCCAGGTGAAGATCCGCGGTTTCCGCATCGAACTCGGCGAGATCGACAACGCGCTCACCAACCATCCTGACATCGACTTCGCGGCCACCCTCGGCAAAACATTGCCGTCGGGTGCGCCTGCCTTGGTGTCCTATGTGCTGCCGCGGCCGGGAACCGACGTGGACACCGGCACGCTTGCCGAGTTCCTCGCCGAGTCGTTGCCCGCGTACATGGTTCCCGCGGCCATCATGACGCTGACGGAGATTCCGCTCACTCCGGTCGGCAAGCTCGACCGCGCGGCATTACCCGAACCGGTTTTCGCCGCGCGCGCGTTCCGCGCGCCCGCGACACCGGTTGAGGAGATCGTGGCCGAGGTATTCGCCGCGCTGCTCGTGCCGGAAGCGGACGGTAGCGTCGGCGCGGACGACGACTTCTTCGAACTCGGCGGCAATTCGCTGCTCGCCGCGCAGGCCGCCGCACGGATCGGCGCCGCACTGGAGGTGCGGGTGCCGGTGCAGCTGCTGTTCGAGGCGACCACTGTCGCCGCGCTCGCCGAGCGTGTCGAACAGCACGCTGGTTCCGCTGTTGGGCAGGCGCTGCGAGCACGTCCGCGTCCGGAGCGGGTGCCGCTGTCCTATGCCCAGCAACGTATGTGGTTCCTGAACCGCTTCGATCCGGCAAGTGCGGTCGACAATATTCCGGTCGTGGTGCGGCTGTCCGGCCGCCTCGAGGTCGAGGCACTGCGCGCAGCGGTTCGTGACCTCGCTGAGCGGCACGAGGTGCTGCGCACGGTGTACCCGGAAGTCGACGGTGAGGGGTACCAGCTGGTGCTGTCTGCCACCGACCCCGGTGCCGTGCCGGAATTCGTGCTCGAGCCGACCGAGGAAGCCGAGGTGCCAGCACGTATTGCCGCCGTGGTGACCGAGGGATTCGACGTCACAACGGCCCCGCCGGTGCGGGTGCGGCTGCTGGCGCTGAGCGACACCGAGCATGTGCTGATCTGTGTGGTACACCACATCGCGGGCGATGGCTTCTCCATTGGGCCGTTGACCCGGGATCTGATGAGCGCCTATGTGGAACGGACGCGCGGTGGTGCGCCTGCGTGGCCTGCTCTGGAGGTGCAGTACGCCGATTTCGCGATCTGGCAGCGGGAGATCCTCGGCGCCGAGGACGACCCGGAGTCGGTCCTGGCACAGCAGATCGACTTCTGGCGTACCCGATTGGCCGCGTTGCCCGAACAGTTGGAGCTGCCATCGGACCGTATCCGTCCCGCGGTCGCGTCCAACCAAGGCGCCACGCTCGCCTTCGATATCGATGCCGAGGTCCACGCTGCGCTGAACAGTCTCGCGCAGCGCCATAATTCGACGTTGTTCATGGTGGTGCACGCCGCGCTTGCCGTGCTGCTTGCCCGCTTGTCCGGTACCAGGGATATCGCTATCGGCACCCCGGTGGCCGGCCGGGGTGAGGCGGCTCTGGACGATCTGATCGGCATGTTCGTCAACACGCTCGTGTTGCGTACCGAGGTCGACCCCGGTGCGGAGTTCGATGAGCTTTTGCGTGCGGTGCGCACGGTCGATATCGAAGCGTTCGGCCACGCCGATGTCCCGTTCGAGCGGCTGGTCGAGCTACTCGACCCGGTCCGGTCGGCCGCGCGCCATCCGCTGTTCCAGGTCATGCTGTCCTTCCAGAATCTGGCCGCTCCCGAGCTGGAACTGCCAGGTCTTTCGGTCTCTGGCGTGGAACTGGCGGTGCCACTGGCGAAGTTCGACTTGCAGCTGACCCTGGCGGAGCACCTGGATGGACACGGCACCGCGCGAGGCATCGCGGCAGCGTTCACCTACGCTACCGATTTGTTCGACGAGGCGACCGTGCAGGACTTCGCGGATCGCTTCGGCCGGATCCTGACCGCGGTCGCCACTGATGCCACGGTGCTTGTCGGCGATATCGATGTGCTGGCTCCCGGTGAGCGCGAATTGGTACTGCATGAGTGGAACACCGCAGGTGCCTCGGTCCCCGAGGTGACCATAGTGGAGCTGCTCGGTGCGCAGGCACGCAGGCGGCCGGATGCCCCTGCCGTCCGTTTCGGCGAGGTCACACTGACCTTCGGTGAGTTGCAGCGCCGTGCCAATCGTGTGGCCCGCGCGCTGATCGCGCAGGGTGCTGGGCCGGAATCGGTGGTGGCCGTCGCGGTAGCGCGGACCGAGGAATTGCCGGTCGCGCTCTTGGCGGTGCTGACAGCGGGTGCGGCGTATCTGCCGATCGACACCTCCTATCCGGCACAGCGACTGGAGTTCATGCTCGCCGATGCCGCGCCGACCTGCGTGCTGACCACGGCAGCGGAGCGGGAAGCGTTACCCGCGAATGATGTCCCGGTGCTTCTGCTCGAGGAGGCACTCACCAGGGCCACCGAGTTCAGTGACACCCCGCTCAGCGACGCTGAGCGTCTCGCGCCGCTGCGCCCGGACAACCTGGCGTATGTCATCTACACTTCGGGCTCCACCGGTACACCCAAGGGCGTTGGTGTCGCGCACCGCAATATCATCGAGTTGTTCGCCAACACCCAGTTGCTGTTCGAGTTCGACGAGTCGGATGTATGGACGCTGTTCCATTCGTTCGCATTCGACTTCTCGGTGTGGGAGCTGTGGTGCGCACTGGCCAGCGGCGGCACTGTGGTCGTGGTCGACTATCTGACCTCCCGGTCGCCGGAACAGTTCCGCGAGCTGCTGATTCGTGAGCAGGTCACAGTGCTCAACCAGACCCCGTCGGCGTTCTATCAGCTGGCCGAGGTGGACCGGGCCGCGCACTCGTCCGATCAGGACACCTTCGCACTGCGCTACATCATCTTCGGTGGTGAGGCGCTCGATCTGCGGCAGCTGCGACGCTGGTACGAACGTCACCCCGTGCACGCGCCGTGGCTGGTGAATATGTACGGAATCACCGAGACCACAGTGCACGTGTCGTTCCTGTCGCTGGATGAGCAGCTCGTCGCGAGCACCACAGGTGTTTCCGATACCGCCAGCACCGCGGATGCTTCCGACGCAGCGGGCACCGCGAGTGTGATCGGCCGCGCGTTGCCAGGTCTGGACGCCTATGTCCTCGACGACCGGCTGCATCCGGCACCGGTCGGTGTGGCCGGAGAGATGTATATCGCCGGCGCTCAGATGTCCCGCGGCTATCTCGGCCGTCCAGGTTTGGCCGCCGCGCGTTTCGTCGCGAATCCGTTCGGCGCACCGGGATCTCGGATGTACCGCAGCGGGGATATCGGTCGCTGGGTCGGTTTCGGTGGTCAGGCCACTCTCGAGTACGTGGGCCGTGGTGACCGGCAGGTGCAGTTACGTGGTTTCCGGATCGAACTCGGCGAGATCGAGTCGGCACTGTTGCGCTGTCCCGGTGTAAGCCAGGCTGTGGCGCTGGTCCGCTCCGAGGAACACGCCGGTGACCGCCTGATCGGATATGTGGTCGCCGATACCGGCGTGGTGCTCGACCCGGTGGTGCTGCGTGCGCAGGTAGCGGAGTTCCTCACCGGCTACATGGTTCCTGATGCCATCGTGCTGCTCGATATGCTGCCGCTCACGCCGAACGGCAAGCTGGACCGCAGAGCTCTGCCCGCACCGGAGTTCGTGGGTGCCGCGGAGTTCCGCGCACCGAGTTCTCCGGTGGAGCAGGCTGTCGCCGAGGTCTTCGCCGGAGTGCTCGGTGCGGCCGATGTCGGTCTCGACGACGACTTCTTCGGGCTCGGCGGTAATTCCCTGCTGGCAACCAAAGTGGTCGCGCGGATCAATGAAGCGCTGGATGCGAATCTCGCGGTGCGCGAATTGTTCGAGGCGCCAACCGTCGCCGCGCTGGCTGCCAGAGTGGTGCCCGGTGCCGATGGCGGCCCCGGCGCACGACCGCATCTGGTTCGCACCGAACGGGTAGAGCCGGTGCCGCTGTCGCTGGCGCAGCAGCGGATGTGGGTGCTCAATCAGTTCGATCCGGCTTCGCCCGCCTACAACATCCCGCTGGCGATCCGGTTGACCGGTGTACTCGACGTCTCCGCGTTGCGCTATGCGATGGCGGATGTCCTGGAGCGGCATGAGTCGCTACGTACTCGCTATCCGGCCGACGGGCTGGGCGGATTGCCTTACCAGGAGATCATGTCCGTTGCCGACGCGCTGCCCAGCGGTCTGGAAGTGGCGGCTACCGACGACCCGATCAGCCGGATCACCGAGTTGATGCGCACCGGCTTCGATGTGACCGAACAGGTTCCGGTGCGGGCGCTGCTACTGGAATCCGGTCCGGATGAGCATCTGCTGGCCGTGGTCGCGCACCATATCGCCGCCGACGGCGCCTCGATGGCTCCGCTTGCCCGTGATCTGATGACCGCCTACCTGGCCAGGATCGGCGGCAATTCGCCGCGGTGGTCGCCGCTGGAGGTGCAATACGCGGACTTCGCGATCTGGCAGCGCCGTGTTATCGGCACCGATGACGATGAGAACTCGGTGGCGGCGCGGCAGCTGGCGTACTGGCGCGATCAGCTCGGCGGGCTGTCCGGTGCATCGGAACTGCCACTGGACCGTCCGCGTCCCGCGGTGCCGACCATGCGTGGCGCCGATATCGGGCTCACGCTCTCGCCCGAGGTACACGAGGCGCTGAGCACGCTGGCACGTAAGCACAATTCGACGCTGTTCATGGTGGTGCACGCGGCGTTGGCAGTGCTGCTCGCCAGGTTGTCCGCTACTTCCGATGTGACTATCGGCACCCCGATCGCAGGTCGCGGTGAACGAGTGCTCGATGATCTGGTCGGTATGTTCGTCAACACTCTGACACTGCGCACCACTGTCGAGCAGACCATGCCCTTCGGTGATCTGGTTGATCGGGCGCGGGAAGCGGATCTGGCCGCTTTCGCCAATGCGGACATCCCGTTCGAGCGAGTGGTCGAAGTAGTGGCGCCAGGCCGGGCGAATACACAGAACCCGCTGTTCGGGGTGGTGCTGTCTTTCCAGAACAACGAACAGCCCACTCTGGAATTCCCTGGGCTCACCATCACCGCGCTGGATGCGGGTGCGGTCGCGGCGAAGTTCGATCTGCAGGTGAACGTGCATCCGCAGCACCGTGACGACGGTTCGTGCGCGGAACTGGTCACCAGCTTCACCTACGCGGTCGATATCTTCGATGAGTCGACTGTGCGGTCGTTCGGCCACCGGCTGGAGCGGATCCTGACCACGGTGGCTACCGACCCGCAGATCCTGGTCGGTGATATCGATATCCTCGAGCAGGCTGAACGGGACCGGATGGCAGTGGCGGTCGAATCGGTGAGTGTCGAAGCCCCCGCGGCGACCGCGGGTACGGCATTGGCCCAGGCGCTGGCGGCCACAGTCGAAGCGGATCCGGATGGCCCTGCGGTGGTTTCCGGCGACAACGCCTTGTTCTACCACGATCTCGATGCCCGCTCATCGCGGTTGGCGCGGGTGCTCATCGCGCGTGGCTGCGGGCCTGGCGTCGGGGTCGCGATGCGGCTGGATCGCGGTATCCAGGCGATTGTCGCCACCTGGGCTGTGCTCAAAACGGGTGCCGCGGTGGTGCCGGTCGGTGAGCTCGACGCGCGGCTGCCGGACGGGCTGGAGATCATGGCCGGACTCGTGCTCGGCAGCGCGCCTTCGGACGACGAACTCGACTGGCTGGCACTCGACGATCCCGCTGTCGGCGAGGAGATCGCTGCCGCGTCGTCCCGCCCGGTCACCTATGCGCACCGGACTCGCGCACTCCGTGGCGGTGATCCGGCATTCGCAGGGGAACAGGTGCTCAGCTACGACGAGCTGGCCGCGGCTGCTGAGCGGTTGCGCGTGCGTACCGAATTGACCTTCGAATCCCGCACCTTCCAGCACGGTAGCCCACAGTCGCTTGCCGCGCTGATCGAGGTGGTCGCCGCTGGAACAGTGGGTGCGTCGGTGGTGCTGGTCGAGGAGGGTGGTGTGCTGACGGAGTCACTCGCCGATGAATGGGTGAGCCATTTGCTGACCGATCAGGCCGGTTTGACCACTCTCGACCCGATGGAGCTGGAAGACCTGCAGGCAGTGGTGCTCGACCACAGTGTCACCGCTGTTCCCGCGAGCCCATGGGCCGGTGCGGCCGCGCTCATCGAACTCACCGAGTTGTGTGGTACCCGGTAGGGTGACTGCCGTTCGGGCCTGCGTCGCGGTTGAGTATCGCCGCACAGCGCAGGCCGAGCGGAGTTGATCGCGTACCGGACGCACGGTATTCGGCCAGATGTGCGATGCGCACTACGTAGCGTTCCGGTGCGTCGCCGCGGTGGCAGTACGGTCGCGTACCGTGCGGCGCACCGGTGGCCGGTGGGTATCTCGGGTATCCGGCACACGCCTGCTCCGACCGTGAACTTCACGGGAGGAACGTGCGTGGGCGTCAGCGGGCTCGGTAACGGTCGGCGGGCGTGCGGTCGATGCTCCTCGGGAAGGTAGCTTGACTGTGTGCATCGTGGGTTATGCGCATATGAGTGGCAGAGTGAGGTATCTCGATGGTTCGGGTGGTCGGGCAGCGGCATGACGATTCCGCGGGGGACGGTGCGCACATGACTCGTTCGGTGCGTGTGCGGCCCGCGCGTACTCGTCGCTCCCGGGTTACTACGTTGCCGCAGTTGATGGCGATGGCGGTGGAGAAGAATCCGACCGGTACCGCTGTTGTCCTGGCTGATGCGGCAGACACCCTTGCCGAGTTGAGTTATGCGGAGCTGGATATCCGGTCGACGCGATTGGCCCGGTTGTTGATCGATCGTGGGATCGGGCCGGAGGATTTGGTCGCGGTGGGTGTACCGCGTTCGGTGGAGTCGGTGGTCGCGGTATGGGCGGTGGCCAAGACCGGTGCCGGTTTTGTGCCGATAGATCCGAAATATCCGGCTGATCGAGTGGCGCATATGGTCGCCGACTCAGGTGTGGTTTTCGGGTTGACCGTTACGGGGGCTCGTGCTGGTCTGCCGGATGCGGTGGAGTGGGTGTCGATCGATTCGCTGGAGTGCGCGCGGCAGCTGGAGGAATTCTCGGCGGAGCCGGTGACCTATGCCGATCGGGTGCGGGTGTTGCGTGCGGAGCATCCGGCGTATGTCATCTACACGTCGGGGTCGACCGGGTTGCCGAAGGGGGTGTCGGTCACTCAGGCGGGATTGGCCGGGTTCTGCGCCGAGCAGCGGGATCGGTATGGGGTGACCGAGGCATCGCGGACATTGCATTTCGCCTCCCCGTCGTTCGACGCGTCGGTGCTGGAGCTGTTGCTGGCCTTGGGTGGCGCGGCGACCATGGTCGTGGTGTCGCCGTCGGTGTACGGCGGTGATGAGCTGGCCGCGGTGCTGGGCCGGGAAGGGGTAACGCATGCGTTCGTGACTCCGGCGGCATTGGCGTCGGTGGATCCGGTGGGCTTGGATCAGCTGCGCGTAGTTGTGGTCGGTGGTGAGGCATGTCCGCCGGAATTGGTGCGGCGGTGGACGGGACCGGTCACCGGTGGTGTGCGTGAGTTCTTCAATGGCTACGGGCCGACGGAGACCACGATCATGACGAATATCGGTGGACCGTTGCCTGCGGGGGCACCGGTGACCATCGGCGCGCCGATCCGAGGGGTTACCGAGTTCGTCTTGGACGAGCGATTGGTGCCGGTTCCCGATGGTGTAGCGGGTGAGCTGTATATCGGTGGGGCGCAGTTGGCACGTGGTTACCACGAGCGGCGGGAGTTGACGGCGGCACGTTTTGTGGCGAATCCATTCGAAGGGGATGGTTCCCGGCTTTATCGGACCGGCGATGTGGTGCGGTGGACCGCGGATGGTGAACTGGAGTATCTGGGACGTAATGATTTTCAGGTGAAAATTCGGGGGTTCCGTATCGAATTGGGGGAGATCGATGCGGTATTGGCTGCGCATGAGAGTGTCGATTTCGCGGTCACAGTGGGGCATCGGCTGGACAATGGTGCGACGATTCTCGCGTCTTATGTGCATGCGGCCACTGATCTTTCGATCGATACCGATGTGCTGATCGCGCATGCCGAACAAAGCCTGCCTGCGCATATGGTGCCCGATTCGATTACCGTGCTGTCGGAGATTCCGTTGACTCCGGTGGGCAAGCTGGATCGTAAGGCGTTGCCGGAGCCGGTGCTCATCGCACGGGAATTCCGTGCACCCGCCACGCCTGCCGAGGAGATGGTGGCCGGGGTTTTCGCCGCGGTGCTCGGTATCGAGCAGGTGGGCGCGGATGATGATTTCTTCGCATTGGGGGGTAATTCACTGATCGCGACACAGGTCGCGGCCCGGCTCGGGGCAGCGATCGGTGTGCGGATACCGGCGCGGACGGTATTCGAGGCGCCGACGGTGAACGAACTGGCCGCACGACTGGCCGAATTCGATGGTGGTGCGGCGCGACCGGCATTGGTGGCCGGTCCGCGTCCGGAGCGTATTCCGTTGTCGCTCGCGCAGCAGCGGATGTGGTTTTTGAATCAGTTCGATACCGGTTCCGCGGTGAACAATATTCCGTTCGCGATTCGTTTGTCCGGCGATCTGGATATTGTCGCGTTGCAGTCGGCGGTCGCGGATGTGCTCGAGCGGCATGAGACATTACGGACGATGTATCCGGCGCTGGACGGTACCGGTTATCAGCTGATCGTGCCCGTGGCGGCAACTGCCCCCGATCTTGCGCCGAAGCCGGTCGACGAGTCCGAGCTGCTGGATTGGCTGAGTGGGTTCGGACTGGCCGGTTTCGATGTGGCGGCCGAGGTGCCGTTGCGTATCGCGCTGGCCGAGCTCGGTCCGGACGACTATGTGCTTGCTGTAGTGGTCCATCACATCGCGGCTGACGGTTCGTCGATCGCGCCGCTGGTGCGGGACCTGATGACCGCGTATGTCGCGCGTGCCGCCGGCGCGGCGCCCGATTGGACTCCGTTGCCGGTGCAGTACGCGGATTACGCGCTGTGGCAGCGCGCGGTGCTCGGGGCAGAGGATGATCCGGACTCGGCGGCAGCGGCGCAGATCGCGTTCTGGCGCGCGGCGTTGGCCGGAGTTCCGGATCGGCTCGATCTACCGATGGACCGGCCGCGGCCTACATCGGCTTCCGGGCGTGGTGCGGTGTTCTCCTTCGCTATCGATGCGCAGACCAGGGCGGGCTTGGATGATCTCGCCCGTGCTCGTGGTGCTTCGCTGTTCATGGTGGTACATACCGCTTTCGCGGTATTGCTGGCGCGGCTTTCGGCTACCGATGATATTGCGATCGGCACGCCGGTGGCCGGTCGTGGTGAGCGTGAGCTCGATGATCTGGTCGGCATGTTCGTGAATATGTTGGTGCTGCGGACCAGGGTCGATCCGGCGTTGTCGTTCTCCGAGTTGCTAGAGGCGACCAAGGAGCGAGATCTGGCGGCGTTTTCGCATACGGAATTGCCGTTCGAACGATTGGTCGAGGTGCTGGATCCGGTTCGGTCGGCCGCACATCATCCGCTGTTCCAAGTAGCGTTGTTCTTCCAGAACATGGATCAGGCGCAACTGGAGTTGCCCGGACTCTCCGCGCAGGCGGTGGAGTTCGACGGCGCGGTGGCGAAATTCGATCTGCAGTTGACAGTGACGCCACAGGAGGGCCCGGAAGCGGGTTTGGCGGCAATGTTCACCTACGCCACGGACATGTTCGACGAGCCGACGATCGCTGGTTTCGCTGGGCGATTGGAGCAGTTGCTCGCGCTTGTCGCCGGGGAGCCGGATCGGGCGATCGGCGCGATCGATCTGCTGACCCCCGCGGAGCGGGTGCGCATGGTGTCCGAGTGGAACAACACCCATCATGTGTTGCCCGAACAACTCTTGCTGGATGGTTTCCGCCGGACTGTCGCGGAGTATCCGGATTCGATCGCAGTGGGATATGAGGGTGTCGAGCTGACCTACGCGGAGTTCGATGCCAGGGTCAATCGTCTGGCCCGGTTGTTGATTTCGCGGGGTGTCGGCGCGGAGTCATTGGTGGGATTGGCGATTCGCCGGTCATTGGACCTTGTGGTCGGGATGTACGCGATCGTGACGGCGGGTGGGGCGTATGTGCCGTTGGATCCGGATCATCCGGCGGAACGGATCGCGCATGTCCTGGATACCGCTCGTCCTACGTGTGTGGTGACGACCAGTTCGGATGCCGCGGTCCTGCCGGACGAGGTTCCGGTTGTCGCGGTGGACACGGTGGATCTGACCGGGTTCGATACTGCCGCAGTGCGTGCGGAGGAGCTGGTGCGCCCGGTATTACCGCATCATCCGGCCTACGTGATCTTCACCTCCGGTTCGACCGGCAGGCCCAAGGGGGTGGTGATCTCGCATGCGGCGATCAACAACCAGATCGAGTGGATGTCGGCGGCATATCCGCTGGGGCACGATGATGTGTATCTGCAGAAGACCGCGACGACATTCGATGTGTCGTTGTGGGGCTATTTCCTGCCGTTGCGGGCAGGCGCCAAACTGATCGTCGCGACGCACGACGGGCATCGCGATCCGGTATATGTCGCGGAAACCATTGCCGCGCAGGGTGTGACGGTGACCGACTTCGTGCCGTCGATGCTGTCGGTCTTCGCGGCGAATATCGCTGCCGGTTCGTGCCCCTCGTTGCGGGATATCTTCGTGATCGGTGAGGCGTTGCCGCCGGAAACGGTGGCCGCGGTGGCCGCGGTATCCGACGCGGCTGTGCACAATTTGTACGGTCCGACCGAGGCCGCGGTCTCGGTGACCTACTGGCCTGCGTCGGCGGTGGATGAGCGGTCGGTGCCGATCGGTGTACCGCAATGGAACACCAAGGTATATGTGCTCGATTCATGGTTGCGGCCGGTGCCTGCGGGAGTCGCGGGAGAGTTGTATCTGGCGGGCGATCAGCTGGCGCGCGGTTATGCGCGGCGCCCGGATCTGACCGCCGACCGGTTCGTGGCCGATCCGTTCGCCGAGGGGCAGCGGATGTATCGCACCGGTGACCTGGTGGTGTGGCGGGACAAGACCGATATGCTGCCGCCTCGGTTGGATTACCTCGGCCGGACCGATTTCCAGGTGAAGTTCCGTGGGCAGCGGATCGAGCTCGGCGAGATCGAGACAGCGTTGCTTGCGCAGCCTTCGGTGAGCCAGGCGGTGGCGCTGGTGGCCGCATCGGCGCTGGGGGATCAGCTGGTGGCCTATGTGGTCGCGGTGCCGGGCCGGTCGATCGACCAGACCGGATTGCTCGCGGCGATCGGTACGACGCTGCCTGTCTATATGGTTCCGGCCGCGATCGTGGTACTCGAGGCGTTCCCACTGAATTCCAGTGGCAAGCTCGATCGCAAGGCGCTGCCCGAGCCGGTCTTCACCGCGCGGGAATTCCGCGCCCCTGCTACGCCGGTGGAGGAGATCGTCGCCGGCGTATTCGCCGAGGTACTCGGTATAGCGCGGGTCGGCGCGGACGACGACTTCTTCGACCTCGGTGGTAATTCCCTTATCGCTACCCGGTTGGCGGCACGTATCGGCGCGGCATTGGATACCCGCGTCGCGGTGCGAACGGTGTTCCAGGCATCCACAGTGGCCGGGTTGGCGGCGGCGATCGAATCACACACCCATGGTGAGCGCGGCATAGCGCTGGGTGCTGTCGCGCGTCCGGAAGATATCCCGTTGTCGCTGGCGCAGCAGCGGATGTGGTTCCTCAACCAGTTCGATCGGCTCGATGAGGTCGCCTTGGCGGCCTATAACCTGCCGTTCGCGCTGCGGCTGACCGGTGCGCTCGATGTGGCGGCGCTGGACGCGGCCTTGGCCGATGTGGTCGCACGCCATGAGGTGCTGCGCACGGTGTATCCGCAGACCGCGCAGGCGCCGGTGCAGGTGGTATTGCCTGCAGGGCAGGTGCGGTTGGACGCGGCTGTGGTCCAGGTCGATGCGGCTGAGATCGCAGACCAGGTGCACGCGCTCGCCTCGACTCCTTTCGATGTGACCGCTGAAGTGCCGATCCGGGTGCGGTTGCTGCAAGTCGTCGATGGTGCGCCAGGGGCTCCGCGGGAGTATGTGCTTGCTGTGGTGGTCCATCACATCGCGGCGGACGCTTCATCGATGGGCCCGTTGGTGCGGGATGTGATGACGGCGTATGCGGCACGGTCGGTGGGTGAAGCGCCGACCTGGGCGCCACTGGAGATCCAGTACGCCGATTACGCGGTGTGGCAGCGTGCGGTACTCGGCGCGGAGGACGATCCGGATTCGGTTGCCGCGAAGCAGATCGGATTCTGGCGTGCGGAGCTGGCCGATCTGCCCGACCTGTTGGAATTGCCGAGCGATCGGCCGCGGCCAGCGGTGGCGTCGATGGCCGGAGCTCGGGTGGATATCGAGATCGACGCGGCCACCCACGCGGGTCTTGTCGACCTGGCGCGTGCGCATGGCGCGACGCTGTTCATGGTGGTGCACACCGCATTCGCGGTGCTGCTCGCCCGGCTGTCCGGCACCAGCGATATCGCTATCGGCACACCGGTGGCAGGCCGCGGTGAGCGTGAACTGGACGATCTGATCGGGATGTTCGTCAATACGCTGGTGTTCCGCACCAGGGTCGATGCGGGGGAGTCGTTCACCGAACTGCTCGCCAGGCAGCGCGAGACCGATCTGCAGGCGTTCGCCCATGCCGATGTGCCGTTCGAACGTTTGGTGGAGGTGCTCAACCCGCCGCGCTCGACCGCACATCATCCGCTGTTCCAGGTGGGCCTGTCCTTCCAGAACATCGCGCACAACACGTTGGAACTGCCGGGATTGGTGGTGACAGGTGTCGACGCCGATCTGGACGTCTCGCAGTTCGATCTGCATCTGATCGTCGGTGACGCATAC
>NZ_JBJZOO010000013.1:0-108637 GCF_047200775.1 Nocardia spongicola | reverse complement strand
ACCCAACAAAAACGACCAATGCGTCGGAAAGACCTTATTGATCGACCGCTTCACGAACGCCGCGGCACGATACCGCTCATCCGCCTCGCTGGCTTGTACTGCGATAGAAGGACTCATGAGCGGCGCTCCCAGAAGGCCGGGCCGAGCGGCTCGATGAAGTCGCCGTTGGCGACCAGGAAGCCCTCAGCGTTGACGGTGATCGGCAGCTGCGGCAGTGCGCGAGCAGCGGGACCGAAGACCGGCTTACCCCATTCGGTCGCGGAGAACTGCGACTGGTGGCAGGGGCACAGAATCCGGTTGGTCTGCTGCTCGAACAGCGAGGTGGGGCAGCCGAGATGGGTGCAGATCTTCGAATAGGCGAAGTAGTCGCCGTAGTTGAAGCTCTCCTGGCCCTTGCGCTTGATCGCCTTCTCCGCGTCCTCGGTGCGCAGCCGGATCAACATGACCGCGTTGCGGATACCGCGCAGCGATTTGAAGGTGGCGTGCTCGTCTCCGCGCCACTTCTCCTTCCACGGGAACACCGTCTCCATGGCGCCCGCGTCCAGATCCTCAGGACGCACCAGGACGACGTCCTGCGGGCGGCCGGTATCCCGGCGGAGGTAGATGGTCTCGCCCGCGTAGTCCGGGGTCCAGCCCGAGACCCACAGCGGCGACTTGTCGCCCTTGGCCCACGGGTTCTTGATCAGACCACCGGCGAATACCAGCAGCGAACCGATACCGAGCACACCGACGCCTGCGCCCGCGGTACGCAGGAGCATCTTGCGCCGGGCGAGCGTGGAGGTGTCCAGCGCGTCCTGCAGCTCGGCGGCAAGAGTCCGACGCTCGACCTCGGGCGAGGGGCCGTCGTGCCGCTGCTGGACGGACAATTCGGCGGGGATGAGCGTCTTGCGGATCAGCACCACCGCGACGCCGATGACCAGCACCGAGATACCGAAGGTCAGACCGACCAGCGGGGTGAACAGCGAGTAGAGCCCGTGGCCTTCCTCGTCCTTGCCCTTGAACTCCCACGGCCAGAACAGGAACACGCCGACCAGTGCCGCTGCCGCGATACCGGATACCGCGAACCAGAAGGTCACCGCGCGCTCGGCCCGCTTCTCCGCGCGGGTGCCAGGGACCGGGAACCGCTCGCGGCGGTAGACGACCTCGACATCGTCGCGTCCGGTACCGAGCTCTACCAGCTCGTCACGCGACATCGCGTCGAGTTCCGCCTCGGTCGGCTCCGCCGGGGTGGCCGGCACCGACTGTTCCTTCGACGATGGCGCGTCGTGGCCCTCATCCGGCCGACCCATGTCGTCTCGCTCCTTATCGCTCATGGCGTGTGTCCTTTCGGCATGACCGGGCGCCCTCCGTGGTCACGCAAGCTACCGCAGTCACGCAAACTACCGCCTCCTGGCGCTGAGCGGTCATGACCGGGATCCGATCCATATCGCGCCACCGACCACGAGCGTGATGCCGAGCACCCAGATGACCAGCCCCTCGGTCGCGGGACCGAAGCCGCCGAGATCCCAGCCGCCCGGGCTGCGCTCCTCACTGGCGTTCTTGACGTAGGCGACGATGTCGCGCTTCTCCTCCGGGCTCAGCTGACGGTCGGAGAACTTCGGCATGTTCTGCGGACCGGTGAGCATCGCGGTGTAGATCTGCTGCTCGTTAGCAGGATCCAGCGGCGGCGCGTACTTACCGGACGACAGCGCGCCACCGCGTCCGGTGAAGTTGTGACAGGACGCGCAGTTCATCCGGAACAGCTCCGAACCGCGGGCGATATCCGAACCGCGCAGTGACTCCTGGGCGATCTCGCCGTTCTCGTCGCGGATCACGGTCGGACCGCCGCCATTGGCCGCGATGTACGCGCCGAGCGCGTCGGTCTGGTGCGCGTCGAACTTCGGTGGTTTGCGCTCGACCTGGGCCTCGTTCCTGGTCATCGGCATACGACCGGAGGACACCTGGAAGTAGACCGCGGCCTCACCGACACCGACCAGGCTCGGACCGCGATCGGGCACACCTTGCAGGTTCGCGCCGTGGCAGGTGATGCAGGAGGTGTCGTACAGCTGCTTGCCCTCGCGGATCAACGCGGACTGATCCTCGTTCGCGGTGGCGCGCTGCGGCTCTGGGGTGAGGACCGAGGCCAGAAAGCCTGCTCCGACGAGGCCCACCAGCAGCGCAAGCCCGCCCGCAATGCGACGGCGGATGCGGCGCTGCCTGCGCGTCTTGCTGGCCTGGCCGTTCCCGGGGCTGGCGGGCTCTGGCGCTGACGGGGGAGATGAACTCATCTGTGTCCCTTTTGGAGTAGACGGAACCGACTTGTGCGAAAGATTGCGGGTCGCGCCGCGCATACTCGGCCACGCGGCGACGACACTCAGCGGACGAAGTAGATCGTGGCGAACAACCCGATCCACACGATGTCGACGAAGTGCCAGTAGTAGGAGACGACAATCGCCGCGGTGGCCTGCGCCGGGGTGAACTTGCTGAGCTTCGTGCGGATCAGCAGCAGCACGAATGCGATCAGACCACCGATGACGTGCAGACCGTGGAAGCCGGTGGTGATGTAGAACACCGAGCCGTAGACGCTGCTGGAGATCGTCGTGCCCTCATGGACGAGGTTCATGTACTCGTAGGCCTGGCCCGCGACGAAGAAGGTGCCCATCAGCAGGGTGATGACGTACCAGCGGCGCAGCCCGAACACGTCACCGCGCTCTGCGGCGAACACCCCCATCTGGCAGGTGAAAGACGAGGCGACCAGCACGGCCGTGACCGGCACCGCGAGATACAGATTCAGCTCGGTGGGTTCCGGCGGCCAAGGGCCGGTCGCTTGCGCGCGCGCGACGAAGTACATCGCGAACAGGCCCGCGAAGAACATCAGCTCGCTCGACAGCCAGATGATGGTACCGACGCTGACCATGTTGGGCCGGTTCAGCGAATGCACACGCTGAGTAATGGCCGATCCTGGGGTCCCTACTGCGGTCGTCACGGGGTAAGTATGACTCGTCGTAGTACGACAGCAGTACCCGGGTGCGTAACTCGTTCTCCTGTGTCGGGTAACGCGGCATACGACGAGCGCCCGACCAGGCGTGTCAGCATGACAGATCGGTCGGCATGACGGGTAAGGGTTCCGTCAGCATGACAGGCGAGGGTAAGGAGAAGCTGAGATGGCGACGAAGGGACCCGCGTGGCGGTGGCTACGGCTCTTCCGGCGGCACCGACCTGCGACACTCGACCCGGACAGCGCCGATCTGGTGGTGGTCGCGGCAGGCTTCGACGATGCGGAGGCATGTTCGGCCGTACTGGCACGTGCGACCGAACTGACCAGGGACGCGCCCGCAGTGCTACGGCATCATCTGCGTATTCCACCCCAGCATGTGGAAACCGTGTGCGCGATCGCCGCGCAGGATGGATATTCCCCGGTACGGGCGGCGGGCGGACCGGAAACGGCCCCGCTGGAAACCGTGCTCCTACAGCGCGTCCAGCTGCTGGACGCGCTGCACTGCGCACAAGAGCGCGTCCGGATGGCAGGCCTCGCGCAGCGGTACGAAGGGGTCGCCGACGGCTGGGATGCCCTACAGCCGGGCTCCTCGGCTCGGCCACCCGCGGACTAGGCTGCTTTCCGGATGAACTGGTCGGCGCACCAGCGGGACGGGAGTATGGAATGAGCGGACGCAGCTGGCCTCAGATACTTGGAGCCCTCGCCGACGGCAACGACCTCGCCACCGGCGATACGGCATGGGCGATGAACGAGATCATGTCCGATAACGCCACCCCAGCGCAGATCGCCGCCTTCGGCGTCGCCATGAAGATCAAAGGCCCGACTCCCACCGAGCTGACCGGCCTGGCCTCGGGCATGCTCGACCATGCCCGCCTGGTACGAATCGACGGCGACGCGGTCGATATCGTCGGCACCGGCGGTGACCGCAGTGGCTCGGTGAACATCTCGACCATGTCCTCGATCGTGGTGGCCGCGACCGGCACACCGGTCGTCAAACACGGCAGTCGGGCCTCGTCGTCCAAGAGCGGCGGTGCCGATGTACTGGAGGCGCTCGGGGTACGGCTGTCACTCGGCCCGGAGGCGGTGGCGCGCTGTGTGCGGGAGGCGGGCATCGGATTCTGTTTCGCGCCCGTCTTCCATCCCGCGCTGCGCTACGCGGGAGCGGCGCGCCGTGAGATCGGCATCCCCACCATATTCAATGTGCTCGGGCCGCTGACCAATCCGGCACAGCCGCGTGCCGGGCTGGTCGGCTGCGCGTTCGCCGATCTGCTCCCGGTGATCGCGGGCGTGTTCGCCGACCGCGGCGCCAGTGCGCTTGTGGTGCGCGGCAACGACGGTCTGGACGAGATCACCACCTCCGACACCACCGACGCGTGGATCGTCTCCGGCGGACGCAAACGCCGGACGACCATCGATCCCACCCGGCTCGGTATTCCCCGCGTCGAACTGGACGCGCTGCGCGGCGGCGATGCCGAAGTGAACGCGGGCGTGGCCCGCGATGTGTTCGCAGGCACCCACGGAGCAGTCCGGGACGCGGTCCTGCTGAATTCCGCCGCCGCGATCGTGGCCTACGGCTGGTCTCGCGGCGAGGGCGATCCAGAGGGCGATCTACACGACGCGCTGGCCGCGGGCATCGATATCGCCGCGGCGGCGATCGACAACGGCGGAGCGGCCGCGCTGCTGTCGCGCTGGGCCAAACTGACCCAGACGCTCGGCGACAGCTGAACAGCCGGACTACTCACCCAGCGAGAAACCCGCTTCCACATCGGCGCTCGAATACGATTTGAAGGCGATATGCGTCGTGGTGCGCAGCACACCAGGCGTCTTATCGATCCGGCCGGTCACCACCTCGGCGATCCGCTCGTGATCACGAACCCGTACCAATGCGATCAAGTCCACGTCCCCCGCGCAGGAATAGACCTCCGCGACTCCCTCGGCGTCCGCGACCGCCTGCGCGGTCTCGGGGATACGGCCGTTGTCGGCATGAATCAGGACGATCGCGGTAATCATGGTGCTCAGCCTAAGCGGTCGAGATACGACTGCTCGGCGGGTTGTGCCCGCGCCGCGGCGGCGGCTGTCGCCGCCCAGCCCAGCCAACGTGCCGCGCTGTACATCTGCTCACGGTAGCCCTCGGTGGTTCGCACGATCCGCACCCCTCGGCGCGCCAGCCAGCGCACGATCAAAGCCACTTCTTCCGGCGCGGCGCCACGCAACGGTGCCGCACTCCCCGCGACAGGGGCCTGAGCAGGCACGACCGTCTCAGCGGTAGCGGCGATCCGGTCTACCACCGGCATCGGCGGCACGGTGTGCGGTGCGGTACCGGATCCGGCAAGGCGGCCGTAGCGGATAACCGCGAATTCCCAACCACCGCTACCGTCGGGATGCGCGACGATCAGCTCGGCGATCTCCGCCAGTGCCACCAACCGCTGCACCCGATGCAGTGCGCGTATCGCCAGGACCGTACGATCACGCAAACGCGCGGCAGCCTCGAAGTTTTCTGCGTGCGAGAGGCTTTCGATCTGTTCGAACATGGACCGCAGCGGCGCGTCCGTCTGTCCGGCGAACAGTGCGCGGACGAGTTCGGGGGCGGCCGCGTATTCGGCCTGGTCCAGCGGGCGACCTTCCCGTGCCGCCGGACACCCGCCGATCACAGCGGGCGGACAGTCGTGGACCCCGTGCCGGGGCAGCCGGGTCGCGCAGGTGCGCACACCGGTGTACTCGGCGATGAGCGCACCCAGATCGGCCGCGTCATTCCGTGAGGTGAACGGACCGACCACGTCCATCGCGTCCATGGATGGTTCCCGTACCACCGAGAACCGCGGGAACGGCTCCCGAGTCAGGGTGAGCCACCAGACCCGGCGCGGGAACTTCGACTTGCGGTTGTACGGCGGGGTGTGTGCCACCAGTAGCCGCAGTTCCCGGATACCGGCCTCCAGCGCGTGCGCGCATACGACGTGGTCGACCCGCGTCGCAAGCGACACCATCTCCCGCATCCGGCTCCTGGTTTCCGAACCGGTGAAGTAGGTACGGACGCGACGACGCAGGTTCACTGCTGTGCCGATATAGAGCACTTCGTCGGAAGGACCACGGAACAGATACACCCCTGGGTCGGCGGGCAGCTCGGCCGCGAGGAAGCGTTTGGCGCGCTGTGGTGGCGCGATACCCGGCAGGTAGTCGAACAGCTCGGTACGGCTACGCACGCCCTGGTTACCGATCCGGCCGAGCAGGGCATGCAGGACATCGACGGTCGCGCGGGCGTCCTGCAGGGCCCGGTGCGCCGGTGTCGTGGCAGCGCCGAACAACCGGGCCAGCTCACTCAACCGCACCGAGGGCGCTTCGGCGCGGTCGAGTACCCGCCGAGCCAGCTGTACCGTGCACAGCACCTGCGGCGCGGGCCAGGAGATATCGCATCGGGCCGCGGCGGCCCGCAGAAACGCCATATCGAACCGAGCGTTGTGCGCTACGCACACCACGCCAACGGCGGGATCGGCGGATCCGGTGAATCCCGCGAACTCCAGGAAGCTCGGCAGCACCGCCTCGATCCGGGGCGCGGCATGCACCATCGCGGTCGTGATCCCGGTGATGCGCACGATGGCGGGCGGGATCGGGCGGCCGGGATCGACCAGCGTCGCGAACTCGCCGAGCACCTCGCCGCCACGCACTTTCACCGCGCCGATCTCGGTGATGGCATCGGCCTCAGGACTGGTTCCCGTGGTCTCCAGGTCCACAACCACGAAGGTGGTGTCGAAGAGAGGGGTGTCGAGTTCGTCGAAGGCCAGTTGCCTGGTGACATCCGGGCGTGGAGCGAGGTCGGACACACCCCGCAGCGTAGGGCCACGGTCCGACAACACAACGCACCTACGGCACGTGGATGCCCGGATAACAACACGGCAACCGAACACATTTACCCGCAAATGATCTAGGAATGCCTCAATGGGACGTAGATCACAATCATTCTGTATATGCATCAAAGGGCCGGACGCGCCGGATGAGGTGCGCCGAACGGCTACCGGGCGCGTCGACAACCCGACTCGCCCGAAGGGCTAACAGGTGGCCATATCGAGATTCGCATCGATTTCATCGAATCCACCTGTGGGAACTGCTATCACCGCAGGCAAGGCGACCGATCGAGCCCCTGGGGCACACCAGGGCAGCAAACCTGAAAACACTCGAAATTTCATCATTGTTATCTTTTCGTGATTGGTGGGACATAGCTCACACCACGCATTCGCCGGATTCACCGAAGGCTCGTCATTCACATTCAGGGGTTTACATACCACCGTGATCTTTTCGTAGCCTTTTCGAGACCTCGCGGAGTCCATCGCGCCACCCGGTGCGGCGTCGTGAGGCAGATTGGGAGTACCGCATCATGACGACCAACGCTGTCAAGCGTCAGGCACAGCGCACTGTTGCCGCCGGGGCCGTCGGCGCTGCCACCCTCGGCGCGTTCCTACTGCCCGCCGCCCCGGCTTCAGCTCAACCGGTGACCATTCCCGGCATGGGGACCATCGAGATCCCGAACGAGATCCAGATCCCACAAGGAATCCCGGGACTCGAGCTGCCCGCACCAGCTCCCCTGCCCGTTCCGGCCCCCGAGGCTCTGCCCGCCCCCGCGCCCTTCACCGCACCGACGAAGTCCGTCGGCGAAATCGCCCTCGACGCCGCGATGAGCAAGATCGGCTCCCCGTATGTCTACGGCGCCGCGGGCCCCAACTCGTTCGACTGCTCCGGACTGGTCCAGTGGTCCTATCGGCAGGCGGGTCGCGAGCTGCCACGCACCAGTGGCGCACAGCTCGCCGCCGGCGCCCCTGTGTCGATGAACAATCTGCGCCCCGGCGACCTGATCTCCTTCTACGGCGGGGGACACTCCGGCCTCTACGCCGGTAACGGCAATGTGGTGCACGCGGCCACTTCCGGTACACCCGTGCAGATCTCTCCGATCTCCTCGATGCCGGTCGCCGGAGCTCGCCGCTTCTGAGACGGACAAAGCGGATATAACGACAACCCCTGCGAATCGCTGCCGGGCCGCAACCGCGAATCGGCAGCACCGCGGAACCTGTGATCGCTTCGGGGCCTACTGGACATCGCCCCACGCCGTTCCGTAACCTAAATCAGATCTTTTACTGGTTAGCCCGGTTGCGCATCTGGCGAGTGCCTATCCGGCATACTTCCTGGTTCGGCGAAAGCCTCTCGCCGATTCCACGAGAGCTCACTGTACGAGAGAATGGGGCAGGCGCAGGCGGTGCCGGAACATCACCGAAGTCGATATCAGCGAAGCAGACGAGTACACCGTCTGTTAGGAGCAGCGCTGACGGCCGGAATCCTGACCACCGGCCTCTACGGCGGCGGGCCTGCCTACGCCGATCCGGTCGCTTCCCCCGCGACCGCGACCGAAGCCGTCCAGCGAATGATCGAGCTGTCCCGGCAATCCGAGCAGCTCAACCAGCAGGCCCTCGGAGCAGCGGCCGAATTCGACGCGAAGCTCACCGCGCAGCGCGCGGCCGACGCCGAGCTGGCCGCACGTACCGACGCAGCCGACCTCGCCCGCGCCGAAGTACGCCGGTACCAGCCGGTCATCGACCGGACCGCGATCGCCGCGTACCAGGGCGCCAGAACCAACCGGCTGTTCACCGTCCTGGTCAGCGACTCACCGCAACAACTGCTCGACCAGATGTCCACCCTCGATGTGGTCACCGCGCAGACCGCCGAACAGCTCGACCACTACCGCGAGGCCACCGATATCGCCGCAGCGGCCGAGTCGGCGGCCAAGGCCGCCGCCGACGCCGCCCGCACAGCAGCGCAGCAAGCCGATGCGGTACGCGTCGACCTCGACCGCAAGCGCGGCGATCTCGGCGCCGCCATCACTCAGGTGGTGCAGGCATGGAGCGCGCTGTCGATCAAGGACAAGTCCATGCTGGCAGGCTCCCCGTTCCCGCCCGGCTTCGACCGCGATACCTTGTTACAGGGTCTCGTCCCCGGCAGCGGCACCAGCGCTCTGGCGGCCGGACTCACCCGCGTCGGCGACCCCTATGTCTGGGGTGCTACCGGTCCGAACCAATTCGACTGTTCCGGCCTGATCCAGTGGGCATTCCGGCAGGTCGGTAAAAAAGTACCGCGCACAAGCTCACAGCAGGCCGGCTACGGCACACCCGTCGCCAAGAAGGATCTGCAACCCGGCGATGTCGTCTTCTTCTACCCCGATATCTCACATGTGGGCATCTACGCGGGTAATGGGCTCATGTTGCATGCCTCTACCTTCGGTGTTCCCGTCGCGGTCGCGCCGATGGGCTCGACGCCGTTCCACTCCGCTCGGCGGTACTGACCGTCATGAGTAAGACTGATCGTCATGAGTAAACCGGTCACCGCCGCCGCACCACCCGCGGCGAGCCCGAACGACAACCGCGCATGACCGGGAACGATACGAGCGGTCTACACCTCGCGCCGAGTATCCGGCGGCGAAGGCATCGCCGCCGGATACTCGGCGCGACATACCGTGCCATCGACCAGGGCAGGCCACGGTGGTAACCGGAATCCGCAGATTCGGCGCCTGGTGCACAGCGCGCCGACGTTTCGAGTTCTGTCTCACCGTAACGATCATGCTGGCGTTGACCGGACTCGGCGCCGCACTGCTCATGCTCCCGAACGCGGTACTGCCCGCACTACCCACCGCCCAACCGGAGACCACCTACGCCGTAGACCGGACAACGGCCGCCGATCCGAGAGTGGCCGATATACAGCGCATCATCGAACCGTTCGGACCGATCGTCGTCCGTGCGGTGCCGACCGGTGACGGGCAAGAGTCTCTTCTCGTCGGCCATCCCAGCCAGCGCGACGACATCGACATCCTGGAACGCGAACTCGCCCCGGCGATCGATGCGGTGACCGAGGTACTCGGACCGGAATGGGCCCAGTCGGCGCTGGTGGTCGTGGCCTCCTCCCCCTCCGAATTCGCCGGCCTGCTGCGCACGAGCACTCTCGTTCCCGCCGAGGTCGCCGCCGCATCAGTCGCCGACCCGTTCACACCGGGTACCGAACCCACCGGCCAGCGCGTGGTCTTCAGTCCTGACGCGGGTCAACGTCTCGGCCCCGACGGTATGGCGACCTTGTTACGGCACGAACTGACTCACCTCGCGACCCGGGCCCGCACCGTAGACGGTGCGCCGCTGTGGATGCTGGAAGGCTTCGCCGATTACACCGCCCACCATGGCCGGGGGCGGCGCTTCGCCGATATCGCCCCTACTGTCGCCGCGCATACGCACAGTGGTGACATCCCGCACGGCTTCCCCGACGATACCGATTTCTCCGGCCCCGATGCCGCATTCGCTTACGAGAAGGCGTGGTCGATCTGCGCTTTCATCGCCGGGAAGTACAGCAGGGCCCACCTCGTCCAGCTCTATGAGCGCATCGCCGCGGCCGAACAGGACGCAGGCACCGAGGATCTCATCCTCCGCGAAGTACTCGGCACCACCCGATCCGACTTCATCGCAGGCTGGCGCGCGTGGCTCGATACCAGGACGGCCTGATCGTCCTGCCCGACCGCAACGGGTGACGAACCCGCGACGGCACCGGCACGAACCGGACCAAGTATTTTGTTGCGCATGGCCCGAACTTTGCTGGTTACCAACGATTTCCCGCCACGGCCGGGTGGTATCCAATCATATTTGCAAGCACTGGCCGGTCAGCTGCCCCCGGATGACCTGGTGGTCTACGCCCCACGCTGGCGTGGCGACAGCCATCTGAAGTTCGATGCCAACCAGAAATTCCAGGTAGTTCGCCATCCCACCACGCTGATGCTTCCCTCGCCACTCGTGCGGCGCCGGGCCGCGCGCCTGGTGCGGAGTGAGAAGTGCGACACAGTGTGGTTCGGCGCGGCGGCACCGCTGGCATTGCTGACCCCGGCACTGCGCCGGGCAGGCGCCGAGCGCGTGCTGGCCAGTACTCACGGCCATGAGGTGGGTTGGTCGATGCTGCCCGGTGCCAGACAGACACTACGTGCCATCGGCGAGCACACCGATGTGGTCACCTATGTCAGCCGCTACACCCGTCGCCGATTCGCCGCCGCGTTCGGGCCGAACGCAGCGCTGGAGTATCTGCCGCCCGGCGTGGACACCGAGGTGTTCCACCCGGATCCGGCAGCACGCGCCGAACTGCGGGTGCGCTACGGCCTCGGCGACCGCCCGACCATTCTGTGCCTATCGCGCCTGGTCCCACGGAAGGGACAGGACGCGCTGATTCTCGCGATGCGCGATATCCGCACCAGGATCGATGGGGCTGTCCTTGTCATCGCGGGGGGCGGCCCAGCGGAGGGGAAGCTGCGCAAGCTGGCAACCGAGGCAGGAGTCACCGATGACGTCGTGTTCACCGGCCGGGTTCCGTCCGGCGAACTCGCCGCCCACCACACCCTCGCCGATGTCTTCGCCATGCCGTGCCGGACCAGAGGCGCGGGGCTGGATGTGGAAGGCCTCGGCATCGTGTACCTGGAGGCATCCGCCTGTGGTGTTCCGGTGGTAGCGGGCAATTCCGGTGGCGCACCGGAAACCGTTCGCGAGGGCGAGACCGGGCGGGTGGTTGACGGCCGGTCCGTCCAGCAGATCGCCGACGTCCTGGTGGAAATTCTGTCCGACCGGGAAGCGGCGGCACGGATGGGCAGGGCGGGGCGAGCGTTCGTCGAGCAACACTGGCACTGGGACAACCTGGGCGCACGCTTACGACAGTTGCTGCGGTGATCGGCAACGCATCTACTACGCTCAGCGGAGTGAGCAGTATCCAGGTCGCAGATCAGACCTTCGTCGCCGCACCGGGGGCCGCCGTCGCCGAGTTACTGGCGGGACCGAGCAATTGGCGCCGCTGGTGGCCGGACCTGGTCGTGGAAATCCGGGAGGATCGAGGAGAGAACGGTATCCGCTGGGCGGTGACCGGCGCGCTGGACGGAACTATGGAGGTATGGCTGGAACCCGCACTCGACGGGGTGATCCTGCACTATTTCCTCCATGCCGAACCGGTGCCCGCACTGCCGGTGAACAAACTCGCCGCCGCCAACCGAGCTCGCCGGGTCGCGGGCAAAGACATGTCGTTCGAACTGAAATCCCGGCTGGAGGCGGGTCGCCCAGCCGGTGTCGCACCCGCGCACCTACCGTGACACCAGGCCCGCCCGCACGCTGAAAGGAACCGCTGTCCGCATGGCCGACAGGACCCAGAGATCGATCATCATCGAGGCCCCGTCGCAGCAGGTGATGTCCGTCATCGCCGACCTGGAGTCCTACCCGGAGTGGGTCTCGGCGGCGAAGTCCGTCGATGTGCTGAAGCGAGGTCGGGACGGCTTGGCCGAGACCGCACGCTTCGTGCTCGACGCAGGCGTCGTCAAAGACACCTATGTCTTGTCCTACGACTGGCGCCCTGACCGCAAGGCGGTCAGTTGGACGCTGCTCAGCGGTGAACTACAGAAGATGCAGAACGGCACCTACGAGCTGATCGATCAGCCCGGCGGTGGCACCGAGGTCGTCTACACCCTGACCGTCGATCTGAACATCCCCATGATCGGTATGTTCAAGCGCAAAGCCGAAAAGGTGATCACCGATACCGCGCTGAAAGAACTGAAGAAACGGGTCGAGGGCTGACCGCGCATACGACCCGGGTCGAGCTGTTCATCGGCAAGGGCGGGGTAGGTAAGACCACGCTGGCGTGTGCCACTGCGATGTCCGCGGCCAGATCTGGCCTGCGCGTACTGGTCGCCTCACTCGATCAGGCGCATTCACTCGGCGATGCGCTCGGCTTCCGGGTGCCGCACGACCCCGGCACGGTGACCGGAGTGCAGACCGTACTCCCCGGCTTGGACGTGATCGAAGTGGATTCACTCGCCTTACTGGAGGACCGGTTCCGCGATGTGGTCCGGATGGTCTCGATGGGCCGTGGTCATGACCACGGTATCGATATCGCCGCACTGGATCCGGCGGAACTGACCGGGCTGCCCGGCGTGCAGGAACTACTGATGCTGGTGGAGATCACCCAGTTCGCCATAGCGGACGACTGGGATCTGGTCGTGGTCGACTGTCCGCCGTCAGCGGATATGCTGCGCATTGTCACCGCACCGGACACACTACTCGGCTATCTGGAGCGGATCTGGCCGCCGCGGGCGCGAGCGCTCGAAGTCATCGGCACCGATCTGCGCCGCGCCGTGCTCGCGGCCACGGTCGAACGAATCGTGAAAGCGGTCACCGAGGTTCGTGATCTGCTCGCCGATCATCGACGTACCGGAGCACGGCTGGTCACCCTCGCCGAGCGAGTCGCGGTGGCCGAATCGGAACGTGTGCGTTCCGCTACCGCACTGCTCGGCCTGCGGCTGGATACCGTTGTCGTGAACAAGGTATTGCCCGCCCTCAGCTCACCTGCGGATTCGGTGCGCGCCGAACACCCAGCGGTGCACTGGTATTCGAACCGCCGCGGCGAGCAGACCGAGGTGATCACCGAGTTGCGCCGCAAAATGCCGGGTATCCCGGTGGTGGTCGCACCACATACCGGACCGGAGCCGATCGGACTGAACTCGCTGACCGCACTGTCCTATGCGGTGGACTCGACAGGAAATACCGGCCGTCCGGAGCTTATGCTGGGCAAGAATCAAGCGGAGGTCGACGCGATTCCCGGCGCACCGGTGGTTCACCGGGAATCCGGCACCGGGGTGCAGTCGGTGTACGCGCTGCGCATGCACCTGCCGATCGTCGACACCGCGACGCTGCGCCTTGGCCGAGTGGAGGACGATTTGATCGTGGGAGCGGACGGAGTCCGGCGCCGGGTGCGCTTGGCACCGGTATTGCGGCGGTGCGCGGTCGAAGGTGCCGAACTCGACGACGAGCACCTGGTGATCCGGTTCCGGCCCGATCCGCGGCTCTGGTCACGCGAGTCCGAAAGTGATGGACATGACCGGTGATCCACATCGACCCGAGGCAGAGAAAACCGGCGACCATGCCCCGCCGAGCGGTGTCAACGAATTCGCTGCGGAACTGAAGTTACTGGCCGAGGCGGTACTGGAACGGGTGGAGCCGGTACTGCGGCAGGCCGCGGGCGGTCCGACCGAATGGTCCAGTTGTCACTGGTGTCCGGTGTGCGCGGCAGCCGCACTGGTACGGGGGGAGCATCATGAGGTACTGGCCGCGGTCGCGGACCACGGCACCGCGATCGTCACCGTACTGCGCGAAGCACTGGCCGGGGTACCGGTCGAACCGGTTATGCCGACCGATACCGACCCGGAAACCGGTGCGCCGCATCGGCACGGCCCACCTACGGACACGGAGGATCCCGAACGCGCCCGATACGTGGACATTCCCGTGACAATCAAGGTATGACGCGCCAGATGGCCCATGCGTGCCCGCTGACCGTCGGAATCGATGTCGGCGGTACCAACATTCGCGCTTCCGTGGTCGATGACAGTGGCGAGGTACTGGATACCGTCCAGGCGCCGACACCACATTCGGCGCGGGCGCTGGAGGACGCACTGGACTTCGCCGTGCGCGATCTGCGTCGCAGGCACCCGATCGGCGCGGTGGGCCTCGCGGTCGCGGGATTCGTCAACGGCGACCGCTCCACTGTCCGGTTCGCCCCACATCTGCCCTGGCAGGACGCCCCGGTCGCACAGCGACTCACCGACCGTCTCGAACTACCGGTGATCCTGGAGCACGATGCCAATGCCGCGATGTGGGCCGAGCACCGGTTCGGCGCCGCGGCGGGTGGCCACAACGTGGTACTCATCACGATCGGCACCGGCATCGGTTCGGCGCTTCTCATCGAGGGCAGGTTGTATCGAGGCACCCACGGCGCCGCACCGGAACTCGGCCACCTCAGGGTGGTTCCGGAGGGCAGGGCCTGTCCGTGCGGTAAGCGCGGCTGCTGGGAGCGCTACTGCAGCGGGACGGCGCTGGCCGATACCGCCATCGAGATGCTTGCCACCGCACCGGTGCGGTCGGTACTGGCAAGAGACGTGGCACGTGATCCTGGCTCGCTGACCGGACGCCGGGTCGCAGGCGCGGCACAGGACGGCGACCCGCTCGCAGTGCGAGTGATGGCCGATTTCGCGCGCTGGCTCGGACTCGGGCTCGCTTTCGTCAGCGACCTCTTCGATCCGGACCTTGTGGTCATCGCGGGTGGTGTCAGTAGTTCGGCACCCCTGTTCCTCGATGAGGCCCGCGAAGAATACGCCCGCACGATCACCGGCGCGGGCCACCGGCCACTTGCCCGCATCAGGACCACCCAGCTCGGCGAGGCCGCGGGCATGATCGGTGCCGCCGACCTGGCCAAGGCCGCGCTGCAGGCGTGTCCGCGCACGCCCGCGCGGGTGGCGCGCACCAGTCGCTGACCCGACCGCGACACGCCCCGCTCCGTCTTCTGGCACACCGCCGCCTCCTGAGCCATCGCGACACATCGACCGGCGCCAGTGCTTGCTGTCGGCACCTCGGTGTGGTGAGATTCGCCGACGCAGTTGGATGTGATCTTGCACCAGCGGTAAAGTCGGCAATTGACGCAGGTACCCGCCACTATCCCAGGCCCGGGGGAAGGACGTTCATGTTCTATTGGCTGCTGAAGTTCGTACTGCTGGGGCCGCTCATCCATCTCTACAATCGGCCTACGGTCGAGGGTGCGCAGCATATTCCGGCGGACGGGCCTGCCATCCTGGCGGGTAACCACCTCTCCTTCGCCGACTGGCTGTTCGCTCCGCTGCTGAGTCCACGGCGGATCAACTACCTGGCGAAGGCCGAGTACTTCACCACCCCCGGTCTCAAGGGGCGGATGCAGAAATTCTTCTTCAGCACCACCGGCCAGTACCCGATCGATCGCAGCGGCGCCGATGCCGCCGAGGACGCGCTCAACGCGGCACGCAAGCTGCTGGACCAGGGACGCCTGGTCGGTCTCTACCCGGAAGGCACCCGCTCCCCCGATGGTCGCCTGTACAAGGGCAAGACCGGCCTGGCCCGGCTCGCATTGGAAACCGGCGTCCCGGTGATTCCGGTAGCCGTCATCGGCACCGACGAGGTCAGCCCCCCCGGCCCCTTCCGCTGGCGCCGCAGGAAGGTGACCGTCAAGTTCGGTGCGCCGCTCGATTTCTCCCGCTACGAGGGGATGGCAGGCAACCGCTTCGTCGAGCGCGCCGTCACCGACGAGGTGATGTACGAACTGATGCGCCTCAGCGGCCAAGAGTATGTCGATGTCTACGCCCACAGCCTGAAGAAGGGTGTGCCGAGCGGCGACCACCCCGAGGCCGCACGGATCCCGGACACCGCCGTGGGCTGACCGCGGCACCACGCCTGGTCCGCCCGGCCAACAGCGGCCTGCTCGCTGTTGGCCGGGCGGACCCGGCGTGTTCACGTCGTGTTGGCGTCACTGCGACAGGCTTGCGCCATGACACGCTCGGACTTCAGAGTTTCCCGGCGCACCCTGCTGCGCACCTCCGCCCTCGGACTCGTTGCGGCACCCGCATTGGCCGCGTGCTCCTCGGACAACGGCCAAGGACTGCTCCGGCAGCGCCCGGCGCTCACGCACGGCGTCGCGGTGGGCGATCCGAGGACGGATGGGGCACTGATCTGGGCACGCGCGGACCGACCTGCCACGATGATCGTAGAGACCGCGGCCACCGAATCGTTCACCGACGCCAAACGCTTCACCGGACCACTACTCACACCGGATTCCGACGGCACAGGCCGGATGCGGATCAACGGTCTGCCCGCAGGGCAGCAGGTGCACTATCGGGTGACGCTAGAGGGCGAAGACGGCGCGACCTCCGAACCGGTCACCGGCGTCTTCCGTACTGTGCCGACCAGTACATCGGATATCACCCTGCAGTGGTCCGGCGATGTCGCGGGCCAGGGCTACGGCATCAACCCGGACCTCGGCGGTATGCAGATCTTCTCCACTATGGCCGCCCGCGATCCGCACCTTTTCCTGCATTCCGGCGATTCGATCTATGCCGACGGACCGCTGAAGGAAACGGTGACCTTGCCCGATGGCCGGATCTGGCGCAATACCGTGAGCGAGGCCAAAAGCGCTGTCGCGCAGACGCTGGACCAATTCCGCGGCAACTACGCCTACAACCTGACCGACGAGAACTACCGCCGCTTCAACAGCACCGTCGCCCAAGTGGTGCAGTGGGATGACCACGAGACGGTGAACAACTGGTACCCGGGTGGTGTGCTCGCCGAATCCAAGGGCTACACCGAACGCAGTATGGACACCCTGGCCGCACGGTCCTGGCAAGCCTTCCACGAGTGGATGCCGCTGGAGCCGACAGAGGCGGGAGACGGCCGCCTGTACCGCAAGATCGCCTACGGTCCACTGCTCGATGTCTTCGTGCTGGATATGCGGACGTACAAGGACACCAACGACGCCAACAATGGGCCCGACGGTCACATTCTCGGGGCGGCGCAGACGGCCTGGCTGATCGATGGTCTGCGGGCCTCCAAGGCCACCTGGAAGATCATTGCCAGTGATATGCCACTCGGTCTCGTGGTCCCTGACGGCGAACAGAAGAACACCACTGCCTACGAAGGCCCCGCCAACGGTGATCCAGGGGCGCCGTCAGGCCGGGAAAGCGAAATCGCCAGGGTGCTCTCATCGATCAAGGCGAACAAGGTGACCGATGTGGTGTGGCTGACCGCGGATGTGCATTACACGGCAGCGCATCATTACGCACCCGAGCGCGCCGCGTTCACCGATTTCGACGAGTTCTGGGAGTTCGTCTCCGGTCCGCTCAACGCGGGTGCGTTCGGACCGAACGAACTGGACGGCACCTTCGGCCCGGAGGCGGTCTTCGTACACGCGCCGCCCGCCCCGAACCTCTCGCCACTGGACAGCGCCTTTCAGCACTTCGGCGAGGTACGCATCGATGGGAAGTCCAGGGAATTGACTGTCGATCTGTGCGATGCGAACGGGACGGTGCTGTTCAGCAAACGTCTCGCGCCCGCGCAGCGGTAACGTCCCGTCGAGGGCGAGCAGTGGCGGCCGTGCTGTGGTTAGCTTTTCTGCTATGAGCACGCCGCACACTGCCAGCACCACCGAGGAATATCTCCCCTGCGATACCGCCGATGTCGTTCGCACAGTCCGGGATTCGCGTGGACGATCGGAACAGTTGATGGTGTACGGCGGCGAGCAGGCCGTGGAGCTCGACAGTGAAGAGCTCACCCTGCCCGCTGCGCCGACCGTGGTGTCGCTGCGCCGGATGAACAAGGTGCTCGACATCAATCTCGGCAGGCGCACCGTCCGGGTACAGGCAGGCGCCAAGCTCTCGGAGATAGACCGCAAGCTCGGCGCCCACGGGCTCGGCCTGCCCATCGTCGGCGACCACCGTGATATCACCGCGGGCGGTTTCGCCTCGGTCGGCGGGGTCAGCACGGCCTCCCATAAATACGGTCTGTTCATCGACCAGGTCGTCGACCTGGAATACGTTGACACCGACGGACGCATCGGCACCTGTGGGCGCACTCACCACACCGAACGATTCCAGCGCCTGCTCGGCGCGGGCGGACGGGCCGGGATCATCACCGCGCTCACCCTGGACGCGATC
Source organism: Nocardia spongicola (assembly GCF_047200775.1). NCBI lineage: Bacteria > Bacillati > Actinomycetota > Actinomycetes > Mycobacteriales > Nocardiaceae > Nocardia > Nocardia spongicola. Next base: position 90,116 of record NZ_JBJZOO010000013.1, on the reverse strand, counting down.
GAGGTGGACAAGGACCGCACCTGGCTGAACACCAACGCCGACCGGTTCCTGGACTTCGATTCGTTCGTCGAACATGCCTATGCCGAGATCGCCCGGCCGGGCGATGCGGAGCTGCAAGTCGGCCGCTGGGTCGATACGGCGCCGCTGAAAGTGGCCAGGCCGGTCGGCACCGGACACGTGCAACTGGGCACTGTACGGTTCGGGCAGTGGTCGAGTCTGCATCCCACTGTGCCGACCCGATCGTTGCGGGCGCGCCGCGAGGTGGGGTCACGGGCGCGGAAATCGCTCGGCGCTATCGCCTCCGCCGCGAGTGGTAAGGCGGGCATGCCGGTACGCAACGCGGCCGCGGGCGCGGTGCTGTTCGCGCCGAAGGTACAGACGCTGCGCGACGCGGAGTACCTGGCCGATACGGCGCTCAGCTCGTCCGAACGTGGCCCGGCCTACCGCGTGGGTGTTTTCGCCCCACTGTCGAGCTATATGTCGGTGTTCTACCGTCTCCACGATCTGTTCTCCGGGCACCGAGAACGTACCGGTTGCTTCACTGTCATCTCGGCGATGACCTATGGCGTGCGCTCACCCTACTTACGCACGGAATCAGCCGCGCGCGGCCTACCTGCCGAGGACCACGGACTGATCACGTTCACCTGCCGGTTGCGGCCCACCGCGTGGCCATCGGAACTGCTGCGCGATATCGTCTCCGGAGTCGAGGAGATCTGTCGCTCGGAGAAGGCACTGCGCTATTCGGCGGAGTAATCCGCGGCCCCGGCGTATGCGCGGGGCCCCCGCCTGGGCACACCTCCGGCGGCCGAGCCACGGCCCGCGCCGGGGTCGCACCATACGCCGAGCGCCCCACCGGGAATCCGGTGGGGCGCTCGGCGAGGTATTGCACTCGGATGGGTACCCGAGCGGGTCAGTGCTTCTCCGGTCCGACGTGGTACTCGAACACCAGTCCGGCCACGGCGATCAGGACGAGAACGACACCGAGACCGATAAGCCAGAACTGGAAGAACGCCAGGCCGAGGGCGGCCACCGAACCAGCGGCGGCCAGGGTGATCGGCCAGAAGCTACCGGGCGAGAAGAAACCCAGGTCACCCGCACCGTCCACGATCTCGGCGTCCTCGTAGTCCTCCGGCCGCAGATCGATACGGCGGGCGACGAAACGGAAGTAGGTCGCGATGATCAGCGATAAGCCCGCGGTCAGCACCAGGGCCGTGGTACCGGCCCATTCGATGCCGGTACGTGAGCGGCCGGTGAAGTAGCCGTAGACGATCGAGATGAGGACGAAGAATACCGTGAGCAGTTCGAAAATCCGCGCTTCGATCTTCATATCAGATCATTTCCTCACTTGCTCGGGGCCGCGCTCTTGACATCGCGCTTGGTGTTGAACGGCGTGGTGGAGGTGGCCACCGGGGATTCACCGATGGACTCGAGCGCCTCGGCGTTGGTCATGCCAGCCCGTCGCGCATCCAGGTACTTGGTGAACTTCTCCGGCGTGACCGCTCGGACCTCGAAGTTCATCATCGAGTGGTAGGTACCACACATCTCGGCACAGCGGCCGACGAACGCGCCTTCCTTCTCGATCTTGGTGATCTGGAAGACATTGTCGGAGTGGTTTTCCTTCGGGTTCGGCATCACGTCGCGCTTGAACAGGAACTCCGGCACCCAGAAGGCGTGGATCACGTCCGCCGCGGCGAGCTGGAACTCGATGACCTTGTCGGTCGGCAACACGAGCACCGGCACCTCGGTGCTGGTACCGACCGTCTCGACCTCGTCGTAGTGCAGGTAGGACAGGATGTCGTTGGCAGGCTTACCGTGCACGGGGCCCGGATTCGGGTGCCCGTCCTCGGTCCGCTCCGCGTACTCGTCGAGCTGTTCCTGGTTCAGCCCCTCACGCGCGGTGTCGATACCGTCGTACTGGTAACCGTCCTTGAAGTCGACATTGCGGTAACCGAATTTCCAGTTCCACTGGAAAGCGGTCACATCGACAGTGACGTCAGGATTGTCCACCTTCTCGTGCACATAGTTCTGCACGACGACGGTCGACCAGAACAACCCGAGGACGATGAGGATCGGGATACCGGTGAAGGTCAGCTCCAACGGCACGTTGTAACCGGTCTGCCGCGGGAACTCCGGCGAATCCGCCTTCTTGCGGTGGAAGGTGACTGTCCAGAAGGTCAGACCCCAGACCAGCACGCCCATCGCCAGCGCGGCGATGACCGACCAGGTCCACAGTTCCCGCATCCGGGTGGCCTGCGGTGTGACACCGGAGGGCCAGCCGAACCGCAGCCAAACATTGTCGATCGAGCAGCCCGAGACGAGCAGCGCGGTGATCCCCAAGGACACCGCCAGCCCGGCCCGCCGAAGGATGCGGCTCTGCCGACCCACGGCGGGTCGTGCCCCGATCTCTTCGCTCGCCTTGTGCGCCACGCTCACGCCTTCCTGGTCGCCACACATTCCGACAGTGCACCGTCCGGGGCTGCGATCGGCCCCGGCAATGCGTCCTAAGCACGTTTCAGAGCACTCCCCTGACCGCCGCGTCCATGCACGGACCGCCTGAGAGAGACCTGAGTACTACGCAGCGTAGACCAAACAGCACCCCGGTATGTCGCCGGGTCGGCTTCGACACCGGATCCAGCGCACCGACCATGATCATTACCTGCGCTTCCGTTCCGGACACCGTGTGCGCGACGCGCGGTTTCAGCGGGTGCGGCATACTCGGACGCAGGATTTCGCTAGGCGCTCCGGTCGATGAGCGCGTACCCCAACTGTGAGAAACGAGGTAGCCGACGCCGTGTGTGGACTGCTCGGATTCCTGGCATCTGACGAGGCGGCACCGGATACGGTGGAGCAGGTCTACAACGCCTTGCACTGTGTACGCCACCGCGGCCCGGACGAGCGTGGCACCTGGCACGACGAGCACTTGGTCGTCGGCTTCAATCGGCTGTCCATCATCGACTTGGAGCACTCCCATCAGCCGCTGCGCTGGGGTCCGCCGGAGAACCCCGAGCGCTACGCGCTCACCTTCAACGGCGAAATCTACAACTACCTGGAGTTACGTGCGGAGATCGCCGCACAACACGCCGCCGAGTTCCCGGATGGCGAGATCTTCCGGACCGAGGGCGACAGCGAGGCGATCGTCGCGGCGTTCCACTACTGGGGTCCCGATGCGGTGCGGCGACTGCGCGGTATGTTCGCCTTCGCGATCTGGGACACCGAGAAGCGGGAACTGTTCCTCGCCCGCGACCCCTTCGGCATCAAACCGCTGTTCCTGGCCACCGGGCCGGGCGGGACCGCGTTCGGCAGTGAGAAGAAGAGCCTGCTGGAACTGCTACCCATCTTGCGGCTGGACGACGCGGTCGACCCGCGCGCGCTGGAGCACTACACGGTGCTGCAGTACGTACCGGAGCCAGAGACATTGCACCGGGATGTGCGCAGGCTCGAATCGGGCAGCTACGCCACCCTGCGGCCCGGCACGGCGCCGGTCGTCACCCGATACTTCACCCCGACGTTCCCGGTCCGACCGTTCGCTCCCGGTTCGGCGGCGACGCGCTACCGCGAGATCGCCGCGGCGCTGGAGGATTCCGTCGCCAAGCATATGCGCGCCGATGTGACCGTCGGCTCGTTTCTGTCCGGCGGGATCGACTCCACCGCGATCGCCGCGCTGGCCATGCGGCACAACCCGAACCTGATCACTTTCACCACCGGGTTCGAACGCGCGGGTTACTCCGAGGTCGATGTGGCCGCCGAGAGCGCGGCGGCGATCGGCGCGCGACATATCGTCAAGGTGGTCTCCCCCGCCGAGTTCGCGCAGGCGATCCCCGAGATCGTCTGGTACCTGGACGATCCGGTGGCAGATCCGGCGCTGGTCCCGCTGTATTTCGTGGCGAAAGAGGCACGTAAGCACGTCAAGGTGGTGCTATCGGGCGAAGGCGCCGACGAACTGTTCGGTGGCTACACCATCTACCGGGAACCGTTGTCGCTGAAACCCTTCGAGAGGCTGCCTCGTGGGTTGCGCAGACTCGCGGGCAGACTGTCGGACCGGATTCCGGAGGGCACAAGAGGCAAGAGCTTGCTGCATCGCGGCTCACTCACGCTGGAAGAGCGGTACTACGGCAACGCACGCAGCTTCAACGACGCCCAGCTGCGTGCGGTGCTACGCGATTTCCGGCCCGAATGGACCCACCAGGACGTCACAGCGCCGCTGTACGCCCAGTCCCGCGGCTGGGACCCGGTGGCGCGCATGCAGCACATCGACCTGTTCACCTGGCTGCGCGGCGACATCCTGGTCAAGGCGGACAAGATGACCATGGCCAACTCGCTGGAGCTACGCGTGCCGTTCCTCGACCCCGAGGTGCTGAAGGTGGCCGAGGAACTGCCGTTCGACCAGAAGATCACCAAGGAGACCACCAAGTACGCGTTGCGTCAGGCCTTGGAAGGCATCGTCCCTTCCCATGTGCTGCACCGTGCCAAACTGGGCTTTCCCGTCCCGCTCCGGCATTGGTTGCGCGGCACCGAACTCTACGACTGGGCGCAGCAGCAGATCGCCGAATCGCAGACCGACCACCTGCTGAACAAAGGCGCGGTCAGCGAGATGCTGACCGCGCACCGAGCCGGGAGCGTTGATCACAGCCGCAGGTTGTGGACGCTGCTGGTATTCATGGTGTGGCACGGCATCTTCGTCGAGGACCGGATCAAGCCGGAGATCCAGGAACCGGTGTACCCGGTGTCGCTGTAACTCCGACCTCCGGAGAACCGGTTCAGAGCAAGGGTTTGATGTCGGAGGCCGCCTCGGCTCCGTAGGCGTCGGCCAGACGCTGCAGGGCGGTCTCCTTGTTCAGCGACCACTCCTGGGTGCCCATGGTCTCCAGCACCAACACCGCGATCATCGATCCGAGTTGCGCGGAACGTTCCAGACTCAGCCCAGCGGTGTGGGCGATGAGGAATCCGGCACGGAAGGCGTCGCCGACACCGGTCGGCTCCACCTTCTCGATCTCGGGCACCGCGGCGACGGTCACCTCGGTGCCATCGGCACCGATGACCCGCACCCCGTCGGCGCCGAGCGTGGTGACCCTGACCCCGACCTTCTGCGCGACCTCCGCTTCGCTCAACCCGGTCTTCTGTAGCAGCAGGCCCCATTCGTACTTGTTCGTGAACAGGTACGCGGCGCCGTCGATCAGCTGTACCGACTGATCGCCGTCCAGCCGGGCGAGCTGCTGGGAAGGATCGGCGGCGAACGCGATACCGAGCTCCCGGCACTCGGCGGTATGGCGCAGCATCGCCTCGGGGTCATTGGCGCCGACCAGAACGAGGTCGATCTCCCGTGTGTCGGCGAGCGTGGCGATGGAGATATCGCGGGCCTCGTTCATCGCGCCCGGATAGAACGACGCGATCTGCGCCATATCGTCATCGGTAGTACAGACGAAGCGGGCAGTATGCGCACGCTCGGAGGTCAGCACAGCGGAGCAATCGACGCCATGCGACTCCAGCCAGGCGCGATACTCGGCGAAATCGGCGCCGACGGCGCCGACCAATACGGGCGCTCGATTGAGCAGGCCCATGGCGTAAGCGATGTTGCCGGCGACACCGCCGCGCCGGATCTGCAGATCATCGACCAGAAAGCTCAACGACACGTGATCGAGCTGATCGGCCAGCAGCACGTCGGCGAACCGACCCGGGAAGCGCATGAGGTGGTCGGTCGCGATGGACGCGGAAACGGCGATAGACACGTGGCTGAGCCCTTCAACGGTAGGCGACAGGCGGTGTGGGCCAGAACGCAGGCCCACTACTCACCGTATCAATGCCCGCCCCGCCGGATCAGCATCGAGTTCCCCAGCGAGGAGCGGGATCCGCCCCGTGCCTGCGGTTGGGCTCAGTTGAAGGAGTCGCCGCAGGCGCAGGAGCCGGTGGCATTCGGATTGTCGATGGTGAAACCCTGCTTCTCGATGGTGTCGACGAAGTCGATCGAGGCGCCCTCGACATACGGCGCGCTCATCCGGTCGACAGCCAGCTTCACGCCACCGAAGTCGACGGTCAGGTCGCCGTCCAGTGTGCGATCGTCGAAGAACAGCTGGTAACGCAGACCCGCACAACCACCGGGCTGTACCGCGATCCGCAGCGCCAGATCGTCACGCCCTTCCTGATCCAACAGTGCCTTCGCCTTCGCGGCTGCGGCATCGGTCAGAGTCACACCGTGGGTGGCGGTCTCGTTCTGCACAGTCATGAACTCTCCTCGAGGAACCTAGGGTCGGCCCGGGCACAGCACGGGACGTATCGGTCAACACGACTCGGCGGGCTGCTATTCCCATCTTGCCACCCGCGGGCCGACGACAACACGCACCCCGTGTGATCCCGCAGGCCCTCCGGGTGAAGATCCCGCGGCCCCCCGGGCGAAGATCCCGCAGGCCCGGGGCGAACCGGACCACTTTTCATCGCGCAGGGTACATCGAATAGCCTGGTCTATGTGAAGTTGTTCCGCCGCGGCGAGCCCAGTACCACCGACGCGACCACCGAACCGGCGGTGGTCACAGCCGATGGCACCACCCGTACGGCACCAGCGACCACCGCGGGCAAAGGCAGGCCAACCCCGAAACGTCGTGACGCACAAGGTAAGCGGCGTGGCCCGGTGGCGCCGGCTCCGCTCACCGCGAAAGAGGCCCGCGCCCGGCGCAAGGCCGCGCGTGGCAGCAAAGCGAACCGTAAAGCGGCTGCGGCCGAACGGCGTGCCGCCACCCAGGACCGGCGGGCCCGCATGCTCGCGGGCGAAGAGAAGTACCTGCTACCCCGCGACCAGGGGCCGATCCGGGCATTCGTCCGCGATATCGTCGACGCGCGCCGCAATCTGGTCGGCCTGTTCATGCCGATGGCGCTGGTGCTGGTCCTGTCGATGTTCGCCGCGCCAGGGCTGCAGGCCATCGTCACCCTGGCGATGCTGGTGATGATGACATTTATGATCATCGAGGGGATCATGCTCGGCCGGATCGTGAACAACCGGGTCAGGGAGCGTTTCCCCGATACCACCGACACCGGATACCGACTGGGCTGGTACGCCTTCGTTCGCGCCTCGCAGATCCGCAGAATGCGTGCCCCGAAGCCGCGAGTCGGCCCCGGCGACGCAGTATGAGCTTTCCCGGCGGTCCGCGCACTGCGCAGTAGGCGCGGCAGCCGCTGCCCGCAAGTGCCGCACCCCGCGTATAGCCGCTACTTCAGCGCGCACCCGCTCGATATCGCGATCGACGATATCCGACGAACCCGCCCGTTCCCCATGTCGGAGACACAGCGTCACGCAGATCGCTACAGCCGCGAGGAAAAGAATCAGACCGATCATGGCAGTAATTTTTCTCGCAGCACTTTACCGCCAAAAGTGGCAGCAACGACATTGTTCGTAAAAATACGGCCAGTACACTGACCGGCATGTTGTCCAAGGTCGCCGTGGTGCTGTCCGAGCAGTTGACCATGTTCGAATTCGGGGTCATCTGTGAGGTTTTCGGTCTCGACCGCACTGCCGACGGACTGCCTGCCTTCGACTTCCGCGTCTGCGGAGCCGAGCCCGGCGTCGCACTGCGCTCCAACACCCCTGGAGTCACCGTCGCACCCGAATACGGGCTCGCGGAGCTGGCGAAGGCCGATCTGATCGCCATCCCGGCCGCCACACCCAACAGTGAATGCGGATTCGATCCGCGGATCGTCGAGGCCATCGGTACCGCGGCGGCGGCGGGCATAACCGTGCTCACCGTTTGTTCCGGGGCATTCCTGGCCGGGGCGGCCGGGCTGCTCGACGGACGCACCTGCACCACACATTGGCGCCATGTGGACAAGCTCGCCGCCGCGTACCCCGAGACGACCGTCGACCCGGATGTGTTGTTCGTCGACGAAGGCAATCTGATCACCAGCGCGGGCACCGCCGCGGGCATCGATGCCTGCCTGCATCTGGTCCGGCGGGAACTCGGCAGCGCAGTGGCCAATGCGATCGCCCGCCGCATGGTGGTTTCGCCACAGCGTGACGGCGGGCAACGTCAGTTCATCGAACGTCCCATCGCCGCCTGCACCTCCGATAGTCTCGTCCCGACTCTCACGTGGATGAACGACCATCTCGACCTGCCCCATACCGTCGCGGAACTCGCCACCCGCGCCAATATGTCCACCCGTACCTTCGCCAGGCGCTTCGCCGCCGAGACCGGTACCACCCCGGGGAAGTGGCTCACCAATCAGCGCATCCTGCTGGCCAAACAGCTACTGGAGGAAACCGGCCTCGGCCTCGAACACATCGCCGCCCGCGCCGGCTTCGGCTCCGGCGCGTTGCTGCGCCACCACTTCCAGCGCATGGTCGGCATCGCGCCAACCGAGTACCGCCGCCGCTTCGGTGACGGCCGGGAAACGGTGCGGGCCGCGGTCTGATCCCGAGCGCCGAACCACATGCCATCCGATTGATACCGTGCACCTGTGCCGCACAGTTCTCCGCCCGCAACGCCACGTCGTACTCTCGTTCTCGGCGGCGCGCGGTCCGGTAAGTCGGCATTCGCGGAGAATCTCGCCGCCGAGGCTGGCGGCTCGGTACGTTATCTCGCCACCGCGGTACCCGATCCGGACGACCTGGATTTCGCCGCACGGATCGCCGGACACCGCAGCCGCAGGCCCGCGCACTGGTCACTCGTCGAGAGCACCGACCCGGCGCAGGTGCTCGCCGCGGCCGCGGCGCAGCCTGGACAACCGCCAGTCACGCTGATCGATGACATCGGAACCTGGCTGACCGCACGCATCGATGCGTGTGGAGCCTGGGACGCGCCGCGCGGCACCCTCTCGCCCGATACCGACGCTTTGGTCGCGGCGGTCGCCGCCTATCCGGGCACCCTGGTGATCGTGACCCCGGAAGTCGGGATGGGCGTCATCCCCGCGACACGCTCCGGTCGCCTGTTCCGAGACGAGATAGGCCTCCTCAACCAGCGCCTGGCCCAGGTCTGTGACGAGGTCTTCTTCGTCATCGCCGGCCTGCCCCAGCGGCTGCGTTGACAGCATCGGGATCCGGTAGCCGCCCGATCACACGGGGCTGATCAGCGCAGCGGGGGAATGCTCTGTTCGAAGGTGAAAACCTCATGCGGGTCGTACTCGGCCTTGACGGCCCGGAGCCGATCGAAATGCGCACCATAGTATTCCGCGCCCCAGTCCGCGATCGATCGGTCGGGGACATTCACATACCCACCGTGGAAGAACGGCTGGAGCGCACCCCGGAACTGTTCGATCCACGCGATATGCGCGCTGTCGGCCTCCGCCCCGTTCCAGGTGGCGCCGGGCTCGGCATAGAAAATCGGGTCCCGCCAGTACCAGGCAGCGCCGTGTTCGGGCGGCCTGCGTACCGCGCCACCCCAGCTCAGTGCCCAGAAGCTGCAGTCAGGGCTCGGCGCGTCGGCGATCATCGCGCTGATCTGCTCACGGGCCTGCGGTGGCAGCGGGTCGTGCACCCACATCGGCGTGTATTTCGCTCTGCGGAACCGGCGTGGGTTCGCGTTCTCCGCATGGAAATAATCCACGTAGCTCATGGCCGCCACCTCGAAATCCGCCCCTGGGATCTGCAACAGTGGCCCGACCATCCGGCGTACCTGGTCGGCGGGCCCGAGGAAGGTGCCGCCGACCGTGAGGCTCGGAGACGCACGCTGCGCATTGAACACCGAGCTCAGCCGCTCATCCGCCGCAGGCGCCCAGCGCTGCCAGGTATCGAGCACCCGCGCGAGCGCGTCCAGCGGCCAGCGCACCTGCCAGGTTCCCAGCTGCTCGGGAATCCGATGAATACGCAGCTCGTACTCCGTGGCGATACCGAAGTTCCCGCCTCCACCGCCGCGACAGGCCCACAGCAGATCGGTATTCCGCTCCGCATCGGCCCGCACGATTCTCGCACCCGAATCGCCCTCGGGGATCACGAGTTCGGCGGAGAGCAGATTGTCGCACGCGACGCCCATCCTGCGGCAGAACAGACCGATACCACCGCCGAGAATCAAACCACCCAACCCCACCGTGGCCTCGTCTCCGGTGGGAAAACCGTACGGCGCCAGCGCATCGACCAACTCACCTTGGGTCAGCCCGGTGCCGACCGTCGCGGTCATCGCCTGCGGATCGATCTCGACGGACTTCAGCGAGCTGACATCGATAGTGATGCCATCGTCGACCGATGACCACCCTTCCAGCGAGTGCCTGCCGCTGCGGGCCCGGAAGGGGATATCGTTCTCCCGTGCGTATCTGAGGGCATTGACCACATCCTCGGTATTCCGGCAGAACACCAGCGCTCGTGGCGAGGAATCGAACAACTCGTCCCAGTACCTGCGCGCCGACGCATAGTCGGGGTCATCCGGGCGCACCACCTGCCCGGTCAATTCGGTCCGCTCGGTGGAACCGGGAGGCGCGGATCGGCCGCAGGCAGACACCCCACCGAGCGAAGCGGCTCCGGCGAGCGCAGTCAGCCCCTTCAGCGCAGTCCGCCGAGGCAATTCTCGCGACACGTTCTCTCCCAGGTGGTATCCGGCCGTTGCCGTTCCATATCGGAGCCATTCCATATCGGAATGCGTCGTCATCCCTAGGCATGCCGCAGTGGGCATACCGAACACTCTCATCCGGATGCTCCGCTACCCCGGTCGACCGGAACGTGCACCACCTTCATCCGGATCCGAACCGGCGCGAGGAAGCTGAGCACAGCTGCGTCATCCGGGACTGTAACAGCTCGATGTGGTCGTTTTCGCACTTCACGGCCGATCGTTCGCGGTATGACACCCACGGAGGGAGACCGGGAGGGTGGTGGCCCCTCGACGCGACCGCGCAATGGCAAGATTGGGCGGCGTAGTCGGCAGAAACCGTATGACCGAAAGGCTCGATAGTGACGCACGGATTCGGACCGGTAACACCCCCGGACGCAGAGTGCCGTGCGGCGGCCGAGCAGCGGCAGGCACAACTGACCAAACCGGCTGGGGCGCTGGGCCGATTGGAGGAGCTGGGCAACTGGGTGGCGGCCTGCCAGGGTAGCTGCCCGCCCAAGCAGTTCGAACGTGCCCGTGTCGTGGTGTTCGCCGGAGATCACGGCATCGCGCGGCATGGGGTATCGGCGTATCCCAGCGAGGTCACCGCACAGATGGTGGCGAATTTCCTCGGCGGTGGCGCCGCGGTGAACACGCTCGCGGACGTGGCAGGCGCGACGGTCCGGGTGGTGGATATCTCCGTCGATGCCGATACCGACCCGCATATCTCGGAGCACAAGGTGCGTCGCTCCAGCGGGTCGATCGATCGTGCGGACGCGCTCACCACCGAGGAAGTACAGGCGGCGCTCGCCGCGGGTCGCGCGATCGCCGACGAGGAAATCGATGCGGGCGCCGATCTGTTGATCGCGGGCGATATGGGCATCGGCAACACCACACCGGCCACCGTGCTCATCGCAACGCTCACCGATACCGAACCGGTTGCCGCGGTCGGCCGCGGCACCGGAATCGATGACGCGGGCTGGATCCGCAAAGTCGCCGCCCTCCGCGATGCGATGCGCCGCGCGCGGCCGGTGGTGAAAGACCCGGTCGAACTCCTCCGGGTCGCCGCAGGCGCCGATTTCGCCGCGGCTGCCGCCTTCCTCGCCCAAGCCGCGGTCCGGCGCACGCCCGTCATTCTGGACGGCGTCGTCGTCACGGCGGCGGCCATGGTTGCCGAAGACCTCGCCGGGGGCGCCAAGGCCTGGTGGCTGGCAGGCCACCGTTCCACCGAACCCGCGCATACCCTCGGACTGCGGCACCTGCGCCTGGAACCGGTGATCGATCTGAGCATGCGTCTCGGTGAGGGCTCCGGCGCACTCAGCACCCTCCCATTGCTCCGGGCTGCTGTGGCGACTCTCGCCGATATGTCCACTTTCGCCGAGGCCGGCGTCAGCACCGCCGAGGCCGAACAAACACAATCCACACCCGACCTGCGGAAGTGAACAGTCCGCGGCCCGCATTGCCCCCACGAGAGCACGACCCGGGCACCTCGGCACACCAGGCCCGGCCGGTACCGGCTCGAAAGACCACGGGAGATACGGGATGAACGGGCTGCGATTGGCGATTTCCTGGCTCACGGTACTGCCGATCCGCGGACCGGATGTCGTCGATCGCACGGCGGCGGGATCGGCGATCCGGTTGGCGCCGGTGGTCGGGGTATTACTCGGAACGGGCGCGGCGGGGCTGCTGTGGGTCCTCGTTCAAGCCGGTGCGAGTGCCGCACTGGCCGGACTGCTCGCGGTCGGCGGGCTGGCGCTGGCCACCAGAGGCATGCATCTCGACGGGCTCGCCGACACCATGGACGGACTCGGCAGTTACGGACCTCCCGAGCGGGCGCGGCAGATCATGAAGAGCGGCGGAGCCGGACCGTTCGGCGTCGCGGGAATCGTGTTCGCCATCGGGATACCAGCGATGTCGTTCGCGGCCTTGGCCGACTCCGGCCGGTGGTTCGGGGTGGTACTCGCCGTCATGACCGGCCGGGTCGCCGCGGTACTCGCCTGCAGGGCGAGCACCGCCGCACCCGGCACCGGATTCGGTGCCCTGGTCGCGGGCACCCAATCGGCGTTCGTCGCGGTGGCGTGGTCTGTGGCAACGGTCACCGTGGCGGTCTCGGCCGTACCGGATCGACCGTGGCTCGGGCCGCTGGCCGTGGTCCTCGCCCTGGCCGCCGCGGCGGTTCTGGTCGGCCACTGCGTCCGTCGCTTCGGTGGGCTCTCCGGCGATGTACTCGGTGCCGCGGTGGAAACGGCGGTAGCGCTGAGCGCGGTCGTGTTATCTCTTCCCGGCTGACCCCTTTCCCACCGCGGTACCAGGACGATCCCGGCCGGAGAATAGGGTGGGCGGCATGTCTGAACGCCTGTACTTTCGCCAGTTGTTATCTGGACGCGACTACGCCGTAGGCGATCCGATCGCGACGCAGATGCGTAACTTCGCGTATTTGATCGGCGACCGGGAAACGGGCGAGTGCGTGGTGATCGATCCGGCCTATGCGGCGAGTGACCTGGTTGACATCGCCGAAGCAGCAGGCCTGCGGCTCACCGGCGTGCTCGCGACGCATCACCACCCCGACCACGTCGGCGGCACGATGCTCGGCTTCACCCTTGGAGGTGTGCGCGAACTCCTCGAAAAGACCGATGTTCCGGTCCATGTCAACGCCGAAGAGCTGCCATGGGTGGCCCGGGTCACCGATATCGCCGAAAGCCAACTGACCGGTCATGCGCACGGCGACAAGATCACCGTCGGTGCTTTCGATATCGAATTACTCCACACGCCCGGACACACTCCTGGCAGCCAGTGCTTTCTGTTCGACAATCGGTTGATCGCAGGCGACACCCTGTTCGTCGACGGCTGCGGTCGCACCGACTTCCCCGGCGGCGATTCGGACGAAATGTTCCGCAGCTTGCGCTACCTGGCCGGACTCGCAGGCGATCCGGTGGTCTATCCGGGGCATTGGTATTCCGAAGAACCCAGCGCCGCGTTATCGGCTATCCGGGACACGAACTACGTGATGCGACCGCAGACTCTGGAGCAGTGGCGCATGCTCATGCCGGGCTGAAGCACCTGCGCCGGATCACATCCGGCGCATCCACCCATGGATATCGGCGAAGGTGCCACGCTGGATACCGGTCAGCGTGTCCCGCAAGGCCATGGTGATCTCCCCTGGCTCGCCACCGCCGATGGTGAACTCACCCTGCTCGGAACGAACCCAGCCGACCGGGGTGATCACCGCGGCGGTACCGCAGGCGAAAACCTCGGTGATCTCACCGGTTTCGGCGCCCTTGCGCCACTCCTCCACGGAAACCTTGCGCTCCTCGACCGAAAAACCGGAATCCGCGGCAAGGGTCAGCAACGAATCGCGGGTGATACCGGGCAGCAGGGAGCCGGACAGCTCAGGGGTGACCAGACGGGCCTCTGAGCCGGACCCGAAGACGAAGAACAGGTTGTTGGTGCCCATCTCCTCGACATAGCGGCGCGTACAGGCGTCCAGCCACACCACCTGATCGCAGCCCTTATCCGACGCTTCGGCCTGAGCCAGCAACGAGGCCGCGTAATTCCCCGCCACTTTCGCCTCACCGGTGCCGCCAGGTGCGGCACGCACGTATTCGGTGGACAACCAGACCCGCACCGGCTTCACCCCACGCGGGAAGTAGGCTCCCGCGGGCGAGCCGAGCAGCAGGTACTTGTAGGACGCGGCAGGCTTCACGCCGAGCCCCGCCTCGGTGGCGAACATGAACGGCCGGAGGTACAGCGATTCCTCACCGCCTGCCGCGGGCACCCAGTCGCGGTCCACCTCGAGCAGTTGCCGCACCGATTCGATGAACAGCTCCTCCGGCAGCTCGGCCATCGCCATCCGCCGGGCCGAACGACGGAACCGCGCGGCATTGGCATCGATACGGAAGCAGGAAACGCTGCCATCACCCTGGCGATAGGCCTTGAGCCCTTCGAAGATGGCCTGACCGTAGTGGAACACCATCGTCGCCGGGTCCAATGCCAGCGGGGCATAGGGTTCCACCACGGCGTTCGTCCATGCTCCATCGATGCAATCGATCGAGACCATGTGGTCGGTGAAGTACCGCCCGAAACCCGGCTCCGCCAGTACCTCTTGTCGCCGCTGCGCCGGAGCGGGCGCGGGATGCGGAACACGGGTGAACTGTGCGGCAGCGGTCATGGCGACGATCCTATCCGTACCGCCCATGGTCGATACCACCCATATCCCCCGCTCCCGCCCGGTATGGCAAGCGACTCCCCGAACCGGCACCGACCGCCGCTACGGATGCTCGGCGCCGGACCGCGGGTGCGTACCGACCCGGCTATTTGGTGCTCGGCTGGACGAAAGGTGGACGTACGACTTCACAGCGAAGCAGGCGACCACGGACATCGACCTCGACCTCGGTGCCTGGCTCGATGCCCGCCGAAGTATCGAACAGGGCCAGCGCGATACCGAGCTCGAGAGTCGGTGAGAAGGTGCCCGAGGTGGTTTCACCCACCGGCACACCCGCGTGCGATACCTTCTGCCCTTGCCGGAGCACACCTCGATCGAGCGCTTTGATGCCGAGCAGGATTCGGCGCGGACCTGCCGACTTCTCCTGTTCCAGAGCAGCTTTGCCCCAGAAATCCGGCTTCTTCCAGCCGATCGCCCAGCCACAGCGTGCCTGTACCGGCGAGATCTCCAGCGATAATTCGTGCCCGTGCAGCGGATAACCCATCTCGGTACGCAAGGTATCGCGGGCGCCGAGCCCGGCAACCTGGCCCTCGGCGGCACGCACCTGCTCGACCAAGGCGCGGAACAGCGGTTCGGCATCGTCCCAGCGCGGCAGTAGCTCATATCCGTGCTCGCCGGTGTAGCCGGTGCGACATACCCGAACCGGACGACCATCCCATTCCGCGTCGGCGTAGGCCATGTACTCGAGGTCGGTCGGCAGGCCGAGCGCGGTCAGCACCTCGGCAGAGCGCGGACCTTGTACGGCGAATACGGCGTAGTCACGGTGCTCGGCGGCGACGGCAACACCCTCCGGCGCGGTCTTGCGCAGTTCCGCGACGACCGCGGCGGTATTGGCGGCATTCGGCACAAGAAAGATCTCGTCATCGCTCACGTAGTAGGCGATGAGGTCATCGATCACTCCCCCCTCCGGCGTACAGCACAGCGTGTACTGCGCCTTGCCCGGACGGATCCGGGTGAGGTCATTGGTGAGCGCCGAGTTCACGAAGGCCGCGGCTCCCGGCCCGCGCACCGTGGCCTTGCCGAGGTGGCTGACATCGAACAGCCCGACCGTCGTGCGGACAGCTCGGTGCTCGGCCACGGTCCCGGCGTAGGAAACCGGCATCTCCCAGCCGCCGAACGGCGCGAAGGTGGCACCCAGCTCGGCGTGCACAGCGTGAATGGGTCCTTGCAGGAGGTTCGTCTCGGTCACCAACCGAGCTTATCGGGGCCGACCGGCAGCCACGATCCACGCGTGAACACAGCGGAACTCCGGCGCGGCGGCAGCGCGGCGCGGCACCGGGAAGCGACCGGACAGCCCGAGCGCATAGCCTAGGCCGATGACCGCTGTCGCAGATCGCTCACTCGGACCGGAACTGGCATGCACCGAACACATCGGTGTCGACACCGATGTGCTCGTCATCGGGGTGACCTCCTCGGAAGATGGTCCGGCCATCGCGCCCGATGACTTGTTCAGCGACGTGCTCACCACCGAGATCCGTGCTGAACTGCTCGACCAACTCGGCGCGGTGGGCGCGAAGGGCAAGGCCGAGGAGCTGAACCGGATCCCCGCCCCGGCCGGGCTGGATGGAGTCTCCAGCGTGCTCGCCGTCGGCCTCGGCGCCCCCGACAAACTCGATGCGGAGCAAATTCGCCGCTCGGCGGGGGTAGCCGCGCGCGCACTCACCGGAACAGCACTGGTGGTGACCACCCTGTCCGGCCTCGACCTCTCCGCCGCCGCGGAAGGCTTCTATCTGGGCGCCTACTCGTTCACACCATTCCGATCGGACAAATCCGCACCCAAGCCCGACGAGCGTCCGGTAGCCCGTGTCGAGTTGCTGGTGCCCGAGCCAGGAGTCGGCGCCGAGGCGCTGTCCCGCGCCCAGCTCACCGCCGAAGCGGTAGCCACAGCACGAGATTTCGTGAACACCCCGCCCAGTCACTTGTTCCCCGCCGAGTTCGCCTCCCGTGCAAAGGAGCTCGCCGAAGCAGCAGGCCTCACCGTCGAATTACTCGACGAGAAGGCCCTGGAAGCGGGCGGCTACGGCGGCGTACTCGGAGTCGGCAAGGGGTCCTCCCGGCCACCACGCCTGATCCGGATCAGCTATACGGGTGGCCCGAAGAAGGTCGCACTGGTCGGCAAAGGCATCACTTTCGACACCGGCGGCATCTCCATCAAGCCCGCACAGAACATGGAGAACATGACCTCCGATATGGCGGGCGCGGCCGCGGTGATCGCCGCGACGCTGCTTGCCGCTCGGCTGAACCTGCCGCTCACCGTCACCGCCACGGTCCCCATGGCCGAGAATATGCCCTCGGCTACCGCACAACGTCCCGGTGACGTGCTCACCCAATACGGTGGCACCACTGTCGAAGTGATCAACACCGATGCCGAAGGCCGCCTGATCCTGGCCGACGCGATCGTCCGGGCCGGCGAAGACGAGCCCGACTACCTCATCGACGTGGCGACACTGACCGGTGCGCAGATGGTCGCGCTCGGCACCCGCACGCCAGGCGTGATGGGTACCGAGGAGTTCCGCGACCGCGTCGCCCACATCTCCCGTACGGTCGGCGAGAACGGCTGGGCCATGCCGCTTCCCGGCGAACTGCGGGCCGATCTGAAATCCAAGATCGCCGATCTGGCCAATGTCACGCCACACCGCTGGGGCGGCATGCTCGCGGCCGGGCTCTTCCTCGCGGAATTCGTCCCCGAGAACGTGCAGTGGGCCCACCTGGATGTCGCCGGTCCGGCATACAACACCGGCAGCCCATTCGGCTACATCGGCAAGGGCGGCACCGGTGTCCCGGTGCGCACCCTGATCGCCGTACTGGAGGACATCGCCGCGGAGTGACCGCGCGGGGCATCGCCTCCCCTGGCGATGCCCCGGCCTACCGCACGCGGGGCTGTCGGATCACGGGTCTACAGATCACGCAGCTCCGCCTCGAACGCACGCCGTTGCGCTATCCGCTTGCGCGCATCGTAATCGCGCATCCGCTGGGGATACCCGGTTTTACGCACGTCGTAGACAGGGATACGCAAGTCTTTGGCAAGCCGTTGCGCCCCTCGTTCCCCCACGATCCGGCGCGTCCATTCACCATCGGCGGCAATAAGCACTACTGTGACATCTGTCACCATAGTCTTCGGTTCGATATAACCTTCGACACCGATGCGCGCGCGTACCCACTCGGACAGATAACGAGCCTCCTGCCCATCCGGAGAACCCCCACGTAGCGCGCCGCCTGCTCGGGCAACACTGCCACGGAAACGATCCAGCAATCCCACCGACGCCGACCTCCTTTCCAGCACCGGAGAATGTTCACCGCCGGTCTTCCCATACTGCCAGCTCTGTACAGTTCGCCGCCCTGCTCTACACAGTTTGCGCGCGAGTGCAAGGATGGACCGCGGTACAAGAACCGCACGGATCTCCGGTGCCACGCATGATTATCGGTGGCTTCCGGACGAGCGTCGCGACCCGCGACGGGCGTCCGCAGCGAGATCAACTGTTGTAGAACCCGTCGAGCAGTCAGAGGAGTCAACGGACATGGCCTTCTCCGTCCAGATGCCCGCTCTTGGTGAGAGCGTCACCGAGGGAACGGTGACCAGGTGGCTGAAGCAGGAAGGAGACACGGTCGAGGTCGACGAGCCACTGCTGGAGGTCTCCACCGACAAAGTCGACACCGAGATCCCCTCCCCCGCGGCGGGTGTGCTGTCGAAAATCATTGCCAAAGAAGACGACGTCATCGAAGTCGGCGGCGAACTCGGTGTCATCGGCGAACCGGGCGCGAGCACCACCGACACACCCGCACCCGCCCCAGAGGCCGCCGCCCCCGCACAACAGGCACCCGCCCCAGAACCCGAGACCGCTCCGGCACCCGACCGAGCCGCATCGGCGCCATCCGCCGAAGGCACCTCCGTGACCATGCCGGAACTCGGCGAGTCCGTCACCGAAGGCACCATCACCCGCTGGCTGAAGCAGGAAGGAGACACGGTCGAGGTCGACGAGCCACTGCTGGAGGTCTCCACCGACAAAGTCGACACCGAGATCCCCTCCCCCGCGGCGGGTGTGCTGTCGAAAATCATTGCCAAAGAAGACGACGTCATCGAAGTCGGCGGCGAACTCGGTGTCATCGGCGAACCGGGCGCGACCACCACCGACACACCCGCACCCGCCCCGGAAGCCGCCGCCCCCGCACAACAGGCACCCGCCCCGGAACCCGAGGCCGCCGCGGCACCCGACCACACCACACCCAGCACCGAGACCGCCTCGGCACAGCCCGCCGAAGGCACCCCCGTGACCATGCCGGAACTCGGTGAGTCTGTCACCGAAGGCACCGTCACCCGCTGGCTGAAGTCGGTCGGCGACCAGGTCGCCATCGATGAGCCGCTGCTGGAGGTCTCCACCGATAAGGTCGACACCGAGATCCCCTCGCCGGTCGAGGGCACCCTGCTGGAGATCACCGCGCAGGAGGACGATGTCGTATCGGTCGGCGGCCGACTCGGTGTGATCGGCAGCGGGACACCGGCGACTGCCGAGAAACCGGCACCGGAACCGGAGCCGAAACCGGCCGCCGCCCCTGCTCCCGCACCGAAACCCGCCGCGGCGCGGGCACCCGAGCCCGCACCGGCTCCTGAACCGGCACCGGCTCCTGAACCGGCACCAGCGGCCGGGTCGACCAACGGCGCAACCCCTTACGTCACCCCGCTGGTCCGGAGGCTGGCCGAGGAGAACAACGTCGATCTGGCCACGATCACCGGCTCCGGGGTCGGCGGCCGCATTCGCAAGCAGGATGTGCTCGCCGCCGCCGAGGCCGCGAAAGCACCGGCTCCGGCGGCAGCTCCGGCCGCGGCCACCCCGGCCGCCGCACCGGCGAAGGCCACCAAGGCCGAGGTTCCCGCACAGCTGGCCCACCTGCGCGGCACCGTGCAGAAGGCCAACCGCATCCGCCAGATCACCGCGACCAAGACTCGCGAGTCGCTGCAGACCACCGCGCAGCTGACCCAGGTGCACGAGGCCGATGTCACCAAGATCGCCACGCTGCGCAAGCAGGCCAAGGCGACATTCAGCGAGCGCGAGGGCGTCAACCTGACCTTCCTGCCGTTCTTCGCCAAGGCCGTCGTCGAGGCGCTCGGTGCGCACCCGAATGTCAACGCCAGCTATGACGAATCCGCCAAGGAGATCACCTACCACGCCTCGGTGCATCTCGGTATCGCCGTCGACACCGAACAGGGACTGCTGTCCCCGGTGATCCACAATGCCAGTGACCTGTCCCTGGCCGGATTGGCGCGCGCCATCGCCGATATCGCCGAGCGTGCCCGCACCGGTGGCCTCAAGCCGGACGAACTGGCAGGCGGCACCTTCACCATCACCAATATCGGCAGCCAGGGCGCGCTGTTCGACACCCCGATCCTGGTTCCGCCGCAGGCGGCGATGCTCGGCACGGGTGCGATCGTCAAGCGTCCGGTCGTGGTGACCGACGAGACCGGTAACGAGTCCATCGGCGTCCGCTCGATGTGCTACTTACCGCTCACCTACGATCACCGCCTGATCGACGGCGCCGACGCGGGCCGCTTCTTGACCACGATCCGGCACCGGCTCGAAGAAGCCGCGTTCGACGCCGATCTCGGTCTGTGAGGAAGGTACCTCGGCTCGTATGAAGGTCGTGATCGCCGGCTCGTCCGGATTGATCGGGACAGCGCTCGTCGCGGCACTGCGCCGCGGCGGGCACGAGGTCGTCCGATTGGTGCGCAGAAAAGCCGCAGGACCCGATGAATTCGCCTGGCACCCGGCCCGTGCCCAGGTGGACAAACGGGCGTTTCGCGGTGCCGACGCCGTAGTCAATCTCTGCGGGGCGAATATCGGCAGGCGTCGCTGGACCGGCAGCTTCAAACAGGAATTGCGCGACAGCCGGATCACCCCAACCGATGTGCTGGCCGATATGGTCGTCACCACGGGTGTTCCGGTCCTGCTCAATGCCAGTGGAGTGCACTACTACGGCGGCGAAACCAGCGATCGGGTGGTGGACGAAACCTCGCCCTCTGGTTCGGGTTTCCTGGCCACACTGTGCCGTGACTGGGAGAGCGCCACCGAGCCCGCGGCCGAATCCGGCACTCGCACTGTGCTGTTGCGCAGCGCCGTCGTACTGTCTCGCTCCGGCGGCGTGCTCGGCATGCTGCAACCGATGTACGCGCTCGGGCTCGGCGGGCGCCTCGGCAATGGTCGCCAATACGTGCCGTGGATTTCGATGGCCGACGAGATCGGCGCGATCCTCTTCGCGCTCACCAACGACACCATCTCCGGACCGATCAACCTGACCGGCCCCGCACCGGTCACCAACGCCGAATTCAACCGCGCCCTCGGTCGGGCGCTACATCGGCCCGTCCCGCTCGTGATCCCCGCGGTGGTACTGCGCACACTGGCCGGTGAGATGGCGCAGGAGGTGCTCCTGCGCGGCCCACGAGCGATTCCCACCGCACTGGAGCAGGCCGGATACCAGTTCCAGCACCCAACGCTCGGCGCCGCGCTCGCGGCGACCGTCGGACATCCAGGAGACGGTCGATGAGCAACCGGCTCGATACCGGGCCCGTCACCGTCATCCGGGACGCGCATCCCGGTGACCTGCCCGCGATCCTCACTATCCACAACGCGAATATCGCCGCCTCCACCGCGATCTGGGATACCGAGCCGGTCGGTTTGGACAACCGTGTCACCTGGTTCCACGACCGCAGCGGCGGGGGCTTCCCGGTGTTGGTCGCCGAAATCGACGGCGAACCGGTCGGCTACGCGAGCTATGGCCCGTGGCGCACCAAGTCCGGATACCGCTACACCGTGGAGGACTCGGTCTATGTGGACGAACGCTTCCAGCGGCGCGGTATCGCGAGGGCGCTGCTCGCCGAACTCATCGAGCGGGCCAGGCGCGCAGGCACCGTGCACACCATGATCGCCGCGATCGAATCGAGCAACACCGGCTCGATCCTGCTGCACGAACGCTTCGGCTTCCGCACTGTCGGCACCCTTCCCGAAGTAGGCCATAAGTTCGGGCACTGGATGGACCTGACCCTGATGCAACTGACCCTGCCCGTGAACGTCACCGACCTCGGTTGAGCCACTGCCGGTATGCATCCACACCGGCAGTGGCTCAACCACACCGATGGTTCCCGCGGCACGTTGTCCTCCTCATCGCATCCGCCGCAGGGCCGGGTGCGCAGCACACGCGATTCCACGCGCCCCAGGGCAGCGCCGCCGCACTGTGGCGGTTCCCATAGCGAGGCACTGGAACCGGTCATCCGAGTGGGCGTAGCGTCGGGACTGTGAACAACACGCGCACGACCCGGTCCGCACGATCGGATACGACCCCGATCGTGGTCGAGGATCTCGGACTCATCGACTATCAGGCCGCCTGGGACCTGCAGCGCAGCCTCGCCGCCCAACGCGCCGAGGGCACCGGATCCGATCATTTGCTCCTGCTCGAGCACCCCTCGGTGTACACAGCGGGCCGCCGCACCGAGACCGAGGATCTGCCGATCGACGGCAGCCCCGTAGTCCAGGTCGATCGCGGTGGCAAGATCACCTGGCACGGCCCTGGGCAATTGGTCGGCTATCCGATCGTGCGGCTGGCCGAGCCCATCGATGTCGTCGCCTATGTGCGCAGGCTGGAAGAGGCGCTGATCACCGTCTGCACCGAGCTCGGCCTCGACTGTGGCCGGGTAGAAGGCCGTTCCGGCGTCTGGTTACCCGCGACCGGGCCGTATGCCGAACGCAAGATCGCCGCGATCGGCGTCCGGGTACAGCGTGGCGTCGCCCTGCACGGCATCTCGCTCAACTGCAATTCCGCCATGGACGGCTTCCAAGCCATCATTCCGTGCGGTATCCGCGACGCCGGTGTCACCACACTGACCCGCGAACTCGGCCGCGAAGTGACCGTCGCCGAGCTCAAACCATTGACCGCCGCGGCCATCGTCCGCGCCCTCGACGGTGATCTTCCGGTCACCGAGCACACCATTCCCCGCCCACCCACGGCAGGCACTGCTCCACAGCCGCCTGCGGCGACAGCGTAAGGTCGATCGAGTGACCTCAGTCGATACCCCGACACCGCACAACGCGGCAGCGGCCGAACCCGCTGCGGCACCCACTGGTTCCCCTATGCCTGCTCCAGCCACTACCTCCGGATCCGACGCCCGCGCCGCGAACGGCCGCAAACTCCTGCGCATCGAAGCCCGTAATGCGGAAACCCCGATCGAGCGCAAACCCAAGTGGATCCGCACCCGCGCCACCATGGGCCCGGAATACTCCGAACTCAAGGGCTTGGTGAAGCGCGAGGGCCTGCACACCGTCTGCGAGGAAGCGGGCTGCCCCAATATCTTCGAATGCTGGGAAGACCGCGAGGCCACTTTCCTCATCGGCGGCGAACAGTGCACCCGCCGCTGCGATTTCTGTCAGATCGACACCGGCAAACCCGCCGCCCTCGACCGCGACGAACCCCGCAGGGTCGCCGAAAGCGTCCAGGCCATGGGCCTGCGCTACTCCACCATCACCGGTGTCGCCCGCGACGACCTGGCCGACGGTGGCGCCTGGCTCTACGCCGAAACCGTCCGCGCCATCAAGCGTTCCAATCCCGCCACCGGCGTGGAACTGCTGATCCCCGACTTCAACGCCGATCCGGACCAACTCGCCGAAGTCTTCTCCTCCCGCCCGGAAGTGCTGGCGCACAACCTGGAAACAGTGCCGCGTATCTTCAAGCGCATCCGCCCGGCCTTCCGCTACGAGCGTTCGCTCGCGGTACTGACCGCTGCCCGCGCAGCCGGGCTGGTCACCAAGTCCAATCTCATCCTCGGTATGGGTGAGACACCGGATGAAGTCACCCAGGCCATGCGCGATCTGCACGAAGCCGGATGCGATATCCTCACCATCACCCAATATCTGCGCCCGTCTCCGCGCCATCACCCGGTCGATCGGTGGGTGAAGCCGGAGGAATTCGTGCAACACTCGGCCATGGCCGAAGAGATCGGCTTCGCGGGTGTGATGGCAGGCCCACTGGTCCGCTCCTCGTACCGAGCCGGTCGGCTCTATGCCCAGGCCATGGCCCATCACGGCCGTGAGATCGCCCCGGAGCTGGCGCATCTGGCCCACGAAGGCACCGCCACCCAAGAGGCAGGCGCCGTACTGGCCCGCTTCGGCAGCTGAACCTCGGCCGACCACCCGGACGATACTCATCGAGCAAGCGCCCCTGACGATCTCGGTACGCAGCCCGAACACCACGGTCTTCGCCGACTCGGACCCGAGTCGGCGATCGTGACGGAGTTACCGCCCGATACGGAACCCCGACTCGGATAGACGCCGAAGCCTCGGATGGGGTCGAGGCCGGTGGCACCCGGCACCGTTCGGTGTATACGCTGCATTGGTTCCAAATGCGCTCGATCGAGAAGGGAACCGCCAGGTGTTGGGGGTGCACGAGTCGTTCGCCGGCTACCAGATCGAAGGAATCCTCGGACAAGGCGGCATGGGCATCGTCTACCTCGCCCGCCACCCACGCCTACCACGACTGGTCGCACTCAAACTGCTACACCGCGCGGTATCCGAAGACGAAGGACTACGACGACGCTTCCAACAAGAAGCCAACATCGTCGCCCACCTCGACCACCCAGGCATAGTCGACATCTACGACCGCGGCACACAAGACGGACACCTGTGGCTGTCCATGCAATACATCCGCGGCATCGACGCCGCCCGACTCGACCCACACACAACCACACCGGACACCATCGTCCGACTCATCACCGACACCGCGAGCGCACTCGACTACGCCCACAGCCGCGGCGTACTACACCGAGATATCAAACCAGCCAACATCCTGATCTCCGAACCCGAAGCCGGCCGCCAAACCCGCGCCATCCTCACCGACTTCGGCATCGCACGCATGCTCGACACCGACACCGACCTCACCGCCACCGGAACATTCACCGCCACCCTCGCCTACGCATCACCAGAACAACTCTCCGGCACACCAATCGACCACCGCGCCGACCAATACTCCCTCGCCTGCACCCTCTTCACCCTCCTGACCGGACAAACACCGTACTCCTCAAAAAACCCCGCCCAAGTCGTCACCGGGCACCTCACCCAACCAGTACCCCGACTCAGCACCATCCGCCCCGATCTACCACCGGCACTCGATCACGTGCTCGCCCGCGCAATGGCCAAACACCGTGATCAACGCTTCACACACTGTGGCGAATTCGCCGCAGCCACCATCACCGCCCTACACAACAGACCAACCACCACACGGCCGACTCCCGCCCCACACGTACTGAACCAGCCTCCGGTACCAATCCAACACCCGGTCCCGGCAATCGCCTCGTGGCCCCGCTCGGCCCCGACCATACTGAACCACCAACCGGGTCCGATCCCACATCCGGTCGCCGCACCCGCCCCATGGCATCCCCCACCGATGGGCAATCCACCACGGCCATCCGGCGCGGTCGCCAGAACCGCCGCGGCCCTTGCTTATATCCTCAGCCTGTTCGCCGCTACGCCAACCTTCTTGGCCGTAAGAGAATATGTCAAATACAATTACAGCATTTCCGACTATGAGCCTTTTCTACTGTTTTTCTTGTTTTTCAGCGCGACAGTTTCACTATCACTGTTGATCGGCTCTGTATCGCTGTGGAGACGCAACCACAGAGGCCGAAACCCCGTGATCACGGGGAGTGCAATTATCGCACTGATCGGCATGATCATCATCGGCATCGCCCTGGAAGAGAATGATCCCATACCTCTGCTGATCGGCGGTGCCTCTGCGATTCTCGCCCTCACCACACTGATATGTGCGCTGTCGCGATCAACGCGCCGATGGCTCGCGTACGGCCGATCGGGACGGTATACGCACCGAGCCGGCTGACACTGCGGATAACCGGGCGGACGACCGTAACCAACGATGTCTGTTGACGCGACTTTCCGTCACGGGAGATATCCGCAGCCAGAAGATCATCCAAAGCAATGGCAGGCCGGGCCACGGCAACCACACACAACAGAATGCATGACCGCTGGTCGAATTCCGTATCGAGCAGCCCGAATACGGTACCGATCGCCGGTCCTGAGTATGCGCTACGGTCAGTCGTATGACAGAGACTTTTCCGGCGCCGAGCACGTTGTGGGCGAGAATCGCAGTGTGGGAGGCATTGGAGTTCGCCGAAGGGGATGTATCGGCCAAGGATTTCGCCGATGGCCGGATCACCTTCGATGACGGCGGAGGAAACTGGGCTACCCTAGTTCGATATCCCGACGATCGAGCTGTACTGTTCGGTTGGGATCGCAACAGCGAAAACTTTATCGCTGAAGAATTCTACGACCCGCTGGCTCAGGCTCCCCACTGGGTACCGATCGCAGAGCTGAACCCGCTGGTCATACAGTACGCTGTCAGTTTCGTGTACTGGTGGGATGCCGCCGCATGGCACCATACACCCACCACTGTGTACGACGGTGCCGGCTCCTGCCTCGGCTCGCTGTGCGATATAGATCATTTCGTCAACGGATACACAGACTTCGCGTTCGACATCGCCGACTGCGATGACGAAGAAACCGGCGATGCCGCGATGGATACCATCCGCGACCTGTGTTCAGCCGCGGAACG
Source organism: Nocardia spongicola (assembly GCF_047200775.1). NCBI lineage: Bacteria > Bacillati > Actinomycetota > Actinomycetes > Mycobacteriales > Nocardiaceae > Nocardia > Nocardia spongicola. Next base: position 63,794 of record NZ_JBJZOO010000013.1, on the reverse strand, counting down.
CGGTTCGGTACACCGGGAGTTACTCGATGCGTTGCATTTCGTCGCACCGTCCGCTCTCGATGAAGTGTATGCGTATTTGCGAGACGCCTCGGTGACACGTGGTTCCGCCAGGCCGGTCGAGCCGTATCCTGCGCCGCCGACCGGTCCGCGGACCCGCCGAAAGTTCAATGAGTTCGAGCACGACAGACTGCTGGTCGAGGCCATGCGAGCGGCCACAGAACTGCCTCGCGAGCAACCCCCCAGCACGCCTCAGCTGGCACGCGTACTCGAGCAGATCGCCGAACAGACTGTCGGATACGGACCGATCGACGTGTCGTTCCGGGTCGCGGATGGCGTCATCTCGAGTCAGGGAGGCCACCCGCTCGAGAGGCTCGACCTGTGGGAACTGCGTACCGCCGAGAACGCTGAGCACGGCCGCTGGTTGTTCATCCGGTTCCGTACCGAGGCCGACCGGATCATCGTCGACCGCGCTTACGACCATTGGCCGTCCTGGCACCCCCTGGACCCATACAGAAGCGACCCACATCGCCGCGATATCGTCGGTGAACTCGCGGCCCGCCCGGAGCGCTGGCGCCCGGCCTTGGCATCGATCGCCGCCGACGAGTTCGCGTACACGGACCAATAGCGCCGCCTGCCGCGGTAGGGCACCGACGCATATCGCCACACCGTGTGTCCGCACTGCCCCCGAGCCGGTCGACGGCACCTTTGCGATCCGTAGAACCACCCGGATCTTCCGATTCGTGGACGAGAGGCGACGCCCGGTGGGATGGTAGATGTACCACAGGTGTCGGCAAGGGAGCGAGACGCATGGTGGACAAGACCAACGGAGCGCCCACAGGTAACAGCGCGATGACGGCGGACCGCCCCGAGCAGATCCGCAATGTGGCCTTGGTCGGCCACAGCGGATCGGGAAAGACCACCCTGGTCGAGGCCATGGCGCTCACCGCGCGGGCGGTGAACCGCGCCGGGCGGGTCGAGGACGGCACCTCGTTATCGGACTATGACGAGATCGAACATCGCCAACACCGCTCGGTGCAACTATCGGTGGTGCCGGTGGCCTGGGCGGGGAAGAAAGTCAACCTGCTGGACACACCGGGGTACGCGGATTTCGTCGGTGAGCTGCGGGCCGGGCTGCGCGCGGCCGACGCGGCGCTGTTCGTGATCTCGGCGGCCGAGGGAGCGGCGGGAATCGCAGGGACGACCAGGGCGCTGTGGGAGGAATGTGCCGCGGTCGGGATGCCACGCGCGATCGTGCTCACCCACTTGGATACCGCCCGTGACGAGTTCGACGTGATGACCGAGACCTGCCGGAACGTCCTTGGTGGCGGGTCTTCGGAAACCATTCTGCCGCTGCATCTTCCGGTATACGGCCCGAAGAATCCGGATGGCCACCGGCCGGTTACCGGCATGATGGAGCTGCTGCCGCACTGTGTGGGCGACTATTCCTCCGGCACGGAGGTCCGAGGCGAGCCGACGGCCGAGCAACTGCCCGCACTGGAAGAAGCGCGTAACCGTCTCATCGAGGGCATCATCGCCGAGAGCGAAGACGAGACCCTGATGGAGCGCTATCTGGACGGCGAAGAGATCAGCCTGGCGACGCTGGTGACCGATCTGGAGCGGGCAGTCGCGCGCGGCAGCTTCCATCCGGTGCTGTTCGCCGCGCCCGCACCGGAAGGCGCCAAGCAGGGCTTGGGCACCGTCGAACTGCTCGAGCTCATCACCGGCGGTTTTCCGACACCGGCCGAGCACACCGTCATCGCGGCCAACGGCGCCGAACCACATCCGCTGCGCTGCGATCCGAACGGGGAACTGGCCGCGGAGATCATCCGCACCGCATCCGATCCATATGTCGGCCGGGTCTCCTTGGTCCGGGTCTTCTCCGGCACCCTGCATGCCGACACCACGGTGCACATCAGCGGCCACGGCCTGGAGGAACAGGGCCGGGACGGGCACGAGACGGACGAACGGATCGGCGCGATCACCGCCCCCTTCGGTAAGCAGCAGCGCCCCCTCGGGCAGGCGATCGCGGGCGATATCGCCTATGTCACCAAGCTCGCGCACGCCGAGACCGGTGACACCTTGTCGTCCACCGACAACCCCCTGCGGATCGAGCCGTGGTCGATGCCCGACCCCTTGCTGCCCGTCGCCATTCGCGCACACAGTAAAGCCGATGAGGACAAGCTCTCCCAGAGCCTGGCCCGGCTGGCCGCGGAAGATCCGGCCCTGCGCCTGGAACACAATGGTCAGACCCATCAGCTGGTGCTGTGGTGCCTCGGTGAGGCACATCGTGAGGTGGCCTTGGAACGGTTGCGCACACGCTTCGGCGTGCAGGTGGATGTGACCGACTACGCGGTAGCGTTCCGGGAGACATTCGCGGGCAAGGCCACCGGACGCGGCAGACATGTCAAACAATCTGGCGGACACGGTCAGTACGCCGTATGCGAGATCGAGGTCGAACCGTTACCCGAAGGGTCAGGGATCGAGTTCGTGGACAAAGTGGTCGGCGGAGTTGTTCCGCGACAGTTCATCCCGTCGGTGGAGAAGGGTGTCCGCGCGCAAGCGGCACGGGGACTGACCGCGGGATATCCACTCGTCGACGTCCGAGTCACCCTGTTCGACGGCAAAGCCCATTCCGTCGACTCCTCCGATGCCGCGTTCCAGACCGCCGGTGCGCTCGCACTACGGGAGGCGGCGGCAGCCGCGGGGATCAGAGTGCTCGAACCACTCGCCGAAGTCTGGGTGGTGATCTCCGATGAATATGTCGGTCCGGTGCTGAGCGACCTGTCCAGCAGGCGCGGGCGTGTCCTCGGCACCGAACCACACGGGCCCGGCCGCACCAGGATCCACGCCGAGGTACCCGAACTCGAACTCAGCCGCTACGCCATCGACCTACGCTCGATCTCACACGGCACCGGGGACTTCACCCGCGCGTACACCCGGCACGAACCGATGCCCAACCAGCTCGCCACCGCGGTCCGCGGGGAGAAGACCCGGACGTAGTTGTCGCCCGAATACGCACCGTGAGCAGGAAAAATTCCTGATAAGTCGGTCAGCGACTCTTGGCTACACGCGTAACGACCGGACGCCAGGATTCCACTGGGGCGACAGCGAGCCCGATAACTTTTCCCGCGTCATCAGCGCGGCGCAGCGCGAGCGCGGCGGTGAAATCGGGATCGGCTTCGAAAGCGGTGATCTCGGCGGTTGTCATGGGACCGCCCTGCGCGACCAGAGTACGTTTACTCGAGACGGACAAGTTCGCCGCGTGTGTCGAATCTGTCGCCGCCAGATAACGTTTGGCCTCCACGTGCAGTTCCACCAAACGAGCTACTCGATCTCCCAGCAGAGCACGGACCGCGTCCGCGCCGTGCCTGCCGTGACCGGCGTCGTCACCAGGGACGAGCTTATGACCGATATCATGGACCAGACCGGCCACCTGTAGTTGCTCGTCCGAGGGGAAGTCCCGGCGCAGCAATTCGGCACACTGGCGGTCGTGGTCGAGGATGTCGACCGGGTCACCACTGCGGTCGGGCATATCCCAGGCATCAGCGCAATCCGCCAGCAGGAACATCAAATCGTCCACTGTGTCCAGCGGCCGGAATGTCGTCATGTACAGAAATCCTAGTGCGATCCACACCCCACCGCCGCGGACGGCACTTCCGTCTACCTGCGCTGTCCTCCCCGTCCGCGGTCCACGCCGAGCAGGTCATCGAGGACACCGGATGCTTCGGTTGCGCGAGGAGGTCCAATCCGATCCTGCTCTTATCACTCTCCTCACCCACACGAGATTGTGACCTACCGGCATATGTGCCCGAACGCAGACGAGTCCACCCGCTCGACGATCGGTGAAGTGATCGCGGAACGGATGGACTCGCTGAAACCTACTGCGGACGGAGGACCTTGGTCAGATGCTCCGTCGCAGTTCAGAGGCCCGGAAAGGCTTACACGTCGAAGTAGAGCTCGAACTCGTACGGGTGCGGACGCAGGTTCACCGGCGCGATCTCGTTTTCACGCTTGAGGGTGATCCAGGTCTCGATCAGGTCCTCGGTGAAGACATTGCCTTCGGTGAGGTAGTCGTGGTCCTGCTCGAGGCGGTCGATAACCGAGGACAGGCTGGTCGGAGCCTGCGGGATGTTCTTGGCCTCCTCCGGCGGGAGCTCGTAGAGGTCCTTGTCGACCGGGGCCAGCGGCTCCATCTTCTTCTTGATGCCGTCCAGACCGGCCATCATCATGGCGGCGAAGGCCAGGTACGGGTTGCCCGAGGAGTCCGGCGCGCGGAACTCGAGGCGCTTGGCCTTCGGGTTGTTGCCGGTGACCGGGATGCGGACGGCGGCGGAACGGTTGCGCTGCGAGTACACCAGGTTGATCGGGGCCTCGTAGCCGGGGACCAGGCGGTGGTAGGAGTTCACCGTCGGGTTGGTGAAGGCCAGCAGCGATGGCGCGTGATGCAGGATACCGCCGATGTAGTGGCGGGCCAGATCCGACAGACCGCCGTAGCCTGCCTCGTCGTGGAACAGCGGCTTGCCGTCCTTCCACAGCGACTGGTGCACATGCATACCCGAGCCGTTGTCACCGAAGAGCGGCTTCGGCATGAAGGTGACGGTCTTGCCCTCGGCCCACGCGGTGTTCTTGACGATGTATTTGAACAGCTGCAGATCGTCGGCCGCGGAGAGCAGGGTGTTGAACTTGTAGTTGATCTCGGCCTGACCGGCGGTGCCGACCTCGTGGTGGCCGCGCTCCAGTTCGAAGCCGGAGTTCTGCAGGTTGGTGGAGATCTTGTCGCGCAGGTCGACGTAGTGGTCGTACGGCGCGACCGGGAAGTAGCCGCCCTTGTTACGGACCTTGTAGCCACGGTTGCGGCCGCCGTCCGGGTCGAACTCCGCGCCGGTGTTCCAGGAGCCCGAGACCGACTCGATCTCGTAGAAGGCGCCGTTCATGGCCGAGTCGTAGCGGATCGAGTCGAAGATGTAGAACTCCGCCTCGGGACCGAAGTACGCGGTATCGGCGATACCGGTCGAACGCAGGTACTCCTCCGCCTTACGCGCGACGTTACGAGGGTCGCGGCTGTAGGCCTCCCTGGTGAACGGGTCGTGCACGAAGAAGTTGAGGTTCAGCGTCTTGGCGGCGCGGAACGGGTCGACGCGCGCGGTGCTGAAATCGGGCAGCAGGAGCATGTCCGACTCGTCGATGGACTGGAACCCGCGAACGGAGGAACCGTCGAACGCCAGCCCTTCCTCGGCGAGGTCGGTGGTGAACGCCTTCGCCGGAATCGAGAAGTGCTGCTGCACACCCGGAAGGTCGCTGAACCGGATGTCGACGTACTCGATGTCCTCGTCAGCGATGTACTTGATGACCTCGTCGGCCGTGCTGAACGTCACTTGTTCTCCTTACGGATCGGTTCCCAGCCCGTGTCGATTGCGTGGGTTCGTCGCGACCAGACGCTATGGATTTCGTGTTTCCGCGCAGTCAAGGCCGTGTTTCGCCAGTGTTACACGTATGCTTGCCCGGTGGAGGTGACCTCCGGGCACGAACAGCATGGTAGTCCCGCCGGGTCCACCGTGCGCGCCGACACCGGTCACACCCCGCTACCACCTCCGGGCCTGACCGCTCATGCGGTGCTGACCCGCAGCTCCGGCGCGCCTATCCTGAAACACATGGCACGTATCACCGGTTCCTGGCTTTCTGGACCTCCGACGGATTCCGGCGATTCGGCAATCCTCGGGTACCAGGGGGAACAACTCGGGCTACCGAAGACCGGAGCGGGATCCCTATCCGGGATGGGCCGCCGGATCGCCGCCCTGTTCGTAGACTGGATGATCGCGCTCGGCATCGCGACGTTCATCACACGCAGCGGCTCGGCGTCGAGCTTGACCCTGCTGATCTGGTTCGTCATCGGCGTCGTGGCGGTGGCGCTGTTCGGTTTCACACCCGGTCAGTACTTCCTACGGTTGCGAACGGTCCGCATCGATGCGCCGGTGCCGGTCGGATTCGTCCGGGCACTGGCCAGGCAGATACTACTGATCTTCGTTGCGCCCGCACTGTTCACCGACGCCGACGGGCGCGGCATGCACGATCGGGCCACCGGCACAGCACTGGTGCATTCGCGCTGAATACCTGACCACCCGCCGATAGGCCGTGCCGGTGCCTGTGCGTCCGGCAATCCTCGCCCTCCGCTTTCTCCTCTAGCTCGTCGTGCCGGCCTCCTTCGCGATCTCCAGCCTGCGAGTATTCGGCGCACCCTGGAAATTCGTGCTGGTGAGCGCGGTGCCGACAGTTGTCGCAGCCCTCTGGGAGGGCGCTGACGATACCTGGGGATCCGAGCCGTAACACAGCGGTGCACATCACAGCGCCCGGAGCGGTCCGGCTTGTACTCGAACTCACGGTGTTCCGGGGCGGGCCCGCGGCATTGTCGGCTGCCGGGCTACCGTTGTCGGCGCTGGTCTCCGCCATCGTGCTCATCGTCTACCACGCGCTTGCCTACGACCGGACCTGCTGGCTACTCGGTCGGGGCCGAAGTCTCGACCACGACATTCTCGACCAGAGCTGAAGCACTGGAACAGCCGAGCGGCCCGTATTCCGATCGGAATACGGGCCGCTCACTGTCACCGGTCAGCGCCGGCGGATGGTCCGCTGCACGCCACGCATCTTGGCGCCTGCCGGCATGGGCCCCTTCGGCAGAGCCGGCCCGCTGCGTGCGCTCAGTGCGGACAACCTGCCTTCGATGAGGTCCATCCGCTTGGTATCGATATTGCGGGGCAATTTGGTCAGGTAACGCTGCAAATCCTTGATCGGAATCTGCCCCTCGTCGCCGCCGATGACGACATCGTAGATCGGGGTATCACCGATCAGCCGGGCGGTGCGCTTCTTCTCCTGGGCCAAGAGCGACTTCACCCGCTGCGGCGCCCCCTCGGCGACCAGCACCACACCGGGCAGACCGATCACCCGGTGCACCGCGTCCAGCTGTGTGGTCGCGGCGACGCCGTTGCTCACTCGCCACTTGCCCTGCAGATTGTCCAGTACCCAGGCCGCCGCACCCGCCTGCCCCTCGGCTTTGCGATAGACGTTCTTCTGCACCCGGCGACCGAAGATGATGAATGCGATCAGCGCGCCGGACACCACGCCGAGCGGCACCAGAAACCAGGTCAGTCCGAAAAACGCACCGATGACGGCGAAAACAGCGATGCTGCCCGCCAAGGCACCGATCATCAGCGGCAGCAGCAGCTTGTCTTCCTTGCGCTGCATCTGGAACGCCTGCCACAGTTGCCTGCGACGTTCCCTCGACTGCTGCTTGCGGGCCGCTTTCGCCGCGGCCTTCGCTTCCTTGGTGGGCTTGCCTGCTGCCATGCCTCTCAGAATAGTGCTCAGGTAGCGGCGACTTCGCCATGGGACGGCGAGCCCGATCGCTACCGGCCGCGGCACGCGATCGAACCGAGCGCAGTGAGACCCATATCACCGGCCGCCTCGGTCCACCCCGTAGCGTTCAGTTCTACCGAGAGTAATCATCCCGAGCACATCGCACCGTAGCGACATCAAGAGAACAATCCCTCACATTGCCGCCATATGGGACGATATGAGGGTGCCCATGCCCGTCCACACCGATGCCCGATGACCGAGCCGGTCGACGACCCGACCGCTGAACGTCTCGCTGCCGCACTACGCTGCGCGACCGTATCCACCGACGATCCACGCGATACCGACGATTCCGCGTTCGACCACCTCGACGCACACCTCCGGCAGTCCTTTCCGCTGGTGCATACCGAGCTGGAGCTACAGCGGTTCGGGCACAGCAGACTCTACCGGTGGCCGGGCCACGAACCCGACCGGGTCGCAGCCATTCTGCTGGCGCACCAGGATGTGGTCCCCGTGGACGACCCGCAGCGCTGGACTCATCCGCCCTTCGCCGGGGTCGTCGACGACGAATACATCTGGGGCCGGGGCGCGATCGATGACAAAAGCCGTGTGCTCGCCATTCTGGAAGCGGTCGAGTCGGCGCTGTCCGCGGGCTTGCGGCCCCGGAAAACGGTGTATCTGGCCTTCGGGCACAACGAGGAAATCTTCGGCGGAGACGGCGCCGAACGCATGGCCGAGCACCTACGGCAAGCGGGCGTATACGCGGATCTGCTACTCGACGAGGGAGGTGTGATCACCACGGGCATCGTCGACGGCGCACGGCAGCCGGTGGCCACCATCATGCTCGGCGAAAAGGGCTATGCGACGGTCCGGTTGTCGGTCACCGAGGCCGGTGGGCATTCGTCCATGCCCGGCAGGCAGACCGCGATCGGCCGGATCGCCCGGGCAGTGAGCCGGATCCAAGATCATCCGATGCCACTGCGTCTGACCCCGGTGATCGCGGATATGCTGGCCGGACTGCGTGCGGCCATCCCAGGGCCACGCGGGCACCTGCTCGGCTTCACCCGTATCGCGGCGCCGCTGCTCACCCGGATACTGGCGACCCGGCCACAGACCGAGGCACTGGTGCGCACCACCACCGCGCCCACTGTGATCCGCGGCGGGGTACGGGCGAACGTATTGCCACAGCAGGCCGAAGCACTGGTGAACTTCCGTATCCTGCCAGGCGATTCGATCGACTCGGTACTAGCGCATTGCCGAAAAGTAGTGCGCGACAAGAATGTCCGGATAGAACTGGACGGTATGGCCGCGGAACCGTCTCGCGTTACCGGCCCAGGACCGGCTTTCGGCCTGATCGCCGAACTCGCCCGTACCGTCGTGCCCGGTATCGCGGTGACCACCGGTATAGTTCCCGGCGCGACCGACTCCAGGCACTACGACGATCTGGTGCGCACTCGGTGCAATTTCGCACCGATAGTGTTGGAAGACAGAGATCTGTCCTCGATCCATGGAACCGATGAGCGTCTTTCCCGAGTCAACTACGCTCGCCTCATCATATTCAACCGGCGGCTGATCGAACGCCTCGCGGCAAGCAGTACGCCACAGATATCAGGAGTTGTTGCATGACCACCGAGCCCACGGCGAGCGATACGGGGCAGACCGATCCGGCCACCGCACCCGAGATCCGCACCGAATCGGGCACATTCGACGGCGTCGGCGGCACTGTCGTCTGGCGCGCCTGGTTACCGACGGGCACAGTCCGTGGCGTGATCGACCTGGTACACGGTGTAGCCGAGCATTCGGGTCGTTACGCTCACGTCGGACAACGTTTGGCCACCCAGGGTTTCGCGGTCTACGCGCTCGACCACATCGGCCATGGCAAGTCCACGGGCGGCAAGGCCAACATCGGCTCGATGGAAGGCTCCGCGGACAATGTCGCCACCATGCTGAGCATCGCCGAAGGCAAACACCCCGGCGTTCCGCGCTTCCTGGTCGCCCACTCACTCGGCAGCCTGATCACCCTGTACCTGGCCACCAGGGCGCCGATCGATGTCTCGGGCATCGTGCTGTCCGCCCCGCCACTGGACATCCCGGTGGGCAACCCGGTCCAGCGCCTGCTCGCACCGATACTGAGCAAGTTGGTCCCCGATCTCGGTATGTTGAAGCTGGATTCATCGCAGATCAGCCGGGATCCGGCCGTGGTATCGGCCTATGACAACGATCCGCTGGTCTACCGGGGCGCACTGCCCGTCCGTACCGGTGCCGAGGTGCTGGCCGCGACCGATCTGGTCAAGAAGCGGCTGGCGACGCTCACCGCGCCACTGCTGGTCCTGCACGGCACCGCCGACGCGGTAGCCGCACCGTCCAGCTCCGATATCGTCGAACGCGGTGTGGGCTCGAAGGATCTCACCGTGCTCCGCTACGAGGGGCTGTATCACGAGGTGTTCAACGAGCCCGAGCAGGACAAGGTGCTCGGCGACGTGGTCGGCTGGCTGGAGAAGCATCTCACCGGGCAGTAACGGCTTTCTCCTACGAATACCGACGAGCCGATCTGTTCGGCACGCCTATATCGGACAGATCGGCTCGGAGTTCGCCTTCGCCCTCCGCTGTGCTGCGCACATGGCACGATTGCTCACGAGGACAGGTACCGCACAACCACTCCGCCGTGCTCGCGCCAGGGTAGGCGCTGAGACCGGTACGCTTCTGTCCGGATCTCCTTTCAGTGGAAGCGAACTCGGGAAACGAGTGCCCGGTGATCGGAGCCGGGGACAGTGAGGGAATACAGGTCTTCCGCGGTGGCATCGGCCAGCAAGATGTGGTCGATACCGATCACCGGACCCCAGCGGCGATCTTCCGGGTAGGTGGGCAATAAGCCTGCCCCTGACTGATCGGCGGCCGAGGCGAAACGGCCACGCAGCAAGTCACGGAAGGCCGCGTGATCACGGGTCGCGTTGAAATCGGCGCCGACGACGGCGGGTCCACTGTGCGCGTCCAAGATCTCCAGGATCGCACGCATCTCCGCTGACCAGGAATGGAAATCGAACACGGGCGGGACCGGATGGAAAGCGAAGACCACGATCGGTCCGTGTTCGGGGTGGTCCATCGTCACGGATAGGTTGTTCAGGGTGAAGCCGTCGTATTTTTTGCTGTCCCGCAGCGGATATCGACTGTAGATGCCGGTTCCCACGGCGCCGTCGGGGGTGGATTCGGTGTAGTGATAGGGCAATTCCTCGAGCAAACCGGCGCGCACCAGCCGCTCGGTCGACAGGTCGGTCAACTCGTTGAGGGTGAGCACATCGACCCGGTTGCCCCGCACAGCTCGGACCACCGCGGCCGGATCCGCCTCGCCGAAGAGCAGATTCGATTGCATGACAGTCATACCCGGCCCGCTCGCGGCCCGCCCCTCCGGTACGAAGGCCGGTATCAACGTCCACAGCGCCGCCACGGCCAGGACGCCTGCGACGACTGCACTGCGCCACCCCCGTGCGGCCAGCAGCAACACCACACCGACCACCGCGCCGATCATCAGGTACGACGCCCCGGACGCCAGCAATACCAGCTCACGTCGCTGCCAGGCGCCGAAATACAGCACGATCCCGACGGCACCCACCGCCACAGCGCACCACCCCGCCCCGAGCAGAGCCCGGTCCATCCACTTACGCATGCGGTCGAGCGTAGACGAAGCCGGGGAAAGCGGCGTGGCGTGAAGCCGCATCATGGACCAACGGTCCTGCGGCGCCCCGATGCCGAACTCGTCGGCATCGGGGCGCCGCAGGACCGGAGGCAAAAAGCCCGGTCACCGTGCCCGCGTATCGCCCTCGGTCGGGTTACACCGTGCTCTGTACCCGATCCTTGTCCTCGGTCGGACGATAGGTCTCCCAGAACGTAGCGCCGACAACACCAACGGCCAGCGGATCGAATACCGGGTCGAGACCCGACTTCTTCTGCCGCTCGTAGTCACGCAGTGCCTTGTAGGCAGGCTGCTGCACAATGAGAATGCCGACGATATTGAGCCAGGCCATCAAGCCGACACCGATATCACCGAGCGTCCAGGCTTCGCTCGCGGTCGACACCGCGCCGACCACCACCGAGATCAGGATCAGCGCCTGCAGCACGATCGTGGAGTTGGATCCGACCGTACCGCGGATGACCGGAACCGGAAGCGGTGCGTACTTGCCGAGCAGGAACCGCAGGTTGGTCTCGGCCATGTAGTAGTACGCGATGATCGTGGTCAGACAGAAGAAAGCGAGCGAGACGGCGACGAAGGTCGATCCGGCACCGCTCCACAACGTATCGAAACCAGCCTGGACGAAGGTCGGCCCTACCCCGGCGTCCGCGGGCAACGCACCGCCGTCGGCCAGTACGGCACCGCTCTCGGACTCTCCTTCGAACACCCGGTAGGCCCCGGTGGACAAGATGAGGAATCCGGTCGCGGTGCAGATGAACAAGGTGTCGACGTAGACGGCGAAGGCCTGCACCAAGCCCTGCTTGGCCGGATGGGAGACCTCGGCGGCCGCGGCGGCATGCGGTCCGGTTCCCTGCCCTGCCTCGTTCGAGTAGACCCCGCGCTTGACGCCCCACATGACCGCGGAGCCGATGATCGCGCCGAACACCGAATCGGCACCGAATGCGCTGGCGAAGATCAACCGCAGGATCTCTGGGAGTTCCGCGGCGTTGACGACCACGATGATCAGTGCCAGCGCGATGTAGACGACCGCCATGAACGGGACCACGATCGAGGCGAACGCCGCGATGCGCTTGACCCCGCCGATGATCACGAAGGCCAGCAGGATAACCGCACCGACCGCGACGACCCATTCCGAAACACCCCAGGCGTTGTTCATCGCGCCCGCCATCGAATTGGACTGCACACTTGGCAGCAGCAAACCGCAAGCAAGCACGGTCACCGCTGCGAAAACGAAGCCATAGACCCGGAACAGCGGAGCGGCACGGGTGTGCGCCATCACCTTGCTGAAGTAGTAGGCGGGGCCACCGCGATACTCACCGGTGAGGCGGTCGCGCGTCTTGTATATCTGCCCGAGAGTGGACTCGACGAACGAAGTCGAGGCGCCGAGGAACGCGACGGCCCACATCCAGAACAGCGCCCCCGGCCCGCCGAACGCGATGGCGGTGGCGACACCTGCGATGTTTCCGGTACCGACCCGTCCGGACAGCGACATGGCCAGCGCCTGGAACGACGACACCCCCGACGGAGATTTCTCTCCGTGCAGCATCAACCGGACCATCTCCCGAACGTGCCGCACCTGGAGAAATCTGGAACGGACCGAGAAGTACACCCCAGCCGCCAAACACAGGTAGATCAGCGCATCGCTCCAGATATAACCATTCACCGTGTCTAGAAATTCACTCAAGACACAAACTCCTATCGAGGTACCGACATCGGGGATGTTCCCAATCGAGCGAGATGATCGCATAAGAAATCGGCTCGACTGTTACCGACCCGTGATGGTGTCGTTTCTGATCCGGAACCTCTACCGGGTAGCTGCGGAACCGACCTCGGCGCGGCTGCCGCCTCAGCCGCCGAAAACCCGCTCTACCACGGCTTTCGCTCGTCGCGTTACGCGCATGTAATGGTCGAGGAAGGCACTGCCGTCGTCGGTCGGCCACCCGGCTACCCTGGCGACGGCCGAGAGAAGCGGACCAGGTCCGGGGAGCTGGTCGCTCGGCTTACCCCGCACCAGAACCAGCGCATTGCGTGCTTTGGTCGCGGTGAGCCACGCATCGCGCAGCAACGCCACATCGGCTGTGTCCAGCAGTCCGGTCCGCTCGATCACCTCCAGCGATTCCAGGGTGGAGGTGTTGTGCAGCGCGGGCACCTCATGGGCGTGCCGCAACTGCAGCAGCTGGACCGTCCATTCGATATCGGCCAGGCCACCGCGCCCCAGTTTGGTGTGCGTGGCCGGATCGGCGCCACGCGGCAGCCGCTCCGAATCCACCCTGGCCTTGATCCGCCGGATCTCACGCACCGCCTCGGTCGATACCCCGCCCTTCGGATAGCGCACCTCATCGATGACATGCAGGAACCGAACCCCGAGTTCCTGATCACCCGCTACCTGGTGAGCGCGCAGCAATGCCTGTATCTCCCAGGGCTGGGCCCACTGCCGGTAGTACGCGGCATAAGCGGCCAGGGTGCGCACCAGGGCGCCGTTGCGCCCCTCCGGACGCAATCCGGCGTCCACATGCAATGGCGGATCGGTGCTCGGTGCCCCGAGCAGACGCTGTACCCGGTCGGCCACCCCGATCGCCCATTTGACCGCCTCGGCCTCGTCCGCTCCCGGCCTCGGGTCACAGACGAACAGCACATCGGCATCCGAGCCGTAACCGAGCTCCATCCCGCCGAGCCTGCCCATGCCGATAACCGCGAGAGCAGCGGGCGCGGGCATACCCCGCTCGGCTTCGGTAGCCCGGATCACCGCACGCAGCGACGCCTCCAGCACCGCTACCCATACCGCGGACAGCGCCCGGCACACCTGCGGTACCTCGAGCATGCCGAGCAGATCGGCCGAGGCCACCCGCGCCAGTTCATGTCTGCGTAGTGAGCGGGCCGCGGCTACGGCGCGTCTCGGATCCTCGTAGCGAGCGGCGGCGGTGAGGATACCGCGCGCGACTTCTTCCGTCCGGGGTCCGAGCAGCAACGGGCCACTGGGCCCATCGGCGTACATCCGGATCGTCTCCGGTGCGTTGATCAGCAGATCGGGCAGATATTCCGAGGAGCCGAGCACGATCATGAGCCGCTGCGCGACGGCCCCCTCGTCGCGGAGCACACGCAGGAACCAGGTCTGATCGGCGAGCCCCTCCGACACCCGGCGGTAGGCCAGCAGTCCGGCATCGGGATTCGGGGTCTCGCCCAGCCATTCGAGCAGGGTCGGAAGCAGCAGTGCTTGGATGCGGCCCTTGCGGGCCACCCCGCTGGTCAGCGCTTTCAGATGTCCGAGCGCGTGTTCCGGCGCCACATAGCCGAGGGCGGCCAGCTGCCGGACGGCCGCCTCCGGGCTCAGGCGCAGCGCATCGGGGTCGAGGCGCGCCACCGATTCCAGCAGCGGCCGGTAGAACAGTTTGACGTGCAGGCGCCGCACTCGTAGGGCATTCCGGCGAATCTCACTGGCCAGCACCCCCACCGCGTTCTGCCTGCCGTCCGGGCGGATATGCGCGGCACGCGCCAGCCAGCGCATCCCCTCCTGATCCTCGGCAGCGGGCAGCGTGTGGGTACGCCGCAGACGCTGCAGCTGCAGTCGGTGCTCCAGCAAGCGCAGGAACTCGTATGAAGCAGTGAGATTCGCCGCGTCGTCACGTCCGACATATCCGCCCGCCGCCAGCGCGGTCAGCGCCTCGACAGTACTCGCCACATGGAGGGTCTCATCCACCCGGCCGTGCACCAATTGCAAGAGCTGTACCGCGAATTCGACATCGCGCAAGCTGCCCTGTCCGAGTTTGAGTTCGCGCTCGCGCATATCGGCGGGCACCAAGTCCTCCACCCGCCTGCGCATCGCCTGGACATCGGGAACGAAATCGGGACGCTCCGCCGCCGACCACACCATCGGCATCAGCGCGGCGCGGTATTGCTCACCGAGAGCGAGATCGCCGGTAACCGGCCGATTCTTCAGCAGCGCCTGGAACTCCCAGGTGCGTGCCCACCGCTTGTAATACGCGATATGCGAGTCCAAGGTACGTACCAGGGCGCCGGCCTTGCCTTCCGGCCGCAGTGCGGCGTCGACCTCGAAGAAGGCCTGGCTCGCCACACTCATCAACTCAGCCGCCAGCCGGGTCGCGGTGTTATCGGCGGGCTCGGCCACGAACACCACATCGACGTCGCTGACATAGTTCAGCTCGCACGCGCCGCTTTTGCCCATCGCGAGCACGCCGAGCCGCACCGGCACCGGACCGTCCTTGCACACCCGCGCGACCGCGACGGCCAAGGCCGCGGTCAAAGCGGCGTCGGCCAGATCGGTGAGATGCCTGCTGACCACCTGGTACGGCAACACCGGTTCGTTCTCCACGGTGGCCGCCAAGTCCAGCGCGGCCAGCAGCATCAGCTGATCGCGGTACCGCGTGCGCAGCGACGCCACCACATCGGGGCCAGCGTTTCCGGCACGAAACAGCATCGGCGCAGCGCAGGGGCCCTGTTCTGGCTCCGCGTCGACCACGGCGAGCAGATCGGCGACGGCCTCATCGCGTTCCGGTAAATCTTTGCGGCGCAATATCTCCCAGGCCGATGGCCTGGCGACGAGATGATCCCCCAAAGCGCTGGAAGCGCCGAGTAATCCGAACAGCCTGCCGCGCAAGGACGTATCCTCGCGGATCGCCGAATCGACAGCTGCCCAACCGTTTCCGATTTCCGCACGCAGCCGCATGAGCGTGTGCAATGCCAGATCGGCGTCCGGCGCACGCGATAGCGCCCACAGCACCGGGATACTCTCGAGATTGTCCCAGCCCAATTCATGTAGCGACGCAGCGGCGGTCGGCTCGAGCAATCCGAGCCGGCCCACCCCGGGGACCGCAGAGCGGGCAGACGGTGGCCGAACCATAGTTCTCAAATTACATGGCCGACACCACGCGTATACCGCTGCCCGGCGCCCCTCTGGTCACAGCCCCAGGTACTCCTGGATCTCGAACGGCGTGACCTGACTGCGATAGTCTGCCCACTCCCTGCGCTTATTGCGCAGGAAGAAGTCGAACACGTGCTCACCCAATGTCTCGGCGACCAGCTCGGAGCGCTCCATCGCCTGCAGCGCCTCGTCCAGCGAGCCCGGCAGTTCCCGGAAACCCATCGCGCGCCGTTCCGCCGCGGTCAGCGACCATACGTCGTCCTCGGCTTCCGGAGGAAGTGTGTACCCCTTCTCTATCCCTCGTAAACCGGCCGCGAGCAGCACGGCGAAGGACAGATACGGGTTGCACGCGGAATCGGGGCTACGAATCTCGACCCGGCGCGAGGACGACTTGTTCGGCGTGTACATCGGTACCCGTACCAGAGCGGAGCGGTTGGACCGTCCCCATGAGGACGCGGTGGGCGCCTCACCGCCGTGGATGAGCCGCTTATAGGAGTTCACCCACTGATTGGTGACCGCGCTGATCTCCGAGGCGTGCTCGAGGATGCCCGCGATGAACGCCCGTGCCGTCGCGGAGAGGTTGATCGGGTCGTCCGGATCATGGAAGGCGTTCGTCTCGCCCTCGAACAGGCTCATATGCGTGTGCATGGCCGAGCCGGGGTACTGGGCGAAGGGCTTCGGCATGAAGGTCGCGCGCACCCCCTCGTCGATGGCGACTTCCTTGATCAGATAGCGGAAGGTCATCACGTTGTCGGCCATGGACAACGCGTCGGCGTAGCGCAGATCGATCTCTTGCTGGCCAGGGGCGCCCTCGTGATGGCTGAACTCCACCGAGATGCCCATGGATTCCAGCGCATCGATGGCATGGCGGCGGAAGTTCGGCGCCGAGTCGTGCACAGCTTGATCGAAGAACCCGCCGGTATCGGCGGGCACCGGCGCACCACTGTCCTGCAGACCGTTCTTCAGCAGAAAGAACTCGATCTCGGGGTGCACGTAGCAACTGAAGCCCACATCCCCGGCCTTGTTGAGCTGACGACGCAACACATGCCGCGGATCGGCCCAGGACGGGGACCCGTCGGGCATGGCGATATCGCAGAACATGCGCGCCGAGTGCTGGTGCCCTTTACTGCTGGCCCAGGGCAACACCTGGAAGGTCGATGGATCCGGCCGGGCGACCATATCGGCCTCCGAGACCCGGGCGAAGCCTTCGATGGCCGAGCCGTCGAAGCCGATGCCCTCCTCGAACGCTCCTTCCAGCTCCGCGGGAGCGATCGCGACGGATTTCAGGTAACCCAAGACATCGGTGAACCAGAGCCGCACGAAGCGGATGTCCCGTTCTTCGAGCGTCCGCAGCACGAATTCCTTCTGGCGATCCATGCCCGCGAGCGTAAGCACCTGGCGTTAAATCCGTGTTACATACACGCTTAAGATTTCCGAGCGGGTTTTCTCGGCGAACTCCGCACAGCCGGATCGGCTGTGGTGTGCGTTCTTCCCGGCCCTGATCGCACCGCGGCAACCGCTTCGAACGCGGGAATCAGCAGGTGAGTCCCGGCTCAGGTGCGGTGAGGTCGATCAGATAGGCGATAACCGCATCGTCCACACACGACTCACCGGCCACCAGTACTACTGTGTGCCCGCTGCCCTGATACGTGATGAGCGCGGCGTCCAATTGGTCGGCCAGGTCGACACCGGCCTGATACGGCGTCGCCGGATCACCGGTTGTGGACACCACCACCGTCTCCGGCAACCCCGGCACCGAGAGCCGATGCGGTCGACTGGTGTTCGGCACCGGCCAGACAGCGCACAGTTCCAGTGGCGCCGCTCCGGTACCGCGACCGTCATCCAAGAAGGGCGCGGCCTTGCGGTATTCGGCATCCTGCCTGGCCGTGACGGCACGGTCGGTGATGCGTGGATCGTCCACACACCGGATAGCGTTGAACGCGTCGATCTTGTTGTCGTAGGTACCGTCGAGGTAACGACCGCCGTACAAGTCGGCCAGTTCCAGCAAGGTATCACCGCGTCCGTCGCGCAACTCGGACAGTCCCCTGGTGAGTCGCTTCCACAGTTGGTCGGTGTAAAGCGCCTGGCTCATACCCGTAAGCGCGTCACCGTAGTTCAGCCCGCGTGGGTCAGTAGTTGGCACCGGCCTGTCCCACAGCGGGTCCACCAGCTCACGGAACCGCTGCACCGCTCGAGCCGGATCGCCGCCGAGCGGACAGCTGGGCTCACGCGCACAGTCCGCGGCGTAGGCGTCGAACGCCTTCTGGAAGCCGGCAGCCTGCCGCAATGACTCTTGCACCGGGTCCTGCGCGGAATCAATTGCGCCGTCCAACACCAGCGCGCGCACACGGTCCGGAAACTTCTCCGCGTAGGCCGAACCGATCTTGGTGCCATAGGAATAGCCGAGATAGGTGAGCGCGTCATCACCCAATACAGCCCGCATGACATCAATATCCTGCACCACCTCGCGCGTGCCGACATGGGCGAGGAAGTCCTCACCGACCCGCTCGGCACAGCGCTCGGCGTACCGACGATTGTCCGCCTCGGCTTCCGCGATCCCCTCCGGCGAGTAGTCCTCCGGCGGCTCGGCACGCTCAGCGTCCTGCTCTTGCGCGGTCTGACAGACGATCACGGGAACAGAGGAGCCGACACCGCGTGGATCGAAGCCGATCCGATCGAAGCGCTCGGCCAGTGCGGTATTGCTACCCAGCCATACCATGCTCAGACCAGACCTCCCCGGCCCGCCCGGGTTCACGAGCAGCGAACCGATCCGTGGTCCCGTCGCCTTGATCCGGGACATCGCGATCTGTGCAGTCGGTCCGTCCGGTGCCGCATAGTCCACTGGGACCGTGATCCGCGCGCACTGCGCGATCGGCGGAAGACGGTCGGTCGGTCCACCGAATCCGGTGCAGCTCCCCCACTGCACGGGCTGCTCATAGAACTTGGCCAGCCCAGCGAGCGGCGGGGGCATCGGACGACTCGATTCAGCCGGGGTACTCGCGCATCCTGCAACAAGCACCGCCAGCACGACTGCATTGCGCCCATACCGCACTACTGACATATCTTGCATACTGCCATCGGACAAGGTCGGCACCGATGCAGGCAGGCACCATGGAACCTCACCGGCCGGTCGGGAAACATTCTCGACGGTCGGTCAGCGATAGGCAGAATTTCATTCTTCCTATCGCTGACCGACACATCGGCACACCAAGCACCTATCGGTTCGATCTCGATGCACGGTGAAATTTACGGTACACCCCGTACTGAGCCGGAAGGCCGAGCGTGGCGGCCGCAATAGCGGCGATACCATATCGGACGATGGGATGAGCATTGCCTAGCACATAGATAACACCAGAGAATGTCACAGACACAACAAAAGCCATAGTCAAATATTCAGCCCAGAAAGGCAAGCTGTATATTTCACTAAATTTCCTCCGCCTGACGATAAATTGCCAGAAGCCCACCCTGCTCCCACCTCCGAATTAAACATATGGAACTCGCACAGCTAGTCGTCACACAGTTTGTTGAAGTCGATCGCCCCGCCACCCGCACCCTTCACAAGATTGCACACCAGGCCAGCGACAGGATTGACCACCGCAACCGGACCGCAGACTAGCACACCGTGAGCTTGATACAGAGCCCAACCGGTGACGGCTTTCTTGCAACGCAATTGCCAGGGTGCAGTCTGCCTGGCCGGAGGTCCCGCCTGCTTGGCCGGAGGTCCCGCAATCGGTGACAACCTCGGCGTCCCGTCCAACACTTCCGCGACGATATCCATGCTCTCGCGAGCCGAAACCGACTGAGCCACATCGCACGAGGCCTGGGACGAGCTCGCCGACAAAGGATTCCCGAGGCTCATCGGATCCTGGTACCCCGCAGCATGAGCCGCCTGAGCACCGAAACCGGTTGCAATGCCCCCCAGCGCCACCGCTACAGCACCAGTGGCAATAAACTTGCTGATTTCCATCTCATAATCTCCACTTCATCAGATTTTTCATAGTCACATCAGTCGATAAAAAATGCCGTCACTACACCCCCTCGAGACAATAAATTAAGACATTCCGCGCATGGCATAATGCCACGAGCGAAACGGCCATAAGATACACCATCAAATCGGAAACTCTACATGTAGCCTGTTATTGATTCGACCGTCCACAACGAGACCCCTCCCCGAAAAGTAGAGATACAAGACTGAGCGAAGTATTCATATATCGGATCGAACCTGTACAGGTCGCGTCGACCGAGGCGCTATCCGGTTTCACAGCGATATACGGTTCCCCACAGCTACTAATTCAGGGATCGCCTTGCTGTCGACAGCCGGCCACTCTCGCGACATACCGAAGCGACATCGCCACCGGAATACGACTTCGACCCATCCAGTCGATACATGAACGCCTGCCGCCCCGGCCCCAAGGAGCCGGATTCGTAACACGTTCCATACAAACCCCCATGACTCGAGTAATTGAGCCGCCTCACCATTCTGACGAGTCCCAGCTCTGTACCATTCATTGAGATTCGACGTCACACAGCTTCCAGCGGTTCCACTCCGAACGCGAAAACTTTCGATACCTCCGGAACTCGACCACCATCAGAGGCATATCCCCAGGAAAAGGGGGGCCATGCTCCGCGAAACCATGATTCATGTCACATGATTGCCCTCGGGTGGAGATAGGCTGCACTCCGATCGCCCGGGCTGGATGGAACGACGATCCAGTAAGGAGTGTTCCACCGCAGCCGCCTCCACGTTGCCATCATCTTCCCGCCCTGTTCGCCGATGGCCGACCGGGGCCGCGCACACGGAAAGAGAGGAATGATCCCGGCCCCGATGTGCCGGTTTACCCGGATTGCCGGATGCACCCGTCGACCTACTATTCACCTGTGGAAAGACGACTTCGACAGGATCCGTCTGTTGTGACCAACGGCATCGTGGGCCAGCCTTAAGCTAGACGCGAACCGGTGGCAGACTGAACCTGGTGACACCAACCCGGGGACCCGCACGGGCCCCGAGGAGACACACGAAAGGGACGATGATGTCCGTATCAGATTCGGAAACCCCTGCCTACGGTACTGCCCCCGCCGAGCCCGAGAAGACTGTGCGTAAGACGAGGGTGCATCACCTGCAGCAGATGAAAACCGCGGGAGAACGCTGGGCGATGCTGACCGCCTACGACTACTCCTCGGCCCGGCTGTTCAACGAGGCGGGTATCCCCGTACTACTGGTCGGCGACTCGGCGGCCAATGTCGTATACGGCTACGACACCACCGTGCCTATCACCGTCGAGGAGCTCATTCCGCTGGTCCGTGGTGTGGTCCGCGGCGCAGCACAGGCACTGGTCGTGGCCGACCTGCCGTTCGGCACCTACGAATCCTCGCCACAACAGGCGCTGGCTACCGCGACCCGGTTCATGAAGGAAGGAGGGGCACACGCGGTGAAGCTGGAGGGCGGCGAGCGCGTCGCCGAACAGATCGCGAGGATCACCGCGGCGGGTATTCCGGTGATGGCGCATATCGGCTTCACCCCGCAGAGCGTGAACAGCCTGGGCGGTTTCCGCGTGCAGGGCCGAGGGGACGGCGCCGAACAGCTGATCGCCGATGCCATCGCGGTACAGGAAGCGGGCGCGTTCGCCGTGGTCATGGAGATGGTTCCGGCCGAGCTGGCCGGACAGATCACCCGCAAGCTGACCATCCCGACTGTCGGTATCGGCGCGGGCGCCGATACCGACGCCCAAGTACTGGTCTGGCAAGACATGGCAGGCCACACCAGCGGCAAGACAGCGAAATTCGTCAAACGCTTCGGCCGTATCGGCGACGAATTGCGTGCCGCGGCAACGGCTTACGCCGAAGAAGTGCGTCGCGGAACCTTCCCCGGCCCCGAACACAGTTTCTGAACGACACTTTCCACGCGAAGAACGCAATATTGAGCCGACCGGGCGGTGCGTACACCTGCCGCACTGCCCGGTCGGCCGTGCCGCCGCGCACCGCACGACCCGTATCGCGCGGAACACCTCACCCGAAGGCGAGAGCCGAGAAGGCACCTGGCGTCGAGATCAGCCCGGCCCGCTGATAACACTCGCCCTGGCACACCACGGCCTGCCTCGCCCCGTAGTCCGGGAGTTGCCGATCGAGCCACCCGGGCGGTTCCGCCGGAACTATTCCCACCGAAGCAGACATCACCGGCCGGCAGGGGCGATCAATGGCAGACTCGATACCGACAATACCGACACAACCAGAGGTACCGATGCCGAGCAGCCGTTGGATTTCCCGCACCACCCTGCTGGTGGCGAGCGTTCTCACCGCCGTGGTTTCGACCGCGTGCGGCCCGGAATCGCCTGCCCCCGCACCCAGCGGCAGCACAACGAGTTCTCCCGCGCCGACGACCACGGAATCGACCGCGACGACACCGAACACGAGTCCCGGCCGCAGTACGGAGGCCGCCCCGGAGGTCTCCGACGCGGCAGCGGTCAGGCTGTGCGACATGATCCGGCCGGAACTGTCCAATTGGCGGGTACAAGGACCGACACTTGGCAAGATCGGGCTCAACGCGCTCGTGCACGAGTGGGCGCTGGTCAACGGCGCCATCAATGCCACGGTGCTGGCCGACAAACCGATCATCGACCGCCTCACCAGCGAAAGCTGCCCCGATGTGCGGCGACAAGCCCTTGACGCGCTGGAGCTCCCCGACCTGGCCTCCGGGCTCGCGTTCTGATAGGAGACGATCGGATGCGTACGCGCTACCCGGAGATCGAGCCATACGACTCCGGCATGCTGGCCGTCGGTGACGGTCAGTCGGTGTATTGGGAAGTCAGCGGTAACCCGGCGGGCAAACCGGTGGTCTTCCTGCACGGCGGACCCGGCGGCGCCACCGCACCACACCACCGGGAGTTCTTCGATCCGTCCGCCTACCGGATCGTGCTGTTCGACCAGCGTGGTTGTGGCCGCTCCACCCCGCACCTGTCCGACGATTCGACCATGACGCACAACACCACCCAGCACCTGATCGCCGATATCGAGACCTTGCGCGCGCATCTGGGCATCGAGCGCTGGCAGGTGTTCGGCGGCTCATGGGGTTCCACGCTCGCGCTGGCCTATGCGCAACGGCATCCCGAGCGGGTGACCGAGCTGGTACTGCGCGGCATCTTCCTGTTACGCCGCAAGGAAATCGACTGGTACTACAACGGCGCGGCAGGGTACGTCTATCCGGACGAATGGGCGAAGTTCCTCGCGCCGGTTCCTGAGGGCGAACGCGACCAGGATCTCGTCGAGGTCTACCACCGGCTGCTGCACTCCCCCGATGAACAGGTCGCCCATGCGGCGGCGATCGCCTGGTCCAGCTGGGAAGGCGCGACGAGTTCGCTGTTGCCGCAGCCGGATCGGGTCACGGACATGGCAGAACCCCGATTCGCGCTGGCTTTCGCCAGAATCGAGAACCACTACTTCCGCCATGGTGGATTCCTCGATGAGGGCCAACTGCTGCGTGATATCGACACTATCGCTCATATCCCCGCGGTGATCGTGCAGGGCCGCCACGACATCGTCTGTCCAGCGGTGAGCGCGTGGGAGCTGCACCAGGCTTGGCCCGGTTCGATCCTGCACATTGTCGACGATGCCGGACACGCGGCTACCGAACCCGGTATCGTCCATCATCTGATCGAAGCGACCGACCGATTCGCGAAGCTGGGGTGAGTATTGTGCCCACAGCAGGCAAAGCCCTCGGTGCCGCCCTCAGGCAGGACATCGACCGGCTCCTGACCGCCGAGCCCGAAGTGCGGGCCGACGCACCGGACTCCGTGCATCAGATGCGGGTAGCCACCCGCAGGCTGCGCAGTGTGCTGCGGTCCTATCGCGGGCTGCTGCGCAGAAAACCGGCCGCCGCGCTCGGCACCGAACTCAAGTGGCTGGCGGGTCTGCTCGGGGAGGCGCGCGATGCCGAGGTGCGCGCCGACCGGTTCACCACCTTGCTCGCCGAGCACGCCGAACACACCCCGCCCGCTGAGCTCGACGCCGCTACCGCACGTCTGGCGGATGCCGAGCGGGATCGTTATCGCGCGGCGCACAGCGAGATCCTGCGCGCATTGCACAGCGAGCGCTACCGCGAACTGTGCGCGGAACTGGCCGAGTGGCACACCGCTGCGCCGCTGCGCCGTTCCCGCGCCGCGGCACAGGCGGTGGCGGCCTTCGACACCGTATTGCGCCATGACCTCGACCGGGTGAAATCCCTCGTCAGCGCCGAACACACGGTCGCGGCCTGCGAACGCGTCGAACTGCTGCACGATATCCGCAAAAGCGCCAAACGGTTGCGCTATTCGTGTGAAGCGGCGGAGCCGACGATCGGCAAGCGCGCTACCGACCTCGGTAAGCACGCCAAAAAGCTGCAGACCGTGCTCGGCGAGCACCGGGACGCGGTGGAGTCACATGAGGCCATTCTCCGCAGGGCGGCCGATGCCGCCTCCGCAGGCGAGCACACCACGCTCTACGAGGCCCTGGCGGCTGTCGAGGACGCCGCGGCGGGACGCGAGCTGAGCCGCTACCCGGCTACTGCCGCGCTCCTGTTCGGATAGCCTCCACTGGGCAATCGGGTGGAGTCGCCATGCCACAACGCTTCCCATGCCATCAGGCGGGATAGGTGAAGATCACTTTCCGCTCCCCTGGATCCGCCGACGACAACCGTACCCGCACCGCCGCACCCTCCGGCGGGTCGCCGGTACAGGGCCCGAGCACCGGCGGATCGGAGATGAAAATCATGGCGGGCCGGTTGGCGGTGGCCTCACGGACCACAACGGCGGTGAATTCCGCGCCCACTCGATCTGCCAGCACAGCCGACTCGGTCAGATCGATACAGGCGCGGTCGACCTTGCTCGCCACCCCGTCGCTGCGCCGCATGGTGCCTGCCACACCGTGCAGGCCTTCGCGCACCCAACGCGGTACCTCGGCACCCGCGCACCTGGCCAGGCAGATCTCGGTCGCGAACCGATCCGACAAACGCCGCAGTGGCGCGGTGACATGCGCGTACAGCGCACCGATAGCACTGTGCCGCAATGTTTCCTGCCCAGGAGACTCGCCGGTCGCGCCGTCGACCACAGTGTAGGAAGCACCACGTAGCAGGGTCGTCGCCTCCGACATCAGCACCAACGTCGCTGGGCTGCCTGGATCCAGCCGCGCCAGTATCCGTCCAGCCGCTTCCTCGGCAGGCCAAGCCACACCGAGCGCATGCGCGGTACGGCGCATCGAATCGAGTGCGGACTCCGCCGGTGGCGGCATGGTGCGCAGCACCGCGAGTCGCCGCGCGGCGGGCACCTCCCCGTCCATCATGATCCTGGCCGCGCACATCCCGGTCAGCAGCGAGACCTGCTCGTTCCACTCCGCGGCATCGGTACGTGGTCGCACCACCAGCCGCCAGTGCCCCTCGGTTGTCTCGTCACGCACCACGCACTGCGCGGGCAACCGCAGACCGATCGCACCACGTGCCAGCCCCGCCTCGATGCGCAGGCGACCGAACTCCGGCAGAGCCGCGATCGCGGGATGCAGCCTGCCGCGCTCGGCATCGGTGTGCACGCCGGTGTAGTCGAACCGGGCACGGGAACGCACCAAAGCCCGGACCACCGAGTACCGCTGTGGTTCAGCCCGTGCATCGAGCTCGATGGTCCACAGCGCGACCGGGCGGGTACACCCGGGCAGCAAACTTGCCGCCCCTTCCGATAAGGCCGGCGGATGCAGCGGCACGGCGGCGTCGGGAAAGTAAAACGTCTGCCCCCGCATTCCGGACTCCGCGGCGAGCGCGCCATCGGGAGTGATCACCGCACCGATATCGGCGATGGCGTAGTGCACGAGGAAGCCGGTACGGGTCCGTACGAGATACAAGGCCTGGTCCAGATCCATGGCCCCGGGCGGGTCGATCGTCACGAACGGGATGTCCGTGCGATCGACCCGGTCGCAGGCGAACGCGTCGACCACCGCACCGGCCTCCGCGCCTGCCTCGGCAGGGTATGCCGAGACCAAGCCGAACTCGGACCGCAGGGCGCCGAAATCAACTGGTGCCGAGACGATCCGGTGCGGCATTTCCACGCTACGGCGCCGGTCCTACTGCAATGCCAGCATGGTGCCGTTCAACTGATCGAACGGCCCGAAAACGGTGAAGGTGACCCGGCCACCCGGCACCGAAGACGATACCTGCGCCGCCGCACCCAATGCCTGACCGAACGAGGCGGCGGACGGATGCGGCAGCCCGGCGATAGCCGAACCGATATTGTTCTGGTGCACCCACATCGTGTCGGCGGGACTGAGATCGACCTGAATCCCACCCGGTAACGGGCTCACCGCTACCGCGCCTGCCGACCCGGCACCGAGGACCGCGAAAACCGAAGCGGCGCCTGCGACCAATGCACCGGCGACCATGGAGCGAACTACTCGCATATGTGTTGAGACCTGCTTCCCGCAATCGAAGTACGAACGGCCCGGCGCTGCCCGGCGCCGACCCTGAACCAACGGCATCTACTTTATGACGTTGATCACGATCAAAGCCAGTTCCGCGCGCATCGAGCCCTCGGCATGCTCCAGTGGCGACACAGCCACGCCTACGCTGCTAACGTGGCCGCCGGGGTGGGCAGCGCTCGCCCGCACTTGCGAAAGTGTTTTGCACGTCGATAATGGGGAGCCTCACGGATGTCATCGATATTGTTCGACTACCTGCTGCCACTGCTCGGTCCGGAGCAGGCGGCGTACTGGGCTCAGGTCTTCGTGATCAACCCGACCTGACCGAACGATCCTTTCCCGCTCGTCGTCGCCTGCTGCGCTCCGGCCGGCAGGCGCCGACGAGTGTGGGCGGCTAGCATCCTGCTGCGTGAAAAGAACTATCGGCGCGCTCGCGGCAGGCGCCACCCTCTTCACTCTGTTCCTCACCGGTTGCGGAGATGGCGAAGCCGACGACAACGCCACCTCCGCCACTACCAGCGCCGCAGCGGCGGCACCGGCTACCTCCACCCGGATAGATCAGGTGCGGGCCGGTGCCTTCATCGTCAGTTTCCACAGCGCGTTCCCGCAGTTCGCCGCAGGCAAGGACGATGCGAAAATCGCGAGCATCCTGTCCGGGACCTGCGCCGATCTCGCCGCAGGTGGATCCGAGGACGAAGCGGTCCAGAACATCGTCGAACGAGCGGGCGGCGCCACCGAGCCCAGCATGGAGGAAGCCAGGGCTATCTACCAGATGGCCGCGCTGATGTGCTGATTCGATTCCCGCGATCGGTGCCTGCGCTTACGAAGGGGCCCTTACCGCCCCATCTCCCGACTGCGCCGACCCAGCGAAACCGGCCACCGATAAGCCTCCACCGAGCGGTCCGGGTCAGTGACCTTGCTGATCACGCAGAGCCAAGCCCTCACGATGCTTGACTCGCCGATGTTCCAACAGCACCCAAACCACCCCGGCAATACCGCACACCAGGGCGGCAACAGTAGCCACTACCGCCCAGCCGGCGAATCCGTAGCCTGCTGCGGTCAGTGCCCCGCCGATGGCTAAAACTCCCAGACCGATCAAAATGAGGCCGGGAATGTTATAGCCATCTCGTATGGCCTCACCGGCATGGCTGCGCGTTGTCCGCGCACGGTCCGGAAAACCCGCAGAGCGATCCTGCTTCGAGGGGTCCGTCCTTGTGTCATTGTGTACAGGGTCCGACATGTGACTCTCCTCTCGGAGTATTCGCATTCCGCTCCGATCAGCTGAGCGGCCACTATTTGTGTTACCGATCCGCAATGGATCAAACGACATGCCGATCACGTAACTCGCCGATTCCCACACCTATTGTCCACGCGATAGCAACCTTTGCACGGTCTGTCCTCGCGACGAACGGACCGACCGGGGGATCTCCCGTGGTCGGCTCCGCTCCGGGATACGGACGAGTTGGTCTGTAAGCCGGATCCTGTCCCCAGTGACACCGGGGGGCGGCCATCCATCTGGGCACACCGTCGC
Source organism: Nocardia spongicola (assembly GCF_047200775.1). Taxonomy (NCBI): domain Bacteria; kingdom Bacillati; phylum Actinomycetota; class Actinomycetes; order Mycobacteriales; family Nocardiaceae; genus Nocardia; species Nocardia spongicola. The sequence goes on along the minus strand of NZ_JBJZOO010000013.1, from coordinate 35,921 downwards.
CGGGTACCTCGAGCAGTCCACCCGCGGGCTCGGGCGAGCAGCCCTCGAACACCCGCGCAGCCGCACCGCGAGCGGTGCGACCTTCGACCTTGCTCCGGGCGGGGTTTACCTAGCCGTCCCGGTCACCCGGGACGCTGGTGCGCTCTTACCGCACCGTTTCACCCTCACCACACGGCTCCGAAGAACCGTGGGCGGTCTGTTTTCTGTGGCACTTTCCCGCGAGTCACCTCGGGTTGCCGTTAGCAACCGCCCTGCTCTGTGGAGTCCGGACTTTCCTCGACATCGGGCAGCGACACAATCGTGCCCGTTCCCGACGCCGCGACCGCCCGACCAACTCGTCCGCGAGAACAGGATACTGGGTACGGTTATTGATCATGGAACGTGTCGAGGTCAGCTTCCCCTCCGGAAGCGAACAGTGCGCGGCGTGGCTCTATCGCCCGGACGGCGCACCGAAACCCCGCCCACTCGTGGTGATGGGACACGGCCTTGGGGCCAATCGGGAAATGGGGCTCGACCGGTACGCACGGCGATTCGCCGCCGCGGGGATGGCGGTCCTGATATTCGACTATCGGCATTTCGGCGCCAGTGAAGGTACGCCGCGCCAGCTGCTGAACATCGCTCGCCAACGCGCCGACTGGCATGCAGCCATCGCGTACGCGCGGACGCTACGCGGTATCGATGCGACCCGAATCGCTTTGTGGGGCACCTCGTTCGGTGGTGGACATGTGCTCGCGGTGGCGCCGGACGATGCCTATATCGCTGCTGTGGTCGCGCAGGCACCGTTCACCAGCGGCAAGGCCTCCGCCAGGGCGAAGGGGCCGATCAGCCTGATCAAGGTCATCTGCTACGCGGCAACCGATCTGCTGCTCGGGCCGATTCTGCGCAGGCCCATCGGTATTCGGCTGGCCGGGCCCAAGCACGCTGCCGCGTTGATGAGCGGACCCGACGTACCGGACGGCTTCCGCAGGCTGGCCGAGGAAAGTGAAACCTATCAGCCGAAAGTGGCTGCGCGCGTGTCATTGTCCATACTGCTCGACGCGCCTGGCCGCCGCGCGAAGGCACTGAAGATGCCCGTGCTGTACGCGCTGTGCGACAACGACACCATCACCCCGCTGAAACCCACCCTTCGCGCTGCCGAGCGCACCAAGCACGCGATCGTAAAGCACTATCCGGTAAGACATCTGGGCATCTACTTCGACGAAACCTTCGAAAAGGCCGTACACGACCAGACCGAATTCCTGGTATCGATCCTACGACCCTGACCGGAGCGGGCCCGGCCTCGATCGCGATCCGGCCACGGCCGCACCGCGGAGGCGGTTGGCCGTGGCCGGATCGCGATCGGTCAGGCATCCAACATGGATTCGCCCCACTCCCGGTCCAGATCCGGATCCACCGCGGCCAGCACCTCATCCAAGCGCAACCCCACCTCGGCGACATTCGGCTCGGACATCATGTTCAGATGATCACCCGGTACCGAGAACACGGTGAACTCGCGGGCCGCGTACTGCTGCCAGCCGTTGTCCGCGCTGTCGAACATGGTGCCGATGGTCTGATGCGCCAGATCGATACCCGGCGGCAGTCCCTCGGCGGCACGCAACAACGTGATATCCCGATCGTAGGGCTCGAGCGTATAGTCGAGCAGCGCCGAATAGTTGGCGTAGAACACCTCGTAAAGCCGCCGGATCGCCTGTGGGGAGCTGTCCGCGGGCAAGATACCCACCCGCACCGACTCGGCGAGCATCGCCGTGAACAGCTCTTCGGAATCGTGTACCTCGGGCTCGAATTCGGTCAGCGCGGATTGACTGCCTCGCGCATACCACAGCAGTTCCAGGAAGAACCACCGGATCAGGTTCTCCTCCGGGATCGATGTGCGCTCACGCGTGCGCAGCGCCATGGTATCCAACAGCGTCACACTGGCTACCTCGTCCTCCGGCAACTGCCGCGCCATCTCCAACGCGACATAGCCACCGAATGACCAGCCCGCCAAGTGATACGGGCCGACCGGATACACCCGACGCACTGCCTCCAGGTACGACGCGCTCAACGCCGCTATCGACCGCTCCGGCGTACTGCCCGAGTCCGCGCCCGCCGCCTGGAGTCCGTACACCGGACGGTCCGGATCCAGATGCCGTGCCAAAGCCAGGTAGCACAGCACATTTCCGCCGATCGGGTGCACCAGGAACAGCGGTGGTTTGGTGCCTCCGGTATTGATCGGCACGAGCGGGTCGAAGGTGCGGTGGACCTCACCTGCCCGGACCAGTGTGGCGAGCCCGGCCGCGGTAGGAGCGCTGATGAACGCGTCCAGTTGCACCTCGACCCCCCACCGCCGGGACAACGCCATCACCACGCGCATGGCGCCGATAGAAGTGCCACCCGCCGCGAAGAAATCGTCGTCCACCCCGATCGCGGGCGCCCCGGCGTATTCGGCGAGCAGCTGTAGCGCCGACCGCTCGTACTCATCGGCCGGTTCCCGCCGTGCCGCGGCTGGATCCGTGTAGTCCTCGCTGTACGCGCGCAGAGCCGCGTCATCACGTTTACCGCTGGGGGTGCGCGGGAGCTCATCGAGCCAGAGGAACCGCGACGGCACCATATGCGCGGGCAGGACGGCACGCAGATCGTGCCGCAGCGCGGCCAGGTCGGTCTGGTCGGGGGCACCGACGAGGAACGCGATCAACGACCCGTCGATGCCGCCGAATCCGCGGGCCACCACAGCGGCATCGGTGATGCCTCGGAACTTCTCCGTCACACCGAGGATGCACAGTTCCACTTCGGCGGGCTCCACCCGGAATCCGCGGATCTTGACCTGACTGTCGCTGCGACCGAGGCAGACGATATCGCCGGAACGCAGCCGGACACCCAGATCGCCGGTGCGGTACCGGATCGCGCCTCCCTGCGCGGGTACGAACCGCTGGGCGGTGAGCGCAGGCCTGCCCTCATAGCCACGAGCCAGAGTGTCGCCACCGAGATAGATCTCGCCGAGCACCCCATCGGGTACCGGACGCAATGCGCTGTCGAGCAACTCCACGGTATCGCCCTCGACCGCGCGACCGATGGGCGGCAGAGCGGGGAACCCACCGGCCTGGCCTTGGAGGGTGAAGGTGGTCGCGACATGGGATTCGGTAGGGCCGTATTGGTTCTCCAACACCAGGCCGGGCACCGCCGCGCACAGTGCGCGGATCTCCTCGGTGATGCGCAACTGCTCACCGGAGGAGATCAACACCTTCAGCGTCGTGGGGAACAGCTGCCGCCCGACGGCCGCCTCGGCGAACGCCTGCAAGGCGACATAGGGCAGGAACAACCGTTCGATGCCCTCCTGCACCACGGTGCTCAGCAAACGATCGACATCCGAGCGCAGATCGGCCGAACTGATCCGCAGCGTAGACCCGGCCGCGAGCGTGGTGAAGATCTCTTGGAACGACACATCGAAACTCAGTGGCGCCAATTGCAATGTGCTGCGCAGGCCGATGCCGGTCGCCGCGCGATTCTGCCAGTCGACCAAAGCGGTCAGCCCGCGATGCGGCATCGCGACCCCCTTGGGCTCACCGGTGGACCCCGAGGTGAACAGCACATAGGCCACCTCATCGGGCGATACCGAGTCCGGCAATACGGCGTCGGACTCTGCCGCCGAGTCGAAGAGCTCGGCGGTGTCGAGCACCAGGGCCGGATCGTCGACGATATCGCGGTAATCGGCATCGGCGATCACCCGGAGCGGGCGGGCACGGGTGATCATCGCGTTCAGCCTGGCCCGCGGATAGCTGATATCCAAAGGCACGCAGGCGGCGCCGATCCTGGTCAGTGCGAGCACCAGCACCACAAGGTCCGGACGGCGCCTCAGCAGAATGCCGATCCGATCTCCCGGCGAAACCCCCAGCCCGATCAGTCTGCGCGCCAGTTGATCACAGCGCTCGATCAGTGCGTCGTATGTGACGGATTCATCGTCTCCGGCCAGGGCGATACCCGCCGGGTCGAGAGCGGCGGCCTCGGCCACCAAGGTCCCGACGTCACGGGTGAGCGCCGGACCCGCGTCCCCGGCGATCGCCGTATCCGGGTCGGCGACGATGCCTGCCAGCATCCGGAGCTGGGTACGCGCCACCGTCTCGCATTGTTCGCCGGTCAGTGTGGCGTCGCCATCGACCCGCAACCACATTCTGCCGTCACGCGGGTCGGTCGCCGCGGTCACCAGGAGCTGGAAGTTGGTCTCCTCCCTGGCATCGAAATCGAGCAGGCGAACCCCGTCCAGCGTGAGCATGGGCTGGAAAACGTGGTAATTGACGAAATTGAACGCCGTCTCGAACGCGGGCCCACCATCAGCGAGGATCGAGCGCAGGGGATAGCGACGATACGGGTACGCCTCGCGTTCCCGCCGCGCGATCTGCTCCACCGCCGCGCGCCATGTGGTCGCGGTGGCATCCAATCGGACGGGCAGGGTGTTGAGGAACAATCCGGCCACCCGCTCGGCACCCGTACGGTCCGGCCTGCCATGACCGACCACACCGGTGGTGATATCCGTGCGCCCGGTGAGCGCACGCAGGGTGAGACAGTGCGCGGCCAGATAGACCGCTTTCTCCGGGACCTGCTGGCGCGCGGCAAACGCCGAGACCTGTTCGGCCAGTCGCCGAGGTACCAGTGCCCTGGCTCGCGGCGCCTGAGCGAGAGCAGGCTGGTATGCCCCGAGCGCGATCAGCGCGGTGGGATCGGCCCCGGCGAGCTCGGTGCGCCAGTAATCGCGGGCGTCGGTGTTATGAGAGGCGTCCTGTTCGGTCTGCGCGTACTCGGCCAGTACGGTCGCTGGATGCGGGATGGTCTCGATCCGGGTCGGGGGCATGCCGACATGACCGAGATAGTCCAGCAACAATTCCAGTACCGAGGTGGCGACGCTCCAGCCGTCCAAGATGGCATGGTGGAAGCTCAACACCAGATCCACCGTGGCCGCCTGCTCCGGCGAAGCCGGACGGACGAACACCCGGATGGCGAACAGACCGGCGGCCGAGATGTCGTACTCGGCATGCGTACGTTCCTGGAGATACGCCTCGATCAGCTCGGCACCGGCCGTCTCGTCGGTATCGCCGAGATCGACGATCTCCAGCTCGTACGACGGCTCGGCATGCACGATCTGCAGCGGAATCGAATACTTGCTCAGCTCGAACGATGACCGCAGCGCGGGCTGCCGCCGCACCAGCCGGTCCACCGCGTCCCGGAATTCCACACTGTCCCATGGGATTTCCAACTGATAGCGGAAAGCGTCCCGATAGGTGATCGAATCGGCTCGCTCGATGCTGTGATACAGCATGCCCAGTTGCAATGCGGTAGCCGGGAACGCGTCTTCGACCTGGTGCAGTGCGGCGCGGTCGATCAGCGGCACCGTCTCCAGCGGACCGACCACACGTGCCTTGTTCCCGCTGCTGTCCGCGCGCGCGAGACGGGCCAGCCCGGCAATGGTCGGCGCCTGATAGAACGCGTCCACATCGAAGAAGATCCCGGCTCGCTCGGCGGCGGTGCGCACGGTCAACGCGAGGATGGAATCACCGCCGTGCGTGAAGAAGTTGTCGTGCACCCCGATCGACTCGATACCGAGCACCTCGCACCAGACCTGGACGAGCTTCGCCTCGACCTCGGTACGCGGCGCGGCACCCGCACTCGACTCGCCGTGTGTACGGTCGAGCTGCTCAGCGAGCGCGCGCCGGTCGAGTTTGCCGTTGCGGGTCAACGGGATCCGGTCTACCCGGATGAGCCGGGACGGCACCATGTAGCGGGGCAAGGTGGTCGCGAGCCGATCGGCGATCTGCTCGCCGGTCACCTCGTCGCCGGTGAAGTAGCCGACCAGCTGCACGCCATGCGTCTCGGACATTTCGTCCACGACAGCGGCCGCGCGTACTCCGGGGCAGCCGAGCATGGCATTGTGCACTTCGCCGAGCGTGACCCGGTTACCGCGGACCTTCACCTGATCGTCGAAGCGCCCAAGATACTCGAGATTGCCATCCGGTAGCCATCGGGCCAGATCGCCCGTGCGATACCGGCGCCGTCCCGGCACGGTGCGATCATCCACGAAGGCGGCCGCGGTCAGCTCGGGCTTGCCCCGATATCCGCGAGCTACGCCGACACCGGCGATGTTCAGCTCGCCGGGGACGCCGATCGGCATCCTGCGACCGTTGTCGTCGAGTACCAGCAGATCGATGTTGTCGATCGGGCGACCGATCGGTACTCGCTGAATCGAATCACCCTGGGGGCAGTCGAAATAGGAGACATCGACGGTGGCCTCGGTCGGGCCGTAGAGGTTCACCAGCTGCGGCGGCGCGGCCTCGGCCGCGGCGAAGACCGCGTTGAATCGGCGCACCAGTGCGGGCGGCAAGGCCTCGCCGCTGCAGAACACGCGGCGCAGGCTGCCGATCCGCGTGACAGCAGCCGGATCGGCCGCCAGTTCGTCGACGAACGCGGCCAGCATGGAAGGCACGAAATGCAGCACGGTCACCCGGTGGGTGTCGATCGCGTCGATGATGCGGCGCGGATCACGCTCTCCGCCCGGCTCGAGCAACGCCACCGCGGCACCGGTGATCGACCACCAGAACAGTTCCCACACCGAGACATCGAAGGTGGCAGGCGTCTTCTGCAGGATCACATCCTCGGCCTGCAACGGATATCGGCGCTGCATCCAGGTCAGCCGGTTCACCACCGAACGATGTTCGATCATCACGCCCTTGGGCACGCCGGTGGAGCCGGAGGTATAGATGAGGTAGCTCAGATCAGCTGGATGCGAGACATTCTCGGCGCTACCGGCCTGCTCGACATCCGCCATCGAGATCCGGGTGATACCCAGCTTGTCGAATACCGCCTGGTGTTCCGGTCCGGCCGCCACCACTCGGGCACCGCAATCAGCGAGCACGGTTTCGATACGCGCGGCAGGGAAATCCGGGTCGAGTGGCACATACGCGCACCCGGCACGCAGCGTGCCGAAGATCGCGATGAGCAGCTCCGGTGCGCGCGGCAGTACCACAGGGACACATTCGTTACCGGTCACTCCGAGAGCGCGCAGCCGGGCGGCGAAACCGTCGGCCAGAGCCGACAGCTCGTGGTAGCGCAGCGGTCGCTCCCCCGAGCCGAAGGCCGGTTCGATCGCCACCCGCTGTGGATGCACGGCGGCCATCTCGGTGAACAAGCGATCGATCGTGGTGTACGGGAACTGTTCGCGTGGGCCGGATTCGAAGGTGGCGATCGTAGTCCGCTCACGTGCCGAGATCAGCGGTAGCGCCGAGATCGGCAGATCCGGGTCGTCCAATGCCGCGGTCAAGAGCGTGCCGATACCGTGCACCACCGCGTCGAGCGGAAAGTTCTCGTCGAAGACATCCTGGTCGTAGTAGAGCTGCAGCTTCAACGAGCCGTCGCGCTCGTGCTCCACGGCAAGGATATTCAGCGCCTCCAATACCGTGCCCGGATTGACGATATCGATCGTGTCGAGGATCTTTTCGAGATAATCCGAGGACGGCATCTTGATATAGGAGTACGCCACATCGAACAGCGGCGGCGCCGTCGGATCACTGTTGAGCGCACGAGCCAGATCGCCGTAGGGAAAACGCTCGTGCCGCTTCAGTTCCCGGATCTGCGTTGTCACCGCGGCCGCGACCGACGACAACGGTTCTGCCGGGTCGACCCGGATGCGCAGCGGCAACACATTGGTCTGATGTCCGGCGGTGCGGAAGGTCTCCTGGCTGTGCCGATTGAGCATCGGCACCCCGATCACCACCTCCTCGCAACGATGCACAGCGGTCAGGTAGACAGCAAGCGCCGACACCGAGAAGGCGAAGACGGAGAATCCGGTATCGCGGATCCGCTCCAGGAAAGCGGGTTCCACCATCATCTCCCGGCGCCCCCGGTCCACCTTGGGGGTACTCGCCCGGCCGGAGAACAGCGCGGGAACCACTCCCTCGAAACGGTGCACCAGGGCCTCACGGTCGGCCACCCACTGCGCAGAAGACAGATATTCCTCGTGCTCAGCGGCAATCTTCCGGTACGTACGCAGGCTGCGATCGGTGTGCTCGGTGACCGGATCCGGTTCGGCGAGCTGCTCGAGCGGCAGGTCCGAGCGGCTGTAGTTGTCCACCAGTGCGGCCCACAACAGATTGGCGCCCCAACCGTCCATTATCGCGTGATGTATCGATACGTAGAGGTAGAAATGATCGGAGCCGTCGACCAATGCCGCGACCCGGCATGTCTGCTCCGAGATCGCAGGCGTCACATTGGCTTGGTTCACCCAGTTCCGGCGCGCCGCCTCTGGGTCCGACGACCAGGTGAGGTCGATGAGTTCGACCTCGGGGAGCTCGTCGGACACCCACTGCCAGAAGCGACCTTCGGAGAACTCGAAACGAAGCCGGAACGCATCGTCACCGAACAGGGTCCGGCGCACCACCGCCTGCAAGCGGGCCATATCGAAAGGTTCGTTCATGAACGCGCAATACGCGTTCCTGGTAACAGGCGCCGGGGCATACCGAAAGGCCGCCGACAATACATCCCGCTGATACGCGCTGACCGGCCATGCCTCAGCAGGCGCACTCGGTTCGGATGTCACAGTCACTCCAATCGCGACATTCGTGGTACCGGCTGTGCGATTCGATCAAGCCCACCCTGATCAACGAAACACACAGCGCGCCACAGTTATCGATAGTGCGAATCACGGCATCGGGCTTCGCCCGTGCCGCGACTCTGCTGTTGAATTTGCGATGTGGGCAGACGGTCAGCAGACCGATGACAGCGCCCGCATACTCGCGTCGGCGAGACGTTCGGCACGCTCGCGTGACACTGCGGGTTCGACATAACCGATGTTGAAGAACAATGCGTCATGGGTGGCGTTGGCGGTGGCCATGATGAAACCACTCACCGACATACCGGAGACGAACTGCGCGCCTTCCAGTTGCCAGGAACCGATCTTGTCCGGGAAGGGATACTTGCCCAGGTAGGTCATACAGAGATGGCCAGGGCCGCGAGTGTCCATGAGTTTCACCGTCGACGCGCTGGCAGCCACCGATTTCGGTGCGGCGACCTTCAGCAGATTCAGCGCACCGAGATGGTCACGCCGATCCATCCGCGTACCGTACTCACGTTCGATCTCGGTCGCGATCTCCCACAGCGAAGCCCACGGCGCGTACTTCGCCGGAGTGGCGATCATGCCCTGATAAGTGCCCACCTCGGTGTCCGCGGCGGCACCGTCGAGATGGTCACGGAAGTTGACCGAACTGCCCACGGTGTACCAGGCAGGCTTCTCCGTCCCCGCTTCTTCTGCCGCCGCCATCAACAGCGCCGCGGACAACACCGACTGCAGGCCGACACCATGGCGGGCACAGCCAGCGGTGAGCGCATCGAGCTGGTCGGCGTCGATGCGGCGATGCACCACCCGGCTGCGCCGCTGCGCAGGCGGGGCCAATGAGGTGGGTTCCAGCCTGCGCGGCTTGCGCAACTGCGCTTTCTGGTCACGCAGCAGCGAACCCACCGTGCGCACCACGCCCCCGGCACCGTGGAACCGGGGCGGGAACAACTCTTCCGGCCCCGGCCGCACCGGAGCGGGCGACCAGTCATCGGCTTCTCCCGCGGCCGCCTGGAGTACCTGTTCGGCCACCGACAGCGCACTCTGTCCATCGGCGATGGCGTAATGCAACGTGATGATCAGCTCGTTGCTGCCATCGCTTTCCCGGATCAGCACCGCCCTGGCCAACGGACCGGTACGCCAGTCGAACGGTTCACGCAGCTCGACCTCATCGACCTCGGTCAACCAGGTTGTACTGTCTTCGGACTCGATGACGCGCAACGGGATGGGCTTCGCTACCGGTACGAAGCGCGGTGCGGTGCCGTCGGATTCGGCAACGACAGCGACACGCAAGAGCGGATGACGCCGCTGCACGGCGTCAAGACCGGCCCGGATCTGCTCCACATCCACCTGTCCCCTGACCCGCACCCGAGACAGGATATGCAGCGGCGCAAGCTGATCAGCGATCCAATGCCAGCGCTCTACCGGTGAGAGCGGGCGCGGCAGCGACTCGGTCGGCCCGTCCAGCGACGGGAACGACATCGGCTTGGCGAGTTCGCGTAAGAAGAACTCCGTCGGCGCGTGCCGGAAGTAGGCATCGCGCACCTGTACCAACCGTGGATTGGTGGTCTGCTCGATCTTGGCGAGCCCGGCCGAACCGTTGACGAACATGGCATTGCGATCGGCCCGCAATTGTTCGTAACGACGCAGTCCCGCAACGGGATCCGCGGCATCTCCGAGCACCTTCGCCAGTACCACCGCGTCTTCGATGGCGGAGTTGGCGCCCTGACCGAGGCTGGGCAGCATCGGGTGCGCGGCATCGCCGAGCAGGGTCACTCGACCGCGCCCCCAGTGCGCCAGCGGCGGGCGGTCCTGGGCAGGCACCGCGAGAATGGCGGATTCTTCGGTCTGCTCGATGCAGGCGCGTACCTCCGGCGCCCAATCGGCGTAACGGCGCAGCAGGTCGTCCTTACCGCCCTGCCAGTTCGCGGCCTCTTCGGCGGACATGGTCTGCGTACCCCACCAGTACACCCGACCGTGACCGATATCGTGGATGCCGAAACGCATTCCGGTACCCCAGAAATGCGCGGACAGACCACGCGTGACATTGCGGTGCTCGAAGGGGATGCACGCCAGCCAGCACACGAAATTTCCCGGGCGAGGCGCGGTGCGACCGTGCAGCTGGGCACGCACCGTGGAGTGGATGCCGTCCGCACCGATGAGCACATCACCCTCGGCGATCCGGCCGTCGGCGAACTCGACACGGACATGATCACCGTCGTCGATGAACCGAGTCGCTTTCGCATCGACGAAAGTCGGTGTGTCACCGATCGCTTCCAACAACACTTCGTGCAGATCGACGCGATGCAACGCCACAGCGGGCGCACCGAGCTTGGCATCGAGCCGATGCACGGGAAGAACCCGGATCGGGGTGCCATCGGGTTGACAGAAGCGGAAGCTCTCGACCCGGCCACCGCGGTCGAGCAAACGCTCATCGATGCCGAGGTCGAGCGTGCGCAGCGCATTCATCGCATTGGCCTGCACCGAAAGACCGAAACCCCGGGCACGCAGCTCTGGCGCCGCCTCATAGAGCTCGACACCGAAACCCGCCTGCCGCAGCGCGGCCGCGGTGGTGAGCCCCCCGATACCCGCCCCGAGAACAACAACCTTGCCCCGACTGCTCATCGAACCTGCACTCTCATCGAATCGCTGGATAGCACAACCGTTTCCGACCGCGATATGAGCTACGAGCGACGCTGCCCGCAGTTCACCATCCCCCTGGAGAGCACCGGACCGGAGGTCGTATCGACCCCTGATCCAGTAAGTCGGGTAGGACGCTTGTGCCTGACCGATCCGAAGCCTACCGCCACTCGGCACACCGACAGCATCTAAGTGAGATACGACGCATCGCGCGAATGTCAAGCGGAAAAATGTTGCGATATGGCATAATTCGGCCTTCGTTTACCGCATTCCCGCCTGTCATCGCAGCCAGAGTGTGCTCAGAGATAGGAAGTGTCGTTCACCCGACGCACCGATGAGCCTCCATCAGGATAGAACTCCGCTATCGACAGCGAAGCCAAATCAAGATGTAAGCGGTACAACAGTTCTGGGCCGACACCGAGCGCCGATCGCACCAACATCTTGATCGGGGTCACGTGACTTACTACCACCACGCCCGCACCGGGATACCGTTCGATCAGATCGCGGCAGGCCGCACCGACCCGTTCCGCGACCTGATCGAAGCTCTCCCCACCGGGTGCGGCGATGGATGGATCACCGAGCCAGCGCGCGTGCAACTCGGGATCACGCTGCGCGGCTTCGGCGAAAGTCATTCCCTCCCAAGCACCGAAGTCCGTCTCGATCAGACCGTCGTGTATCTCCATCTCGACCCCGAGGGCAGTGGCCACGGCCTGCGCGGTTTCCCTGGCCCGGCCGAGCGGAGAACTGACCACAGCGGCGATACCGCCTTCGGCCGAGAGCATCGCGGCGGCACCGGCGGCCTGTCGCCTGCCCAGCGGTGTGAGCGGCGGATCGCTACGACCACAGTAACGACGTTGCCGGGACAGCTCGGTCTGACCGTGGCGAAGCAGCAGCATCCGGGTAGGGCTGCCGGTGATACCGATCCAGCCGGGGCCGTGTCGTACGGGCTCGGCCTTCCCGGCACTCGCGGCGGTGACTTTCTCTGCTTTCTCGGTACGGCCGAGAGCCGGATCCACATCCGCGGGCAGCTGTGTGCGGGTGGAGGGTTCGCGGTGCTCGGCGGCACGGGGGGCGGCAGCCCGGCTCTGCTCATCCATGGCCTCGTTCGCCAGCCGGTCGGCGTAGGCGTTCTCGGCACGAGGAATCCAGGTGTAGCTCACCCTGGTGAATTCCGCTGCCAGCCGGCGAGCCCGCTCGGCGAGTGGAATCAAAGCCTCGTGCTTGACCTTCCAGCGACCGGACATCTGCTCGACAACCAGCTTGGAATCCATGCGCACCACAACGGACTCGGCGCCGAGTTCGGCCGCCGCGGCCAATCCCGCGATCAAGCCCTGATACTCGGCGACATTGTTGGTGGCGATGCCGAGGAATTCTCGCCGTTCGGCGAGCACCTCGACGTGGTCGGCGGCGTAGACCACCGCGCCGTATCCGGCCGGGCCCGGATTACCGCGGGAGCCACCGTCCGCTTCGACGATCACCTCGGAAACAGACATCGTCACCCTTACCCTTGTTGTTCGAGGTGTGCGGCCGAACCAGGTGGGAGCGAGCTCACAACCCCGATTCCTTGGTCCGGACCAGGACCGCCCCGCACTCCGGGCAGCGCACGATCACATCGGCAGCGGTCTTGGCGATACGCGCGATCTCGCCACGGTCCAGTTCGATGCGGCACGCGCCGCAACGGCGAGCCTGCAACAGCGCGGCGCCGACGCCGTACTGCGCACGTTGCCGGTCGTAGATCGCGAGCAACTCGGCGGGCATCCGCGCGACCACCTCGGCGCGATCGGTATCGCAGCGGGTTTGCGCTACATCCAGATCAGCGAGCGCTTCATCACGGCGTCGTTGCGCGGCGGCCAGATCCTCCTCGGATCTACTCAGCTTGGCGCCCGCATTGTCATAATTGGCGGCGGATGCCTCGCGCTGTTCCATGACCTCGAGCAATTCGTCCTCCAGCACCGAGCGACGGCGCTGCAAGCTGCCCAGCTCGTGCTGGATCTCCGAAAGCTGCTTGGCGTTCACCGTCCCCGCGGCGAGCATCCCCTTATCGCGGTCCTCGCGCTTACGCACCGCCTCGATCTCACCCTCCAGCTTGCGGATATCACGATCGAGATCGTCCAGCACGATCTGCACGGCGACCGCGTCATCGGCATGTGCGTTGCGTTCGCTCTCCAGCTGGGCCACCTCCTGCTGTTCGGGCAGCACGGTGCGACGATGCGCGATCCGAGTCAGCTCGGCGTCGATGGCAGCGAGCCGGAGCAGCTCGGCCTGGATCGGGGGTTCGACATTCAACGCGGACAAACTCCTGGACGGGGGGATAGGACGATGCTCAACCGTACTCCGCCGCCTCGGCCACCCTGCGCTACCCGCCGACAGCGCGAGTTTTTATGGCGTCTCTGGAGATGTAGACGTCGTATTCGCCGGGTACCGCGATCACCGCGTTGCCGTAGGCGGAGCGGACGAACGGCTGGGTCCACCAACGCCCCTCCCGCATATCGGCGAAGAAATCCCGGTCGCCGCCGAGGAAGATATGGTTCTGCTTGGTCGCGACACCATCGAGACGCTGGCCGTACAGGCGGCTGATCCGGTAGCCGGAGTGGAAACCGAGAGCGTTGACCCACGGTTGCAACTCGACGATGCCCGCTTGCAACACCCACATATCGCCCTCGACCCGGTAGCTCACGCGCTGGCCTGCGCGGCCGTCGCCATCGTAGAGGGTCAGCTCGACATCGAGCTGATGGTCTTGGCCCGCCACCGGCTCGGCCACCACATGCGCCGCCTTGATCTCCCCGGTCAAGCCGAGATACGTCTGCAGCAATGTCACCATCCACAGCAGCACCGCGGCGACAAGTAGCAATACCAGACCCCCCGCGCCACGCCCGAGCAGCACCCGCAGCCCGACCCGGCGCACGGCCAGCAGGCCGGACAGCAACAGCGCCACACCGAGCACCAGCAGCAGAATCAGGCCGAGCTGCACAAGACCGAAATCAACCGGGAAGTCCATGCCGTAGATATACCCAGCGCGCTCCGAACAACTCTCACGCACCACCCGTACGGACCGTGCTCGATACCGATCCGTCCCGAATACCGGGAATTACGGGGCGACAACAGGTTAGGACCGCGGCCGGATCAACCGGGCGACGCCACCGTCCACGGATCGGTACGCAACCTGGACACCGTGGTCAGCACGCCGGGCAGCGCACTACGAACGAGCGATTCCGCCTGCGCGCACCAAGGGAATTCGGTCGCCCAATGCGCGGCGTCGACCAGTGCGGGCCCACCCTTGCGCAAGTGCTCGTCGACCGGATGGTGGCGCAGGTCGGCAGTGAGATAGACATCGACACCGAGCCGGGAGACAGTGTCCAGCAAAGAATCACCCGCGCCGCCGCATACCGCGACGGTGCGCACGACACGCTCCGGGCTTCCCGCGGCACGTACCCCCCATGCGGTGGCGGGAAGAGCCAGGGCCACCCGACGGGTGAAGGTACGCAACGATTCCGGTTCCGGCAGCGTACCGATCCGACCCAAACCGAGCGCGGTAGGCAGCGGCGCGCGCTCGCTGAGGTGATAAGCCGGATCCTCATAGGGATGGGCGGCGCGTAAGGCGGCGAGTACCGCCGAACGCGCCGCGGGCGGAGCCACCACTTCCACGCGGTCCTCCTCCACGTGCTGCAGTTCACCGAGCACGCCATGCGCCGGAGCCGCCTGCGCCACCGGGCGGAACTGGCCCTTCGCCTGCACCCGTAGCGCGCAGTCACGATAGTTCCCACCACCGCCCGCGCCAGCGGCGAAAAGCGCGGCGAGCACAGCGTCGGTATGCGCACGCGGCACATGGACCACCCAGTTGTCCACGGCGGCCTCTGGTTTCGCCACCAACGGGCCGGTAACGGTGAGACCGAGCGCGGCGGCGAGCGCGTCGGAAACTCCTGGGGCGGCGGAATCGGCATTGGTATGCGCGGTGAACAGCGCGCACCCGGAACGGATGAGCCGATGCAGCAACGCGCCTTTCGGGGTGTTCGCCGCGACAGTGTCGACACCGCGCAGCAGCAACGGATGATGGACGACCAAGGCCTGGGCCCCCCAGCCGATCGCCTCCTCGACCACCGCCGCGGTCGCATCGACCGCGAACAGCACGCGGTTCAGCTCCGTGGCCGGATCACCGCAGACGAGTCCGACCGCATCCCACGATTCGGCCAATGCGGGCGGGTAGGCCGCGTCGAGCACTGCGATGAGATCCGCGAGTGTGGTCATCATTCACCTCTTTCGCTTCCGGCGTACCCTACGGCACGCGTTATCGGCGTCATCCGGTGTGCTCGTCCGGTGCCTGGGGCGCGGATCCGGCTCCCGGCGTGCCGCACCACAGCCGCCGCTGCGGGCGCACCGCACCCGATGAGCGGATCGCGGCGACCAACCGGTCCACCTCCTCGGCGCGGCGGACCGCCACACGGAGATGGTTCGGGCCGAGCCCTGGGAAGGTGTCGGCGCGGCGGACCGCGATATCCCGGTCGGCCAGATGCTTGCGCAGCAGTTCACCGTCCGGAACACGAAGCAGCAGAAACGGTCCCTCCGCCGGGGTGTGCACCTGGACGCCGAGACCGGTCAGCCGCTCGATCATCGCGGTACGGGCCGCGGCAAGGGTCTCGGCGTGCCGCTGGGCCTGCGCGACCGCCTCCGCGCTCGCGGTGGCGATGATCGCCTCCAACTGCAGCGTGCCGAGCGGCCAATGGGCACGCCCGTGGCCGAGCCGGGCCAGCAGATCGGGGGCACCGAGAAAATAGCCACAGCGCAAACCGGCCAACGCCCAGGTTTTGGTCAGGCTACGCAGCACCAACAGGCCGGGCGCCGGATCAGCGGCGAGGGACTCGGGCTCACCCACCACCGCGTCGGCGAAAGCTTCGTCGACCACAACCGTACGGCCCGGCCTGCACAGCGCGCGGATGGCATCGGCCGGATGCAAGACCGAGGTCGGGTTGGTCGGATTACCGAGCACCACCATATCGGCCTCTGCGGGTATGGCAGCCGGGTCGAGCAGGTACGGCGGCTCTAGTACCACCCGCGTCACCGGGATGCCCGCGTCACGCAGCGCGAGTTCGGGCTCGGTGAACGACGGGTGCAGCACCGCCGCCGATCGCGGCGCGAGCCGGGGTAACAACGCAAACCCTTCCGCGGCGCCCGCTAGGGGCAGTACCTCGTCGGGAGTGCGGTTATGCCTGGCCGCGACGGCGCACCGGGCGGCATCGGTGTCCGCGGCACTCGGATAGCGGCCCACATCGGACAGTCGCGCGGCCAAACGCTGCCGCAACCACTCCGGCGGCACGACACCCTGGACATTCACCGCGAAATCGAGCATGCCCTCGCGGACGTCCGCATCCCCGTGATGACGCAGTTTCACGCGATCGATCCCGTCTTCGAGCACGAGACCCCACCCTACGTGGCGCACTCGGCACCGAAACCGCCAGAATGGCAGTCGTGGGTCAGTTGCACGTCTTGTTCGTATGCACCGGCAATATCTGCCGTTCCCCGATGGCGGAGAAGATTTTCTCGGTGCACTTGTATCGGGCCGGCCTGGCCCATCGGGTACGGGTCAGCAGTGTGGGCATCGGGTCCTGGCATGTGGGTACCGATGCCGACCCGCGCGCCGAGGCGACCCTACGCAAGTACGGATATCCGACCGGGCACGCGGCCGCCGCCTTCGACGCCGAGCATCGCGACGCCGATCTGATCATCGCGCTGGACCGATCGCACCAGCGCGAACTGCTCCGGCTCGGTGTCGAGCCGGAGCGGCTACACCTGCTACGCACTTTCGACCCGGCCGCCGACAGCCCGGAGATCGCCGACCCCTACTCCGGGGACATAGCGGACTTCGAGCGCGTGCGCGACCAGATCGAAGCGGCTATACCCGGCCTGCTGAACCGGGTACGCGCCGAACTCGGCCCGGTCACCGAACCGCCCGATCCAGACCTCGTCCCCGGACGGCGACCTTGATGCGCAGACTCACGTTCCTGTTGCGGCCCAGCTGGTTGATCCTGGCTGTGCTGGTCGCCGCATTCGCCTACTTCTGTTTCACCGTGCTCGCACCATGGCAGCTCGGTAAGAACACGGCGACCGCACACCGTAATCAGCTGATCGCCGACTCAGTGCGGGCCGACCCGGTCGATATCACGGCAGTACTCGCCGATCCGACGCTCGCCGACCCGGCGGCCGCGGCGCGCACCGAATGGCAGCTCGTCCATGCCTCTGGTAGCTACGTACCGGATACGACGGTCTTGGTGCGGCTACGTCATCTCGACGGCGCACCAGGATATGCGGTGCTCACGGCCTTCAAGCTGGATGACGGCCGGATGCTGCTCGTCGATCGCGGGCTGGTTGCCGCGATCGACGGCACCCGCCCGCCACAGATCCAGGAACCACCAGAGGGGCGGCAACGGCTGGAGGCCAGGATTCGCAGCTCCGAGGGAGTCGTGCCGGGCAAGGACCCCAGTGTGCAGGACGGCTACCGTCAGGTGTACACGATCGACGTCGACCAGGAATCCGTGGTCCTCGGCCGAGCCCTCACCCCGATACCGGCCGGCGAACGTAGCGGCTACCTGCAACTGAGCGCGGATCAGCCCGGTGCGTTCACGCCGAGCCCGCTCCCGCAACTCGACGCCGGTCCCTATCTGTCCTATGGCCTGCAATGGCTGGCCTTCGGCATCATGGCCCCGCTCGGCCTCGGCTACTTCGTCTACGCCGAGATCAGGGAAAGAAGGAAGGCCAAGAGGGCCATCCGGAGAACCGATACCCCGGCAACCGAATCCGGGACACTCCCGGACGAGGCCGTCCCGGCGGGGCAGGCCGAGCCGACCGCCCCCACCACCGCCGATCGCCTCGCCGATCGTTACGGCCGCCTCCGCGGCTGATCGGTGCCGACTCACCGCGTGCGCGCGGCGAAAGCGGCAGCGAGCAGGGCGGCGGTCAGCTGCACCGCTTCGGAGAGGCGGACCGCGCGGCGCAGATCCGCCACCGTTGGCGCGGGCCCCTCGCCGAGCGGCGGACGCAGTTCCAGGCCGTGTGGGTACTGTGTGCGGCCACCCAACCGGACACCGAGCGCACCAGCCATCGACGCTTCGACCACCCCCGCATTAGGGCTGGGATGGCTCGCGGCCTGGCGACGCCACGCGCGTAGCGCCGCGGCGGGGCTTCCGCCGATCAGGGGGGCGAGCACCGCCGTCAGCAGGCCGGTAAGCCTGGCGGGGAGCAGATTGGCGAGGTCGTCGGTGCGTGCGGCAGCCCAGCCGAAACGCAGATAGCGCTCATTGCGGTAACCGACCATCGCGTCGAGGGTGTTGATCGCTCGATACCCGAGCAAACCGGGTATACCCGCCACCGCGCCCCAGACCAGCGGAGCGACGGCCGCGTCGGAGGTGTTCTCGGCAATGGACTCCAAGGCGGCGCGGGTCAGTCCCGCCGCGTCGAGCACCGCCGGATCACGACCGCACAGCGCGGGCAGGAGCGCACGCGCACCCGCCATATCACCCTCTACCAGCCGGTCGGCCATCCCCCTTCCGGTCCGCGCGAGACTGCGGCCACCGAGAACTGTCCAGGTGGCGACTGCCGTCGCCGCCACCCCGCCCGACCGGGCCGCGATACCGAGGCCGATGACCGCACCGACCGTGACCGCCTCGTGGACCAGTCCCGCTACGCGCCGATCGGCATAGGTAGCCGACTCCACAGCGGCCGCCAGCGAACCGAATCCGGCCACCGGATGAGCCCGCCTGGGATCGCCGAATATCCGATCGAACGCGAAGCCGAGCAGCAGCCCGCCCGCGATGGAAGTCCCCTTCTGCACCCGGCGAGAGTATCGGACAGGTGCGCAGTCCTTCGCGCAGCGCACACCCGCTATCCGCTTCCCACAGGGAATGTCACACTCGGCCGGTCCGTATCGTCGACCCGGTGACCCCCGCATCCACCTGCCCTGCCTGGGCCGGACGACGAACGGCGTACACCAGTGACTTCTCGGCAACCTTCCCCTGACCCCATCGATCGCGCCGAACTGGCCGGACAGTTCGAGGAGCACCGGCCGTATCTACGCAGGCTCGCCTACAGCACACTCGGCAGTCTCGCCGACGCCGACGATGTGGTGCAGGAGGCGTGGTTGCGGCTACAGCGCCAGCACGCGGCGGGCACTGCCGGCGATATCGGCAATCTGCGCGCGTGGCTGTCCACGGTGACCGGTCGGCTCGCGCTCGACCACCTCGGCTCGGCTCGCGTGCGCCGCGAACACTATGTGGGTGAATGGTTGCCGGAGCCGGTGGTGACCAGCTCGGACGATCCCGCCGACCGCATCACGCAAGACGAGCGGGTCACTACAGCGCTGCTGATCGTTCTCGAAGCCTTATCACCGGCCGAGCGCACCGCCTTCGTCCTTCAGGATGTCTTCGGCATGACCAGCGGGGAGGTCGCCGAGGTGGTCGGGCGTACCCCGGCAGCGGTACGTCAACTCGCGTCCAGGGCACGTAAACGAGTCGAAGACGGCACTCCACGCTTCCCTGCCTCACCGGACGAGCAGCAGGCAGTGGTATCGGCCTTCGCGCTGGCCTGGCGTTCCGGTGATATCCGCGCGCTGCTCGGCGTGCTCGACACCACCGTGCGTCTCACCGCCGACGGTGGCGGCAAAGTGCCCTCGATCCGGCAGCCGGTCTACGGTGCCGAACTGGTGGCCGAGCTGCTGCTCGGTTGGTATCGCACGCCGACCAGCAGGGCTCGGGGCTGGGGCCGCGCCGTACTGGTCAATGGCAAGCCGGGGCTGTTGGTCTGCGATGGCAGGCACCTCGGCGTCTTCGCCTTCACCGTGGACAACGGCCGTATTGTCGCGATCGACGTGGTACGCAACCCCGATAAGCTGCACAACCTACCCGCTGATCATCAGCCCGACTGGTATCTGAGCGAGGGCCATCCTCCTGTCAGATGACGGCCGGGTGACCCAGGGGTGGGATACGGAGCCGATCGGCCCGGCCCGCATAGCGGAAGACGCGCTCCAGGTGATCGAGTGTTTCGGTGAAGTGAGCCCAGCCCTCACCATGAATCGGCACGATCAGGGCATCGCCGAGCGCTTCGGCAGCCAGCAGTGCGGTACGCGCGTTCAAGGTGAGATCGGTATCGCCGAAATGACCGACGTTCGCAGCGCCTACATGGAGCACAGCGATATCGATCCGGCCGATCCGCTCGGCAATACGTGCGACCACCTCTACCGAAGCGTTATCACCCGAGATGTACACCGTCGGCTCGCCCTCGGCCCGCAGCACGAAGCCGGTGACGATCCCGGTGATCGGCTCACATCCCTCGGGACCGTGCAGCGCGGGCACCGCGGTTACTTGCACCCCACGGACTACCACGGTTTCCCAGTCTTCGAGTCCACGCACTCCGTCGATCCTGGTCGCCGCGCCGGGGGTGGACAGTACCGTCGGCACCGTTGGCAGCAAGGCACGGCCCGCGTCGTCCAGATTGTCGGCGTGCTCATCGTGGGAGAGCAGCACGATATCCACCGGGCCGACCTCCTGCGGCGATATCGCGGGCCCGGCGAGTTTATGGAGTGTGACACCCCCCGGATAATCGCCTGGATCGTCGAAGGTCGGGTCGGTCAGCCAGGTGCTGCCCGCATAACGAAACCGCAGTGTCGGGCCACCGGTGTGCAGAATTTCGAGTGCGGTGCGTTCGATCGTCGCATTCATGCCGTTGATCTTGTCCGGTCCGCACCCTCGGGAACAGTGGCCCGTGAGCCTCCTAGCGATAAAATCAGGCCATGCGGACAGTCGCGGTTATCGCCTTCGACGGGATCAGCCCATTCCACCTCTCCGTTCCCACCCTTGTCTTCGGACGGGCGGGAATCGGCGGTCCCGCTCCGTATCGCGTGGAAGTCTGCGCCGAATACCCCGGAACAGTGCACACACCAGCAGGTTTCACTCTCGACGTCCGGCACGGACTCGATGCGGTGACCCGCGCGGACACAGTCGTACTCCCGAGTTGGGAGCCCGGCTCGCCCCTATCGGGGCCGCTACGCGCCGCGCTGCACACCGCACATGCGAGCGGCTCCAGGATCGTCGGCCTATGCCTCGGCTCATGGGCGGTGGCCGCCAGCGGCTTGGCCGACGGACGAGAAGTCACCACGCACTGGTCCGCGGCCGACGCACTGGCAAGCGCGTTTCCCGCCGTCCAGGTCCGCGCCGACCGTCTGTGGTCGGATCTGGGCGATATCGTCACCTCCGCGGGAGTAGCCGCGGCACTCGACTGCTGCCTGCATCTGGTCCGCAGCGATCTGGGCAGCAAATACGCCACCGAACTCGCCAGAGAGCTGGTCACCGCCCCGCACCGCAATGGTTCGCAGGCGCAGTACATTCCGGTCGCCGTACCCGACACCGTCGACAATGATCCGATCGAGCACGCCATGACGTGGGCGCGAACCCACCTCGGCGATCCGATCGACCTGGATAGCTGGGCACGGATCGCGCTCATGTCACGACGCACCTTCACCCGGCGCTTCCGGGACCGGACCGGTAACAGTCCGCAACAGTGGCTGCTGACACAGCGCACCGAGCACGCCCGGCTACTACTGGAAACCACCACCGACACCGTGGAACACATCGCCGCCGAAACCGGCTTCGGCACCGCGGTCAGCCTGCGTCACCACTTCCACCGCATCCTGGATACCAGCCCGGCCGCCTACCGCGCCGACTTCCAGGGCCCGAGGAAGGTTCGCCCGTAATCCGCCGGAGGCGAAACTCCGCAAGCACGATCGCATTCGCCCGAATGCGATCATCTATCTAGCAAATACAACCTCGCATTGCATAGGAAATACGGTGTGAGTCAAGACACACAAATCGGGTCTACCGGAAAAATCGCTGATAGCATTCAGCCAGCGTGCCCGGCGACCCGGGCTCTCCTGCCGATACAGATCTCGTACGGCCTGCGGCACAGTGGTCAACCCACCCGGGTCGATGCGCGGGAGAGCACGCGGGCAGGAGGTATCACGGTGTCGTCCATGCAGTCGGGTGCGTATCGGCTGGAGGGCCGGATCAGTGTCGCCGATATCGCGGCCCAGCCAGGAGGAGTCGAGGCGCTCCGGCACAGAATCCATGAACTACGTTCCCGTGGGGTCTATTTCGCCGCCAATGCGATCGAAAAGGAAATGGCCGAGCTGGATCTGCCGTGCCGATGACATCGCCGCGGCACATACCGCATGTGGTGGCCGCTGCGCCGATTCGGCAATGCCATGTCATACCCGATCGATCCGATGAAATAATCGACGCTCCATCTGTACCGTCGCACTGCCGGGCCGACCGGCCCCGCGCCGAACCCACTGGAGATCCGATGCCAACCGTCTCGCCTATGCTGCAGCGCATCCTGGAGAAACCGGTCGCCGATGGCGAAAAACTTTTGGAAAGCGCACTCTCGGCGTTTCTGGACTTCGGCATCAAACGAACCAGTATGGGTGAGATCGCCCGTAGGGCCGGGGTCAGCCCGGCCACGCTGTATCGCCGCTTCGAATCGAAGAACGATCTGGTCGAAGCGGTAAGCGTCCGAGAGGCGCAACGGTTCGTTACCGCCATAGACACGCAAATACGCACCGTCTCCGGCACCGAAGCCCAGCTGGTAGAGATCTTCGTCGCCTTCATCGGCGCTATCGCGGGCAATGAACTGCTGCGCAGGCTGCTGCGGACCGAACCCGACCTGATTCTTCCCCGGCTCACGACCGACGCGGGGCCGATCCTCGCCGTCGGTCGCGACTATCTGGCCGAGAAGCTGCGTGAGCTAAGGGATACCAGCATCGGATACGATGTCGATGCCGATCTGGTGGCCGAGATCATGGCCCGGCTCGCACTCTCGCTGGCACTCACCCCCGACGGTCTGATCCCGGTCGCCGACCAGGAAGCCGCACGCGAGTTCGCCCGCCGCACCCTGCTACCGATGGTCGGTGTCCGGACCATCGGGTAATCGGTCCCGGACACCGAAGGCGGACGCCACCCGCTCGTCCAGCTCAGCGTATGCCGCGGGATCGGGTGGGCAGCCCTCGACGAATTCTCGAACCAGATCGATGACCGCCGTGGATCGGGCGGCCATCGGATCAGGCAGCGGCAGTCGCGATACATACTGGGTTATCCACCGCCGTCTGCCCGAGTACAGCCGATTCCCACAGACCGCGTCGTAGAATCGCAGCCCGAGTGCCGAATTGGCCACACCCATCAGTAAATAGGCCAATCGGGTGGCTTCGGCGGGTGCGCGGGCCAGATCGGGCAGCGAGATCCAATAGCAGTCACCGTTGACCACCGCACCCGAACGGTCCAGTGCGAAACGCGGGCGATCACTGATATCCGGAAAGACCAGTTTCGGCTCCTGCCATAGGTGTGGACGCTGCGGAACCCAGATCTCGAACCAGGCTCGACCACTCTCGACCAAATAGCGACGGCCAGCCAATGTCTCCTTATTGGCCAGAAGATACGCTGCCGCCCTTGGAAACTCGGCAAGATCTATCGGCGTGCGGCGCGCACAGGCCAGTTCATAGGGGTAGAGCACCCGCAGGTCGCGATTACGACTGACCCGCCATGGTGCGAGATCACGGTGAGTGATCAAGGCGAGCAACAGTTCTGGCTCGGGACACGGGTCGGCCTCGGCCCAGCGGTCGGAGATGAACACCCGGTCAGCAGTTGTCTTGACCCCGACGCGGATCCGTGCCACGTCACCGAAGGTACGCCACGTGGCCGCGCTAACCCGAGTCAGCCAGGAGTCGACCGCCTCATGCGACATCCGCCATCCGGCCTGCGGTTCGGATGCGGTATCGACATATCGCCCTGCTCCCCCGGTACCTGCGGATCGTCCCGCGCGCGGCGCCGGATCATCCGCGCTCGTACTCGCGCCACTGTCGGTTCCCGCTGCGCGCATATCGCGGTTGGTCACCGGCTCCCGACCGGTCACCAGTCTGCCGACCTGGATAACGAAAGTCCGCCCGTTGTGCTCGACAATCGAACCTCGTTCATCGGTCAATGCCTCGAAAAGACTTTTTCCACCCGAGCACTGCCCGATTGCCTCGTAGGCAGAGACATATCGGCAGCCACCGCGGTAACTTTCCCGGCGCGCGATGGTGATAGCGGGAAGCACAGCGGCAGCAAAGAGTTTGGTATCCCCCAGGTCGTACAACTCGACCGGGGACAGCTCCGCCAGCAACAGACCCCGGATATTCGCACCGGCCTTGGTAGTCAGAAATCTATTGGCACACAACAGACCGAGCACACCCCCGGTAGCAAGCAACCGTGGCAATGTGGCGACGAACGGATGGGTCAGATCGATCCGTCCATACAGGCCGAACTGCTTACGCAGCAGTTGTGCGGTCGATCCGCCGAGCTGCTGCGTGCGTACGTAGGGCGGATTGGTGATCACCACATCGAACGAACCGGTCGCGAGCCGTGCCTCGGCCGCGAGAAAATCCGCCCTTCGCCACCGCCCGGCAATACCTGCCACAGCGGCTCGATCGCGTGCGATAGCGAGCGCCTTCGCGTCGAGATCGTAGCCGGTCAGCAGCAGTCTGATATCAGGAAACCGAGCAGTGACCTCAGCATGCACCGCGAACAGCAACTCGCCGTCACCACATGCCGGATCCAGAACACGCAGAACTCCGGCGCGGGCCGGTACGGCATACCGCAGCAGCCGGTGTGCGAGAAATCGGGCCAATGCCGGTGGGGTGTAGTGCCTGCCCTGTCGTTTGCGGTCCCGCGGGGTGGGGACTTCGGACGCCATAGCAGGATTCTGCCGCGTGCGCGCGTATCGATCGCGATAACACGGACAATACAGACAAACAACACCGCGGGCCCGGCATACTGCCTGGCCCGCGGTGCGTGGGACCCGGTGGATCAGAGGGGGATGTTCTTGTGCCTGCTCTTGCGGGCCGGTGCCGCGGCAAGAGCCGCCGCGAGCGTGCTTCGGGTCTTGGCCGGTTCGATCACCTCGTCCACAACACCGATCGCGATAGCGCGCTCCACACCACCCGCAATCCGCTCGTGTTCAGCGGTGAGCCGCTCGTGCAGCGCCTCGCGTTCTTCTTCCGGCGCGGCCGCGAGGGCCTTCTTGTGCAGAATGCCGACCGCCGCCTTGGCGCCCATCACCGCCACCTCGGAGTCCGGCCACGCGTAGACCGCCGTCGCCCCGAGCGAACGGGCGTTCATCGCGATGTAGGCACCACCGTAGATCTTGCGGGTAACCAGGGTGACCCGCGGAACCCGCGCCTCGGCGAATGCGTGCAGGAGCTTCGCACCGCGTCGTACGACGCCCTCCCACTCCTGGCCGACACCGGGCAGATAGCCGGGAACATCGGTGATGACGATCAATGGAATACCGAACGCATCGCACAACCGTACGAAGCGCGCCGCTTTCTCGGCGCTTTCGGAGTTCAGGCAGCCACCGAGCCGGATCGGATTGTTCGCCAGTATGCCGACGGTACGACCACCGAGACGGCCGAGACCGGTGACGATACTGCGGGCATACAGTCCCTGCAGCTCCTCGAACGTCGACTCCCCGTCGACATTGTCGAGCAGTTCGTGGACTATCGGCCGCACATCGTAAGCACGCTTGGCCGACGCGGGCAGCATCGCCTTCAGATCGACATTGCCGTGCTCGGCCGCGCGCAGATCGAATTCGCCCTGCTCGGCGAACATGGACACCAGATGTCGCGCACGATGCAGCGCATCGGCCTCGTCACGGGCGACGATATGCGTAACACCGGATTTCTTCCCATGCGTCTCCGGACCGCCCAATGTGGCCATATCGACCTGTTCGCCGGTCACACTGCGCACCACGTCCGGACCGGTGACGAAGACCCGGCCCTCGGGAGCCATGATCACCAGATCGGTCAGCGCCGGACCATAGGCGGCACCGCCCGCGGCGAAGCCGAGTACCACGGATATCTGCGGGACCAGGCCGGAAGCACGGACCATGGCCTCGAAGACCTGGCCGACAGCGTGCAACGCCTCGACCCCTTCGGCCAGGCGAGCGCCGCCGGAGTGCCACAATCCGACCACAGGGACATCGGAGTCGATAGCGGTATCGATGGCATCGACGATGTGCTTGCAGCCCGCCACTCCCATCGCGCCACCCATCACAGTGGCGTCGGAGCAGTAGGCCACGGTGCGCACACCGTCCACCTCACCGATGGCAGCGAGAACGCCGGATTTGTCCCGCGGATGCAGCGGAAGAATGGTTCCGGGGTCGAAAAAACGCTGGAGCCGTCCGAGTGGATCACGCGGATCGGGCGCCGTTTCTTGGTGCAACGCGGGAGCGATGACTGTCATCGCGTTCTCCTCAGCTGAATGAGTATGCCGCTGCCGCGGCTGCGTACGGCGAGCCCCGAGGGGTCGGTACCGAGCGAGTCGGCCGACCCCGCTGGGATCGTTGTGCAGTCGATCGCGAGGCTACGCCCGACCGAAGGCGAGCGCCACATTGTGCCCACCGAATCCGAAGGAGTTGTTGATCGCGTACTCGATCTCCTGGCGCCTGGCCTCACCCTTCACCACGTCGAGATCGATCTGCGGATCTTGGTTTTCCAAGTTCAACGTGGGCGGAACAATGCCATCCCTGATGCTGAGCACCGTCAGCACGGACTCCAGCGCGCCGACCGCGCCGATCGAGTGACCGAGTGCCGATTTGGGCGCGTACACCGAGGCATGGTTGCCGACCGCCTTGTTGATCGCGTTCGCCTCGGCGATATCGCCGATCGGCGTCGCGGTCGCGTGCGCGTTGATGTGCGTGATGTCCTGCTTGGCCAGACCAGCGGTCTGCATCGCCCTGGTCATCGCGCGCGCCGCACCATCGCCGGTAGGATCGGGCGCGACCAGATGGAAGCCGTCGGAGGTGATCCCGGCGCCGAGTAAGCGCGCGTGGATCGTGGCGCCACGCGCCTTGGCGTGCTCCTCGGTCTCCAGGACCATCAGTGCGCCCGCCTCGCCGAAGACGAAGCCGTCCCGATCGGAGTCGAAAGGCCGCGATGCGCCCCTCGGATCGTCGTTGCGGGTGCTCATGGCGCGCATCATGGTGAACGCCGCGATCGGCACCGCATCGATGAAGCCTTCGACGCCACCGGTGACGACCATATCGGCGTCACCCATGACGATCATGCGCCAGGCATTGGCGATGGCCTCGGAGCCGGATGAGCATGCCGAGACCGGAGTGACCACTCCTGCCCTGGCCTTCAGTTCGAGACCGACAACGGCCGAAGGGCCGTTCGGCATGACCATCTGCACAGCCAACGGGGAAATCTTGCGATATCCACCGTTCTTCAGCTTGTCCACGGAATCGATGAGGGCGTCACCGCCACCGATTCCGGTGCCGATGGCCACGCCGAGTCGTTCCGGATCGACCTCAGGGCTGCCGGCGTTCCGCCACACCTCGCGACCCAATACGGTCGCGAGCTGCTCGACATAAGCCATCCGCCTGCACTCGACGCGAGACAGCAGGGTTTCCGGCTGGACCTTGAGATGACCGCCGATTCGGACCGGAAGGTCGTATTCCTCGATGAAGTCATCCTCGAGAACGTCGATACCGCTCTCGCCATTGAGGAGTCCCTTCCACGTCGCATCGACGTCACCCGCGATCGACGTGGTCGCCGCCAGGCTGGTGACGACGATGTTCGGGAAGTTCCCGTTCAAGGTGGAAGGAGTGGTCACGGTGTCGGCCCTACTCGGCGTTGTCGAACTTGGCCTTGAGCTCGGCCGCCGCATCGGCGTTCTCGGCCTCGAGCTTCTGGATGTAGGCGACCACGTCGCCGACCGTCTTCAGGCTGGCCAGATCCTCGTCCGGGATCTTCGCGCCGTACTTGTCCTCGGTCTGTACTGCGATCTCGACCATGGACAGCGAGTCGATGTCCAGGTCATCGACGAAGGACTTCTCGATCGTCACCTCGGAGGGCTCGATACCGGTCACCTCTTCGATGATCTTGCCGAGTTCCTCGACGATTTGTTCCTGGGTCAGAGCGGCCACTTCGTGGCTCCCTTCTTGATAACTGTAGGGCTCTACTGGTTTCTTTCGGACAGAGCAAGGCGGCAGTTACCGTTTGCTCGGTCACGACCTCACATATGAATGCATGGTCGCGCAGGAAAACTAGCCGGATACGGTCAGCTCAGCCAACGCGGGTAGGTCTTGCGGGGTCTTCATGGGCAGGGTGGGTGTACCCTTCAGTTCCCGTTTCGCGATGCCGACGAGGGTGCCCGCCGGCGGTAGCTCGGCAACTGCCGTAACACCGGCCTGCCGAATGGTCTCGGTACACAGATCCCATCGGACGGGCCGAGTGACCTGTGCGGCAAGCTTGTCCATCGCATCCCGCCCGGAAACGACAGGCTTACCGTCGGCATTCGACAGCAAGGTCCTGATCGGCTCACCTGGCGTGATCTTCGTCATAGCTTCGGTCACCGCGTCCTGCGCCGGAGCCATGAAGGCTGTGTGGAACGCACCCGCGACGGGCAACGCGCGAACCCTGGCCTTTTCCGGGGGGTTCGCGGCGAGCTCGGCGAGCGCGTCCAACCGGCCCGCGGCCACGATCTGGCCTACCGCGTTGCGGTTGGCCGGCACGAGGTCCAGTTCCGCGAGCCGTTCGAGCACGACGGCTTCGTCGCCACCGAGGACTGCGGACATCCCGGTAGGCGCCGAGGCGCACGCCTTGGCCATCTCCGCTCCGCGGATCGCGGCCAAGGCGACCGCGTCGTCGGCGGAGATTACTCCGGCGATCGCCGCGGCGGCAAGTTCACCGACCGAGTGTCCGGCGACGAAGGTATCGGCCGGAAGCCGGTCCTGCGGAATTTCCGAGAACGCGAGTAATGCCGCGGCCACCACCAGTGGCTGGGTCACGGCGGTGTCGGTGATCTCTTCGGCCGTCGCGGTGGTGCCGAGACGAGCCAAGTCCAAGCCGCAAGCCTTGGACCAGAGCGCGAGGCGCTCATCCGCGCCGGGAAGGTCGAGCCAAGGCACGAGCATGCCGGGTGTCTGAGAGCCCTGTCCAGGGGCGAACAACGCGATCACGTCTCTAAGGAAACACTGTGAGATAGGCCGCACGAGATGTCGACGCGAATGAAGCTTGGGAAACACTTTTGTGGGGGTTCCACAAAAGACCACGTGGCCTGTCCGAATCGACCGACTCGGCAAAAACGTTACAGGCCCTCTGAACTGAGTGCGGCCTCAGCGGCTTCTGGGACAGAAACAGCCGATTCTTTATGCATGCGTGTCAGACGGCCCACGGTGGCGGCGATCCGGAGCACATACGCGTCGCGTGGATCCATCGGATCACGGCCCGTGATCTCGGCGATGCGCTTGAGGCGATATCGGACAGTATTTGGATGGACATACAGCTGACGTGCGCACATCTCGACCGCTCCACCGCAATCCAGATAGGCATCGAGGGTGTCCGCCAGCGATGATCCCGCCGCGGCCAACGGGAGGACGACGTACTCGTTCATGGCCTCGATCGCGGCTCGATCACCCAGCAGAGCGCGCTCGGGCAACAATTCCGACGCATGTACCGGTCGCGGTGCCCGGCGCCAGCCGACCACTGCCTCCATCCCGGCCAATGCCTCCACCGCACTGGCGTGCGCCGCGCCGAGCGTCCGAGTAGTCGGACCGATCACCACCGGACCGTCCGAGAACACCTCCATGAGCAGATCGGACAAGAAGGGCGACACCTGCGAGACCTCCCCCAGATGCCCGGACACCACCATCACCAGCCTGGTGCCCTGCACCACCGCCAGCGCGGCACGTCCGTGCCGCGCCGCGATGGTGTGCGCCGACTCCACCGACGAAACGCCCTGTTCCCTCGGCGGAGTACCGACCAGCACCGTCGCGGGTGTGGTTGCGTCCCAGTTCAGGGTCGCCGCCCGCGAGAGCATGTCCGGACCGGTATCGCCCCGCACCACGGCATCGACGACGAGCGCCTCCAACCGGGTGTCCCACGCGCCGCGCGACTCGGCGGCGCTGGCGTATACCGAGGCTGCGGCGAAACCGAGCTCACGCCCGTAGCGCAACACCGCCTCGGTGAGCGCGACCAGCTGCCGGTCGTTGCGCGCGAGCGCGGGCAACCACTGCTCGAAGAACTCCATGGCGACGCGGACCATATCCACGGTCTGGCGCAAGCTCAGCCGTCGCGCCAGATCCTGTGGAATCACCTGGAAGGCATCCAAGCTGAACCGGATGTCGCTGTCCGGATCCTGCAACCACTCCAGGAAGTTCACCACCGCGGTCTGCACCAGCATCTGGACCCCGGCCCGTTGGGCGGCGTCCAGATCACCGAAGAACGGCAGCCGTTCCTGCATCGACCCCACCGCCTCGGTGGAGAGGCGGCCGGAGAACTGCTTCACTCGTTTTAGCAGCGTATCCGGAAGGGGATCGCGGGTCTGCCGGTTCGGAGAGAGCGCACCCGTCGGCAGATACACCTCATGCTCGGAGGAGCCTTCGGAGATCCGTCGCGGCCGCGGCGGTTTACGGTCCACCATGCAATGTTCCGCTATGCGAGTTCTTCTTCGGCACTTGCCTCGGACTTCGGCGCGGCGCAGACATCATCGATGCGATATTTCGCCGCCGCCTCGACCGCGACGGCCGGGTCGAGGCGACCCGTCCGAGCCAGCCCGGCCAATGCGGCTACCGCGATGGACTGCGCGTCGACATTGAACACCCGGCGCGCGGCAGAGCGAGTGTCGGAGAAACCGAAACCATCCGTACCGAGCGTGCTGAAATCACCGGGAACCCATTTGCGGACCTGGTCGGGCACTGCGCGCATCCAGTCGGTGGCGGCGATGTACGGTCCTTCGACCCTGGTCAGTGCCTCGGTGATGTACGGGACGCCTGGCTCTGCGCCGGGGTCGCGCAGTGCGGCGATCTCCTTGTCCAGCGCCTCCTTACGCAGCTCACCCCAGGACGTCACCGACCACACATCCGCCTGGACACCCCACTCCTGCGCGAGCAGCTCCTGTGCGCGCAGACCGTCCGGCACCGTGACACCCGAGACCAAGATCTGGGCGCGCACCTCGCCCTCATCTCCGCGCCGGTACAGGTAGATGCCTTTGAGCAGTCCCTCGACGTCCAGCTCCGCCGGCTCGGCAGGCTGTGGATACGGCTCGTTGTACAGGGTGATGTAGTAGAAGATGTCCTCGCCGCCGAACTCTCCGCCACCACCGTATGGATGGGTGCCGGGCAGGGACGCCGCGCTCTGCGGGGGCGTGCCGCCGCCGTACATCCGGCGCAGACCGTCGCGCACGATATGGGCGATCTCGAACGCGAAGGCCGGATCGTAGGTCACCACAGCCGGATTACTCGAGGCGAGCAACAGCGAGTGCCCGTCGTTGTGCTGCAGCCCCTCCCCGGTCAATGTAGTGCGCCCAGCGGTAGCTCCGAGCACGAACCCGCGGGCGAGCTGATCGGCCGCCGCCCACAGTCCGTCGCCGGTGCGCTGGAAACCGAACATCGAGTAGAAGATGTACAGCGGGATCATCGGCTCACCGTGGGTGGCGTACGAGGTCCCCGCCGCGGTGAACGAGGCGGTCGACCCGGCCTCGTTGATGCCCTCGTGCAGAATCTGCCCTGACGCGCTCTCTTTGTAGGCGAGCATCAATTCCGCGTCGACAGAGGTATACAACTGGCCGTTGCGGTTGTAGATCTTCAATGAGGGGAACCACGAGTCCATCCCGAAGGTCCTGGCCTCGTCGGGAATGATCGGGACGATCCGCTTGCCGATCTCCTTGTCCCGCAGCAGCTCCTTCATCAGCCGCACCAGTGCCATCGTGGTGGCGACATTCTGCTTACCCGAGCCCTTGCGCACCGTACGGTAGGCCTCGTCGCCCGGCAGCCGCAGCGGCTTCGCCGCGGCGCGCCGCTCCGGCAGGAATCCGCCGAGCGCCTCGCGCCGGTCGAGCATGTACTGGATCTCCCGCGCCTGCATACCCGGGTGGTAGTACGGCGGCAGATAAGGGTCCTTCTCCAGCTCGGCGTCGCTGATCGGAATCCGCTGCAGATCACGGAAATCCTTGAGGTCCTGCAGGGTCAGCTTCTTCATCTGATGCGTGGCGTTGCGGCCCTCGAAGTGCTTGCCGAGGGTGTAGCCCTTGATGGTCTTGGCCAAGATCACCGTCGGCTGCCCCTTGTGCGCCATCGCGGCGGCGTAGGCGGCGTATACCTTGCGGTAATCGTGACCACCGCGCTTGAGGTTCCAGATCTCCTGGTCGGTCAGATCCTGCACCAGCGCCTTGGTACGCGGGTCGCGAGCGAAGAAATGATCACGGACATAGGCGCCGTCATTGGCCTTGTAGGTCTGAAAGTCGCCGTCCGGGGTGCTGTTCATCAGGTTGACCAGCGCCCCGTCCCGGTCGGCGCCGAGTAGTGCGTCCCACTCCCTGCCCCAGATCACCTTGATGACGTTCCAGCCAGCGCCACGGAAGAACGACTCCAACTCCTGGATGATCTTGCCGTTGCCACGCACCGGACCGTCCAAGCGCTGCAGGTTGCAGTTGACCACGAAGGTCAGGTTGTCCAGTGCCTCCATCGCCGCGACATGCGCCAGACCACGCGACTCCGGCTCATCCATTTCGCCATCGCCGAGGAACGCCCACACATGCTGGCCCGAGGTGTCCTTGATCCCGCGGTCGTGCAGATAGTGATTGAATCGCGCCTGGTAGATGGCATTCATCGGGCCGAGCCCCATGGACACCGTGGGAAACTCCCAGAAGTTGTTCAGCAGCCGCGGATGCGGATAGGACGGCAGCCCATGGCCAAGTCCGCCATGGCTGTACTCCTGGCGGAACCCGTCGAGCTGATCAGCCGACAACCGCCCCTCCAGAAACGCGCGGGCGTAGATGCCCGGCGAGGCATGCCCCTGGATGAAGATCGAGTCGCCACCACCCGGATGGTCTTTGCCGCGGAAGAAATGGTTGAAACCGACCTCGTAGAGCGCCGCAGAGGACGCGTAGGTCGAGATGTGGCCGCCGACGCCGATACCGGGACGCTGGGCACGATGCACCATGATCGCGGCGTTCCAGCGGATCCAGGCACGGTAACGCCGCTCCACCTCTTCGTCGCCGGGAAACCACGGCTCGTTCTCGGTGGGAATAGTGTTGACGTAATCGGTGGAGGTCAAAGACGGGATGGCGACACGACGTTCCCCGGCCCGCTCCAAAAGACGGAGCATGAGGTAACGCGCCCGGCCTGGACCTTCCCGGTCGAGCATTTCATCGAACGACTCCAGCCATTCGCTGGTTTCCTCCGGGTCGATATCCGGTAGATAGGACGCCACCCCCTCACGGATGACCCGCACCCGCCCGCCTGCCTGCGGTGCCTGCGACCCGTCCGGATCGCCGCTCGGGGCAGGAGAAGAGCCGGTACCAGCGGATTGCACTGGCGCGGAAGAGTGGATCAGGTCGGTCAAAGCTGCTCCTCGTACAGGGGTGGACATGCTGTTGGCGTCGTATCCCCGGGCGAGCCGCGTGGTTGGCGGGCCACCCGTTGACGAAAGGGTGTGGTACACCACCCATCCTTACCCATGGTGCGTCCTAGGTCATCATGGCAGTTGGAGGTCCAGTACGGTTCCACAGGCAAAGCGAGTCGAGCCGGGCAGCTGCGAGGAGCGGGGAGGACGATGAAACTGCTGAACCCAGCGGGGTTCGGAATGGTGTGCGCGACCGGTGCCATGGCGATCGGGCTGGTCGTCACGGGATGCGCCGACCGGATGGATGGTGTTGCGCAGCCCAACGCGAGCGATCTGGCGGCATACCGCACCGAAGCGGCGGCCTCCTCGGCGGCGGCGACATCCTCACGGCGCGCGGCGGCCAGGGCACAAGCCATCACAAGCAACTGCAGCCGGTTCCACAACACCTCGGGTATCGGCGTCACCAAGTACAACGAGTTCATCACCGCGTTCGACGCGAAGGCAGCCGACCTCATCAGCAAACGGGACATCGCGGTCCAGACCCTCGAAGACGCCGCGAACACGGTGGAGAACGGGGTCGCCGCCGACCGGGACGCGCTACCGGAGGACTTGGCCGCCGCATTGACCGACTACGCGGACTCGGCGCGCGCGCTGGCCGACGAGACGCGCAGAATGACATACAACACACCCGTCGGGTCGCTCAATACGGCAGGCAGGCGGGTGAACGCCACGCGCGAGGTGGTCAACAACTCCTGTCAGGGCCGCTGAACATGTGGTCGCTGCGAGTGTGCTCGGCACCGGCGCAAAGCGACATTCCGTAGTCATTTCGCCGGATCGGCTTGCGCTGAGGCTCATAACCATGTTCGCTTGCAACTACCTATTGTCGGGAATTGAGGAGGACGCCACCGTGGTCGCCGCGGCGGACGCGCAGAACTACGCTCAGAAGCTTGGCATTTCACACGGCTTGGTTGTCCAGGAATTAGGCTGGGACGAAGACGCCGACGACAACTTGCGAGCCGATGTCGAGGATGCGATCGGCGGTGAACTCGTCGACGAGGACTCCGACGAAGTAGTCGACGTCGTCCTCTTGTGGTGGCGGGACGGCGACGGTGATCTGGTCGATGCGCTGATGGACGCGATCGGCCCGCTGGCCGATGACGGCTTCGTCTGGGTACTCACCCCCAAAACCGGAAAACCGGGTCACGTCGAGCCGAGTGAAATCGCCGAATCCGCGCCTACCGCTGGTCTGACTCAGACCTCGGCGATCAGTCTCGGCACCTGGACCGGTAGCCGTCTGGTACAGCCCAAGGCGCCCTCGAAGCAGCGCTGAGCCACTCCCACTATGGTTTCCACCAGGCGGGCTCGCTCCGCCTGGTGGAAACTCGACACGATGGAGGATTCGCAATGCCGCTCGAGGTCGGCACCGCCGCGCCGGATTTCACACTGAAAGACCAGAACAACCAGGACGTCGCGCTCTCGGACTACCGAGGTAAGAAAAACGTGCTGCTCGTGTTCTACCCGCTCGCCTTCACCGGGATCTGCCAGGGCGAGTTGTGCAAGGTCCGTGACGAGCTGCCGAAGTTCCAGAACGACAACGCGGAAGTCCTCGCGATCTCGGTCGGCCCGCCACCCACCCACAAGATCTGGGCTGCCGAGCAAGGCTACACCTTCCCGTTGCTGTCCGATTTCTGGCCACACGGCGCGGTGGCCCAGGCCTACCAAGTCTTCAACGAGAAATCGGGCTATCCCAACCGTGGCACCTTCGTCATCGACCGTGCGGGAAACATCCGTTTCGCCGAGATGAACGGTCCCGGAGAGCCCCGTGACCAGGCGGCTTGGGAGAAAGCGCTCAACGCGCTAGATTCATAGTCCGCCGGTAACGGCCCGGGCGTATAGCTCAGCGGTAGAGCTCTGGTTTTACACACCAGCGGTCGGGGGTTCGATCCCCTCTGCGCCCACAGAAGAACTGCCGGGTCGACGCCTGGTCGCGGAGGCATACCTGGGATGATTTCTATGTCGAGGGGTCCCTCAGGGGGCGGTGCGCCGAATTCCACACCAGGAACTATCGGCAGTGTCGCCGGTCCCGATAGTTGTTCACTCCGAACGGTCACATGTGCGGTAAACCTGCTCACCGAAGCACTCTGTCGATACCTAGCAGCACCGTCCACCAAGCATCTAGGATCGAGTCATCCTGAAGTGCGGTAATCGAGTGCGCAACCGACCCGGCAGGCGAAAGGTGACCGCCCATGGAGCTACGGATCTTCGCAATGCCCGGATCAGGATCGGCCGGGTACACGC
>NZ_JBJZOO010000012.1:0-122879 GCF_047200775.1 Nocardia spongicola | reverse complement strand
ACTGCAACAGGTACAGGAACGAGCCAACGGCAAGAACGACGGCCACTGACCCTGTACGGACCACGGCCCCGAGTCGCTATGACTCGGGGCCGTGTGCTGTTATGCGGGGCGTGCCGTTATGTGGCTGAGCGTCACAGGCGCGGTGTCGCGCGCCGGGCCGCCTCGATCGCTTCGAATTTGACCAGATTGTGCCGGGCGTCGGCCAGCGCGTCATGCGCGTCCGGCGGGGTCCTCGGGAGTTCGGGACGGCCGTGCGCCTCCCAGTGCTGACGCAGCTCGTTGGTGTATCGGGGCAGCGTGGTTGGCAGATCGACCATGGAACCCCACAGCTGGCACAACGCCACATGGTCATAGGCCCCGACCCAGGCCCACAGCTGTGGTTGCACACTCGGTCGCGGCACGAGGAACGCGTACAGCTCATCGCGGATCCGCGTGCGACTCCGCCATAACGGGGAGGCGGGCGAAGGCAGCTGGGGCAATACGTACTTACGTACCCACGGGCCGGCACGGTCG
Source organism: Nocardia spongicola (assembly GCF_047200775.1). Lineage (NCBI taxonomy): Bacteria > Bacillati > Actinomycetota > Actinomycetes > Mycobacteriales > Nocardiaceae > Nocardia > Nocardia spongicola. Next base: position 122,366 of record NZ_JBJZOO010000012.1, on the reverse strand, counting down.
GGATCGAACTCGGTGGACACCGCGTAGTACTCTCGGCCGTCCTCGCAGACGACACCGATGGAGATCAAGTCGATGGTGGTGCCGTCCTCGATGAATTCGCAGTCGTAGAAATATCTCAGCGAGATCGGTCTCTCCTCGGTGTCGGTGCCTTCGCGGCCGGGTGTCGGTACCGTCGTGGCAGGTGAAGGGTTCTCCAGCAACCTTATGGTGCATACTGGCGTCGGCCGCGCAAGGGGCCATAGGGTGGAGATCTTCGCCACGTCGGGTGGTTGCGGCGCCACCGAGACCGGGTGTTCCCGCAGGGGCGGTGATCCGTATCCTGAACTGGTGAACTGGACCGTGGACGTACCCATCGATCGCCTACCGGAACTGCCGCCGCTGCCCACGGAGCTGCGCAGACGGTTGGACGAGGCGCTGGCGCTCCCCGCTCTGCAGCAGCCTTCCTGGGATCCGGAACAGGCGGCCAAGATGCGCACGGTACTGGAGAGTGTGCCGCCGATCTGTGTGCCCGCCGAGGTGGAAGAGCTGCGCGGGCATTTGGCCGAGGTCGCCCGCGGTGAAGCGTTCCTGATGCAGGGCGGTGACTGCGCGGAGACATTCGCCGATAACACCGAGCCGCATATCCGTGGCAACATCCGCACCCTGTTGCAGATGGCGGTCGTGCTCACCTACGGTGCGAGCCTGCCGGTCGTGAAAGTCGCTCGGATCGCGGGCCAGTACGCCAAGCCGCGCTCGTCGAACATCGATGCGCTCGGTCTGGAATCCTACCGAGGCGATATGGTGAACTCGCTGGTGGCGGACCCGGCGCTACGCAAACACGATCCCTCCCGACTGGTCCGTGCCTATGCCAATGCGAGCGCGGCGATGAACCTGGTGCGGGCGCTGACCAGCGCGGGGATGGCCGACCTGCACAAAGTGCACGATTGGAACCGTGATTTCGTGGCCCAATCGCCCGCGGGCGCACGTTATGAGGCGCTGGCCGAGGAGATCGACCGCGGCCTCGCGTTCATGACCGCATGCCAGGTAAACGATCCGAGCTTGAAATCGGCTCGTATCTACGCCAGTCACGAAGCGCTCGTCCTGGACTACGAGCGCGCCATGTTGCGGTTGAGTGAGAACGCGATCGGGGAGCAGGTGCTCTACGATCTGTCCGCGCACTTCCTCTGGATCGGTGAACGCACCCGCCGGCTGGATGGTGCGCATATCGCGTTCGCGGAGTTGATCGCCAATCCGATCGGTCTGAAGATCGGCCCGTCCACCACTCCCGATCAGGCCGTGGAATACGTAGAGCGACTCGACCCGAACAATGAGCCGGGCAAGCTGACCATCGTCTCCAGGATGGGGAATACCAAGGTCCGCGAGGTCCTTCCGGCCATCATCGAGAAAGTCCAGGCCACCGGTCATCAGGTGATCTGGCAGTGCGATCCGATGCACGGCAATACCCACGAATCGTCCACTGGTTTCAAGACCCGCCACTTCGACCGCATCGTCGACGAGGTGCAGGGCTTCTTCGAGGTGCACCACGCGCTCGGCACCCACCCGGGCGGTATGCACATCGAACTCACCGGCGAGGATGTCACCGAATGTCTCGGCGGCGCCCAGGATATCTCCGATCTCGATCTTTCCGGTCGTTACGAGACCGCCTGCGATCCAAGGCTGAACACCCAGCAGTCGCTGGAGCTGGCCTTCCTTGTCGCGGAGATGCTGCGCTGAGTCGGTGCGCCCCGGCTGGAGGAGCTGGGGCGCGGCAGTCCTGGCCGCGGCGCACCGATGATCGGCCTCGCGGTGCGGGGCCGGTCCGGCTTCGGTCAGGGCAGTGCCACGAGGGTGACCGTATCGCCCGCTTCGAGGTTGGTGCCGATGGCGGGGATCTGCGAGACCACCCGGGAACCGTCCATCGGCGCGAACTGTCTCACCTTGACCACGAGACCGAGGGCCTGCAGTTTCGCGCGGGCGTCGCCGACGGTCGACCCGAGCACATCGGGCAGCTCGATGGCATTGGAGACCAGCAATACGACGCCGTCGCCGGATTGCACAGTGCTGCCCGCCGTCGGATTCGTGCCGATGACCAGATCCGTCCCGATCCGACGGTCGAACTGCCTCGTGGTTTCGCGCACCTCGATTCCGGTATCGGCGAGGATTCTGATGGCTTCGTCGGTGGATTTGCCGCGTACCTCAGGGATTTGCACCGGCTGTGATCCCTTGCTGCGGAACACCTTCACCTGTGCGCCGAGCGGCAGTACAGTCCCCGGAGCCGGTTCGACTCTGGCGAGGGTGCCTTTGGGCGCGGTGCTGGAGGCCTCCCCGGCATCGACCGGTCGCAGCCCACTGTCCTGGATCAACTGGTTGACTCGTGCCACCTCGTCACCGGGTCCGACATCCGGCACCTTGGGTTTTCCGCTGGAGACCAGGACCTGGACCGTCGAGCCCTTGGCGATCTCGGATCCGGCCGACGGGTCGCTGCCGACCACCCCGCCCACCGGGATCGTGTCCGAAGCTCGTTGCCGGATCTCGGTATCGAATCCGGCGTCCTGAAGTAGAGCGATCGCATTGTCGGTGTCCAGTCCCGCGATCGGCGGGACCGTCGAATAGCGGCCGAACCCGAGCCACCAGCCGCCTGCGCCGACCAGCAGGGTGAGAGCCGTGACGATGGCCACCCACAGCCATACCGTGCGCCGGGACGGACCAGACGTGCCGGGATAGCCCGCCGCACCGGCATAGGGGGAGTACGGTGCTCCGGGGTGTTTCTGGCGCTCCGGTGCCGGTTGGTCGCTGGTATCCGGCGGGTTGTTCCCGAGCCGGGGATGTTGCGTGGTCACTACCTTGGTGTGTTGCACAGGCTGTGGTGTGGGCTGTTCGCGCAGCGCGGCTCCGGCGCGGTTCGGTTGCCCTTCCCGATCCGGGACAGCGCGCTCTGGGGCAACGGTCTGGTAGCCGGCGCTGAGATGCTCGGCCGATTCCTCCGGCGCCGGTACACGGTAGTCGGGCAGCTGCAGCGCCATACTGATATGCCGTACCGCTTCCACCATCTCGTTCGCATCCGAAAACCGGTGCACGGGTTCGCGCGCGGTCGCCTTGGTGACCAACGCGTCGAATTCCGGCGGTACCCCGGCGATGAACGCACTCGGACTCGGCACATCGTTCTCGATACGCTGATATGCCACCGACAGGGAGGTGTCGCCGGTGAACGGAACATGGCCGGTGAGCATTTCGAAGGTCAGCACGCCGAATGCGTAGACATCGCTGCGCGCGTCGGCGGTGCCGCTGGTGACCTGCTCCGGGGACAGATAGGCTGCGGTGCCGAGAATGACGCTCGCCGAGGTGGTATTCGCCGCGGCCACCGCACGCACCAAGCCGAAGTCGGCGATCTTCACTTCCCCCGAGTCGGAGATCAGGATGTTCTCCGGCTTGATATCGCGGTGCACCAGTCCCGCCGCATGGGCCACCCCGATCGCCGCGAGCACCGGCTCGGCGACAGCACGCACCGCGTGCGGCGGCATCGGGCCGCGTTCGCGCAGCAGCTCGCGTAGGGTGCCGCCCTCGACCAGCTCCATGATCAGGAAAGGGTGTTCGCCGTCGATGCCCTGGTCGTACACCGCTACCAGCGAGGGATGCTTGAGCTTGGCGACCGAGCGCGCTTCGAGTTCGAATCGGGCAAGGAACTGCGGGTCGCCCGCGAACTTCGGATCCATCACTTTGATGGCGACCGGGCGGTCCAGGCGGGTGTCGACCCCGCGGAAGACCATCGACATCCCGCCGCGGGCGATCGGCGCATCGATTCGATAGCGCCCTTCCAGCATCTGGCCGATCAAGTAGTGTCCTCCGGCTTTCACAAAGTTCTCCCCCGCAGTACCTGCGATAAGCGAGCAGCCGCCGTGGTGCGGCCCCACGATGGTAACGACATCACCCGCCCGGGTGTCTTACGACGGGTACCGCCCGACCGTCTACCGTTGTCCGAGTGAGTGCATTTCCCTGCAGTGATGACGTCCTTCCACAGTCGGTGACCCTGGTGTCACTGCCGGAGGTGGCCGATCGGCTCGGGCTGGTGGTGACCCGAGTACATCAGATGCTGCGTGATCATCAGATGATCGCCGTGCGCAGAGCGGGTGTGGCCGGTGTTCCCGAATGTTTCTTCGATGACACCGGGGCGGTGGTGAAGCCGCTGCCCGGGCTGATCACGGTGATGCGGGACGCCAGATACACCGACGAAGAGATCTTGGAATGGATCTTCACCGAGGACGACAGTCTGCCGGGCACACCGATCGATGCGCTGCACGGTCCATTGGCCCGTGAAGTACTGCGCCGAGCGGCGGCAGAACCGTTCTGAGCCGATCCGCCCGGTTCGTGGGTCATGTGGTGTCCGGTCCTGAGACCTCGGCCGATGCCCGATCGCTCGGTACGGTGGCCGCCGATCAGTGCCTGCGTCCACTGCGCAGAGCCGCGGCGGCGAACTCGGTGGCCGCTATGCGAAGGCGGCGTCGGCGGGGGACCACGGCCCGGTGGGCGAAGACGGCATAGTCGCTGCGTTCGACATAGCGCAGGATATCGGCGTAGAGGATGGCCGCAGTGCGGATGGCCGGGCGTACGCGCGGTTCGAGCAGGTCGATACCGGGTTCGGCACGCCGGTAGATATCACGGTTGACCGCGATGAGATGGGCCAGCGCCCGCCGGACGCGCTGATCGGTGTGCCCGGTGCGGCGGCAGTGGAAGAGCAGGTCATCGGATACGCCGAACGCGGTGAGGGTATCGGCGGGCAGATAGACCCGATCACGATCGAGATCCTCTGCGATATCTCGCACGAAGTTGGTGAGCTGGAATGCTTCACCGAGTGCGGCGGCGGCCGGTTCGGCCTCGGACACCGGGACGACTGTGCCGAGTACCGGAAGCAGCTGCAAGCCGATCGCGGCCGCGGAGCCACGCATGTACTCGCGTAATTCGGTCATGGTGGCATATCGGTTCCGGAAGGTCGCCGCGCCGGGAACGTCCATCCGCATGGAATCGAGGAACGTCCAGAAGTGCCGCGTGTCGATGTCGTAGCGCTGGATGGTGTCGGCGACGGCGGTCAGGACGAGCGCCCGTTGCGGAACCGAATCCGCTCCGGCCTGCGCGTATTCCGAGGCCATGGCGCTCGGCACTGGTGTTCGCGCTGTTCGTGGTGCCTGCTCGACGCCGGCGGAACCCGGTGAACTCCGGTGATCGCGCGGTTCGACCGCGGCCCGCAGTTCCCGCTCGATCCTGTCGATCGCTTCGACGGGTCCGCGCGTAGGGGTATCGCTGCCGGATGCGCCGTCCTGCCGACCAGGATGGTCTGTGTCCTGCCGACCAGGATGGTCTGTGTCCTGCCGACCAGGATGGTCTGTGTCCTGCCGACCAGGATGGTCTGTGTCCTGCCGACCAGGATGGTCGACGACATCGTCGACCATCCTGGCGAATGCGTACAACGCGTGTACCGCGGGCCTTCGATCGGCCGACAGCAGCCGAGTGGCCAGGAAATAGGTGCGACCGTTGGCGGCGGCGATACTCCTGCATTCTCGATAGGCGCGCGGCAGCAGGGCCGAGGTCGTGTGCAGGCTGTGGGTCATGGGGCGGAAGAATACGCGGCTGCGGTGCTGCGTGCCGGTGCGGCGCGCAGCCGCAGCGGGTCCACCGTACGCAAGGACAGCGCTGCGACGACGGCGGCGAAGGTGGCCGCGGCGATATGCCAGAAGTTGTCGAAGCCGTTCGAGCCGTCCGGCTGGAAAACCAGCATGAGCCAGGTACACAGCCCCACCAGTGTCATCAGCGTTGTCGTCGACAGCGCGAATCCGGCGGCCAGTGCCAGCGGCCACGAGTAGTACCAGGGCAATGCGGCGGGTGAGAGGATGACGATCGCGACGAACGCGATCAGGATGCCGAGCACTGCCTCTCGTTCACTGTGCCGGAACCGCCACCAGGTCCAGGCCAGTATCGCGATCATGGCCAGTAAGCAGCCCATCCGGGTTACCGAGAGCACCGAATCCATCCCCAGCGGGGTCACCCAGGTGACCATATGGGCCATAACGGTCGGCAGGGAGAGCCAGTTGATGATCTTCTTCGACCCCGACAGCGCGCTCAGCCAGCCTATGCCAACACCGGCGACAGCGGAGGCGGCCACGAAGACCACCGCGAACACGCTCAGGCCCAAGCCCGCGATCTTGGCGAAGGTCAGCGCGGGGTGCGGCATGTCCTCGGTGGGTTCGGCCGCGTCGCCGGGTTGTTCGTTCGCGGGCAGATTCGCCGGGTCGCGACCGACCCGCTGCGCGGCCCGGCGTTCGCGCTCATGCAGCATCCAGATCCACACCAAAAACGGCAGCGCCACCCCGGCGGTCGCCTTGATAGCCACCCCGATCGCGACGACCACGATGCCCGCTACGTGGTGCCGTTCCAGCACCAGTGCGATGCCCGCGCACATCAGGCCGACCATCAGCATTTCGTTGTGTACGCCGCCGATCAGGTGGATCAGCACCAGTGGGTTGAGCACCGCCAGCCATAGCGCGAGGGCGGGTCTGCCGCCGAGGTGCCTGGTCAGATACGGTACGGCCCACATCATCAGCATCAGGCCGGGCAGCATGACCAATCGCATCGCGATGGTGCCTGCCACGACATTGTCGCCGGTCACGGTGGTGATCGCGCGGCCGAGCAGGAGGAATACCGGACCGTATGGCGCTGTGGTCGTCGTCCAGACCGAGCTCACGTTGTCCAGCAGGATACCGGGATTCGCCACCGGTCCGACCTGATAAGGGTCGAAGCCATCGCGCAGCAGTGCGCCCTGGGCCAGATAGGAGTAGGTGTCCCGGCTGAACATCGGTACGGCGAACAGCAGCGGGGTGATCCAGATACCGACGATGGCGCGCAGTTCGTTGGGTGTGGGTCCGGTACCGGCTCGGTCGTCCGATGCGATCAGGATACGCCCGAGCCGGACCCACGCGGTGATCATCAGCAGGACGCCGATCCAGACGCATACGGTGGACAGCGCGTAGCCGTGTCCGAAACGCAGCCAGGACAGATGCATGGCTTCCAGCAGTGGGTCACGTCGGCGCACGGCGCCCGCACCGAACCCGCCGAAGGTGATCATCACCGCGCCGAAGAATCCGAGCAGCGCGGCATGGCCTTCGGGGCTTCTGGCGAAGTCGGAGTAGGCGCGCATTCTCCACAGGAAACCATGTGCGGCGGCTGATTCGCGGTAGGGGGAGTCGGATGCTGTGTGGTCGGCGCCGAGAGTGGAACCCGGTCCTTCCGCGCGTGTTTCGGGGGATGCCATCTGGTGTTGGTTCCCCCCGAGTGGTCGGCGGTCGCAACCGCGAGCGAATAGGTCGGCGCTCAGTTTACGGCGTCGTGCGGAATGCTATCCGGCTGGTGCGCGAGGTCAGGTGTCGAGCGGGCCCGGCAGTGCCGGAAATACGAGTTGCCGCCAGTTTCCCGGAAAGCAGCGCGGTCGGCACTCCGACGCCAGGCGTGGTACCACAACCAGCGATGATCACATTCGCACTGGACCGGGGGAAATTGTTCGGCCGAAACGGTCCGGTTTGCCGGAAAAGATGCGCCGCGGAGAACGGCGTGCCTGCGAGCATGCCGTAGTCGAACCACGTCTGTGGCGTGTCGAGCCGATCGACGGCGAAGTTCTCGACGATCCCGCGATACCCCCGTGCTTCCAGCACCATAAGCAGTTCGCGTAGATAGGCTGGGCCGAGCCGGGGCCAGTCCAGGGGTGCGGCTGTCAGGTTCGGGCATGGCGCCAGCAGGGAGAACGGCTCGTAGCGTATCCCGGACCGTTCGATGAACAGCGTGGGATCGGTATGCGCTGGGCGAGTCAGCAGCAGTGAGGGGTCGCTCATCAGCGTGCCACGGCCGCGCCGTGCGGTGATCTCGGCGAAGGTACTGTCCCAGGCCCGTCCGAACTCGATGACGTGGTGTGCCTGCACCGGCCAGCCCGCTGTGACCGCGGCGGGCACAGTGCCGTGCGCGACCACCGCCGAGGGCGAGGCCCGCAGGCCACGCCTCGGTCGTACGCCGAAACGGTCGAGTGATCCGAGATCGGCGGTGAGCACGAGCGCATCGCAGTCGAAGGACCGTCCGTCGGCGGTACGGGCACGCCGCGCTCTGCGGCCCGCGTAATCGATTCCGGTCACCTCGGTGTCGAGTTCCAGCGTGCCACCCGCATCGGTGAACGCCTGTGCCAGTGCCACGGCGATCGTCCGCATACCGCCTTCGGGAAAGTAGACGCCGAGCGAGGTGTCCATATGTGGGATCGCCCCGTATACAGCGAGTGCTTCGGCAGGCGGCATACCCGCGTAGAGGGCTTGGAAGGTGAACAGGCGGGCCAGGCGTGGATCGCGTAGAAACCGGTGTATCCGGTGTCCGAGCCTGCCGAAGCCACCCAGCCGCACCAGTTCGATCAGCGCGCGGCGCTTCGCGGGCAGCCGCACCAGGTCCAGCGGCGAGTCGAAGTTGGTATCCATGAACTCGGAGAACTCGGCCGCGTAGACGCGTGCGAGCCAGTCGCGCAGCCGCAGGTATCCGCGTGCTTCGGCGGGGCCGCAGGTCCGCTCGACCTCCGCGGCCATCGCGTCCGGGTCGGCGAACAGTCTGATCTGGGTGTGGTCGGCGAACCGTGCGTGGTAGCTCGGTGCCAGTCGACGCATGCGTAGCGGGGGGACACAGGTTTCCGGACTGCGCCCGACCGCGCCGAGTGCATCGGTGATCAGCTCGGGCAGAGTCAGTACGGTGGCGCCGGAATCGATGACATAGTCCGCGCCCTGATAGCGCCCGACCCGGCCGCCGGGGTGCTCGGCCCGTTCGAGCAGTGTCACCGTATGCCCCGCGCCGGTCAGGTACAGCGCGGCGGAGAGACCGGCCAGCCCTGCGCCGACCACCACTACCCGATCGGTGGGTCCGGTAACAGTTCTCATGCCGTTCTCCTTCTCACCCGGACGTGCGCCGTCACGAGGTTCACGCGGTCCGTTCGGTCGCGGCCAGTGCCATGGCACGTAGTCGTTCTTTCGCCACCGGAGTCGCCGAGCTGGTCTCGATGGCGGCAAGGCCACGCTCGGTGAGCTCGGCGATCCGACGTTCCACCGCGTCGACCGCGCCGAGTTCGATGAGCAGCGCGCGCAACCGTTGTACCGCCTCCGCGCTCAGCTCGGTGCCGATCCCGCTGCGCAGCAGCGCGGCAACGGCGGGGGCGGTGTCGTCCGCGCGGCGCAGCGCCTCGGCAAGTAGTACGGTGCGTTTGCCCTCGCGCAGGTCGTCGCCCGAGGGCTTACCGGTCACCGCCGGATCGCCGAAAACCCCGAGCAGATCATCGCGGAGCTGGAAGGCGATGCCGATAGCGGTGCCGAATGTCCGGTACGCCTCGATCAACCCGTGGTCGGCCGCCGCGAGAGCCGCGCCGAGATGCAATGGGCGTTCGACGGTATAGGCGGCGGTTTTATACCGGTTGATCCGTAACGCGGCTTCGATCGATTCGTCGGCACCCGCCTCGCCGGTGATGTCGAGCAATTGGCCGCCGAGCACCTCGGTGCGCATGGCAGCCCATACCGGGGTGAATCTGCTGAGCGCCGCCTGCTCGAGACCGGCCGAATGCACCATGTCATCTGCCCAGGCCAGCGCCAGATCACCGATCAAGATGGCCACGCTGGTGCCGAAGTGCGCGGCATCGCCTGCCCATTCGCGTTCGCGGTGGCGCTGGGTGAAGTCCACATGCACGGTGGGGAAGCGGCGGCGGGTCTGGGAGGAGTCGATGATGTCGTCGTGGATCAGTGCGCAGGCCTGGACCAGTTCCAGTGCGGTGCAGGCGGTGAGCACTGCGTCGGCCTCCGGTCCGGTGGCATTACCACCGGCGCCGAGCCAGCCGATCCAGGCGAACGCGGGTCTTGTGCGTTTCCCGCCACGTAATACGAACTGTTCCAGCACGTCCGCGGCCTCGGCGAAGACTGGGCCGAGTCGTTCGACAGTCGCGCGACGGGTACCGAAGAAACCCGTCAAGATCTCTGCTATAGCGGTGCCGAAAGCGGGGGTGCCCGGCTGCGGCACGGTGGCGTGCGGAGTCCGGGTGCCGGTTCCGGCGGACAGGGCGGCCTCCATGGTCGTGCGGACACCTCCATGGTTGTGCGGACAGGGGACGCACGGGCCGAAGAGCGCCCGAGCGCTGTGGGTGATCCCTCAGCCGACCGAGTACGTTCGCGTGCCGATCGGCTGAGCGGACATGTCGCCCGGTCCGAAGAATACGCGGGAGTCCGAACAACCCGGCAGTGCCGTTACCGGACACCTCTAGACTGGATCGGTGACTTTCGACAACGCGCGGGCAAGCTCGCCCCTCGACCGGCCTGCCCGGACACTACCCGGTGTCTCTGGAACGCCTTCGGTTGTCCAGAGTCTGCGGGCTCATCCTGGGCGCGCGGTGCCGTTCTCGGTGGAGTTCAATCCACCGAGGGACGAGGCCGCCGAGGCGCGGTTGTGGCGTGCGGTGCGGCAGTTCGAGCGCATGCATCCGGCGTTCGTGTCGATGACCTACGGTGCGGGTGGCTCCACCCGTGGCCGTACCGTGCGAGTCACCGGTGAGCTCGCACGGGAGACCACATTGCTGCCGGTGGCCCATCTGACCGCGGTAGGGCACAGTGTCGCCGAGTTGCGTTCGCTGGTCGGCGCGTATGCCGATTCCGGCATACGCAATATCTTGGTGCTACGCGGTGATCCGCCGGATGATCCGCTCGGGGAGTGGCACAAGCACCCTGACGGAGTCTCCTATGCCGAGGAACTGGTGCGCCTCGTGCGCGATCTCGGTGATTTCCACGTCGGTGTCGCCTCGTTCCCACAAGGCCATCACCATTCGCCGGATCTGGCGACCGATACCGCGTTTCTGGCCGCGAAATTGCGCGCGGGCGCGGAGTATTCGATCACCCAGATGTTCTTCGACGTCGAGCACTATCTGCGCCTGCGTGATCGGATCGCGGCGTTCGATCCGATCGAAGGCGCCAAGCCGATCATCCCGGAACTGATGCCGATCACTTCGCTACGCACTGTGCTGCGTGCCGAACAACTCTGTGGCAGAGCGCTCCCCGCCTCCGTTATGGAGCGGTTGCGCAAAGCGGCAGGCGATGGTGTCGAGAACGCCGCGGCGGTGCGTGCCGCCGGTATCGAGATCGCCACCGAGATCGCGCAGCGGCTGATCGACGAGGGCGCTCCCTGCCTGCACTTCATCACCCTCAACTTCGCCAAGGCGACCAGTGAGGTGCTCACCAATCTCGGTTACGGTGTCATGGACGCGCCGATCAGCGCCTGACCCTACGCATCGGCAGTGCGGTCACGCACTGTGGGTGGATGCGGAAATCGCTGCGAACGTACAGGTCTCGTGCTCGTGCTCCGGCATCACCGGGAATCGGGTGCCCGCCAGGAAATCACTGTCCGCAATACGGCCTGTCGTATCCGTTTGCCGGAGTACTGTGCCCCTCGATCGTTCCGCCGATGAGGAGGTTTCGTGACCATAGTGCACCGTCTGTCCGTGTTGCCTGCGTTGTCTGTTGTCGCGACGTTGTCTGTTGTCGCGACGTGTGCGGTCGTTTCGGTGTTCGCGGGGCCAGGAGTCGCGAACGCGGCCCCTGCCCCCGTGATTCCGGCCGTCGTCGATCATGCGACGCCGGTCGCCGAGCCGGAGCAACCGCCGAGTTCTTATCAAGCCGCGCTCGACGCACTGCGCGAGCTCGGCATCGAGCCGTTCCTGTACCCGGCCGCGGCGGCGTTCTGCCGGGAGGACACCGATTTCGGTATCGCTCCCGCCCTGGCAGGGATTATTCCTGGTCCGTGGCCGAAGAACACCGTGCAGATCCCCGGTCTCGATTTGAGCGCCGTCAAGGCACAACAGGCCGTGTTCACCTTCGTGCCCCTCGGTCTTACCGCAGACGGACCGGATACCGCGGGTATGCAGGTCGCTTGGCTCAATCTGAATAACGGCCGCGGTGGCACGGCCGCGATGGGCTCGCTGCCGGAGGTCGCCGGGGCGATGATCCCGACAGCGGTTCCGCCGCAGCTGCGGCCAGAGGCCGAGCAGCGCATCCGGGACTTCCTCGTCGCAGCTCTCCCGATGGGCGGGGTGCGTGCGGTCCCGGTGGATACCGGCTCCGGTACCGTCCTGGCCGCAGTGTTCGGCTCGGTTCGCAATGGCGCCAGGTCCTGCTATTTCTTGCCGACGGTCGGTATCAGCACCGTGCCATGAGTGAATGCGGTACCAGGAGCGGATAAGCGGTTGGTCACCCGGCAGCGCTGGGCGCCTCGACGGTGCCGCGCCCGCCGGGTGTCCCGCGATATCTACCCCGAGCTCAGCGGAGCGGGCGATCTTTCCAGCGCACCGTGCCGCGGCGCATCGCCCGATGCGAACGCACCCAGAGCAGCAGGTATGCCCCTACGGACAGGGGATGTGCGAGGGCGGCGAGAAAGTCGGTGCGGTCGAGTGACCCACCGGTCTCGATGGACCGGGCCAGCAGCCTGCTCGCTACCGCGGCGAGCCAGCCGATCGAACCCGTGCGCCGGACCCGGCCCTTACCGAGGAGGGCGGCCGCGGGCGGTGCTACATAGACAAGGGTGGACAACAGCCCCACTGCGGCTCCTCCTGCCACGGTGCCCCCATAAGCCGACCAGAGCCAGCGGGTGTAGCCCGCGTCCAGTTCGGCCGCGCCACGGTACATTCTGGTGCGGGTCAGCGGCCCTGCGGCTACCAGAGCAGTGGGATATCCGGCCCGACGCAGGATACGGGCGAGCTCGAGGTCCTCGGTGCGGTTTCCCGCCACCGCCGCGTGGCCGCCCACCGCGCGATAGTGCGCGTGGTCGAACACGAGGAACTGGCCGCAGGCCACCGCGGTCGATGGCCGCGGGCTCCGCTCGGCCGCGGTGATCGGCAGGGTCGAAGCCCACGACCAGCACAACAAAGGTTGCACCACGGCCTCCGCCACCGATCCTGCCAGTTGCAGCGGCCACGGCGAGACCAGTGCGGCTCCCCGCGCGCGTAGGGTACCGACCGCTGCCGCGAGTGCCGTTGGGGCCAAACGGACATCGGCGTCCAGGAAGACCAGCACCGGTGCGGTCACTGCCGTGGTCAACCGGGCGCAGGCCGCGGCCTTCCCGGTCCACCCTGGAGGCGGGCCGGATTCGGTGCGTGACAGGGTGAAGCGCGGATCACCTGCGATCGCCGCGCGGGCGGCGGCGGTGGTGTCGTCGGTGGACGCGTCGTCGAGAATACGTACCGACAGCTCTGGTACTCCCACCTGTGCGCGCAGATCGGCGATCAGATCGGGAAGCCGGTCGGCTTCGTTGCGCGCCGGGATACAGACGGTGATCGGCTCGTGTACCGGGGCAGGCGTACCAGGCAACCGGGGCACGGTGATGCGGTTGTACAGCGCGATGCCCGCGCCGAGCACCGCCAGTGTGGCACCGCAGGCAGGCAGGATCGAGCCCGCGGATAACGGTGTCGGCCGATCGGCATCAAACATGTGCGCCACGTTATTCCGGCGTACGGGCCGAGTGCTCAGCGGTTCTGCGTCACCGAGCGCCACCAGCGGGTCGGGGAGAATCCGGTGCCGGAGGGGGTGGGGTTGCGATCCAGGTAGGCCACCGCGGCGACAATAGCGGCAACCGCGAGGGTGACACCGCCGACGATACCTGCCCAGCCCGCGAACGAGCGGGTGTTCGGGTCGGCGTATCGGACCTCGGCATGCACCATGGAGACATCACCGGGTGGAAGTTTCCAGGAGACGGTGCTGTCGCCCTCGCGGATGCCGTTGGTTCTGGCGACGCGCGCCGGGAACGCGATGGTGAATTGCACATCGGAGCCGTGCGGCGGAACGGATTTCAGATCGAACCGGCCGGTCAGACCGACCAGGTCCCCGGTGCGCTGGAACTGTAGCTGGAACAAGCCCTGGGTTTGTTCGGACAGCTGCCCGAGTTGCTGTACTTCGCCGAAGGACAGGTCGTTGAAGAACACCTGACTGCCCACATATCCGTCTTGGGTGTACGGCTCCACCCGCAGTTTCGCCGCGATCGACTCCGGCGCTTCGAGCTGGGGGCCGGTGTCGTCGGGGCCGACGGGCACCACAGCGACCACGATCCGGCCCGATACCCGGTCGTTGGACGAGACTCCCATCGATACCTGGACGCGTAGGCAACTCGCGAGCATCGGGACCAGTAATGCCGCGAGCAGGAAGGCCGCTGTGGCACGTACTCCGGTGCGGCGGGGCCGACGCGGCGGACGATCCTGGGCGGCGGGCATCATGGTGACTGGACTCGGCTGCACGGGGATATCGTGCCAGGCCGCATGGCAGGCAAGGAAACGCTGGATGCGAGACCGTGTCGGCGCATAGTGCCGAGTGCCTCGGCGGTCACTTCATGGCGCGTCCGGCTACGACCAGCAGCGGGACACCGAGCACCCCCATCCCGACGAGACCGTACCCGGCGGAGTACGGCAGGTCGAGGAATACCGCGTGCGCCAGTGCCGAACCCAGCCAGGTCCACAGGAACAGTGCGACCGGTACGGCGAGTGTGATCGCGTTCGGCCGCGCCTGCGCGCGGGGAGCCGGCGCCGTGCGTTCCCAGATCGCCAGCACTCCGGCTATCACGAGCGCGACGCCGAACCATCCCAGATAGTTCGTGTACGGAATTTGCGCGAGCCCTGGCAGCCCGGAGGTGGTGTCGCACCAGGTCCACTGCCCGTCGGCGACCATCTGCGGATCCAGGAACAGGTCCCAGCCCACTGCGCCGGTCGCGGTCAGCGCGATCCGTGACACCGTACGCCGCGACACTATTCCGGCCACTATGTACACCGGATAGATACCGCCTGTCCAGGCCGTCGCGATGAGTAGTGGCACATCGAACAGGGTTGGGCCGAGTCTGTCGGTGGCGTATGCGTAGCAGCCGAACGGCACCCCGGTCGCGACCCCGACCACTTCGGCCAGCAATCCGATCCCGGAAACGAGCACCAGGAAACCGATGGCATACCGGATTCCCCTGGTGGCAGTCGCGTGCGCCAGTGCGGCACCAGCGCACAGCAGCACGATCGTGACTGTGCTGCGGTCACGTGCGGTGCCTGTCGTGAGGGGATAACAGATCTGCGCGATCACCGCTGCGGTGAGGAGGGCGAAGGGAAGGAGGAAACGGGCCGAACGCCATCCCGATGCGGACCGGTCCGCGGTCGGCGCGCGCTGTGGTCGTGGCGGCTCGGTGCGGTCGAGGGGCGCACTCGGTACGTCGTCCCGGCCTGTCATCGTCCCAGTCTGCGGCAGAGTCCGCGGCGGCGCATATCGCGCAGTGCGAGGGTGGCGGCGCTACGGCCGCTCGTTCCGCAGACACCACCACCGGGATGGGTGGACGCGCCGGTCAGATACAGTCCTGGTGCGCCGGGGACCCGTTGTCCGGACAGCTCAGGCAGGGGTCGCCACAGCATCATCTGGTCCAGCGACATCTCCACATGCATGACGTTTCCGCCGATGAGCCCGAGCTCACGCTCCAGATCCACCGGCGTCTGTACATGTCTGCGCAGCACTGTATCGGTGAAACCTGGTGCATACGAATCGACCTCGGCGATGATCCGGTCGCTCTCCCGATGCGCCAGTGTGGCCCAGTCGCTGCCGTCGGCAGGCCGGTAGGGGTGCCATTGGGCCCACAAGGACAACTGATGTTCGCCGGGCGGCGCGATGGTCGGATCCAGTGCGCTGAAGCTCATCGCGAGCACCACCGGCCGTGGTGGTAGCTCCCCAGCCAGTGCGGCGCCGTGCGCGCGGCGCAACTGTGCGCGATCGGACACCAGGAATTGTAGGCCGTTGGCGGAGTGCGCGGCCGGACTGTCCGGATAGTGCGGCAGCCGGCTGGTGGCGACCCGGACCACCATGCCGATCCCCGGTCCGACTCGAATGCGGCGGCGCCAGTCGTCGAGGATCGCGCCGTCGAATCCGCCTGCCCGCAGCAGATCGATCGTGGTCAGCACATGGGTGCCCGCGATGACGATATCGGCACGCAGTTCGCGGCCCGATGCGGTGCGCACCCGCCAGTGTCGGCCGGTGCGCTGTAGCGCCGATACCGCATCGCCCGTGGTCACCGTTCCGCCATCGGCGCGCAGCCGCGCTGCCAGGGCTGTGGTCAGCGCGCCACTGCCGCCGACCGCGCGACCCGGCGGCAGTGTGTGCATGAGCGCGGCGAAGCCGACCATCGGCGCTGTGCCCGGTTCCGACATCGGCGGGCCGGATTGCGCGCCGAACCAGGCCAGCGCTGCTTTCAGGCGTTCGTCCTCGAAGAAGGTGTCCAGCAACGCGTCTCCGGATTGCAGGAACTCCCTGGACAGCGCGCTACCGCCGTGCGGCGCGTCCAGGCCCCAGAACGATCGCACCAGTCCGCCCGGTGTCGGACCGATACCGAAGGCTCGCATGACACGGGTACTCCGTGCCCCCCACACCCGGACGAACCGGCGATATGCCGCGGCGTCTCCGCTGCCACAGGCCGTGGCGATCGAGGCACAGGTGGATTCCAGGTCACGATGGAATACGATCGCCGGGCGGCCCACATGAGCCGGGGCGAATCCCCATGGATCACAATCCAGGTAGCGCAGCCCGAAACGGTCGAGTTCCAGTTCCTCGAGGATGCCGGTGTGGCGGATCATGATGTGCGCCGACGAGCCACGATCGACCCGATGGCCGGGGAACCGTTCGACCGTCGATACCGCGCCGCCGAGTACGTCATCGCATTCGAGTACTTCGACCCGGTGCCCGGCACGGGCGAGGTAACACGCGGCGATCAGGCCGTTGTGACCGGAACCGACTACCACTGCCGTCATAACGGCAGCCGCCGGCCGAGGATCGCGAACGGCCTGGTGTCGCCTGCGAACACGAAGTTGCGCAGCACATCGGTGAATCCTTGCCTGCGGTACAGCCGCCAGGCGCGGTTGCCCTCACCGTCGACCTCGGGGGTGGACAGTAGTACGGCCCGCTCGGTCCGGTCGCGCAGCAGCCGTTCCAGCAGCGTGGAGCCGATACCGCGGCCCTGTGCGGTTGGGTGCACATGAAGTTCGGTGAGCTCGAAATAGTCCGAGAGCAGCTCCCGCGTGGTGTGTTCCGGCAGGCCCGAACGGCGCATTCCGTTGTGCACCTGTTGGTGCCACCATTGCTGGGTGGCACCACGGTAGCCGTAGGCGACCGCGACGATGGGTGCCTTCCTGAGATCGATCCTGCCGGAATTATCGGGTAGTACGGCGGCCACCGCTTGCCAGCCGGGCCTGGTCATATGCTCGGTCCACATCGGTGCGCGATGGTGCTCGGTGCCACGCGGATAGCCCATAGCCGCCACGTATACCGCCAGTGCGTCGGGCAGCCGGGAGCGCAGGGCTGCTACGGAGATGTCGACAACGGCGGGTGCGGGAGTGTGATTGGGCTTGACGGCAGTCATGGCTCTCGTCGGTTGCGCGCGGACGCGGAAGTTTGTCAGGGGGTGTCGCTACTATTCGAGCTCAATTGAAACGTTCGAATACCTGTTCGGTTCGGGCGGTGCTTGAAGGCGGTGCGGCATGCTGCCTCCAGCCTAGAGACCCGGCCAGGGTGCGCGATGGTGGAGGGACGCCGATGTCTGGTCGAGTGGAATATCCGGGGCAGCCCGGCCGGGCCTGCACGCTGTTGGAGCGGGCGGATGGCTTGCTCATGCAGGCGGCGGGAGAACGAGATCCGCGGGAGCGGTTCCGTACCGCCTATCTGGCCGCGCTGCGTGGTGCGGGGGCGGTGATCGCGCGTACCGGTGCCGACGCCACGCCGAGGGCGCGCTCGCGGAACGCGTGGGTGCTCTTGCAGCGCGCCGCGCCCGAGTTCGTGATGTGGGCGGACTACTTCAGCGCGCACTCGGAGACCAGGGCTGCGTTGGAGGCCGGGCTCGACCGATGTGTCGACAATCATGCGGCGGACGAGTTCTTTTCGCGAGTCGGCGCCTTCCTGCACGATGTGGAGGATCTGCTCGCGGAATCGGCTCGATTGCGACCCGCGCCGGGCGGCATCGGAGGGCTGACAGCTTAGTTATCGGCGAGTAGGTGGTCTGGCCTTGTTCGAACTCGTATCATTAGTGTCGGATAGCCGCCAAGGTCGGCTATCTGCCGCCTACCCGGAGGCGGCAGCCACGTCCTAGTGCCGGGGGAGGTACCGTGCCACTCTCCGAGCACGAGCAGCGCATGCTCGAACAGATCGAGAGCGCTCTCTATGCTGAGGATCCCAAGTTCGCCTCGTCCGTCCGCGGTGGGCGACTTCGTACGACGTCGAGTCGTCGTAAACTTCAGGCCGCGGCGTTGTTCGCTCTCGGCCTGTTCCTCCTTGTCGCGGGTATCGCGGCGCCCGTGAAGCCCGGTGGCTTCCCGATCATCAGTCTGATCGGGTTCATCGTCATGTTCGGCGCCGGTGTCCTGTTGCTGCTCGGCGCCTCCAGAAGCGCCGCCAAGAACGAGCGATCCGGTAAGGGTGTGTCCTCCGGAGGCTCCGGTGGCCATCAGGGCAAGCAACGCAAGTCCGGTGGTTTCTCCGAGCGCATGGAGGATCGCTTCCGGAGACGGTTCGAACAGGAGTAGCCGGCCTCAGGCGACCGGCGATCCCGGCATAGATGGCGACGCCGCACCGTACGGTGCGGCGTCGCCATCTATGTGACCGCGGATTGTGTGTGTAGTCACCTATACCGCGGATGATCTCCAATCGAATTCCTATCTCCCCCACCTCTCCCCACACCCTTTCCCGCGTGTGTTCCTCGCCGGTTCGCAGCGCCTATACCAGGGCATTTGCTGGGTATTTTCGGGTACTCGACCGAAGGTGCGGTGCGTGTCGGCGGAACTCGTGAAAGTTCCCCACCGCAGTGATAGCTGTGATGACCTGCGGAATCGGTTGCGCCAGGAGTCGGATCGCCGCTTGTTTCGATTGAAAGTGGGGGAAAGTGGGGTAAGGTGGGGCGCGCAGTACCGAAAGGCCGACCATCGAGGTGATCGACTAGGGAGGTATCGAGATGTTTCTCGGTACCTACACACCTCGTTTGGACGACAAGGGGCGACTCACGTTGCCTGCGAAGTTTCGAGACGATCTGGCGGGAGGGTTGATGGTCACGAAGGGTCAGGACCACAGCCTTGCCGTGTATCCGAAAGAAGAGTTCACCGCGCTCGCCCGCCGAGCCGCGGCCGCGTCTCGAAGCAATCCGCAGGCCCGCGCGTTTGTCCGGGCGCTCGCAGCCGGAACGGATGAACAACGCCCAGATGCACAGGGTCGGATCATGTTGTCGGCCGAACATCGTCGCTACGCCGATCTGAAACGGGATTGCGTGGTGATCGGCTCGGTCGACTTCCTGGAGATATGGGACAAGCAGGCGTGGGAGTCCTACCTCGCCGAGCACGAGGAGGACTTCTCGCAAGCAAAAGACGAGTCACTGGGCGGGATCTTCTAGCCGCGAGTGAACGAGTGCCGCGCGGTCTCTGCCCGGGCGCGGACCCTGACGTACTTCCCCGACGCCAGGCGCCGAAGTTCGGTCAGAGACCACGAGGCATTCGTATCCGTAGTAAAAGCACTGTGTATCAAGGCAGCACCGTCTATCCAGGCGATTTGTTTGCGGTGCTGGACAAGGCGAGGCAGGACTCCGGGAGGACGAGGTGAACCGTGAACAGCGCGGTCCTCGTCATGTTCCGGTTCTGCTGGAGCGGGCCGACGCGCTGTTGGGGCCCGCTATGGCCGAGCCGGGTGCGATCTACATGGATGCCACTCTTGGGCTCGGTGGTCACGCCGAGTATTTCCTGCGCACCTATCCAGATCTCCGGCTGATCGGCCTTGACCGGGACACCACCGCATTGCAGTTGGCCGGCGCGCGGCTCGCGCCGTTCGCGGACCGAATCACCTTGGTGCACACCCGTTATGACGGGATCGCCGATGCGTTGCTCGGAGCAGGGCTCGCCGCCACCGGCTCGGTCGCGGCGATTCTGATGGACCTCGGTGTCTCGTCGATGCAGCTGGATGAGGCCGAACGTGGCTTCGCCTATTCTGTCGACGCTCCGCTGGATATGCGGATGGACTCGAGCCACGGGCCCACCGCCGCCGATGTACTCAACACCTACAGTCACGGCGATCTGGCTCGGGTACTGAAAACCTATGGGGAGGAACGCTTCGCGGGCCGGATCGCCGCGGAAATAGTTCGGCGGCGCCGGAGCAAGCCGTTCAGTACCAGTGCCGAGCTGGTGGAGCTGCTCTACGCCACGATCCCCGCGGCCACTCGCCGCACCGGCGGGCATCCGGCCAAGCGCACCTTTCAAGCGCTCCGTGTGGAAGTCAACCGGGAACTGGATTCGCTACGCGCTGCGGTACCTGCCGCGCTCACTGCGCTCGGGGTCGGCGGTCGCATCGTCGTCATGTCTTATCAGTCACTGGAAGACAAGGTGGTCAAACAGGAGCTTTCCGCGCGAACGACATCCAGAACACCACTGGGCCTTCCGGTCGAACTGCCCGGTATGGGGCCGGAATTCCGGATGTTGACCCGCGGCGCGGAGAAGGCGACAGAACAGGAGATCGAGGAAAACCCACGAGCGGCACCAGTACGAATGCGAGCAGCGGAGCGGATCCAGGAGGCACGGTGAGGAATCATGGCGCAGCGCCTTGCCGTGCCGACCGGGTGCGGGTGTCCCGCGGGAGCGCTGTAGGCACGGTGAGGAATCATGGCGCAGCGCCTTGCCGTGCCGACCGGGTGCGGGTGTCCCGCGGGAGCGCTGTAGGCGAGGAGGGGAACCGATGAGTGTACGGTCGCGGACTGCCGAGGTGCCTGGCCGGGCCGCCCGGCGGGTCGAAGCTGCCGAGCGCGTGCGATCCGGTGCGGCGCAACGGGCCTATACGCGGCGGCGCGCGCGTGCGGAGCATCGTTCGGACACCGCGCTGTTGCCCGCGATGCGCCGTTCGGCTACTGCCGGGCACGTCCCCTTCGTCGCGGCCGTTATCGCGCTGCTCGGTTGCGGGCTCGCCCTCACCCTCCTGCTGACCACCCGAGCTGCCGAGGACAGTTACCAGCTCAGTGACGCACGGGCTACCAATCAGCGGTTGGCCGATGAACGTGCCGCGTTGCAGCGCGAGGTGGAGGCCGCCGACTCCGCGCCGGAGCTGGCCGCGCGGGCGCGGGAACTCGGTATGATTCCGGCCGAGGATCCGGCTCGCTTGGTGATCGGCCCGAATGGCGAGGTCACGGTGATCGGTACCCCTACGCCTGCGCAGGGCACGCCGGTGCCGCCGCTGAACACCTCTCCGGTTCCAGGAACCGGCAATATCGAGGCCAGGGGCGAACGAGTGCTTCCGGTCCAGCTCACGCCGAGCGTTCCAGCGCCGGATCAGCCGGATCCAGCCGCGCATACCGATGTTCAGGTGACCGGTGCGCCGACGCATACTGTCCCGGTGCCTCCGATAGCGGTCGAGGCGGATCAGGGACAGCCTGTCGAAGCGGCGGCAGCCCAGGCGGCCGCGCCCGCGTCGCGGCCAGAGGCAGGCACAGCACACCAGGCATCGGCCGCACCCGATGGAGGTATCAGGTGACGCATCCCCGGCCCGCACCGCGTCGGCGCCGCGGGCCGTCCGCGTCCCGCGGCGGGGGTAGACCGCGTCGAGTCGCTCCACCTGATCCGTTACGGTTGCGTCTCGGCGTCGGGCGAGTGGTGATGTTGGTCGCGCTCGCTGTTGTCGCCTTGCAGTTGCTGTGGGTGCAGAGCATCGCGGCTCCCGGTCTGTCGGCGCAGTCGGCGAGTCAGCGCACCACCCACCAGCCGGACCCGGCGATCCGCGGGCCTATCACCGACCGCAACGGCAGATCACTGGCCTTCACCATCTCCGCGAAAGCTCTGACCTTTCAACCGGTCCGGGTTCGTCAGGAGCTGGCAGCGGCCAAGTCCACCAGTGATACGGCGCCCGATCCGGATGAACGGTTGCACGATATCGCCCGCACTATTCACCGGAAACTGGGTAAGGACGCGCCCTCGGAGGCGGATCTGCTGGCGAAGCTGCGCGGTGACGACCTGTTCGTGTATCTGGCCCGCAATGTGGATCCGCGGGTCGCGGCCGAGATCACCGATAAGTTCCCCCAGGTCGGTTCCGAACAGCAGAGCATCCGGGTATATCCCGGCGGCTCTTTGGCTGCGAACGTCGTCGGTGCTACCGGGTGGGACGGCCACGGACAAGTCGGGCTGGAGTCCTCGCTGGACTCGGTGCTGGCAGGTACCGATGGGTCGCATACCTACGATCGTGGTTCCGATGGCACGGTCATCCCGGGGAGCTGGCGCGATGAGCAGCCCGCGGTCGATGGGTCGGCGGTCGAGCTGACCTTGGACTCCGATCTGCAGTACTACGTGCAGCAACAGCTGCAGCAGGCCAAAGATGTCTCCGGCGCGGGTGCCGCTTCTGCGGTGGTGCTCGACGCCAGGACCGGGCAAGTCCTGGCGATGGCCAACGACAACACCTTCAATCCGGCGTTGGGGCCGCAGAAGTGGGCCGAGGCCGACCTGAGCAACCCATCGGTGATGGACACGTTCGAACCCGGTTCGGTGAACAAGATCATCACCGCTGCCGCGGCCATCGAGTACGGTGTCACCGGGCCGGACGAGGTGCATCAGGTGCCCGGTGACATCCGGATGGCCGGCGTCACCGTGCATGACGCGTGGTCACACGATGTCGAGCCGTATACCACCACAGGCATCTTCGGTCGTTCCTCGAATGTGGGCACGCTCATGCTCGCCCAGCGGATAGGCGAGGATCGTTTCGCCGATATGGCGCATCGGTTCGGGCTCGGCCAGCGTACGGGTATCGGTCTGCCGGGGGAGAGTCCGGGGCTGATGCCCGATCAGGTGCAGTGGTCCGGTGGCACATTCGCGAATCTGCCTATCGGGCAAGGGCTTTCGATGACCACCCTGCAGATGACCGCCATGTACCAGGCTATCGCCAATGATGGTGTCCGGATTCCGCCCCGGATCGTCCGAGCGGAGATCGCACCTGACGGTACCCGTATCGAGAAGACCCAGCCGGAGGGCGTGCGGGTGGTCAGCCCGCAGACCGCGGCCACTGTGCGGACCATGTTCCAGGCGGTGGTGCAGCGCGACCCGATGAACGCGAATCAGAACGGCACCGGCTGGCCCGCGGCCATCGAGGGCTACCAGGTGGCGGGTAAAACCGGTACCGCGCAGAAGGTGGACCCCGACTGCCGGTGCTATTCCACGTCGTCGTTCTGGATCACCTTCGCGGGTATGGTCCCCGCGGACAACCCGCGCTACGTGATCGGGCTCATGCTCGACGCGCCGGTGCGCAGCTCCGACGGCAGCGGTGGTGGTTCGGCGGCTCCGCTGTTCCACAACATCGCCTCGTGGGCGCTGCAGCGCGACCGCATCCCGCCCTCGGCGCAGCCGCCCAAACGTTTCGTACTGCAAGCGGGGTGATCGGTACCGCCTGTGCGCGATCGCCGTGGCAGGTATATGGAAGCTATCCGCACTGTGTGGAGGACGTTGCAGGTGGACAGGGTATTCGAGCAGCGGCGGAGGGTGGCGATATGCGCTGTCCGTGGCAGTCTCGTTTCATGGCGTCCGTACACCGCGTGGGGTGCCTCTGCAGGCAAGGGCGAAGTCGTAGGGTGCGGTAGGTGTCGTCGGCGGCTGTGCCATGGGGCCGCGTGGTCCCATCGTGATCGGACGACGGTAACCTGACACGTCGATCGATTCCCGAAAGGAGCCTGGTTCCTGTGCAGTCCGGTCAACCGCGCGCATTGCGGCCCGCGCATGCGCGGGCAACGCCACTGGCGTCGCTGGCCGCCCTCATCGGGGCTGTAGTGAGCCCGGAGTCGGCGGTGAGCCCGGAGTCGGCGGTGAGCCAGGAGTCGATGACGCATGGTGTGCTGGTCACCGGCATCGAGCAGCGTTCGCATGCCGTACTGCCCGGTGACGTGTTCGCCGCGCTGCCGGGGGCCCGCGCGCATGGTGCTCGTTTCGTGCAGGACGCGCTGGCTCGCGGCGCTGTCGCGGTGGTGACCGACGCGGCGGGCGCGGAGCTGGCCGGTCGGCTTCCGGTGCCGGTGCTGGTACGGGAGCACCCGAGGTCGGTACTCGGAGAGCTGTCGGCGGCGATCTACGGTAACCCGTCCGACCGGCTGCGCATTGTCGGGATCACCGGCACCTCGGGTAAGACGACAACCTCCTATCTGGTGGAGGCGGGGCTGGCCGCCGCGGGGCTGTCCACCGCGCTGATCGGCACTATCGAGACGAGGATCGGCGGCAGGCGGGTACCGAGCGCGCTGACCACTCCGGAGGCGCCGCAGCTGCACGCGATGTTCGCGCTCATGGTCGAGCAGGGGGTGGACGCAGTGGTGATGGAGGTGTCCAGCCACGCACTGGCGCTCGGCCGGGTGGACGGGGTGCGATTCGCAGTGGGCGCTTTCACCAACCTGTCCCAAGACCATCTGGATTTCCACGCCGATTTCGACGATTACTTCGCCGCCAAACGCAAACTGTTCGAATCGGGTTCACCGGTAGCGGCGCGTACCGCCGTGGTGTGCGTGGACGATGAGTGGGGGCAGCGGCTGGCTGCCGGGTTGCCGAGTCCGATCACTGTGTCCACCACACGGGATGCTGCCTGGACTGTCGCGGGCTCGGTGTCGAGGCACAGTGGCGAACAGGATTTCACCGCATCCGGACCCTCGGGGGAGGTCGCGGTGCGGCTGCGGCTTCCCGGCCACTACAACGTCACCAATGGCTTGCTCGCCGTCGCTGTATGTGCCGCGGCGGGAGTCGAGCCTACGGTTGCCGCGCCCGCGCTGGCGACCGTGGACGTGCCGGGCAGGATGCAGCGGGTCGAGCGTGGTCAGAATTTTCTGGCGATGGTCGACTACGCGCACAAACCCGCGGCGCTGGAGTCCGTGATCGCCACGCTGCGTGGTCATCTGACGGCAGATACCAGGGGACGGCTCGCGGTAGTTGTCGGCGCGGGCGGCGACCGTGATACGGGCAAGCGGCCACTGATGGGGGCAGCGGGTGCGCGCGGCGCCGATCTGCTGATCATCACCGACGACAATCCGCGCAGCGAGGACCCGGCGGCCATCCGTGCCGCCATGCGCTCCGGTGCGCTGGAGGTGTCCGAGGCCGAACGTGGTGTGGTGCGTGAGATCGGTGACCGTGCGGAGGCGATCGCGGCCGCGGTGGCCTGGGCGCGCCCCGGTGATGTGGTGCTGATCGCAGGCAAGGGACATGAGACAGGGCAGGAGATCCAGGGCGTGAAGCACCCGTTCGACGACCGCGAAGTACTCGCGGACGCATTGGAAAGACTGAGTCCGCAAGGTAAGCACGCGGAGGACTTGACGGTTTCATGATCGAGATGACACTGCGGGAGATCGCCGATATCGTCGGCGGCACGCTGCACGATGTCGCAGACCCGGAGCTACGAGTGACCGGCGCGGTCGAATTCGATTCGCGCCGTATCGGTTCCGGTGATCTGTTCTTAGCTCTGCCGGGAAGCAGTTCGGACGGCCACGACTACGCGCCCGCGGCGATCACCGCAGGCGCGGTGGCAGTACTGGCGGCACGGCCGGTCGGGGTACCCGCCATTGTCGTCGCGCCTACCGTTGGTGCCGCGCCGTCGAGTTCGATTGCCCTGACTCATGACCCGGATGGTTCCGGCGCGGCTGTGCTCACCGCTCTTGCCGCATTGGCACGCGCCGCCACCGCGCGCTTGGCCGCAGAGAGCGGGCTCACCGTGGTCGGCGTCACCGGTTCCTCTGGTAAGACCTCGACCAAGGATCTGCTGGCCGCCGTTTTGGCTCCGCTGGGTTCGGTAGTCGCCCCGCCAGGGTCGTTCAACAATGAGCTCGGCCATCCGTGGACCGCGTTACGCGCCGATGCGAGCACCCGATTCCTCGTGCTCGAACTGTCGGCCAGGGGGCCTGGGCATATCGCCGCGCTGGCCGATGTGGCGCCGCCGAGTATCGGTGTCGTGCTCAATGTCGGTACCGCGCACCTCGGTGAGTTCGGCAGTCGCGAGGCCATCGCGAAGACCAAGGGTGAGCTGGTCGAAGCGCTGCCTGCCACCGGGCTCGCTGTGCTCAACGCCGATGATCCCAGAGTCGCCGCCATGGCCGCCCGCACGTCGGCGCGGGTGGTGCTGGTCGGGCAGGCCGAGACCGCCGATATCCGCGCTACCGAGATACGGCTCGACGACCAGGCCAGGGCCGCGTTCACCGTGCACACTCCGGTGGGCAGCGCACCGGTTCGATTGGCCGTGCACGGCGAGCATCAGATCGGCAATGCGCTCTCGGCGATCGCGGTCGCGCTGGAATGCGGGGCGGGTCTGTCCGAGGTGACCGCGGCACTATCCGGTGCGACCGCGGCATCGGCGCGCCGGATGGACGTGCGGACCACCGCCGATGGGATCACCGTCGTCAACGATTCCTATAACGCCAATCCGGACTCGGTTCGTGCCGCGCTCAAAGCGTTGGTGAGCCTGGCGCGCGCGGGCCGGACCCCGCGCCGCAGCTGGGCGGTACTCGGCGAGATGGCCGAGCTCGGGGAGGAATCCGTGCTCGAGCACGATGCCATCGGCAGACTCGCCGTGCGGCTGGATGTCAGCCGGGTGGTTGTCGTCGGTACCGGAAGGCCGTCGCGGGCATTGCATCAGGGAGCGGTGCTGGAGGGGTCGTGGGGCGAGGAATCGGTTCTCGTTCCGGATATCGAGGCCGCGATCGCGCTACTGGACGAAGAAGTCGCAGCGGGTGACGTCGTGCTGGTCAAAGCATCGAAGTCGGTCGGCCTATGGGAGGTCGCCGAGCATCTGACCGACCCGGATGTCGTGGCCGCACGCAGTGCGGGCGCGGCAGGTGGCCGGGTGGGGCAGGATACGGAGGCAGCAGGATGAGACAGATTCTCTTCGCCGCGGGGATCGCGCTGACGGTCTCGATCCTGCTCACTCCACTGTTGATCAGGCTGTTCGCCAAACAGGGCTTCGGCCAGGAGATCCGGGTCGATGGGCCGGCCAGTCATCAGGCCAAGCGTGGTACACCGACCATGGGCGGCGTCGCGATCCTGGTCGGGATGTGGGCAGGCTATCTCGGCTCCCATCTGATCGGTATCGGCTACGACGCCGAAGGCCCGACCGCATCGGCGCTGCTGGTGCTCGGCCTGGCCACCGCGCTCGGCGCGGTCGGTTTCACCGACGACTTCATCAAGATTCGCAAGCAGCGCAATCTGGGCTTGACCGCGGCGGGTAAATATATCGGCCAGTTGTCCGCGGCTGTGGTCTTCGGCATACTCGCGCTGCAATTCAGGGGGGAGAGCGGGCTGACCCCCGCCAGCAGGCATCTGTCCTATGTGCGTGACATCAGCACGGTGACCATGGGCGTGGCCGTATTCCTTGTGTTCGTGTGCTTCGTGGTTGTCGCGTGGTCCAATGCGGTAAACCTCACCGACGGATTGGACGGACTGGCCGCCGGATCGATGAGCCTGGTCTTGGGCGGGTACGTGATCATCACCTTCTGGCAGTACTACCACGCCTGCGAGACCAAGCCGGAGGCCGGTTGCTACAACGTGCGTGATCCGCTGGATCTCGCCCTGGTCTGTGCCGCGGGTGCCGCGGCGTGTATCGGATTCCTGTGGTGGAACGCGGCTCCGGCCAAGATATTCATGGGCGATACCGGTTCGCTGGCGCTCGGCGGCTTGCTGGCCGGTCTGTCCATCACCACTCGGACCGAGTTGCTGATGATCGTCATCGGCGCGCTGTTCGTCGCCGAGACGGCCTCGGTGGTGTTGCAGGTCGCGGTCTTCCGTACAACACGCAATCGATTGTTCAAGATGGCGCCGTTCCATCATCACTTCGAACTCAGCAAGTGGGCCGAGACCACAGTGATCATCAGATTCTGGCTTCTGGCCGCGATGGCCTCCGCTGTCGGGCTCGGGCTGTTCTACAGCGAATACCTCTCTGCGGTCGGGTGAACGAAATGGTCGAACATTCTCCGCGGGCACTACGTTCCCCTGGGCCCATGCTCGAATTTCTCCGCGGCCGCGATGTCCTGGTCGCGGGCTGGGGTGTTTCCGGACGTTCGCTGGTCGAGCCACTGCGTGATATCGGCGCTCGTCCGGTGGTCACCGACAGTGCCGCCGCCGCATTGGCCGAGGCCGCCGAGCTCGGCGTGGATGTGGCCACCAGCGTGGAGCTGAAGGAGGCCGACTGGAGCCGGTTCGCGTTGGTGATCACCAGCCCGGGCTGGCGGCCGGATTCACCGGTACTCGCCACCGCGGTGGCCGAGGGCACACCGGTATGGGGCGATGTGGAATTCGCCTGGTGGGTCGATCAGGCCCGGATCTACGGTCCGGTACGTAAATGGCTGGTCATCACTGGTACCAACGGTAAGACCACGACAACGCAGATGACACATGCGATCCTTCGTGCCGCGGGTATCGCCAGCGTCGCCTGCGGGAATATCGGTCTTCCGATCCTGGACGCCTTGCGGCGTAACCCCGGGCCGCAGGTGCTCGCCGTCGAACTGTCCTCATTCCAGCTGCATTGGGCGCCGTCGGTACGGCCGGAGGCCGGGGTGGTGCTCAATGTCGCCGAAGATCACCTGGATTGGCATGGTGGCCTGGATGCCTATGCCGCGGCGAAGGCTCGTGCGCTGATCGGCCGGGTCGGGGTGGTTGGTCTTGACGATCGGGTCGCGGCTTCGTTGGCGCGTAAGTCCAAGGCACGTCGGACGGTAGGTTTCCGGGTCGGGGTACCCGCGGACGGCGAACTCGGTGTGGTCGACGGAAAATTGCTCGACCGCGCGTTCACCAAGGCCGCGATCCTCGCCGAGGCAGGCGATATCAGTCCGCCTGGCCCGGCGGGTATCGCCGATGCACTTGCCGCGGCCGCACTGACCAGGGCGATCGATGTGGCGCCCCAGTTCGTCCGGGAGGGTTTGATCGAGCACAAGGTCGGTCCGCATCGCTCCGCGTTCGTACGTGAGCTGGCCGGGGTCGAGTTCGTGGACGACTCCAAGGCCACCAACCCGCATGCGGCGCGCTCCTCGATTCTGGCGCACCCGCACGTGATCTGGGTGGCAGGCGGCTTGCTCAAGGGCGCGCATATCGAGGACTTGATCGAGGAGGTCGCCGATCGGCTGGTCGCCGCAGTGCTGGTCGGCGCCGACGCGCCGGTGATCGCGGCCGCGTTGGCGCGACACGCTCCTGAGGTACCGGTCGTCGAGCTGACCGCGGGAGACGATGCGGCAATGGACGACAAAGCGGCAGCGGGTGACGAAACGTCGAAGACGGCGGCTGCCGAGGCCATGATGGCGCGTGCGGTGCGCGCGGCGGCGGGATTCGCCAGCAGTGGTGACACCGTACTGCTGGCGCCCGCCGCCGCATCGCTGGACATGTTCGCTGATTACGCGCACCGGGGCCGAAGTTTCGCCGCCGCGGTGCACACCTTGGAAGACGGTGACATCGGACGGCGACTGTGACGGGAACGGCGCGGCGCAAGCGTGGGCCGGTACCCGGATTCGGGACCTGGCTGGCGCGGCCGCTCGCGTCGTTCCATCTGGTGGTCACCATCGCCACCCTGCTCACCGTGCTCGGATTGGTGATGGTGCTGTCGGCGTCCAGTGTCGAAGCCTATGCCGATGGTGGATCGGCCTATTCGCTGTTCATCCAGCAGACACTGTTCGCTGTGGTCGGTGCGGTGCTGTTCTACCTGGCGTTGCGTATTCCGCTGCGCAGGTTGCGGCAGTGGTCCTTCCCGCTGTTCGCATTGTCGGTGCTCGCGCTGGTTCTGGTGCTCATCCCCGGCATCGGTACACAAGTGCAAGGTGCTCGCCGCTGGCTGCTCTTCGGGCCGATCTCGGTGCAGCCGTCGGAGATCGTGAAGGTGACTCTGGTGGTCTGGGGAGCACACCTGCTGGCCTCCCGGCGCGCCGCGAATGCCACGCTCAAGGACATGCTGGTTCCGCTGGTGCCCGCCGGTCTGCTGGTGTGTCTGCTCGTGGTGCTGCAACCGAATCTGTCGACCACCATCGCCCTCGGTATCGTGCTCGCGGCATTGCTGTGGTTCGGTGGCCTTCCAGTGCGTCTGTTCGTGACGATCGCTCTGTCCGGCATGATCGCCGCTGCGGTGCTGGCACTGTCGGCCGGTTATCGCTCCGACCGCATGCGGGCGTACTTCAACCCGGGGGACGATCCACAGGGCATCAATTATCAGGCGCGGCAGGCGCGGTATTCGCTGGCCGACGGTGGCATCTGGGGGCGTGGACTCGGACAGAGCCGGGCCAAATGGAACTACTTGCCCAACGCGCACAACGATTTCATCTTCGCGATCATCGGTGAAGAACTCGGCTATCTCGGTTGCGCGCTGGTGCTCGGTCTGTTCGCCCTGTTCGTCTACACCGGTCTGCGTATCGCGTCCCGTTCGGTGGATCCGTTCCTGCGACTGCTCACGGCGACCGCGACGACGTGGATCACCGCACAGGCGCTGATCAATACCGGCTATGTGGTCGGTTTGCTCCCGGTGACCGGTCTGCAGCTTCCGCTGGTTTCCGCTGGAGGATCGTCTTTGGCCATCACGCTGTTCATGTTCGGTGTCATCGCGAACGCGGCCAGACATGAGCCGGAGGCGGTGTCGGCATTACACGCCGGACACGACGGTCGTTTCAGCAGGTTGCTGCGATTGCCCACACCAGAGGTGTACGCACCGGCTCGTCCGAGCACGGCACGGCGTGGCAGGGCGAGCGGGTCCGCGGAGTCAGGGCCGTCGTCGCTGTCACCGGGCAGGCGCGCACGGTACGGTAGCGAACCGGTGCGGCGCAGGTCAGCGCAGAGCCGGGGCACCAGTTCGGCCCGCGCTACCCGCGCATGGGAACCCAGCTATCCGGTCAAGCATGCAAGAGAACGGGGAAAGTCCAGGTGATCTCGGTAATCGTCGCCGGCGGCGGCACGGCGGGGCACATCGAGCCTGCGCTGGCGGTGGCGGATGCGCTGCGGCGGCTCGACGAGTCGATCCGGGTGACGGCGCTCGGCACCGAACGTGGGCTGGAGACCCGTCTGGTTCCCGAACGGGGCTATCCGCTGGAGTTGATCCCCCCGGTTCCCCTACCGAGGAAGCCGACGGCCGAGCTATTGCGGTTACCCGGACGAGTGCGGGCTTCGGTGGCCGCGACCAGAGCGGTGATCGAGGCGGTCGACGCCGATGTGATCATCGGATTCGGCGGATATGTGGCGTTACCCGCGTATCTCGCCGCGGGCACTGGTGTGCTGCGTCGTCGGCGTGCGGTTCCGGTGGTGGTGCACGAGGCGAATGCCAAGGCAGGCATCGCGAACAAGGTCGGCGCTCGCCGTGCCGCGCGAGTGCTCGCCGCTGTTCCCGATTCGGGCTTGCCGAATGCTCAGGTCGTGGGGATACCGGTGCGTGCATCGATCACCGGGCTGGACCGGGTCGCATTGCGCGCCGAGGCCCGTGCCCACTTCGGCCTGCCCGCCGAAGGCCCGGTACTGCTGGTTTTCGGCGGTTCCCAGGGGGCGCGGACCTTGAACGAGGCGGTATCCGCTGCCGCACCTCAGCTCGTCGCCGCCGGTATCTCGGTATTGCACGCGCACGGTCCGAAGAACACTCTCGAGCTGGACGGCTCCGTTACCTCCCCGCAGGGGGACGCCCGTTATGTGGTGGTGCCGTATCTATCCCGGATGGACCTTGCTTATGCGGCTGCCGATGCGGTGGTCTGCCGGTCGGGCGCGATGACTGTCGCCGAAGTCTCCGCGGTCGGGCTGCCCGCGTTCTATGTGCCGCTGCCGCACGGTAATGGGGAGCAGGAACTCAATGCCAGGCCGGTGGTCGGTCAGGGTGGTGGCAGAATCGTCCCCGATGCCGAGTTGACGCCGAAGTATGTGATCGATGAGGTGATTGCGCTGCTCATGGATTCCGCACGGCTTATCGAGATGGGCCGTGCCGCCGCTGGTGCCGGGCACCGCGACGCCGCCGACGCGGTGGCGCGTATCGCGAGAGAGGTGGTGTACCGATGAGTGACATCGTCGCACCAGGAGTTGGACCGCACGCCTCGGAGCGGATGGCGCTACCACCGGAACTGGCACGTGTCCATATGGTGGGTATCGGCGGGGCGGGTATGTCCGGTATCGCCCGGATTCTGCTCGCTCGCGGTGGTGCGGTATCGGGTTCTGACGCCAAGGAAAGCCGCGGTGTGCTCGCGTTACGTGCACGGGGCGCGCAGGTGCGGATCGGGCATGACGCGACCGCTCTCGACCTGCTGCCCGGCGGTCCGACCTCGGTGGTCACCACCTACGCGGCTATCCCGAAGACCAATCCCGAGCTGGTCGAGGCCGCTCGACGCGATATTCCCGTGCTGTTGCGTCCCACTGTGCTGGCCGCACTCATGCAAGGACATCGCACTCTGCTGGTATCCGGTACGCACGGTAAGACCTCGACCACCTCGATGCTGATCGTCTCGTTGCAGCATTGCGGGGTCGACCCGTCTTTCGCGGTGGGGGGTGAGCTGAACGAGGCTGGTACCAATGCCCATCACGGTACCGGCGATACCTTCGTGGCCGAGGCCGATGAGAGCGACGGCTCGCTGTTGCAGTACGAACCGGACGTCGCCGTCGTCACCAATGTCGAGTCCGATCACCTGGATTTCTTCGGCTCCGACGAGGCCTACGTACAGGTCTTCGATGATTTCGCCGATCGGATCGCACCGGGCGGCCTTTTGGTGGCCTGTCTGGACGATCCTGGCTCGCTGGCGTTGGTCGAGCGGGTCGGTGCGCGTTTGGCGCAGCGGAACGTTCGGGTTCTCGGCTACGGATCCGGTGATCTCACCGATGCGCCGGTCGCGGTCGGCGCTCGGTTGCACAGCTGGGAGCCGCGTGATGTCGGCGGAATCGCGCAGTTCCAGCTCGCCGACGAGGCCGCCCCACGTACTCTGCGGCTTTCGGTGCCGGGCAGGCATATGGCGCTCAACGCGCTCGGTGCGCTACTCGCCGCCCGCGCCACCGGTGTCGATGTGGGCGATATTCTCCAGGGCCTGGAAGGGTTCGGCGGTGTGCATCGCCGGTTCCAGTTCGCCGGTCGGGAGAACGGGGTGCGCGTTTTCGACGATTACGCGCATCATCCGACCGAGGTACGCGCCGTGCTCGGGGCCGCGGCCGAGCTGGTGCAACAGGAGGCGCGGGACGGTGCCCGGTCGCGGCAAGGGCGGGTCATCGTGGTCTTCCAGCCGCATCTCTACAGTCGCACCGCGACCTTCGCGCAGGACTTCGGCGATGCGTTGAGCCTGGCCGATGAGGTTGTCGTGCTCGATGTCTATGGTGCGAGAGAGAAGCCGTTGCCAGGGGTGAACGGTGCGTTGGTGGCGCAGGCGGTCACGAAACCGGTGTACTACCAGCCGGATATGTCCCGGGTCGGTCGTCAGGTCGCGGGGCTGGCGCTGCCTGGCGATGTGGTGATCACCATGGGCGCGGGAGATGTGACCATGCTCGGTACGCAGATTCTCGACGGACTTCGGGCGCGGCCCCAGCACGGACGGTGACCCGGCGTGCGCTGGGTCGCAGCGGCGCGCGGGGCCGGACGCCGCGTGGGTGATCGATTCGGCGCGCCGCAGTGGCGCCGAATCCGGATATGGGGATCGCTGGCTGTGTGTGTGCTTACCGTGGTAGGCATCATCGCCTGGTGGACTCCGCTGTTCTCGGTGCGCACCGTGCAGATCGAGGGTACGGTGACAGTGCCGGAACACCAGGTGCGTGAGCTGCTGGAAATCCCCCCCGGCCGCCCTATGCCGCGTGTCGATACCGAGGGGATAGCGCGGCGGGTGGCGAGCATTCCGAAAGTACGTACGGTGCGAGTGCAGCGGGTTTTCCCGTTCACCGTGCGGGTCACGCTCGTCGAACGGATTCCGGTGGTGTTCTACGAGAGTCCGCAGGGCGCGCATCTGCTCGATGCGGAGGGGGTGGAATTCGCGCTCGGACCGGCGCCGATCGGGGTGCCGCGGTTGGTCACCGATCATCCAGGCGGTACGGACCCGGTGACCGAGGCCGTGGTATCGATACTCGCTGTGATGCCCGCCGCATTGAGCATCCAGGTGGACGAGGTCGTGGCGCGATCCATTTCAGATATTTCGCTCACATTGCAGGATGGTCGCACGGTACTGTGGGGCGGGGCCGGCGACGCCGAACGGAAGTCCGCGGTCGTGCTGCCCTTGTTGACGCGTCCCGGAACGGTGTTCGATGTTTCGAGTCCCAATCTGGTCACGGTAAGGTGACCCACGCCCGATGCGCTCAGTGGAATGTGCTCAGTGTATTTTCGCCGGTCCGGAGGCGGTTCCGGTGTGCAGGGGCGGACCGGGGGCGCTGGTGCACCATACGATGTGTGGGGTGGCGGGGCGAGCAGGATCACGCAAGATTCCGACCCTGGTCTCGGCGCGCCTGCTCGCGTATCGGGACGGTTACGAATAGCGTTCCACGATAATGGGATACTTGACATAATGCTAACCCTATGGTTTACCTTTAGGGTTTGCCCGAGTCATGGTTCGCTCACTACAGCGATCCGGACCATGACTCGGGTCGAGAAGTGGCGTGCCGAGAATCCGGAAACGACAGGCTTTAGATCTAAGGAAGGCGAGAGCCCATGACGCCCCCGCACAACTACCTTGCGGTGATCAAGGTCGTCGGTATCGGCGGCGGCGGCGTGAATGCCGTCAACCGGATGATCGAGCAGGGACTCAAAGGTGTCGAGTTCATCGCGGTCAATACCGACGCGCAGGCGCTGCTGATGAGCGATGCCGATGTCAAGCTCGATGTCGGCAGGGAACTGACCCGAGGTCTCGGGGCCGGTGCGGACCCCGAGGTCGGGCGTAAGGCCGCCGAGGACCACAAGGACGAGATCGAAGAGGTGCTCAAGGGCGCCGATATGGTTTTCGTGACCGCGGGAGAGGGAGGCGGCACCGGTACCGGTGGCGCTCCGGTCGTCGCGCAGATCGCTCGTAAGCTCGGGGCGCTCACGATCGGTGTGGTCACGCGTCCGTTCTCGTTCGAGGGCAAGCGGCGCGGCAATCAGGCCGAGGTCGGCATCAACTTGCTGCGCGAGTCCTGCGATACGTTGATCGTGATTCCGAACGATCGGTTGCTGCAGCTCGGCGATGCCGCGGTGAGCCTGATGGATGCGTTCCGTTCGGCGGACGAAGTACTGCTCAACGGTGTGCAGGGCATCACCGATCTGATCACTACTCCCGGCCTGATCAACGTCGACTTCGCGGATGTCAAGAGTGTGATGTCCGGCGCGGGCAGCGCGCTGATGGGTATCGGTTCGGCACGTGGTGAGGGTCGTTCGGTGAAAGCGGCGGAAACGGCGATCAATTCGCCGCTGCTCGAGGCGTCCATGGATGGTGCGCACGGGGTGCTGCTGTCGATCGCGGGTGGATCGGATCTGGGGCTGTTCGAGATCAACGAAGCGGCCTCACTGGTCCAGGAAGCCGCGCATATCGAGGCCAACATCATCTTCGGCACCGTGATCGACGACTCGCTCGGCGACGAGGTGCGAGTCACCGTGATCGCCGCGGGCTTCGATGGCGGCGGTCCCGCCCGCCGTACCTTCGAGCCGACCAGCCGGGCCACCATCGGTTCGGCGCGTTCGGGGGAGATGCGTTCAGGGGAGACAGGACAGCGTCGTACCGGTGAGATCACGGAGCGCGACACCCACAGCACGGCGGATGCCGCCACACCCGGCGCGGTGCCGAGCTATCGGAGCACCGACCGGCCGCGCACGCCTGCCGAGCCTGCCGTCCTGAACAACCCTCGGTCGCGCGTGGCGCCGCAGGCGGATCCGGACGACGACGATGACGATGTGGATGTGCCGTCGTTCATGCGGAGGGGCTAGCTGTTCGTCTCGCGGTCTTCGGGAGAATTCGGGACCGAGTATCCGGGGGTGGGTGCGGCGTAGGCAACATGTGGACTTTCGCCGAGCGCCGCTAGGCTCGCCGTTATGACTATCGCGCCGGCAATAACTGTTCGACGGGTCACCACGACAAGATCCGGCGGCTGCTCGGCGCCGCCGTACGATTCGTTCAACCTCGGTGACCATGTCGGCGATGATCCGGCAGCGGTGCGGCGTAACCGGGAACGGCTGGCCGATGGGATCGGTCTGACGCCGGAGCGCCTGGTGTGGATGGAGCAGATCCACGGCCGTGCTGTGGAGATCGTCGACGGCCCACGTGCCGAGCCCGTCCCGGCCACCGATGCTCTCGTGACCACCGTGCCCGGTCTCGCGCTCGTGGTGCTCACCGCCGATTGTGTTCCCGTTCTGCTCTCCGACGATGAGGCGGGCGTGATCGCCGCAGTGCATGCCGGACGTATAGGTGCCAGGATCGGCATAGTGCCGCGGGTGCTGGCGGCAATGGTGTCGCTCGGTGCGCACGTGGATCGGATCGGCGCTTTTCTCGGGCCTGCGGCGTCCGGAAGGCAGTACGAGGTCCCCGCCGCGATGCGTGCCGATATCGAAGCGCATCTGCCCGGCAGCGCGACCACGACGGTGCGCGGCACTCCAGGACTCGATCTGCGTGCCGGCATCGCCGAGCAGCTCACCGAGGCCGGTGTTACCGCGATCGCTGTCGATCCACGCTGCACCATCGAAGACCGAACCCTGTTCAGCCACCGACGTGGTGCGCCGACCGGCCGGATGGCCGGAGTGATTTGGATGGAGGCCTCGGCATGAGCGTTCGGGTCCGAAGGAGGCAGCGCAGGTGAGCAGTGCCGAAGCGCGGATCGCCGGGGCCGCGGCGAGAACCGCCGAGTTGTCCGGCAATCTTTCCGGTTTGCTCGCGCGGATCGAGGCGGCGTGCCGAATGGCGGGCCGGGCACCGGAATCGGTGCGGCTGCTGCCGGTGACGAAGTTCTTCCCCGCCTCCGATGTGGCGATCCTTTACCAGCTCGGTAGACGGGAGTTCGGTGAGTCGAGGGAACAGGAGACCGCGGCCAAGATCGAGGTGCTGCGCGCAGGGGATCATCCTGGTATCCGCTGGCATATGATCGGCCGGTTACAGCGGAACAAGGCGCGGAATGTGGCCCGCTGGGCGCACACCGTGCATTCGGTCGACAGCGAACGTCTGGTAAACGCTCTTGCCGCCGGTGCGCGTGCCGCGCTGGACGCGGGGGAGCGCACCGAGCCGCTCCGAGTGCTGCTTCAGGTGAGTGCGGATGACGATCCGGCGCGTGGCGGTGTCACGGCAGCGGAGATTCCGGGACTCGCCGCCAAGACGGCGGCCGCGCCGGAGTTGCGCTTATCGGGTCTGATGGTCATTCCGCCGTTGGATACCGAGGCTGACGCGGTGTTCGCGCGGCTCGCGGCCTTGCGTACCCGGTTGCTCGCGGATCATCCGGAGGCGGAAGAGTTTTCCGCGGGAATGTCCGGTGACTTGGAATCCGCGATCGAACACGGTTCGACGGTTGTGCGTGTCGGTACCGCCTTGATGGGGGCGCGACCGATAATCTCGGCGTAGCAAGGGAACCACATCAGTCACATTCGACACATATGCTGGGAAGCTGGCGGGGGCTGAGCAAGACTTCAACACCCGGCCGCCACCGGGGCCGAAGGAAGGTCGACCAATGAGCACGCTGCACAAGTTCAAGGCGTACTTCGGCATGGTTCCGCTCGAGGATTACGAAGACGACTACGTGGATGATCGTGCCGCTCGCGGTATGGATGAGCGTGGCATGCGTGGGCCCCGTGGCTATTCCGAGCGTGATGGTTACGCCGACCACTACGGTGATGACCGCTACAACAGTGCTGATCGCTTCGGCACCGACTATCCCGAGCCCGCCTACAAGGCGCCCTACCAGGCGGGATACCCGGTATCTCGGCACGAAGACTACGCCGATGAGCACTACGGCGCCGACCGTTACGAAGCGCCACGGCGGCCGACCAGGATCGATTCCGCCCCGTCGGGGCGATTCCGGGCAGGTGGTGGTGCCCCGGTCGTGCGCGGCGCCACTCGTGGTGCGCTCGCTGTCGATCCCGATGCGGAGGAGCGCAGGCTGGAGGAGCGGGTGCGGCCCGAACCCGCTTCGATGCGCAGGCCGGGGATCTTCGAGGACGGAGGCCCCTTGTCCAGAATCACCACGTTGCGTCCAAGGGACTACAGCGAGGCACGGATCATCGGTGAACGCTTCCGCGAGGGCAATCCGGTGATCATGGACTTGGTGGATCTGAGTAACGCCGACGCCAAGCGGCTGGTCGATTTCGCCGCGGGTCTCGCCTTCGCGCTGCGTGGATCGTTCGACAAGGTCGCGACGAAGGTGTTCCTCCTCTCACCTGCTGATGTCGACGTATCGGCCGAAGAACGCAGGCGTATTGCGGAAACCGGCTTCTATAACCAGAAATAAGCTCGTGATCGGCGGGTAGAACAGACCGGTCGAGGGTGATCCGGCGCGGTCATTTTGCACGACGAGGTTTTTGCGGCAGAGTGAAGTTGTGGCCTTGTTCGCGGTGCTGTACTTCGTGCTGTTCATCTTCTGGCTGTTGCTGATCAGCCGGGTGCTCATCGAGTTCATTCGTAACTTCGCCCGAGACTGGCGACCTAGAGGTATCCTGGTCGTCGTTCTCGAGGTGATCTTCACGATCACCGATCCTCCGGTTAAACTCCTGAGGCGGTTGATACCTCCGGTATCACTGGGCGGAATTCGTTTGGATCTGTCGATAGTGGTCCTGCTTTTCATCGTCTTCATCCTGATGTCGGTTGTGGATGGGCTCGGGCAATCCGTAGCCCCGGTGTGACAGAATGGGCCG
This sequence comes from Nocardia spongicola, assembly GCF_047200775.1. Lineage (NCBI taxonomy): Bacteria > Bacillati > Actinomycetota > Actinomycetes > Mycobacteriales > Nocardiaceae > Nocardia > Nocardia spongicola. The sequence continues at coordinate 83,565 of NZ_JBJZOO010000012.1, read as the reverse complement.
TGAAGACAGCTTGCTAGATCTCCAAAAGACGCTGAAGGGATCCTTCCATGCCGCTGACCCCAGCCGATGTGCACAACGTCGCGTTCAGCAAACCGCCGATCGGGAAGCGCGGCTACAACGAGGATGAAGTCGACGCATTCTTGGATCTTGTGGAGCAGGAGCTCTCACGGCTGATCGAGGAGAACGCGGATCTGCGTCAGCGGGTCGCCGAACTCGATACGGAACTGGCCGATGCGAAGAAGAATCGCGGCTCTGCCGCGGTGAACACCGCGAAGCCGTCGGCCCCGCAGGCTCCACCGGAGCCGGTCAAGCCGTCGGCTCCTGTCGCGCAGCCCGCCCCGATGCCCGCCGCCGCGCCCGCGGCCAAGGAGGCTTCTGGCGCGGATGCGAATCAGCAGGCAGTCAAGATGCTCAATATCGCCCAGGAGATGGCGGAGCGGGTGACCAGTGACGCCAAGTCCGAGGCCGAGAGCCTGCTGTCGAATGCCCGAGCGAATTCCGAGCGACTGGTCACCGACGCGCGGACCCGGTCGGAGGCCATGATCGCCGACGCTCGTCAGAAGTCGGATGAGATGCTGTCGGATGCGCAGGCTCGCGCGGACAGCCAGCTGCGGCAGGCCAAGGAGAAGGCCGACGCGTTGCAGGCCGATGCCGAGCGGCAGCACACCGAGATCATGGGGACCATCACGCAGCAGCGCAGTGTGCTGGAGAGCCGGATCGAGCAGCTCAAGACCTTCGAGCGGGAGTACCGGGTGCGGTTGAAGTCGTATCTGGAGTCGCAGCTCGAGGAACTGGAGAACCGCGGCTCGGCTGTCCCGGTCGACGGCGGCGAAGCATTCGCCGACACCAATTCGTCGAACAACCTCGCGCCCGCCTCATTCGCGAAGGGGAGCAAGTAGCGGCCGAGCGCTACAGCAGTGTAGACCGCTAGAGGAAATGTCGAACCGCCTGGCATGCCTTGGGGGTCATTGTGGTCGTCCTTACACTCGTCCTTGCCGCGATCGGTTTCGTTCTGCTCGTGGTATCGCTTGCTACCGGATCGGTGCTCTGGGCGTGGGGATGCATTGTGGTATGCGGCCTCGGCGCGGTGATCTTGCTGGCCAGTGCGCTGTCCGTGCGGAGGCCCGATAATGATTCCCCGTATGCCGGTCGAGGAGCCGAGCGCGAAGGTGTCGAACGCTGAAGTGATCGAAAGTTCGAGGTGGTTGCCTCGAGTGGGTCTCGGCGGCCTTACCTTATGTGGTTGACCGTGGGGGCTAGAATCGAATGACACATGGCGTAGATCCGGCTATCACCGGGGAGTCTTCGGAAGAACGGTGACACGGCCCTCGTGGCGTGCGCCAAGTAGAACCGAACGGGTGAGCCCGTCACAGCTCGCGAAATAAGAGGTCCGGTGTGTGCGCTACGCCGGACAAGCGGGGTGGTACCGCGGTTTCGGCGCACCAGGCGCTGTCATCGTCCCCGTGTCAGGATACGGCACGAGGAGACGCATCCGCGATGGCGGACCATACTTCCAGCAACAGCGCCTACCCGCGCGTCGACATGGGCGCAGGTAACGGGATGTCCTTTCCCGAGATGGAACGCCGGGTACTCGACGCGTGGGCGGCTGCGGACACATTTCGCGCTAGCATCGAAAATCGTTCCGGTGCATCGGAGTTCGTCTTCTATGATGGACCGCCCTTTGCGAATGGTCTGCCACATTACGGCCATTTGCTCACCGGATACGTCAAAGATCTCATCCCACGTTTCCAGACCATGCGGGGTAAGCGGGTCGATCGCCGCTTCGGATGGGACTGCCACGGATTGCCCGCGGAAATCGAAGCCGAAAAACAGCTCGGTATCACGGAAAAATCACAGATCGATGCGATGGGACTGGAGAAATTCAACGCGGCATGCGAATCTTCGGTGCTGCGTTACACCGGGGAATGGCGCGACTATGTGACCCGCCAAGCCCGCTGGGTCGACTTCGACAACGACTACAAAACCTTGGATACCGACTTCATGGAGTCGGTCATGTGGGCGTTCAAGTCGCTCTATGACAAAGGCTTGATCTATCAAGGTTTCCGGGTATTGCCATACAGCTGGTACGAGCAGACGCCGCTGTCGAATCAGGAGACCCGTCTCGACGATGCCTATAAGATGCGGCAGGACCCCGCGGTCACCGTCGATATGGTGTTGCGAGTGCCCGCCGATCATCCATTGCGTGAGCTCGACGGGGCCAATGCGCTGATCTGGACCACTACGCCGTGGACACTGCCGTCCAATCTGGCTATCGCGGTGCATCCCGACATCCGCTACGTGCACTTGCGCGCGGTCGACGGGAAGCGCTATCTGCTTGCGGCCGAAAGAGTTTCGCATTATTCGCGAGAGTTCGGCGCAGAGGTGGAGACGCTCGGCGAGTTCGATGGCGCCGCGCTGGCCGGTCTGTCCTATGCTCCGCCGTTCGATTTCTTCCTCGGTCATCCGAATGCGCACCGTGTACTCACCGCCGAGTATGTGACAACCGATTCCGGTACCGGAATCGTGCACTTGGCGCCTGCTTTCGGTGAGGAGGATATGGATGTCGCCACGGCGAACGGCATCGAGATCGTGCAGCCGCTCGACGCGGGCGGCAAGTTCACCTCGATGGTCCCTCCGTACGAGGGCCAGATGGTGTTCGACGCCAATCCGGTGATCATCAAGGACCTCAAGACCGCGGGAAAGTTGTTGCGGCACGAGACGATCGAGCACTCCTATCCGCACAGCTGGCGCTCCGGACAGCCGCTGATCTATATGGCTGTGCCGTCCTGGTTCGTGGCGGTCACCACGTTCCGCGAACGGATGGTCGAGCTGAACAAGCAGATCACCTGGGTGCCCGAGCATATAAGGGACGGCCAGTTCGGTAAGTGGCTCGAGGGAGCGCGGGACTGGAACATCAGCCGTAATCGATACTGGGGCAGCCCCATCCCGGTGTGGGTATCCGACGATCCGGCATACCCGCGTACCGATGTGTACGGTTCGCTGGACGAGCTGGAGCGTGATTTCGGCGTGCGCCCGGCTGATCTGCACCGACCGATGATCGACGAACTCACTCGGCCGAATCCTGATGATCCGACCGGTAAGTCGACCATGCGCCGAGTGCCGGAGGTGCTGGACTGCTGGTTCGAGTCGGGCTCGATGCCTTATGCCCAGGTGCACTATCCGTTCGAGAACAAGGAGTGGTTCGACAGCCATTTCCCTGGCGATTTCATCGTCGAGTACAACGGGCAGACCCGCGGCTGGTTCTACACGCTGCATGTGCTCGCGACCGCGCTGTTCGACAGTCCCGCGTTCAAAACCGTTGCCGCGCACGGTATCGTGCTCGGCGATGACGGACTGAAGATGAGTAAGTCCAAGGGGAACTACCCGGATGTGAACGAGGTGTTCGACCGGGACGGCTCCGATGCCATGCGCTGGTTCCTGATGAGTTCGCCGATTCTGCGTGGCGGTAACCTGATCGTGACCGAACGCGGTATCCGCGAGGGGGTCGGTCATGCGCTGCGGCCGTTGTGGAATGCCTGGACCTTCCTGCAACTGTATGCCGCTCGTCCGGGGACATGGCGGACGGATTCACCGCATATGCTGGACCGTTACATCCTGGCGAAGCTGGCGCAGACCAGAAATGTCATGACCGACGCACTGGAGCGCTACGACATCGCCTGCGCTTGCGAAGAACTGCGCTCGTTCGCCGACGCGCTCACCAACTGGTATGTGCGACGGTCGCGTTCCCGGTTCTGGAGCGAGGACCGCGATGCGGTGGACACGTTGCATACCGTGCTAGAGGTGGTCACCCGGTTGGCTGCGCCGTTGCTGCCGTTGCTCACCGAGGTGATCTGGCGTGGCCTGACCGGCGAGGACTCGGTACATTTGGCGGATTGGCCGAAAGAAGGCGAGTTGCCGGATGATCCGGAACTGGTCGCGGCCATGGATGAGGTACGGGTGGTGTGCTCGACGGTGCTCAGTCTGCGTAAGGCGCAGAACCTGCGGGTGCGGCTGCCGTTGGCCGAGGTCACCATCGCCGCGGACGATGCGCAACGCTTGGCGCCGTTCGTCGACATCATCGCCGACGAGGTCAATGTCAAGAAGGTGGATCTGACCGCCGATGTGGCCGCACACGGACGTTTCGACCTGGTGGTCAACGCGCGTGCCGCGGGGCCACGCCTCGGCAAGCAGGTGCAGACGGTGATCAAGGCGGTGAAGGCGGGGGAGTGGTCCGAGAGCACTGATGGTGTGGTCACCGCGGCCGGAATCACTTTGCTGCCAGAGGAATACACCCAGCGATTGGTGGCCGCCGAACCGGAATCGACTGCGGCGTTGCCCGGAAACGCCGGCCTGGTGGTGTTGAATTCGGTTGTCACGGAGGAGTTGGAGGCCGAGGGGTGGGCTCGTGATGTGATCCGTGATCTCCAGGAGGCCAGGAAGTCCGCCGGTCTGGATGTGTCCGACCGGATCATCGTGGTGCTGGATGTTCCGGAAGATCGGGCCGGATGGGCAGATACCCACCGCGATCTGATCGCGGGTGAGATCCTGGCCACCACGCTGACCTTCGGCGACGCGGGTCCGGAGGCTGTCGACCTGGTCGGCGGTGTGCGAGCGACGGTGACCAAGGCCTGACCGCCTGAACTGGACATACGCCGGGGCGCGACAGCGGAGTCGCGCCCCGGCGTATGTCGCAGTGCGACCGGACGATCCGCATCGGCCACGGTTCCCGCGCGTTGCCGATGTGACCGGAGGGGATGCGGGTGATCCGTTCGATCGTGGAGGGTACGCGCTCGGTAGGTATCTGTCAGGATAATTTGTGTGATATAGATCACACGCTGAAAATTTGCTGAACTCCTGCCCGCGGCTGATCGCGCGCGGCAGAATCGCGATATTGCCCCTGATGCCGGACGGCTGGAGGGGTGGCACGAGTTTCATTCATGGAGTGTCCTATCTGAACTGTGCGCATGGGGCGGTGTTGTACGCCCGGATGCGGTGACCACGGCTCCGTCTCGATGGCGTTGTCTGCCGTGCGTTAGTCATAGTTGCTGTGTGATTGCCCGTTGATCGGGCTCACGGAAAGGGCGAGCACGTGCCAACGAACTCTCTACGATCTCTGCGTCGCAGCACCCTCGGATTCTCGTTATCAGTCATCGCGGCTGTCCTGCTTGCCGGGCCCGCGTGGTCCGACACCGGCGAGCCGGGCAGCGCATCCGGTAGCAGCCCCGGTCGCGAGCTCGTCAGCGGCAGCGCGGTCGCGGTGCCGTTTCCCAGCGTGCGTGGTCTCGGTGCGCTGGCGGCGGCGACAACACAGCTCGGTAAGCCTTATGAATGGGGTGGGACCGGTCCGTTCAGCTGGGACTGCTCCGGCCTGGTGCAGTGGGCGTACCGCCAGGTCGGGGTGAAAATTCCCCGGACAACCTGGCAGCAGGCGAAGGTGGGAACGCCGGTCCCGCGCTATGCCCTTTCTCCGGGCGATGTCGTGGTGCTGAATCGGGACGGCTCGCACGTCGGGATCTACGCGGGCTATGGTCAGGTCCTCAATGCTTATGACTGGGGTGTGCCGGTCGGTTACACCCCACTGCGCCAGTTCGATATCTACGCCATCCGCCGCTTCTGAGTGTTCTCGCGCCGGATGTGTTCTCGGCGGGAGTGGCCCCGACCCGTACCATGCGGGCGGGGCCACAGCGCGGGAGCGTGCCCCGCGGCCGAATCACTCGAATCGGATCACGCCTCGGCAGCCGCTGCCCGCACTGCCGGTCACCGGGGGAGAAAGCACCTGGAACGCGACTTGTCCCGGATCGTTGATTCCGAGATCCACCCTGGTCACCATCCAGTAGTAGGTGTCGGGCAGCGAGACACTGATGTTCTTCTCCGGAATGGTCAGCGATGCTCCGGCCAAGGGATTGACAAAAGACACCACGTCGAGGATGGCGCGGGTGCCTGCCTTCGCCGATAGGACGGTCTTATTGCAGTGGCCATTGGTGAGGCCGAGTTGCGTCGTCTCCGACTCGGCTGCCGCTGGGCCCGCGGCGGTGATGATGAGGGCTGTCGCGACGCCTGCGGTGAGGCCGAGGCGACGCATGCGCAGACTCGAAGTAAAGCTCACGAACGCACCTTTCTGCTCGAACAGGAACGGAGGAACGGTGAGCTCCTGATCGGCGGTGAGCAGTCCGCACAGCGGCATCGCCGATCACGAGCGGCGACAGCATAGCGGTGCGAGGTGCGGTCCAGGTGTCGATCAGTGCTCGAGGCCGTCGGCGAGGTTGCGCAGCAACGGTCCGTACTGTGGATGTGCCAGCGCCGAGGCGAATTGCGCGACCAAGTAGTCGGCCGGATTGCCGGTGTCGTACCACCGGCCCCGGATCACCTGACCGAATACCGGATTGTGCGCGGCGTAGACATTGATCGCATCGGTGAGGTACACCTCGCCGGTGCGGTGCTCGTACCAGGCCTCGGTCTGTGCGCGCAGTTCCTGGATGATTCCAGGGGTGACCACGTAGCCGCCGATCGCCGCGAAGGACGATGGCGCGTCCTCGGGTTTCGGCTTCTCCCGCAGCCCTGTGATGCGCAACAAGCCGTTGCCGTGGTCGTCGGCCACCACCGGAACGCCATAGCGTTGTGATTCGGTGGAGTCCATCGGCATCAGCGCAAGGACGGGTGCTCCTGTGGTGGTGTAGGCGTCGATGAGCTGCTGGGCTCGTGGTACCTCCGCGACGAACACATCGTCCGGCCACAACACCAGCATCGGCTCGTCACCGAGATGGCGGGCTGCGTTGAGCACCGGGGTTCCGTTGCCGTACGGACCATGCTGGTCGAGGTAGGTGATATGGCCGAGCCGGGACAGCTCACCGACCTCCTCGACCGCGTCGGCGAAGGCGGACTTTCCCTCCGCGCGTAACTGGGCGACCAGTGTCTGGTTGGGGCGGAAGTGGTCCTGGATCAACGATTTCCCGCCGCTGACCACGATGGTGATGTCGGTGATGCCAGAGGCGACCAGTTCGCGGACCGTATGCTCGATCACCGGCTTATCGCCGACCGGCAGCATCTCCTTGGGGATGGCTTTGGTCAGCGGAAGCAGCCGGGAGCCGATACCGGCGGCCGGGATGACGGCCTTGCGGATGTCCATGGACCCGATCATCACATACCAGGGCGTACCTGCCGTGCTGTCGGCGCGGCTCGCCGATAGGTGTCTGGTACTGATAGGTACATCGCATCGGGCGGTGAAAGGGCAGATCAGGGCATCAGTGCGGGGAGTGGGTCGCCCGGTGAGAACTGGAGCGGTGTCGTGCCGGAAGGGTTGTGTCGGAACGGTGGCGACGGAACGCTGGTGACAGATCGGCAGTGCCTGCGGGCCCAGCGCAACCGGACCGTGGCTCTATGTCCCTGGATGTGTGCCGGACGTATGCCGGGATATGTCGGTGGACCGGCGTACATTGCTGCTGTGCGTACCGAGAAGGCGACCGGCGAACTCGCGGCCGGGAATGGTGCCGCACACGATGCGGAACCGGTGCGCGGGCAGCGGCTCGCCGTCCTCGATTCCGCCGTCCGCGCCGACGCGGACAGTGTCGCGCGCCGCTGGGTTCTGCACATCGATATGGACGCGTTCTTCGCCTCGGTCGAACAATTGACCCGCCCGACCTTGCGCGGCAGACCGGTGCTGGTCGGGGGGACCGGAGCCCGTGGCGTCGTGGCCGGAGCCAGCTACGCGGCGCGGGCATTCGGTGCGCGCTCGGCGATGCCGATGCATCAGGCCCGCAGACTGGTCGGTGTCACCGCGGTGGTGGTGCCGCCGCGTGGTGTGGTGTACGGGGCGGTGAGCGGACAGATCTTCGACGCGCTGCGCAGCCGTATCCCGGTATTGGAGACGCTGTCGTTCGATGAGGCATTCGGCGAGCCCGCCGAGCTGGCCGGCGCGACAGTGGCTCGGGTGCAGGAGTTCTGCGAGGAGCTGCGCGCACAGGTGCGTGCTGATACCGGGTTGACCGCTTCGGTCGGCGCCGGTACCGGAAAGCAGCTGGCCAAGATCGCTTCCGGGCTGGCCAAACCTGATGGGGTCCGGGTCATTTCACCGGCCGAGCAGCCCCACTTGCTGGCCGGGCTCCCGGTGCGCAGACTGTGGGGCATCGGGCCGGTCGCGGAGAGCAGGCTGCGCACCCTCGGTATCGAGACGGTGGGCGCTTTCGCCGCCCTACCGGAATCGGAGGCGATATCGATCCTCGGTGGCAGCGTCGGCGCCGCATTACACCGGCTGGCCAGGGGGATCGACGATCGTCCTGTCGCCGAACGGGCCGAGTCCAAGCAGATCGGCGCGGAGACCACCTACGAGAACGATATCGTCACCCTCGTCCAGTTACGGCGGGCCATCGCGGAGATGGCTGATGCGGCGCACCGGCGGTTGCTCGCGGATGGGCGTGCGGCCCGCACCGTAGTGCTCAAACTGAGGAAATCCGATATGGGCATCGTCACCCGCTCCAGTACGTTGCCGTACGCGACCGAGGATCCGGCGACGCTCCGCGCCGCCGCGCAGCGTTCGGCGCTCGATCCGCGCGAACTGGGCCCGGTCCGGCTGGTCGGAGTGAGTTACGGGGGGTTGTCCATGGTCCGGCAGGAATCGTTGTTCCCCGAACTCGATCGCGGTCAGGCCGGCGAGATCCCCGTGGCGGGAATGTCACCGGAGCAGGCGTCCTTCGAGAACACAGCTGCTGCGGCCGACGCAACCGGCACCGTGGGAACGGTGTCGCCCGCCGCACCTGTCCCGGCCGCCACTGCCTGGTATCCCGGTATGGATGTGACCCATTCCGAGCACGGCCATGGCTGGGTGCAGGGCGCGGGGCAGGGCGTGGTGACGGTTCGCTTCGAAACCCGTTCGACCGGCCCTGGGCCTGCGCGTACCTTCGCCGCTACCGATACGGCCCTCACCCCAGCCGATCCATTGAGCAGTCTGCTGTGACGCAGGCCGGAGCCCGAACTCGCCGATCGGCAGTGTGCGGCCGTCGCAGGCGGCGACTGTCGGCCAGGTGACTCTTTGCGGAGCATTCGATGCCGGTAGCCTGGGGCTTCGTGCAGCGCTGCCGTCCTGGCGGCGATTGTTACGGTGGAACACGACACCGACCTCCTCGAACGCAAAGGACGAGCAGTTGAAGCTTCGTAAGACTGGACGCATCGCCATCGCCGGCCTGGCCATGGTCGCCGCGCTCGGCATGACCGCCTGCAGTAGTGACGATACGGACAATGAGTCCGCTGCTACGACGTCGACCAGCGTCAAGGCGGCTACTACGACCGTGGAACTGCCGCCGACTCCGACTGTCGCGGAGCTGAACGCCGACCTCGCCCGTGCGCTCGACCCGTCGGTACCCGCTTCCGAGAAGCTGGACAAAGTCCAAGGCGCCGAAGTGGATCCGGAGCTGCCCGACCGCCTGGCCAAGGCCGCGGCGGGCTCCGATGTGAAGATCGTGGTCACCGACGTCGTCCCGTTCGGTGACAGCGTGACCGCGAAGGCCACGTTCATCGTGAACGGCCAGGAGAACGTCGTCGATGTCCCCTTCGTCGTCGACAACGGCAAGTGGAAGATCCAGCAGCTCTGGGCCTGCAACATGCTGACCCAGCTCGGCGAGCAGTCGCCCGCCTGCAGCTAGTCCGCGTGTTCCGGCCGGGCAGGCCGCCGGGGTTATCCCCGGCGGCCTGCCCGTTGCCGTCATCACCGCGACATGCCGAGCCGCCGAGCCTGCTGTGTACTCGTAGGTAACCGTGGCCCGAGAGCCGGGCTCGGTCGTGACGTAGCCTTGCGGGCATGTCGATTACCGTGCAGGCATCGGGGGCGATCGGACTCACCACGGCGCAGGTCGAACAACGTCGCCGGGACGGTCTGACCAATGATGTCCCTGCCCGTGCCAGCCGCTCGGTCCGCGATATCGTCCGGGCGAATGTATTCACCAGGATCAACGCCATTCTCGGCATCCTGCTGATCGCGGTGCTGGCCACCGGTTCGATCATCGACGGCATGTTCGGCCTGCTGATCGTCGCCAACAGCGCGGTCGGCATCATCCAGGAGATTCGCGCTAAACGCACACTGGACCGGCTTGCCATCGTCGGTCAGGCCAAGCCGACCGTGCGCCGAGACGGTACCGCCGTCGCGATCGCGCCGAATGAGGTGGTGCTCGACGATCTGATCGAGCTCGGGCCAGGCGATCAGATCGTGGTGGACGGCGAGGTCGAGGAATCCGCGCTGCTCGAGGTGGACGAATCATTGCTCACCGGTGAGGCCGATCCGGTCGACAAGGAGATCGGCACTTCGGTGATGTCCGGCAGTTTCGTGGTCTCCGGCTCTGGCGCTTACCGCGCCACCAAGGTCGGCCGGGATGCCTACGCGGCGAAGCTGGCCGAGGAGGCGAGCAAGTTCACCCTGGTGCGCTCCGAATTGCGCAGCGGGATCGACAAGATCTTGAAGTTCATCACCTATCTGCTCATTCCCGCTGGTCTGCTGAGCATCTACAACCAGCTGGTCTCCAGTAACGAGTCGTGGCGGCCCGCGGTCACCGGGATGGTCGCCGCACTGGTGCCGATGGTGCCGGAGGGGCTGGTGCTGATGACCTCGATCGCCTTCGCGGTCGGTGTGGTGCGGTTGGGCAAGCGTAAATGTCTGGTGCAGGAGCTGCCTGCCATCGAGGGATTGGCCCGCGTCGATGTGGTGTGCGCGGACAAGACCGGCACGTTGACCGAGAACGGTATGCGGTTATCTGATCTCGAGCCGCTCGGTGCCTTCGACGACAGCGAGGTGCGCGCCGCCCTGGCCGCGCTGGCTGCCGATGATCCGCGTCCGAATGCCAGTGTGCGGGCGATCGCCGAGGAGCTGCCGGAGGGGCCAGGTTGGTCGCGTACCGCCGTCGCGCCGTTCTCCTCGGCCAAGAAGTGGAGTGGCGGCTCCTATGGCGCGCACGGCGACTGGCTGCTCGGCGCGCCGGACGTACTGCTCGACCCTGGTTCCGCGGAGGCGGTCCTCGCCGAGGAACTCGGTGCCTCGGGTCTGCGTATCCTGCTGCTGGCGCGCAGCGACCGGCCGGTGGACGCGCCGGACGCCCCTGGGGTGGTGCGCCCCGCCGCCTTGGTCGTACTGGAGCAGAAAGTGCGTCCGGATGCCAGGGAGACCCTCGAGTACTTCGCGGATCAGGATGTCTCGATCAAAGTCATCTCCGGTGACAACGCCGTATCGGTCGGCGCGGTGGCTTCCTCACTCGACCTGGCCGGTGGTGACCATGCCATCGACGCACGCGAGTTACCGGAGGATCGCGATCGATTGGCCGATGTCCTGGAGCGCAACACCACTTTCGGCCGGGTCCGTCCGGATCAGAAGCGGGCCATGGTCGCGGCCCTGCAGGGCAATGGGCATACCGTGGCGATGACCGGTGACGGAGTTAATGATGTTCTCGCGCTGAAGGATTCGGATATCGGTGTGGCGATGGGGTCGGGTAGTCCGGCCACTCGCGCGGTGGCGCAGATCGTGTTGCTGGACAACAAGTTCGCCACGCTGCCTTTCGTGGTCGGTGAAGGGCGCCGGGTGATCGGCAATATCGAGCGGGTGTCGAATCTGTTCCTCACCAAGACCGTCTATTCGGTGCTGCTGGCCTTTCTGGTCGGGATCGCCGGAATCGGTTCGCAGATCTTCGATTACGAACCCATCGCTTACCCGTTCCTGCCGAGGCACGTCACCATCGCGGCCTGGTTCACGATCGGTATCCCGGCATTCGTGCTTTCGCTCGCGCCCAACAACGAGCGTGCGCGCACCGGGTTCGTCGGGCGAGTGATGCGGCTGGCCATTCCCTCCGGTGTGGTGATCGGCGTAGCCACCTTCGTGTCCTATCTGATCGCCTATGCGGGCCCTGATGCCAGTGAAGAGCAGAAGATCCAGGCGGGTACCACCGCGCTCATCACGCTGATCATGATCGCGGTATGGGTGCTTGCTATTGTCGCGCGACCGTATGTGTGGTGGAAGGTTGTGCTGATCGCGGCATCGGCCGCGGCTTATACCGCCCTGTTCACCGTTCCGTTCACTCGGCATTTCTTCAAGCTCGACCCCTCCGATCCCGCGTTGACCGGTGCCGCGCTGGCATGCGGTGCGGTCGGTATCGTGCTCGTCGAAGTGGCCTGGTGGGTGAGTGCGGCGGTACTCGGCGATGAGCGGCGGCTACTGCCCAGCTCACCGGGAGGGGCGGCCTGATAAGGCTCGAGCTCTGAGTTCGGTGCGGTGAGAAGCCTTGTGCGAGGCGATATTCGGGGTTGGAGTACCTTCTCCGAGTATGGAGATACTACTGCACCAGATCGACGCGTTCGCCGATGCACCGTTCTCGGGCAATCCGGCCGCAGTCATGCCGCTCCCCTTCTGGTTGCCGGATGTATTGCTCCAACAGGTGGCCGAGGAGAACAATCTCGCCGAAACCGCGTTCTATACCGCGCAGTTACCGTCCGAGGCCGGGGCGGCGCCGGGTGAGTGGCCCGCTTTCCATCTGCGCTGGTTCACGCCGGAGGCCGAGGTCGACCTGTGCGGGCACGCCACCATGGCCAGTGCCGCGCAGATTCTGGTCGACACCCATCCAGGGGCGGACCGGGTGAGCTTCTATACGCGCAGCGGCTGGCTGCATGTCGACCGCACCGATGACGATGAATTCGTCCTGGATCTGCCTGCGGTGCCGAGTATTCCGGTACCGCCGGAGCCTGCGCTCGTCGCGGCACTCGGGGTGCGTCCGGTACGCGCGTATTCCGGTACCGACGAGGTGATCGTGGTAGCCACCGAACAGGAGGTGCGTGATGCCGCGCCGGTGTTGTCCGGCTTCCCCGCGCTACCGCGTGCGGCGATCATCACTGCCCCAGGTGAGTCGGTCGACTTCGTTTCCAGGGTCTTCGCTCCTGGCATCGGGGTGCCAGAAGATCCGGTGACCGGATCCGCGCATGCTCAGCTGGTGCCGTTGTGGGCCGAGCATACGGGTCGTACCGGATTACGTGCCAGACAGCTGTCGCGCCGCGGTGGCAGCCTGCGCTGCGAGCTGACCGGCGACCGCGTGCTGTTGTTCGGCCGCTGCCGCCGTTATCTGGACGGGGTCGTCACCCTGCCGGATCCGTATCCGGCCGGATAGCGGGCGCGGGTCGGCCTGAGCGTCGTTCGGCCGTGGTGCGCGGCATCGGCGCCGCGCTCACGGTGGCGGGACCGGGCCGTCGTCCGGGCCGGGTGCGACGATATCGCGGTAGCCGGGCAGCAGGGGGACGACTGCGAAACTGCCTGCCACCGCATCGGCGGGGAGCGCTTGGACGGCGCGGATACCGTTGTGGCTCGCCAGACTCCGCAGCTCGGCCGGTGCGCCGCGGACGACGAGCCCGACCACGCACGCGCAGCCTGTCCGTAGCTGCGCCGCGGCGAAGGCGGCGATCCGGGCGGAGCGTTCGTCGGTGGGGGGTGGGAGTAACCAGGCCGCGTATCGAGCGGAGTTCACCGCTGCGCTGGTCGGTGTCGGAACCGGCACGGTGACCAGCGGTGTCTGTACCCGGTCGAGTGCCACGTGGTACAGCACCTGGGCAATGCGCATCCCGTCGCTGTAGGCCGGGATCTGTTCCGGCACAAGGGGTGCGGTGAAAGATACGAGTGCCCAGCGGTGCTCGACGGTGTCGCCTGTCAGCGAATCCTGTGCTCGCGCCAGGTACGCCGCGACCTGCTCGCCCTGTTCCGGGCCGAGCCGATCGGTGGACACCGCGGGCCGATACGGCGGAGTCAGCGCACCCAGCACGAAAATCAGGGCGGCTGACACGGCGGTCCCTATGGCGAAGACGGTCCGCCACGACGGCATCCGCCGATCAGGCATCGCGCAGGACGTCGATGGCGTGGCGTAGATCGTCCGGGTACTCGCTTGTTATCTCCAGATAGCGGCCGTCGGCGGGATGCTGGAAACCCAGCGATCGGGCATGCAGCCACTGGCGTTGCAGCCCGAGCCGCTCCGCCAGCCTCGGGTCGGCGCCATAGGTGAGATCGCCACAACACGGGTGGCGGATCGCCGAGAAGTGCACCCGGATCTGATGGGTGCGGCCGGTCTCCAGGTGGATATCCAGCAGGCTGGCGGAATGGAACGCCTCGACGGTGTCGTAGTGCGTGATGCTCGGCCGCCCCTCGGCGGCGACGGTGAACTTCCAGTCGTTGCCGCGGGCCCGGCCGATCGGGGCATCGATGGTGCCGCTGCTCGGATCGGGATGTCCCTGCACCAGAGCGTGATAACGCTTGTCGATGGTTCGCTGTTTGAACGCGCGTTTGAGCACGGTATACGCATGCTCGGACTGAGCGACCACCATCACCCCAGAGGTGCCGACATCGAGGCGGTGCACAATGCCCTGCCGTTCGTGAGCGCCCGAGGTCGAGATTCGGTAGCCCGCCGCGGCCAGCCCACCGACCACGGTCGGTCCGCTCCAGCCGACACCGGTGTGCGCGGCCACGCCGACCGGTTTGTCCACCGCGACGATATCGTCATCGGCGTAGAGGATCTTCATACCCTCCACCGGCTCGGCCTCGATGGTGAGCTCTCGCCTCTGTTCGGGGAACACCACTTCCAGCCATGCCCCGGCAGTGAGCCGATCGGACTTCCCGGCAGCGTTGTGGTCGAGGCGGACGGCGCCTTCTTCGGCGAGTGCGGCCACGGCGGTGCGGGACAGGCCGAGCAACCGGGACAGCCCGGCATCGACGCGCATCCCGTCGAGCCCGTCGGGAACGGGCATGGTCCTGGTCTCTCTCATGTCGCGCTACCCTCGCTCGCACTGTCCTGTTCGCCGCGACCGACGCGGGTGCCGTTCGGCTCGAAGCCGAACAGCGTGAGCACCACCAGCGAGATCGCTCCGCATACGATGGCGGAGTCCGCGACATTGAACACCGGCCACCAGCCGATCGCGACGAAATCGACCACATGTCCTTGTAGCGGGCCCGGCGCGCGGAACAACCGGTCTACCAGATTGCCGAGCGCGCCGCCGAGCACCAAGCCGAGGCCGATCGCCCACCACAGCGAGCGCATGGTGCGCCCGATGCGTATCACACCGATCACGACGGCGACGGCGACCAGGGTCAGCAACCAGGTCATGCCGGTGGCCATGGAGAACGCCGCGCCCGGATTGCGCACCAGGCTCAGGCGCGCGAAGTCACCGATGATCGGTACCGGATCCCCCGGCGTCAGGTGCGCGACCGCGAGGGTCTTGGTGAGCAAGTCCAGGCCTAGCACCACTGCGGCGAGGGCGAGTAGGACGGGAAGCCGCCGCGGTGCGGGGGACGGGGATGGGGTGGTCGGGTTTGCCGGATCGGCGGTGTCTGCTTGGCTTTCCTCGGGTGGCCGGTCGTCACTCACGCCGACTATCATCTCTCGAGCCGAATCCGAGCTGGTGCGCGCGTCCGGTTGTCTCGGCGGACGCCGCGGTTGTCCGTCCTCTGATCGGCGCGTACCCGAATGTCTCGACCGACACCAGGGGAACGCCCGTACCCTGTTCCACGTGACGGTGTTGTCTCCCCCCCACCTGTCCCGGATAGCCCGTCCGGGTGTGCTGTTCATGGTGCTCGTGGTCGGGCTCTCCGCTTTCGGGGTCGGTTGTGCCGACCGAGCGGAATCCGACGGCGAAACCGATGGCACCGGGCCACTGGGTATCGGCAAGGAAGTGACTGTGCCGATACCGGCCGCGGTGACCATGGTCGTCTCGAACGGCGCGGAGCCGCGCTCGCTGCTCCGACCGGACTATCCAGCGGGCACCGTGCAACAGGTGACGCTCTACACCGCGCATCGCATCGAGCAGCAGCTCGATGGGCAGCCGCCGCGTGATTTCTCCACCCCCGCACTGACCATTCCCATGACCGCGCAGACTACGTCCGAGGGCATCGACCTGGTCCTCGGTATGGTCACCTCGCCGGATCCGAAACTGGCCAAGGCGCTCACCAAGATCGGTGGCTCGCACGCGGGTTTCGATCTCAGTGAGCTCGGTGCGATCACCGAGCTGCGGCTGGAGCCGGCTCCCGAGGTGTCGAATACCGCGCGCACCGCCCTCGAGCACGCGTTCTATCAGGCTGTTTACCGATCGATCGCATTTCCGGGCGAGCCAGTAGGTGAGGGCGCGGTATGGACGGTGCGACAGGATGTCGCCAGTGGTGTCCTGCTCGACCAAGTGACCACTGCGACACTGACCAAACGTGAGGGTGACCGGCTCACCATCGAGTTGCATGTCACGCAGACGCCGAAATCGCTGGTGTGGACGCTCCCGAATCATGCGGGCACCCTCGATATCCGGGATTACGTCATGCAGGGCACAGGCGTCATCACGGTGGACCTCGGTTTGCCCTTGCCGGTGTCGGGGTCCATCACGGTCGGTGGGCATCAGGTCTACCGCGATCCGCGTACTGCCAGCACGCTGCAGCAGAAAATCGATACACAGGTGTCGTGGGTCGAATGACGCGCGCGGGCGGTCCGCTGCCCTGAGACCATCCGTTGGTGCCGCGGTCACCGTCTTTCCGGTGCGAGCTACCAGCATTGGTCCTTGGCTTGGTGCATGGGTGGCGATCGGGCGGTCGGCGGCACACCGAGGCGGATAGCGCCGCGCACGCCGGAACTTGTCGGCTCCGGTGTGCGCGGCGTACTGAAGTCCGCGCAGACGTGCAGGCTGCCCGATGGCGCGGGGCGCTGCTCCTCATGGACCGGCGACCGTGCCACCGGTACCGGTCATCCCGCGGTGATCGAATCGCCCTCGACCTGGATTTTCTTCGGGGCGAGCGGAGTGGTGGCCGGTCCCTTCGCCACCGCGCCGTCCAAACCGAACTTGCTGCCGTGGCATGGGCAGTCGATGGTGCCGTCGGACACCGTGGATACCGTGCACCCCGCATGGGTGCAGACCGAGGACAACCCGACAAAGGTGCCCGCACTGGGCTGGGTGACCACGGTATCGCCGACGATCACGCCTCCGCCGACCGGGATATCGGCGGTTTTGGCCAGTGTTCTCGCCTGCTGCCCGGCACCTGCGGCCCCGCTCTCGGCGTCGGCGGCGGGAGCGGGGTTCGGTGCAGGCGCCGCGTTGTCGTTGCCATAGGTGGCGCACGCGGTGAGCGCTGCCGCGGCGACGGCGCCCGTGCCCGCGATGACGACACCGCGGCGGGTGTGGAGTTGTTCGTCGAAAGTCATTCGGATTCCGTTCAGAAGATGAGGCCGTTGTTCTGGAAGAACCACAGCGAGGAGGTGAGCCAGAGACCGGTGAGACCGGTGAACACCAGACCGCCCGCGACCGGGAGAACCCAGCCGGGCAGACCTTTACGGGTGAGTAACAGCATCTTGGCGACGAAGGCCCCGTAGAAGAAGCAGCCGAACAGCGAATGCAGCAGAACGCGGGACTCGTAGTCCTGGAAGCCCAGTGCGTACAAGCAGTGCACCGCGACCGGGATGCTGGCCAGTACCGCCAGCCGACCGGACCACACGTGGGCGGTGCCGATCCAGCGTGGCGCCACCAGGCCGGGGAGCTTGCCGTACATCGCCAGTGCCGAGCCGACCTGCCCGAGGGCCAGGACGAAGGCGAGTGTGGCCAGCCAGGATTTCACCGCCGTCGGGCTGGAGAAACCGGCTATGTTGACGGAGAAGAACCGCGGGTCGTGCATCCGGCCGTATACGCCGAGCGCTACGGCCACCGCGGCGCCGATCAACACAGGGAGCACGATCGCCATAGTGGAGCCTGCGCCGGGGCGGGCAGGGCCGGACGGTGTGGTCGTTGGCTCAGCCGACATCGTCACCACCCTCGACCTTGCTCGCGGTGATCTGCTTGCCACCGACGAACGCCGTCGCATCCGGTGCCAGGCCGGGAGCTGGTGCGGTCGTGCCATCGGCCGCGCGCTGGACACCGGTGACGGTGCCGTCCGCGGCGATGATCCAACTCTGTCGGATGTTGTCCTCGCGGTAGACATAGAGCCCAGCGGGTGATTGCACCGGTGCGGCGGTGAAATCCCATCGCTTGCCGCCGAGCACCAGCGTCCCGGTGACGACTGTGCCGTTGTAGCGGCCGTCGAGCCGGGCATCGCCCTTGCCGGTGAGCTGCAGTGTCGTGTCCAGCACACTGCCGCGCAGCCAGGCCTCGGCATTCGCGCCGTCACAGGCGTAGGCGATCGCCGCATCGCCTTCGACGGCGATCGCCAGGGTGATCACGGTGCCGCCGGTGAGGGGGATGGTGCCCACATAGTCGGCCTGTGCGGGCAGGGCGGGGCCTGGCGGTGGTGGTTCGGATGTCGGCGGTGGTGAAGCCGGCGGTGGTGCGCCGGATTCGGTCGTGGTGTTCGGTGGTGCGGCTGCCGGTTCATTGTCCTTGGACATGTTGACCATCAGCAGGACCACACCGAGTGCGAGCGCCGCCGCCAGGGTGAACCAGGGCCCGAGACGTTTCATGCAATCTCCTCGAACGTGCGGCAGGCGCTGTGCCGATACCGCGTGCCTCTTCATCACGACGCCAGGCGCTTGACGGTTCAATTCCGATCGAGAACGGGTGTCCCGGGCGTGTCGCTATGGCTACGGCGCCCTCGGACGATGGCGTCGCACCGGCACCGCGACCGCAGCGCGGATCCGCGGTATCGCCGGGCCGCGTGGTCGCGGTGGCGCGGGCGGGTACGGACAACAGTCGCTCATCGAGTGATTCGCCAGGACGCGCCGCTGCTCGGCGCCGCCGACACGCCGGACGCCTGCCCACAGTGGTAAGCCCTGCCGAACTCGTCGGCGGGCCGACCTAGAATCGTTCCAGCCACCCCCCGTCGAGACCTTGGGAGGAATGACCGTTTTGGCCGCCTCGTCCGGATCGTTCGTTCATCTGCACAACCACACCGAGTACTCCATGCTCGATGGGGCGGCCAAGATCTCACCGCTGTTCGCCGAGGCACAACGGTTGGAGATGGCCGCGGTCGGGATGACCGACCACGGCAATATGTATGGGGCATCGGAGTTCTACAACTCCGCCGTGAAACACGGCATCAAGCCGATCATCGGGATCGAGGCCTATATCGCGCCCGGCTCCCGGTTCAACAGCAAACGCGTGCAGTGGGGTGATCCGAGCCAGAAAGGTGACGATGTCTCCGGTTCGGGCGCGTACACCCATATGACCATGGTCGCGGAGAACGCGACCGGGCTGCGCAATCTGTTCAAGCTGTCCTCGCTGGCTTCGTTGGAAGGGCAGCTCGGTAAGTGGGCTCGGATGGACGAGGAGATCATCGCCGAGCACGCCGAGGGCATCATCGCGACGACCGGTTGCCCCTCAGGCGAGGTGCAGACCCGCTTACGGCTCGGCCACGACCGGGAGGCGCTGGAGGCCGCGGCCAAATGGCAGGAGATCTTCGGTAAGGACAATTTCTTCCTCGAGGTGATGGACCACGGGCTGTCCATCGAGCGCCGGGTCAGGGAAGGGCTGCTTGCCATCGGTGACAAGCTGGGTATTCCCCCGCTGGCGACGAACGACTGTCACTACGTCACCAAGGAGCAGTCGAGCAACCACGAGGCGCTGCTGTGTGTGCAGACCGGTAAGACGCTGTCGGATCCGACCCGCTTCAAGTTCGATGGTGACGGCTACTACCTGAAATCCGCCGCGGAGATGCGTGCGCTCTGGGATGCCGAGGTGCCCGGCGCGTGCGACAACACGGTGCTGATCGGCGAACGCGTGCAGTCCTATGACGACGTATGGGCCTTCAAGGACCGCATGCCGGTCTTCCCGGTGCCGGAGGGGGAAGATCAGGATTCCTGGCTGCGCAAAGAGGTCGACCGCGGCCTGAGGCGCCGGTTTCCCGGCGGTGTGCCGGAGCAGTACTACACCCGCGCCCACTACGAGCTCGATGTCATCAAGCAGAAGGGTTTCCCCGCGTACTTCCTCGTGGTCGGCGACCTCGTCGCGCATGCGAGGGAGGTCGGCATCCGGGTCGGGCCCGGCCGTGGTTCGGCGGCCGGTTCGCTGGTGGCGTATGCGTTGGGCATCACCAATATCGATCCGCTGCCGCACGGTTTGCTGTTCGAGCGGTTCCTCAACCCGGAGCGTCCCTCCGCACCCGATATCGATATCGACTTCGACGATCGCCGCCGCGGTGAGATGGTTCGCTACGCCACCGAGAAATGGGGCAGCGACCGGGTCGCTCAGGTGATCACCTTCGGCACCATCAAGACCAAGGCCGCGATCAAGGACTCCGCACGCGTCCAGTTCGGCCAGCCAGGTTTCGCCATCGCCGATCAGATCTCCAAGGCACTGCCGCCGCCGATCATGGCCAAGGACATTCCGCTGTCGGGCATCATGGATCCCGACCACGAGCGGTACAAGGAGGCCGCCGAGGTCCGTGAGCTCATCGGCAGCAATCCGGATGTCGCCAAGATCTACGAGACCGCGCGCGGCCTGGAAGGCCTGATCCGCAACGCCGGTGTACACGCCTGTGCGGTCATCATGTCCTCCGAACCGCTGATGGACGCCATACCGCTGTGGAAGCGGCCCCAGGACGGGGCGATCATCACCGGCTGGGACTACCCCTCGTGCGAGGCCATCGGCCTGCTGAAGATGGACTTCCTCGGCCTGCGCAATCTCACTGTGATCGGTGACGCGCTGGACAATATCAAGGCCAACCGCGGCATCGATCTGGATATGGACAATCTGCCGCTGGACGATCCGGCGACCTATGAATTGCTCTCGCGCGGTGACACACTCGGTGTTTTCCAGCTCGACGGCGGCCCCATGCGCGATCTGCTGCGCCGTATGCAGCCCACCGGCTTCAACGATATCGTCGCCGTGCTCGCGCTGTATCGCCCCGGTCCGATGGGCATGAACGCGCACAACGATTACGCCGACCGCAAGAATGGGCGGCAACCGATCACGCCGATTCATCCCGAGCTGGCCGAACCGCTCGCGGATATCCTCGCCGAGACCTACGGTCTGATCGTCTACCAAGAGCAGATCATGTTCATCGCGCAGAAGGTCGCCTCCTACTCGATGGGCAAGGCCGACGCGCTGCGTAAGGCGATGGGTAAGAAGAAGCTGGAGGTCCTGGAGGCGGAGTACAAGGACTTCCACGCGGGTATGACCACGAACGGGTTCTCCGAGGCCGCGGTGAAGGCGTTGTGGGACACCATCCTTCCGTTCGCGGGTTACGCGTTCAACAAATCGCATGCCGCGGGCTACGGCCTGGTCTCGTTCTGGACCGCCTACCTCAAGGCCAACTATCCGGCCGAGTACATGGCGGGCCTGCTCACCTCCGTCGGCGACGATAAGGACAAGGCCGCGGTCTACCTCTCGGACTGCCGCCGTCTCGGCATCACCGTACTACCGCCGGACGTCAACGAATCCGAGCAGAACTTCGCCTCCGTCGGCAAGGACATCCGCTTCGGTCTCGGCGCGGTGCGCAATGTCGGCGCGAATGTCGTCTCCTCGATCATCCAGGCGCGCAAGGAGAAATCGAAGTTCACCGACTTCTCCGACTACCTGAACAAGATCGATGCCATCGCGGCGAGTAAGAAGGTCACCGAATCTCTCATCAAGGCGGGAGGGTTCGATTCGCTCGGGCACCCGCGCAAGGGCCTGCTGCTCATCCACTCCGATGCCATCGACGCGGTGATGTCCACCAAGAAGGCCGAGGCGATAGGCCAATTCGACCTGTTCGGCGGTGAGGACGCGGATGAGTCGGTGACCTCGGTGTTCACCGTGAAGGTTCCCGACGAGGAGTGGGAATCCAAACATCGGCTCGCACTGGAGCGAGAGATGCTCGGGCTGTACGTGTCCGGACATCCGCTCACCGGCATCGAGCATGTGCTTGCGGCGCAGGCGGATACGCAGATCCCCGCCATCCTGGAAGGTGATCTCAAAGACGGCACACAGGTGACCGTCGGCGGCATTCTGGCTTCGGTGAACCGGCGCATCAACAAGAACGGCCTGGCATGGGCGTCCGCACAGCTGGAAGACCTCACCGGTGGTATCGAGGTGCTGTTCTTCCCGCAGGCGTACTCGGTGTACGGCATGGACGTCGTCGAGGATGCTGTGGTCCTGGTGAAGGCGCGTGTCTCGGTGCGTGACGACCGGATCTCGTTGATCGCCAACGATCTCGCCGTACCCGACTTGTCCGCGGTCGGGGTGGCCAAGCCGCTGTCGGTCACCATCCCGACCCGGATGTGCACCCCGGACAAAGTCGGCGCGCTCAAGCGAGTATTGAGCAGCCATCCTGGCACGTCGGATGTGCACCTGCGGCTGGTCGGCGCAGGGGATAAGACCACGCTGTTGAAACTCGATGATCGGCTGCGGGTTTCGCCGTCCTCCGCGTTGATGGGTGATTTGAAGGCGCTGCTCGGCCCCGGTTGCCTCACCGCTTGAGCGTCACCCCGACACTGCGATACCGAGGGTGTGCGCGCCTATGAACCGGGGTGTGGCCTCTAGATAGAACGACTCGGCGCTGCGGATTTCGAAACCGGCGTTGGTCAACAGGCCGCGGATATCGCGGTTCAGGTGACAGCCGCCGAACAGTTTCTTCTGTACCGGGTTCAGGCGGTGCTGCCAGACCTGCACCCTGTGGTCCGGTGCCAGCCCGTGCTCGAGGAAGTGCAGGGTCCCGCCGGGGACCAGCACGCGGCGCACTTCGGCCAGGGCGGTGGCGATATCGGGGATGGTGCACATGGTCCAGGTGGACAGGGCGCAGTCGAAGGTGTCGTCCGTGGCGGGCAGGGCCTGCCCGTCCAGCCCGGTCCGCAGTACCGGCACAGTGGCTGCGGCGACGCGCTTGCGGGCGAGCCGCCAGCCGGTATCGGCGGGCTCTACCGCGTTGACCGACTGGACCGAGTCCGGGTAGAACGGCACATTCAAACCTGAGCCGAAGCCGATTTCCAGGACCCGTCCGTGCAGCCCGTCGCATACCTGCTCGCGCAGCCGATCATTGGACCGCATGCCACAGGCCATGTTCACGATCCGGGGGAGAACTCGTTCGCGATAGCAGTCCACCCCGCCACTCTCACACAGACCATCGGCTCGGACCAGGGCCGAAGGTCTGCTGTAGGAGTGTCGGTACCGTGGGCGGACGCCGCCGCTGGGTCGAGGGGATGGACACCGCGGCCAACGGCCGGGCTTGGTCTCGGTGCCGGGCGAATCGGTCGCACGCATGGGATGCTGGGCGGGTGACGGTGTTCGAGGTGTGGGCGCCGCGGCCGGAATCGGTGCGGTTGGACCTGGATGGAGTCGTCCACTCGATGGCGCGGTCGCCGAACGGGTGGTGGCGGGCCGATGTGCCCGCCGAGGCGGGGGCCAGGTATGGGTTCCTGCTCGACGACGATCCCAAGGTATTGCCCGATCCACGCTCACCCCGTCAGCCCGACGGGGTGCACGCCCGCTCGGCGCTGCACACACTGGATCCGGCGGGGTGGACCGACGCGGGCTGGACCGGGCGGCCGCCGGCCGGAGCGGTCTACTATGAGCTGCACATCGGAACTTTCACCGCGGAGGGCACCTTCGATGCCGCGGTCGAGCGGCTCGATCATCTGGTCGAGCTCGGTGTCACCGTGGTCGAGGTGATGCCGGTGAACGCCTTCGACGGTACCCACAACTGGGGGTACGACGGAGTGCTCTGGTACGCGGTGCAGGAGAGTTACGGCGGGCCCGACGGTTTGCAGCGGTTCGTGAACGCCTGCCACGTCCGTGGGCTTGCGGTCTGCCTGGATGTCGTTTACAACCACCTCGGGCCGTCCGGTAACTATCTGCCGCGCTTCGCGCCCTACCTCGCCGAAGGGCGGAACACCTGGGGGCAGTGTCTCAATCTGGACGGTCCGCAATCCGATCAGGTGCGCGAATACATTATCGACAATGCGCTGCGCTGGTTGAGCGTTTTCCATATCGACGCACTGCGCCTGGACGCGGTGCACGCCTTGATCGACCATACTGCGACGCATCTGCTCGCCGAACTCTCCGTGGCCACCGAAGGTCTGGCCGCCCATATGCGCAGGCCACTGACCCTGATCGCGGAAAGTGATCGCAATGATCCCGCGGTGATCACCCCGCGTGCGGCCGGTGGCCTCGGGATGACCGCACAGTGGAACGACGACCTGCATCATGCCGTGCACACCGCGGTTTCCGGTGAGCGGCAGGGCTATTACGCCGATTTCGGTTCGTTGCGCTGCCTGGCTCAGACGCTTACGCACGGGTTCTTCCATGCCGCAACCTATTCCAGCTTCCGTGGTCGCATCCATGGCCGCCCGATCGATCCGGCGCTGCTTCCCGGTAGTGCGCTGCTGGCCTACACCTGCGATCACGACCAGATCGGTAACCGTGCGCTCGGCGACCGACCGAGTGCCTATCTGACCGCGGGCCAGCTGGCGATCAAAGCGGCCCTGGTACTGTGCGCGCCGTTCACGCCGATGCTGTTCATGGGGGAGGAATGGGGGGCGCGCACACCGTTCTTGTTCTTCACCTCGCATACCGATCCGGTGGTCGCCGCCGCCACCGCGCAGGGGCGTAAGGACGAGTTCGCCACACATGGCTGGTCCACCGACGAGGTGCCGGATCCACAGGATACTCGGACATTTCTGCGTTCGAAGCTGGATTGGGGCGAAATGGAAGAACCGGGTCATAACCGGTTGCTGTCTTGTTATCGAGCGTTGCTCGCACTGCGCCGGGAACGCGCGGAGCTCAGTGATCCATGGCTGACGCATGTTTCAGTCGACTACGACGAGGTGGCGCGGTGGATCGTTGTCCACCGCGGCACACTGGCCTTGATATGCAATCTGGACGAGGATCAGGTCGCCGTGCCGATCGCCGGTATTCCGCTGCTGTCCTGGGAGTCGCCGACGATCGGCCCCGCTGCGACAACCCTTCCCGGACACTCTTTCGCGCTGATCGAAACGGCACCATCGGCCTCGAGATGAGCTCGTGGAAATCCCTACCCCGGCTCTGTTCTCGGTGATTGTCGATAACGGGCCTACAACTGTCCGAGGCAGACCTTTGTCGACTGTGAGCTACGCCACTACCCTCGGGGGTATGAGCACCATCAGGTCCAGAACCCCGGCGGATCTACCTCCGGGAATCGGGGGCAGCGCAGCCGCTGAATTCGCGCCGTTCGTGCGTGCTTTCGCACGGGCATTCGGCAATGGTCGGGGCACCGGCGCGGCATTCGCACTGTATCGCGACGATGAGCCGCTGGTGGATATCTGGATCGGCGCCGCGGGCGAGGTTCCGTGGACGAGGGACACCGGCACTATCGTTTTCTCCGCAACGAAAGGGATCGCCGCCACGGTCGTGCATCGCCTCGCCGACCGCGGTCTGCTCGATTATTCGGCCCCCGTCGCCGAGTACTGGCCGGAGTTCCGTGCCAATGGCAAGCGCAAGATCACTGTCCGTCAGCTGATGTCGCACCGGGCCGGGCTGTCCGCGGTGAAGCCGCTCGTGACCGATGTGGCCGATGTGCTCGACCACCGGCTCATGGAGCACCGCCTCGCCGCGGCGAAGCCCGACCATTTGCTCGGTGTTCCCGCGTACCATGCCATCACCTTCGGCTGGCTGGTCTCCGGCCTGACTCGCGCGATCACCGGTGCCGATCTGCGCGAGCTGTTCCGTACCGAGGTCGCCGAGCCGCTCGGCATCGGTGGCCTGCATCTGGGCAGGCCGCCCGCGGGCGCGGGGATCACCTATGCGCCGCTGGCCGGTCTTCAGCTCGGCGCAGTCGGAAAATCGCTCAGTACGGCATTTCTCGGTCGCAGCCATCGGTTCCCCGGCGCCCTCGGCGCTGTCACTCGCGGCTTGTTCCTACCCGGTCTGGAAAGAACTATGCAGGGCACCGATCCGCCGATCCTGGAGACCGAGCTCGGGTCGGCTAATGCGGTGTGTACCGCGTCCGCACTCGCCGCCATGTACAGTGCGCTCGCCTGCGACGGTTCCCCGGACGAGTGCGGGTATCTCGGCAGCCG
This sequence comes from Nocardia spongicola, assembly GCF_047200775.1. Classification (NCBI taxonomy): domain Bacteria; kingdom Bacillati; phylum Actinomycetota; class Actinomycetes; order Mycobacteriales; family Nocardiaceae; genus Nocardia; species Nocardia spongicola. The sequence continues at coordinate 57,637 of NZ_JBJZOO010000012.1, read as the reverse complement.
GACAATGAAGGCATTGCGTCGTATCGAGACCTTCCAGCTCGATCGCGCGCTGTTCTATGCGCCGATGCTATGGCGGCTCGGTTATCATTCGATCCCGATACCGGGCGCGCGGGCCGGATTCGGGCATATCGGGATCGGCGGCTCGTTCGGCTGGGCCGAACCCCGGCTCGGACTCTCGGCCGGGTTCGTGCACAACCGGTTCTCGGCCACTCAGCTCGGCTCCGACCAGTCGGCAGCGTTCTGGTTACTGCCGCTTGCCCTGAAATGCCTGCGTAACACCCGTGTGGAGGCACCACTGAGGAGAACGGCGCAGGCGGCCTGAGTGGTGGCCCGGTCCGGCCGAAGCGGTCAGGTCAGATAGCGGTAGGCCGGTGAGCCGGGCTCCAAGCGCTCGCACTGGATCGGAGAGTGCCGCATCCGTTCCAGGAGCGGCGCCAGCCCGTCCGGCGCGCCGAGTTCGATGCCGACCAGCGCCGCGCCTGTTTCCCGGTTGTTGCGCTTGACGTACTCGAACAGTGTGATGTCGTCCTCGGGGCCGAGCACTTCATCGAGAAAGCGGCGCAGGGCGCCGGGTTCCTGCGGGAAGTCCACCAGGAAGTAGTGCTTGAGACCGCGATGTACGAGCGAGCGCTCGATGATCTCCCCATAGCGGGATACATCGTTGTTGCCGCCGGATACCAGGCACACCACCGTAGCGCCCGGTTGCGGCGTGAGCTCCGCGAGTGCCGTTACGGCGAGCGCACCCGCCGGTTCGGCGATGATTCCTTCATTCTGGTACAGATCGAGCATGGCTGTGCAGAGCGCGCCCTCATCGACCTGCATCATCTGAAAAGCTCCTGCGCTACCACTGGATTCGGTGGTGGTCAGTAACGGTAGCGAGGCGTGCGAGACCACTCGGCCACCGAATCCGGACACCGCGGCGAACGGTACGGCGCCGATCCTGCGCACCGCGGCACCGTCGACGAACGGATCGATCTCCGGCAGCGTCACCGGGCCGCCGGCCACCAGCGCGGCGGTCATCGAGGCCGCGCCGGCGGGTTCCACGCCGAGAATGCCGGTGCGCGGCGACCGCGCGCGCAGATAGGTGCCGATACCAGCGAGGCAACCGCCGCCGCCCACCGGCACGATTACCAGGTCGGGGGCGGTATCGAGCTGCTCGATGAGTTCTGCGGCGATAGTGCCCTGACCGGCCGCGGTACGCGCGTCGTCGAAGGGTGGAACCATGGTCGCGCCGGTGCGCGCCACATCGGCGGCGGCGGCTGTTGCCGCGGCGTCGTAGGTCTCGCCGACGGCGATCAGTTCGACGAACTCCCCGCCGTGCGCCCGGATGCGATCACGCTTCTGTCTCGGTGTCGTGGTCGGCACGTAGATGCGGCAGGCGATCTCCATCGCCTGGCAGGCGAACGCGACGCCCTGCGCGTGATTGCCCGCACTGGCCGCTACCACGCCCGCGGCGCGCTCGGCCTCGGTCAGCTGCACTACCAGGTTGTAAGCCCCGCGCAGCTTGTAGGAGCGGACCGGGCTGAGATCTTCGCGTTTGAGATAGACGTTCGCCCCGGTCAGCGCGGACAGCCGCGGGCTGCGCTGTAGCGGGGTCGGAGCGATGACGTCGGCAATTCGCTTGTGCGCGGCATCGATCTCGTCCACGGTGAGCGTGGGACGAGAAGCGGGCAGTGCGTCGAGGACCTCGAGCGGATCGGACATCTGAAATATGCTGCCACCCGGTGTGCTGCTGCGTTGCGGCGGGTAGCGGCTATTCGGCGGCCACGTAGGTGCTACTCGGGGGCCGGTGGCGCGGGCTCTCGCGGGGTGAGGACGAAGACGGGGATCTGCCGATCGGTCCGCGTCTGATATTCGGCGTAGTCCGGCCACACCGCGACCGCGCGATCCCACCACAGCGCCTTCTCGTCACCGAAGACCTCCCTGGCGGTGTAGTCCTTGGTGACCGGGCCGTCCTGTAATTCGACGTGTGGTTCGGCCTTGATGTTGTAGTACCAGACCGGGTGCTTGGGCGCACCGGCCAGTGAGGCGACGATGGCGTAGTCACCTTCGTGTTCGACTCGAATCAATGGAGTTTTGCGCAGTTTGCCGGTTTTGGCGCCTTTGCTGGTCAACAGCACAACAGGCCGGCCCTGTATGGTGGTGCCCTCGGTGCCGCCGGAAGATTCGTATCTCTCTGCTTGTCCCCTGGCCCAGTCGGAGGTGCTCGGTGCGTACTCACCTGTCAATGGCATATCCGCGATAACACTGCACCGGGCCGATGTGTTCCCGGCGATAAAAGTTCGCTGGCCCGAACTTCGTTTTCCGAATACCCTGATGCTATGGCAGTCGGCTCTCCCTCGGCGCGCGCCGCGACACTCGATATCGCCGGTAGCGCGTGGCCGGTGTACAAACTCGACGCATTGGTCATCGGGCTGGCGACCTGCCTGGTTCTGGTATTGATCACCGGTTCACCGCAGATCGCGGTACTGGTCGCGACCGGGGCGGGTGCGGTGCGGTGGCTCATCGGGCAGGTGGCCGACGTCGGGCGTGGACCGGACGACACGGTGTGCATCGTGTCACCGCGCGAACCGTCAGCGGACCAGTAGCGCGACCGGCAACCGGGCGAACACGGTGTCGAGCCGGGTTTGCCCCTGGCAGGTGAGGCCGGTCAGCCGGTCGGTCCACATGCCCGCAGGCAAATCGAGAACGGTATCTCCCCAACCACTTTCGGCCAGGCGCAGACTGTGCCGGGTGGCGACGACGATCACCTCGGGCACCTCGCCCACCCGGCCACGCGCATAGGACACCACGTTGTTCGCCTGCGCGCCTGCGGCGAACAGCGGCAGGTAGCTGCCGCCGACGAAGCAGCCGGGACGCTCACGGCGCAGCCACAGCGCATAGGCGACGATCCACATCTTCGCGGCACCGGTGGTGTCGAGTGCCGGTGTTCCGGTGAGTGATTGGAGCATGGCGGCACGCGCGGCGAAGTCCACCGGTCGGCGATTGTCCGGGTCGACCAGAGCGTCCTCCCACAGTTCGCACCCCTGGTAGACATCAGGGATTCCTGGGCCGCACAGCTGTAACAGCTTCTGCGCCAATGCGTCCGACCACGCGTGCGGGGCGAGTTCGTGCACCAGGTCGCCGAGCTCTATACCGACGGGTCCATCGATCACCGCGTCCAGCCACGCGTGCACAGCGGTCTCGAACTCGGTGTTCGGCTCCTCCCATGAGGTCTCGGTATTCGCCTCCCGCAGCGCTTTCTCGGCGAACCCGTGTAGGCGTTCACGCAGGCCAGGCACCGATGCGGCGGGCCGCCCGTCCGCGGGCCATACGCCGAACATGTTCTGCAGCAGGAACAGCGCGGTCGCGCCATCCGGGGCCGGGGTGGTCGCCAACCAGGCTTCCACGCTGTGCGCCCAGGTCTCGGCAGCCTGGGACAACACGCCGATGCGGGCTCGTACGTCTTCGCCACGTTTGGTGTCGTGCGTCGACAGCGTCGTCATGGTTGTAGGCCAACGTAGTGCGCGCTGGCTGTTGCACAGGTGGAATTCGTTGAGCGAGTGGCCGAACCGGGCCGGGTTGCCGCCGACTTCCTGCAATGAGACCAGCCGCGCGGCCTGATAGAACATGGTGTCCTCGACCGCCTTGGCGGTGATGGCGCCGCACACCTGGCTGAACCGCGTCGCCGCGGTGCCATCGGCGGCCAGTGCTGTGACCAGTACCGACAGCGGCGCGGCCAGTTCGCTGTCGCGTTTCTCCACCTCGGCGATCACCGCGCCGGTTGTTCCGGTCAACGGGGCGTAGTCGGCTCGGTATACCGGCATGAACGCCAGTACCTCGATGGTGGCGTCGGTCAGTGCCTTGGTATCGGTGTGCTCGGCGTTCGCATCCCGTTTGATCGCCGCCACCAGCCGCCGGACTTCCGGGACCAGAATGCTTTCCGCGATCGCGCGTTTGATCCGGTGGCCGGTTTCGTCGATCCACGCCTGGTCGCTACCGTGCCCGGCGACGCGCCGGGACAGTTCGGTGAGCGCTGTAGCGCCGTTCGGATCGATCAGTACGCCGCCGAAGCAGGCCAATGCCTCGTAACCGGTGGTGCCGTCGACCGGCAGCGTCGCGTCCAGCGGTTCCCGCTCGGCCAGGACTTTCTCTATCAGCAGCAGCCTGCGTGGGCCGATGAGCCTGCGCAGCCGGGCGAGATAACCCGCGGGGTCGGACAATCCGTCCGGATGATCGACCCGTACGCCGTCGATCAAATCGTGCTCGCACCAGGCGGCGAGTTCGCGGTGGGTGATATCGAAGACCTCGGGGTCCTCCTGGCGGATCGCGGCCAGGTCACTGACCGCGAAGAACCTTCGATACGTGCACAACCCCGCGCGCCAGCTCACCAGACGGTAATGCTGCTTATCGTGGATACGCAGGGCATTGTCGCCGTCGGTGCCCGGTGCGATGGGGAACCGCAGATCATGCAGTGCCAGCATGGGCTCGGTGCCGGATCGGTCGACGGTCAACAGGGCCGGGTCGTTCTCACTGTGCAATACCGGCAGCGCCAGCCTGCCACCCGCACCGTTTCCCTGGCTCCAGTCGATATCGAAACAGTGCGCGAACCTGGATTCCCATCCGTTCCGCAGCACATCCCACCACCAGGGGTTCTGCTGCGGATCGGCGACACCGACATGATTGGGCACCAGGTCGACGATCAGTCCCATACCGCGGCTACGCACCTCGTCGGCCAGCGCTTTGAGCCCTGCGGGCCCACCGAGGGCCGCGGAGACCGTGGTCGGATCGGTGACGTCGTAGCCGTGCGTCGAACCGCGCGTCGCGGTCATGATGGGCGAGAGGTAGAGGTGTGAAATGCCGAGCTGCTGCAGATATTCCGCAATACCGCGAGCATCGGCGAAGGTTATCGAGTCCGGTCGTAACTGCAGCCGATAGGTGCTGCGGACCGCTGTCCGGCGGGCAGGCTTGCGGCGCAGGGATACCGGGTCGGTCACGTGCATTTCGGGAGAATGGGGTGGGTTCATCGGCATTCGGGTCGGGTGGCCTGGTGGAGGACGAGCAGACAACGAGCCTCGACGGTGACAGTGTCGCCGCCGCTGTAGCAGACATCGGCGTGAGCGGTCAGGCCCGGAGGAGGCAGCGGAGTGTTTCCATGGAGGGCCACGCTCGCGCGAAGGGTGGGCACAGCCGGGACGGCCGGCGTCGAGCAGTCCAGTGCTACCGACCATTCCATAGCTTCGGGGGTGTTCGGTAGCGTGAATTCGAGGGGCTCGTCGTGCGCGTTGAAGCACAGCAGGAACGAGTCGTCGGTGATCCGTTCGCCGCGCGGCCCCGGCTCGAGGATGCCTGCGCCGTCGAGGTAGACCGCCAGCGATTTGCTGAATCCACTGTCCCAGTCGGCCGCGGTCATCTCCGCTCCGGCCGGGGTGAGCCATGAGATATCGCGCGCGTGGTCGGCCGACCGGATCTGCCCGCCTGCCAGGAAGCGCCTGCGGCGGAAGACGGGGTGCGCGGCGCGCAGCGCGATCACGGTACGGGTGAATTCGAGTAAGTCGGCATTTGTTTCCCGCAGCGACCAGTCCATCCACGCCAGCGGCGAGTCCTGGCAGTAGACGTTGTTGTTCCCGTGCTGGGTGCGTCCCATCTCGTCACCGTGCGCCAGCATCGGCACACCTTGGCTGAGCACCAGCGTCGCCAGCAGATTGCGGCTCTGGCGGTCGCGTAGCGCGAGGATCTCCGGATCGTCGGTCGGCCCTTCCACACCACAGTTCCACGACCGGTTCCAGCTTTCGCCGTCACGGTTGTCCTCGCCGTTGGCCTCATTGTGTTTCTCGTTGTAGGACACCAGATCCCGCAAGGTGAATCCATCGTGCGCGGTGATGAAGTTGATACTCGCGCTCGGCCTGCGCCCAGTGGCTTCGTACAGGTCGGAGGAGCCGGTGAGCCGGGAAGCGAATTCACCGAGTGTCGCCGGTTCACCCCGCCAGTAGTCGCGCACGGTGTCGCGGTACTTGCCGTTCCACTCCGTCCACAGACCGGGGAAATTGCCGACCTGGTAGCCACCCTCGCCCACGTCCCACGGTTCGGCGATGAGCTTGACCTGGCTCACCACCGGGTCCTGTTGCACCAGATCGAAGAACGTCGACAGCCGGTCCACATCGTGCAGTTCGCGGGCCAATGTCGCGGCCAGGTCGAAGCGGAATCCGTCGACGTGCATATCCACCACCCAGTAGCGCAGTGAGTCCATGATCAGCTGCAGGGTGTGCGGGTGGCGCACATTGAGACTGTTGCCGGTGCCGGTGTAGTCCATATAGCGCGAGGGGTCCTTGTCGACCAGCCGATAGTAGGCGGCGTTGTCGATACCGCGGAAGCCGATCGTCGGGCCGAGGTGATTACCCTCGGCGGTGTGGTTGTAGACCACATCGAGGATCACCTCGATCCCCTCGGCGTGCAGGGCCCGCACCATGGCTTTGAACTCGGTGACCGCTGAGCCTGCGCGGCCGGATGCCGCGTACTCGTTGTGCGGCGCCAGGTAGCCGAAGCTGTTATAGCCCCAGTAATTCCGCAGGCCTTGATCCAGCAGCACCCGATCGTGCAGGAACTGATGGACCGGCATCAGTTCGATCGCAGTGATGCCGAGTCTCTTCAGATGGTCGATGACCGCGGGATGCGCGATACCGGAGTAGGTACCGCGCAGTTCCTCCGGCACCTCGGGGTGCGTCATCGTCATGCCCTTGACATGTGCCTCGTAGATCACTGTCTCGTGGTAGGGCCGTTTCGGCGCGCGGTCGGCGCCCCAGTCGAAATAGGGATTGATCACCACGCTGGTCATGGTGTGGCCGAGCGAGTCGAGCCCATGAGTGTGCAGCGAGGGGTGACCGTCGAAGGTGCCGTCGAATGCTTTGCCATAGGGATCGAGCAGCAGTTTGTGTGGATCGCAGCGCAGGCCACGGGCCGGATCGTAGGGCCCGTGCACCCGGAATCCATAGCGCTGGCCCGGATCGACGGAGGGAAGGTAGGCGTGCCAGACATAGCCGTCGACCTCGTCGAGTTCGATCCGGGACTCGGTGCCGTCCCTGGCGATGAGACAGAGTTCGACCGCATCGGCGACCTCGGAGAACACCGAGAAGTTGGTGCCTGCGCCATCGTAGGTCGCTCCGAGAGGGTAGGCGGCGCCGGGCCAGACATCCAGAGATGTTGTGTCGCCGGGAACTGCGTCGGGCTGAGCCATGGCAACGACAGTAGCGGGCCGCGCGGTATCTGCCATGGTCAGTGGTGGCGGCCGGGCGCATCGACGGCGGCAGGAGCCGTCCCATCGGCCGGGCGCGGGTGATGTGATCGGACACGGCGGCCACTGCCACACTATGGAACCCGGAGTATCGGTGGGTGCCGGATCATCGGATATCCGCGGCTTTCGTGCCCGGGGATGGCCGTTGCACAGTGCGAATGTTAACTTGAACAGCGTTCAAGTCGCCCCGGACGGCCGGGGCCGAGACGCGAGGATTCCTGTGGCACCGACCCTTGACGAGATCACCGCTCTCGATGCCGAGCATGTCTGGCATCCCTACGGGGGATTCCCCGCGACAACCGAGCCATTGGTGGTGGCGAGCGCCGAGGGCACCAGGCTGACTCTGGCCGACGGGCGGGAACTGGTCGACGGTATGAGCTCGTGGTGGGCCGCCATCCACGGCTACCGGCATCCGGTGCTCGACACCGCGTTGACCGCCCAGGCGCAGCGGATGAGCCACGTGATGTTCGGTGGTCTCACGCATGAGCCCGCGGTCCGGTTGGCCGAGCTGTTGGTCGAATCGTCCCCGGCCGGGCTGGACAAGGTGTTCCTGTGTGACTCCGGCTCGGTGTCGATCGAGGTCGCCGTGAAGATGTGTCTGCAGTATTGGCGTTCGCTCGGCAGACCGGATAAGCGGCGGTTGCTCACCTGGCGCGGCGGGTATCACGGCGACACATTCACCCCGATGAGTGTGTGTGATCCGGAGGGCGGCATGCACTCGCTGTGGACCGACGTCCTGGTACCGCAGGTGTTCGCGCCGGTTCCGCCGCGGGAGTACCTACCCGAATATGTCGCGCAGTTGCGCGATGTGATCAGCGCGCACGCCGATGAGCTCGCTGCGGTCATCGTGGAGCCCGTCGTACAGGGTGCGGGCGGGATGCGCTGGCACCACCCGGGCTATCTCGCCGATCTGCGCAGACTGTGTGACGAACACGGCGTACTGCTGGTCTTCGATGAGATCGCGACCGGATTCGGTCGCACCGGAACGTTTTTCGCGGCCGAGCAGGCCGCGGTGAGCCCGGATGTTCTGTGTGTGGGCAAGGCGCTGACCGGCGGCTATCTCACGCTGGCCGCCGCACTGTGCACCACGCGGATCGCCGAGACGATCAGCGCGGCGCACGGCGGTCTCATGCACGGGCCGACCTTTATGGGTAACCCGCTGGCCTGCGCGGTCGCGGTCGCATCGATCGAGTTGTTGCGCTCGCGAGACTGGCGAGGAGAGGTGCGGCGGATCGAGACCGAGCTGGAGGCAGGGCTCGCCCCGGTGCGCGGGATGCCGGGGGTGGTCGAGGCACGGGTACTCGGCGCGATCGGGGTGATCGAGCTGGATCATCCGGTGGATATGCGTGCCGCGACCGACGCTGCCATAGCGGCCGGGGTATGGCTGCGGCCATTCCGCAACCTCGTATACACCATGCCGCCGTTCATCAGCACGTCCGACGATATCGCGATGATCACCGCCGGAATGCGGGCGGCGGTCGCCGCGTAAAGCGCGGGTGCCGTCGTCGTGGCGCCGGATGCCGCGCCGACGATGCCTGCGCTGGGCACTGCGGCCATCGACGCTGATCAGCGGCACCGTTCTAGTCTGCGGCTAGCCGACCTGAACACTGTTCAAGTATGCTCCCCTGCCGTGACTACCGATCCGCTGGCCTGGCTGGATTCCCATGCCGTCGCCCGTGTTGCCGCGGGACTCCGTCGTGAACTGCGCCCGCGCACTGCCCGGAGGTCGTCGATCGACCTGGCTTCCAACGACTATCTGGGGCTGGCCCGCCATCCTGAGGTGGTCGAGGGCGCGATCGAGTCGGTGCGCCGCTGGGGTGCGGGATCGACCGGTTCACGCCTGGTCACCGGCACCACCACGGAGCACGAACTGCTGGAAAGCGAACTGGCCGAATTCGTCGGTGCCGAAGCCGGGCTGGTGTTCTCCTCCGGGTACGCGGCCAACCTCGGCGCGGTCACCGCACTCGCGGGGCGGGGCTCGCTCGTCGTCTCCGATGCGGGCAGTCACGCCTCGCTGGTCGATGCCTGCAGGCTCTCCAGGGCCAGGGTGGAGATCGCGCCACATTGTGATGTAGCCGCGGTCGACCAGCTGCTGTCGGAGCGCACCGAGGACCACGCGGTGGTGCTCACCGATTCGGTGTTCAGCGCCGACGGTGATCTGGCACCGCTGATCGAACTGCACCGGGTGACCAGAGCCAATGACGCGGTGCTTCTCGTGGACGAGGCGCACGGTCTCGGCGTGCGTGGTGCCGGTGGGCGCGGACTTGTGCACGAGCTGGGGCTGGCCGGGACACCGGACCTGGTGATCACCGCGACGCTGTCGAAATCCCTTGCCGCGCAGGGTGGTGTGGTGCTGGCCGATGCGCGGGTGCGGTCCCATCTGATCGATACCGCGCGCACCTTCATCTTCGATACCGGTCTCGCGCCTGCTGCGGTCGGCGCGGCCAGGGCCGCGCTGCGTCTACTGCGCGGCAGGCCCGAGCTGGCCGGACAGGTGCTGGAGCGTGGTGCGGATATCGCCAGGATCGCCGGTGTGCCCGCTCCGGATTCGGCAGTGGTTCCGGTGGTGCTCGGTCCCGCGCAGGTGGCTTTCGAGGCAGCGCAGGCATGCCGGGCACGCGGGCTGGAAGTGGGCTGTTTCCGTCCGCCGTCGGTTCCGGAGGGTACTTCCCGGCTGCGCCTGACTGCGCGCGCCGATCTCACCACAGCCGAAATAGATACCGTCGCAGCAGTACTCGGCGAAGTACTCGCTGAAGCAAGAGCGTTCGCAGTCGCGTAAGCGGTCAGGTCCGGAGGAGGTAGCGGAGTGTTTCCACGGAGAATCCCGCTCGCGCGAGGGTTGGGTACAGCGTGAGCGGTCGGGCTCGAGGAGATATATGACCATTCTGTTGATCACCGGAACCTCCACCGATGTCGGTAAAACTGTCGTCACCGCGGCTCTCGCTGCTATAGCGGCGGGGGAGGGGCGGTCGGTAGCGGTGTGCAAGCCGGGGCAAACCGGTGTCGAGGTCGGCGCACCCGGCGATCTCGCGGAGATCCAGCGACTGTCCGGTGTTACCCGGACGGTCGAACTCGCCCGGTATCCGGATCCGCTGGCGCCGGATACCGCCGCCAGGCGCGCCGGGCTGCCGGAGCTGACGCTGGCCGAGACCACCGCTGCCGTCGAGGCCTTGACCGACGCCGATCTCGTTCTCGTCGAGGGTGCGGGTGGGTTGTTGGTGCGCCTGGGCGACTTCACGCTGCTGGATCTCGCACAGCGACTCCGAGCGCCGGTCCTGCTGGTCACCGCGCCCTGGCTCGGTACGCTCAACCACACCGAACTGACCACTCGCGCACTGTCTTCGGCGGGTGTGCGGTGTACCGGTTTGGTATTCGGCGCATGGCCCGCCGAGCCGGATCTGGCTGCCGAGTGCAACCGGACCGACCTTCCCAGAGTCACCGGTGTCGACTTGGTCGGCGCGGTGCCGGCTGGGGCAGGTGGCTGGGATCGGGCTCGGTTCACGGCCGCTGCCCCTGGCTGGTTCAGCCCCCACTGGTCGCCTTTCGGCTGATTCCGCGCCCAGCTCGGGCGGTAGCACCGATCCCGTGGTCGTAGCGACTCCAGGCGTGGGTGCTTACAGTGGAATGGGTGTCGCCCTTGGTCGAAAGGCACCCGTCTACCGTCTCCGACTGGAATGACGCGCGGCGCCGGGCCCGGCTACGGGACACTCGCCTCGGGCACGGGTGGAAGACCTTGCGGCGCACCAGGATGACGTTGCTGCGCACCGTTGTCCTGCTGCTGGCCGGACTCGTACTGTTCGCGCAGTATTGGAAGTATGACGTTGTGCCGGAACAGGTGCGGTTGGCGCGCACTGTCCCGGCCATCCTTCCGGTCGCGCCGCCACTCGATCCGAAGAACTGGGACACCGTCGTGGTGGATCTCGTGGGGCTCGGTGGCTTGGACGCCAGTGACACCGCCGCGGCGTTGCCCGCGCTGCGCACGATGGGCATGGTGTGGGCGATCCGGTACGACAACCGCGGTATCGACACCAAGGTGATCGCCGATCTGATCATCCGAGCCGCGGAGTCGTCCGGGTTGACGAATGTGGTGTTGGTCGGGCACAGCATGGGGGGTGTGATCGCGCTGGAGGTCGCCGCGCATATCCATCTGGACAGCGATCGCAGAATGGTCGGCGTGATCCTGGATTGCACGCCGATGGACCTGGACGCGGTTCGTCCGGAGAGTCGAGGTCGTGGCGAGGAGATGCTGCGTTGGATGGGTTGGTTGCCAGGGGCGAGGGAGAGCCGCCTGTTGCGGCTGATCGTGGAGACCTCCGCGCGTCGGGACCGTTTCCTCGACCGCGGCCATGGAGTGCCCGGTATTCGGTTCGGCGTCGCGCGAGACGCGCTGGCCGAGGTGATGCGGGAGAAGATCTTCTCCACCGAGGCCGCGAGCAACGGCCTGATCGAGTCCCAATTCACCGCCATCGTCGCGGGCGGTGCCTACGACGATTTACGGGCATTGGCCGAACGCGCGGGCCGGAAGCCGCGTCCGGCCATTGTGTTCATCCGGCCACGCGATCCTGGGCGTGACCGGGTGGTCGATGTCGAGTATTCCCATCGGGTACTGATCGAGCAGTCCGGCGGGGTGAACGGCACGTTGCTGGTCGTGCTCGCGCGCAACATCGGGCACGCCAATCCGAGGCAACGGCCCGACGAGTACAACAGGCTGATCGAGCAGCAGATTCTGCCGTTCATCCAGCGTTATCAGCAGCAGGTGAGGGAGCTGGTCGTAGCGGCGCCTCCCCGCTGACCGGGGTGTGGTCAGCGGGCGCCGGTACCGAGCAGATGGCGTACCCCGGCGACGAAGACGCGCAGACCGAAGTCGAACCGTGCTGTGGCATCGGGGGTCAGTTCCAGCGGGGCCGTGGCATCGGGAAGCGCGCCTGCCGAGTCCATCTGCATTCTGGACTGCTCGTCCACGGTCTGGCCGAGGACGTAGTACAGCAGGGTGAATGCCGCGAGTTCGGCCTCCTGCCGTGGCATACCCGCACGGATCATCGCGCTCACCATGCGCTCTCGTCCCTTGTTCGTGGTGAGCCTGGAGGCGTAGGTCGCCGAGACCAGTTCGGCGCCGTCACGGTAGGTCAGCAGGCAGTCACGCAGCCGATGCGCCAATTCGGTGATCTGTCCGGACCAGTCGCTTGCCTCGATCGGGTCGGACATGGGGGCGAGAATCGTGTCCGCGACCGCGCCGAGTAATGCCTGCTTATTGGGGAAATGCCAGTACAGCGCGCCCGGCTGGACCTGAAGGGATCCGGCCAGCCTGCGCATCGTGAGGTCGGCGAGGCCGTACTGGTCCAGAATCGCGATGGCCCCGTCGATCACGTCCGCCCGGTGCAGCTGCACTGGAAACCCTTCCGCGTGTTTTGACTCACTCTGGTTGCTACCCTAGCCTGAACGGTGTTCAAGTTGCACGGCCACCTCGGCCGGACGAAGGGATGCGTGCAGTGACCCAGGCCCCAGTCGACTCCGCAGCGCCGCAGGCTCCTGTCCCGGCGCCGGACATCCTGTCGATCGCCCGCGAGCAGGTGCTGGAGCGTGGTGTCGGACTGGATCAGGACCAGACCCTCGAGGTGCTCCGGCTCGATGACGACCGGCTGGAAGAACTTCTGGCTTTGGCCCATGAGGTGCGCATGAAGTGGTGTGGCCCCGAGGTCGAGGTCGAGGGCATCATCAGCCTCAAGACCGGCGGCTGTCCCGAAGACTGCCACTTCTGCTCGCAGTCGGGTCTGTTCCAGTCACCGGTGCGCGCCGCCTGGCTGGACATCCCCAGTTTGGTCGAGGCCGCCAAGCAGACCGCGAAGACCGGTGCCACCGAATTCTGCATCGTTGCCGCCGTCCGTGGTCCGGACGAGCGGCTGATGGCCCAGGTAGCCGCCGGCGTCGAGGCGATCCGTAACGAGGTCGACATCCAGGTCGCCTGTTCGCTGGGCATGCTCACCCAGGAGCAGGTCGACCAGCTCGCCGCCATGGGTGTGCACCGCTACAACCACAATCTGGAGACCGCCCGCTCCTACTTCCCGAACGTGGTCACCACGCATTCCTGGGCCGAGCGCTGGGACACCTTGCGGATGGTCCGCGAAGCGGGCATGGAGGTGTGCTGTGGCGGCATTCTCGGTATGGGGGAAACCCTGGAGCAGCGTGCCGAGTTCGCCGCGAACCTGGCCGAGCTGGAGCCCGATGAGGTACCGCTGAACTTCCTGAACCCGCGTCCTGGCACCCCGTTCGGTGATCTCGAGGTACTGCCCGCCGCCGAGGCGCTGCGAGCTGTTGCCGCGTTCCGGCTCGCGCTGCCGCGCACTATGCTGCGTTTCGCGGGTGGCCGGGAGATCACCCTTGGCGACCTCGGTGCCGAACAAGGCATCCTCGGCGGCATCAATGCCGTTATCGTCGGGAACTACCTGACCACCCTCGGCAGGCCGGCGGAGCGGGATCTGGATCTGCTCGGTGAACTGAAGATGCCGATCAAGGCACTCAACGAAACCCTCTGACCGGGAGCGATGTGGTACACGAGGCTCCGGCCGTGAGTACTGTCATGGATATGGATGAGCGCTACAACCCGTTCACCGGCAAGCGGATCGTGCCGGGGCTCGATGACGCGGTCCCCGCGGCTGCCGCGTTGGGTCTGGAGCCGCCGCGGTTCTGCGTAGACTGCGGCCGTCGCATGATCGTGCAGGTCAGTCCGGATGGCTGGTGGGCGAAATGCTCCCGGCACGGGGTACTCGACTCGGCGCAGCTGGAACGCCGCTAGTGACTTCGGCAGCGGCGTCGCCGTCGCGGTGGGTTCGTCGAGAGGTACGTGCCGCGACGGTGGTCGCCATCGTGGTGCTGGTTGTCAGCGCGATCGCCGGTGTGGGCTGGGGTTTTCTGGCGCCGACCCAGCAACTGCTGGTGCTCCGGCCGGGACGCGGCGCCACACTGACCGGCGAGAGCCTGCATCAGTTCGATGCGTTGGCGTTGTTCGTGCTCATCGGTGCGGTGTCCGGTCTGCTCTCGGCTGTGGCGGTATGGCGGTGGCGCTCGATGCGCGGGCCACTGGTACAGCTCGGACTGTTGATCGGCTCGGGGCTGGGAGCGCTGGCGATGGCCGGAGTCGGTGAACAGGTTGCCAAGTGGTTGCATCCGCGTCCGCACAACCCGCCGGTCGGCCAGATCGTCGAGTTGCCCACCGTGGACAGTGTGATCGATCTGCCTGCGGTGATAGGCAAGGTGAGCGAACTGCGCATCGTGGACATCGTGATCGATCGGCCTGAGGTGACGGCCAAGGTGAGCGAACTGTCCACGATGGTCAGCGTGAGCGCTCTGATCGTGCAACCGCTGATCGCATCCTTCGTCATACTGTTCCTCGCCGCGTTGAGCGCATCGGAGGATCTCGGCACCGGCCGCCGAGCGTTCGGGAACGGTGGTGAATCCCGTAGCGCCACAGGTATTCTCCCGCTCTCCGGTGACACCGCGCCAGAGGGAGAACTGCCAGGGTCCGGTTACCGGCCTGTCGCCGAAGAACATTCGCTGCCGGAGTTCCGGCCACGCCCCTGACGTGGTGTCCGAACTGTTGCCGTGGCGACAGCAAAGGGCTATCCGCGCCGCCCTACCATGGGGAAACAGGTAATGGGTGGGGAAGGAACAGGCCGTGAGTTTCGTTGGTATCGGGCCGGTTGTCGAGGGCATCGACGCCGAATTCTGGCGGGTGACCGAGCCGCTGATCTATCGGGGCGCCACCGAGGAATTCGTGGTGCCCGTCGGGTTTCGCACCGACTTCGCTTCGGTGCCGCGCGCGTTGGTCTGGCTGATTCCGCGGTACGGCATCTATACGCGCGCGGCGATTCTGCACGACTATCTGTTGCGTTCACAGGTGGTGAGCGTGGCCGCCGCCGACGGTATCTTCCGGCGGAGCATGCGTGAACTCGGGGTATCGATGCCGCGTCGTTGGATGATGTGGGCGGCGGTGCGCGCGGCGCACGGATTGCGTGGCGCGAGTATCGCGGATATCGCCCGATTCGTTCTGGTGGCTGTGCCTTCGGTGCTCTTCCTCGCTGTCCCCGCGGTCGTAGTCACCGTGTTCCTCATCCTGTTCTGGATGGTGGAACTGGCGTTCTGGGCGGGCCGTAGATTGGCGCGGCGGACCGACGCGCCGCCACCTGATCCGCAGATGAACACCGCCTGATCCGGTGCCGATACACGGGCAGAGTGGTTATCGACACCGCATCTAACGCCGAAAGTCGCTGGTAGCAATGCTGTTTCATGGTCTATGTTGCTGAGTGATGAAAAATGTTTCACCGCAACGGCTCGGTGTCGATTTCGGCCGGGTCATTCAGGGCGCTGCCCTCGAACCGGGTGCCGAGGATACGACGTTCCTTTCCGGCGGCCCCGGCGAAGCGCTGCGAACTCCACCCAGTGACCATGCCTTCGATGTGCTGGCCCGGCTGGTGCCGCGCTTCGGGGACGCCTGGATCATCTCGAAGTGTGGCGAGGAGGTCGAGCGCCGCACCAGGAAATGGCTGGATTACCACGAGTTCTTCGACCGCACCGGAATTCCCCGCGACCATATCCGGTTCTGCCGTGCTCGCGCCGATAAGGCGATCCACTGCGCGGAATTGGGGATTACGCACATGATCGATGACCGCCTCGACGTTCATATCGCCCTACGCGGTCTGGTGCCACATCTGTTCTTGTTCGGTATGCAGCAACAGCCTGCCCCGGAGTGGGTTCGGCACACGATCGACTGGCTCGAGGTCGAACGATCGGTCGCCGAGACCCTGTGAGGCGGTGCGATGTGCGCCGGGCTCGCAGTATCGCCGAGGTCGGATGACGCACGGCGCCATGCGGATCGGGGCAGCCTCGACCGTGGGTACCGCATCGCAGTGCGACTGCCAACGATCGGCTCAGCTCGGCGGACGCAGCGCCGCGAATTCGTCGGTCACCCGCAGTTCGGAGTCGGTGAAGCGGTAGACCGCGGCGGGGCGGCCGCCCGCGCGTCCTGGTGCGGTCGTAGCACCGGTGGGGCTGATCACCTTGCGGCGGGTGAGAACTCGCTGCAGATTTGTCGTATCCACCTCATATCCCAATGCCGCGCAATATATTTCGCGCAATGTCGACATGGTGAACCGGTCCGGCGCCAGCGCGAAGGCGATGTTGGTGTACGACAGTTTGGAGACCAGGCGGGTGCGGGCGTGGTCGACTACCGTGCCGTGATCGAAGGACATCTCCGGCAGCGCGGAAACCGGATGCCAGGTGGTATCCGAGGGTAGTTTGGGGTCGGCGGTCAGCGGTACCAGGCCGAGATAGGCCGAGGCGATCCGGCGTGGGCTCGGTACCCGATCCGGGGCGCTGAATACCGAGAGTTGCTCGAGATGGGTCAGTTCGCGCACATCGACCTTCTCGGCGAGCTGGCGACGCGCGGAGGTATCGAGATCCTCGTCATCGCGCAACCGACCGCCGGGCAGCGACCAGGTGCCTTTCTGCGGGTCGAGCGCGCGTTCCCATAACAACACCGCGAGTTCGGTCCGCTCATCGGCCCGCCGTATCCCTTCCGTGCGTCCTTCCTGGCTTCGACCTGCGGTGATATCGACCGGGAAGTGGCGAACTTGGAACACCGCGGTGAGCGATTCGTGAATGGTGCTACCATGGGGCATAGTTTTCGATTATAAGTCGAAAACCGGATTTGGTGCGAATCGGCGGTGCAGTCGTTTCGCACGAGGAAGGGAGCCAGCCATGGCGATGACGGGTGCGAAACTGGCGCCCCCGCTGATGGGGCAGGTGTTCGACGGACCCTCCGGGTTCGCCGGGGTCGAGGCGACACCGGAATGGGCGCAGGAGGTCAAGCGACTGGCCGCACAGCGCAACGCGACCATTCTCGCGCACAACTATCAGCTACCCGCGATCCAGGACGTGGCCGATCATGTCGGCGATTCGCTCGCACTGTCCCGGATCGCGGCCGAGGCGCCGGAAGACACCATCGTGTTCTGCGGTGTGCACTTCATGGCCGAAACCGCCAAAATTCTCAGCCCGGCGAAGACGGTTCTCATTCCGGACCAGCGGGCAGGCTGTTCGCTGGCGGATTCCATTACAGCCGAGGAGTTGCGCGCCTGGAAAGCCGAGCACCCGAACGCGGTGGTCGTCTCGTATGTGAACACCACCGCCGAAGTCAAGGCGCTCACCGATATCTGCTGCACCTCCTCCAATGCGGTCGACGTGGTCGAATCGATCGATCCGGACCGCGAGGTGCTGTTCCTGCCGGACCAGTTCCTCGGCGCGCATGTCAAGCGGGTGACGGGCCGGGCGAATATGCACATCTGGGCGGGAGAATGCCATGTGCACGCGGGGATCAACGGCGATGAGCTGACCGAACAGGCGCGTACCCATCCGGATGCGGAGCTGTTCGTGCACCCCGAATGCGGCTGTGCCACTTCGGCGCTGTACCTGGCGGGTGAGGGTGCGTTCCCGGCCGAGCGGGTACACATCCTGTCCACCGGCGGCATGATCGATGCGGCCAAGGCTGCGACATCGAATCAGGTGCTGGTGGCCACCGAGGTCGGCATGCTGCATCAGCTGCGCAAGGCAGCCCCCGGTGTCGACTTCCAAGCCGTGAACGACCGGGCCTCGTGCAAGTACATGAAGATGATCACCCCGGCAGCGCTGCTTCGCTGCCTGGTCGAGGGCCGTGACGAGGTCCATGTCGATCCGGAAACCGCCGCGCTCGGACGAAATTCGGTGCAGCGGATGATCGCGATCGGCAATCCCGGCGGCGGCGAATGAGCTCCGGCGCGCATCGATGAGCACCGGAGTCTCGCCTGGTTGGGAGGCGGCAGCCGATCTGGTCGTTATCGGCGGTGGCGTGGCAGGCCTTACCGCTTCCCGCGCGGCATCGCTGCGTGGTCTGCGGGTGCTCACGCTGAGCAAGGGCGGGCCGACCGATACATCGACGCAGTACGCGCAGGGCGGTATCGCCGTTGTCGCACCGCATGGGGACTCGGTCGACTCGCATGTGCACGATACGGTGGCAGCGGGCGCCGGGCTGTGTGCGGTGGACGCCGTGCGTTCCATCGTCGAGGGCGGTCAGGCGGCGGTAGACGCGCTGACCGATCTGGGCGCGGTATTCGATCTCGGTCGCGACGGCCGGATCTCACGGACTCGTGAGGGCGGGCACAGTACTCGCCGGATCATCCACGCAGGCGGCGATGCCACCGGCGCTGAGATACAGCGGGCCCTGAACCAGGCCGGTCTGCCGGTGCTGTTCGGCGCCGCGGCCGAGCAGATCATCACCGGGCCGAAGGGCGTATGCGGTGTGGTCGTGTTGTCGGATCAGGGCATCGGCGTTATCCACGCGCCCGCGGTGCTGCTGGCCACCGGCGGGCTCGGCCAGCTGTACGCGCTCAGCACCAACCCGCCCGGAGCTACCGCCGACGGCATCGCGCTCGGGTTGTGGGCGGGTGCGACCGTCGCCGACCTCGAATTCGTGCAGTTCCACCCGACCGTGCTGTACACCCCTGGTGGTGTGGGGCGAAGGCCGCTGATCAGCGAAGCGGTGCGTGGCGAAGGCGCGATATTGCTCGACACCGAAGGCAATTCGCCGACCGAGGGGGTGCATTCCCGCGGTGATCTCGCGCCACGTGATGTGGTCTCGCGTGCCATCGCGGTGCGCATGCGGGCGTTGGGTACCGAGCATGTCTATCTGGACGCGCGCTCGATCGACGGTTTCGCGCAACGATTCCCGACGATCACCGCGTCGTGTCTGGCCGCGGGCATCGATCCGGGCACGGAACTGATCCCGGTCGCACCGGCAGCGCACTATCAGTGCGGCGGAATCGTCACCGATATACATGGTCGTACCGGGGTGCCCGGCCTGTACGCGGCGGGTGAGGTCGCTCGCACCGGCTTGCACGGGGCCAATCGGCTGGCTTCCAACAGTTTGCTAGAGGGGCTGGTGGTCGGCGAGCGCGCCGGGGTCGCCGCGGTCGAGCGGTGCGACACACCGGCCGAGGTGACCGAGATCCCGGTGCGCGGTGTCGAGCGCGCCGACCGCACGGTGGTGCAGCGCGTGATGACCGCGCATGCTTCGGTGGTCCGCGACGGCGCCGGTCTGGCAGGAGCGCTCAAACAGCTCGATGATGTCGTCTCCCCGCATGACCCGCGCGGCGCAGGCGCCCTTTCGGTCACCGAGACAGCGGATGCCGCGCTCACCCTCACCGCGCGTGTCCTGTTGCTGGCCGCCCTCGCCCGCACCGAAAGTCGCGGTTGTCATACTCGGTCGGATCATCCGGACTCCCGGCCCGAGTTCCGCCGCAGTATCCCGGTCCGCCTGAACGGTGACGGCGTCCCCGAATACGCACAACTACCCACCCCTTGAGCCAAGGCGCTGAGCCGGGCCTGTGACAGTGCCACGCGCCGTCCACCCGACAGCCCGGCCGGAGAGGAATGCTTCCGATGACTTCGATGACACTGAACGCCGGACTGGAGCGCGGCGAGGTGCTGCGGATCATCCGCGCGGCGCTGGAAGAGGACCTGCGCTACGGTCCGGATATCACCACGCTGGCCACCGTGCCCGCCGATGCGGTGGTGCGGGCCTCTGTGGTGTCGCGGCAGCAGGGGACAGTGGCAGGCCTCGACGCCGGGTTGCTGGTGCTCGACGAGGTGATCGGCGCCGAAGGCTACGAGATCCTCGACCGGGTCGCCGACGGGGCCAGGGTGGTGCCGGGACAGCCGGTGCTTACCGTGACAGCGCCGACCCGCGGCCTGCTCACCGCGGAGCGCACCATGCTCAATCTGGTCTGTCATCTGTCCGGTATCGCGACCACGACGGCCGCCTGGGTCGACGCGGTCGCGGGTACCCGCTGCCGGATCCGGGACAGCCGCAAGACCCTGCCCGGACTGCGCGCCGTGCAGAAGTACGCCGTCCGGGTCGGTGGTGGCCACAATCACCGTATGGGTCTCGGTGATGCCGCACTGATCAAGGACAACCATGTGGTTGCCGCAGGGTCGGTGGTTGCGGCCCTGCAGGCGGTCCGGGCCGCTGCTCCCGATATCACCTGCGAGGTCGAAGTCGATAGTCTCGAACAACTCGATGCCGTGCTCGCTGAGAATGTAGAACTCGTTCTGCTGGACAATTTTCCGCTCTGGCAGACCCAGGCAGCCGTGCAGCGCCGCAATGCCGTGGCCCCACAGACGAAACTGGAATCCTCCGGTGGCCTGAGCCTCGATACCGCCACCGACTACGCCCGTACCGGTGTCGACTATCTCGCCGTCGGCGCGCTCACCCACTCGGTCCGAGTCCTCGATCTCGGCTTGGACATGTAAGAGCGACCCGTAACGTCCGGCAGACAGTCGGCTCCAGGGATGGCTTGTTGACCTCGAGTGGACTTGGGGTTCGATACTGCTCTCGCGAGAAACGATGATGAAGCGAGGTAGTGATGAGCAAGCCGACCGACCCGGCCTACCACTGGGGCAGTGCGGATCTAGACCTGGACGCCTATCTGACCCGAATCGGCTTCGATGGCGAGCACGTCGCTACCGTGGCGACGCTGCACGAATTGGTACGGACGCACACCACGTCGATCCCATTCGAAAACCTGGAAATCATTCTCGGCCGCTCGATCGACCTGGATCTGGCTGCGTTGCAGGCCAAGATTGTTCGGCGCAGGCGAGGCGGCTACTGCCACGAGCATGTCGTGTTGTTCGCGGCGGCATTGGAGCGGTTGGGGTTCGGTGTCACCGGCCTCAGCGGTCGGGTGAACATGGGCGCACGCGCTGGATTACGACCTGCTACCCACGCACTACTGCGTGTGACCACTGCCGAGGACGACCGGATCTGGTTGTGTGATGTCGGTTTCGGCTCAGGCCCGCTCGTGCCGTTCGAACTGTCCTCCGACACCGGTGTGTTCGAGGCGGGAGGGTGGCAGTTCCGGCTGGAGCGTACGCTCGGGGAGCTGGACTCCGAGCTGTGGGTGTTGCACCAGTTCGGCACCGAAGGCTGGGTCGACCGCCACAGCTTCACTCTGAACCCGCAGTACCGCATCGACTTCGTCGTCGGCAATCATTTCGTGTCCACCTCGCCACGGTCGCCCTTCACCACGAGGCCGTATGTGCAGCGTTTCCATCCAGACGTGCACTATGTGCTGGACGGCACCGAGTTCGTCACGCAGTATCCCGACGGCACGAGTGAGACGCGGGAACTGCGCCCGACCGAGTTGCCCAAGATGCTCGTCGAGGTGTTCGATATCGATCTCACCGACGCTGATGCCGATGTGTTGACCGCCGCGCAGTGGTTACGCGACGAGCGATAACTCACGTCTGCATGTGTTGTCGACACCGCAACCGTGCTGTGGCGATCTTGGTTCGGCGGCGAGGGTGTACCGATCTGGTGGTGAGTTCGCGTTCCAGCGGTGCGACGAACATGGTGCGGCGCATCGCCAGCATGCGCAGCAGCAAACGGTCGTGATAGAGGGCTTGTTCGACATCCGAGGGGTGAGACCGTCGCCGCGGGCCGCGACCGAAAGGAAGACGGTGGCCGGAGCGGTCGCGTGCAGCGCCGCCGGTGATCCGGCGATCTCGGTGACCGCCGTGGACCGGTAGGGCAGCGCGAGCCGGTGCCGCACCGCCAATCGGGCCCGGCGTTCGGCCACAGTAATCGAACGCACAGGCGAACCGTAACCTGCGCGCAAACGGATCGGCCGAAGAACGCGCCTGGTGCGCATGTCATCATCCGGGGATGAGGCGCTGGTATCCGGTGATCGTGGTGTGCTGTGCCCTGGTGAGCGTATTGCTGACCACATCGGCTGTGCCGAAACAGGTTTCGGCGCAACCGGGCTGCACTGCCGGGGTGGTGGTGCGACCGGTGGCGCTGACCGTCGACGGCGAGACCGCGACCGGCCGGGTCTACGAGCCCTACCGGTGCGCCGCAGGTGATGTGACCGCGCAGGCGCTCGTGGTCGCGGTGCACGGGCATGCGGGGTCATCGGCGGACTTCGCCGAGTATCTGTCCGCGATCGCGAGCCGTACCGTCACCCCCGTGCTGGCGATGGACCTGCGCTCGGCGCACAGCGTATGGCGCACGGGAGAGTGGAACCTCTGGGCGGGCTGGCACGATATCGTCGCCGCGACCGCCTGGTACCGGGACACTCATCGCACGATCAGCCGGACGGTGCTGTGGGGCTGGAGCCAAGGCGGTATCACGAGCGGTCTCGCGGTGGCATACGGCCCGCGCGGGATGTTCGACTATTGGGTGGACACGTACGGTCCCGCCGACGATTTCACGATGTGGCTGCACGGGGCCGCTATCGATCCGGCGCTTCCAGAGCAGATCGAGCGCGATGCCGGTGGATGCCCGCCCACGGCCTGCCCTGCGGCCTACGCCGAACGCTCGCCCATGCTCTTGGCCGATCGGATGGATATGCGCCGTGCCTTCCTCATCCACGGTGTCGCCGATGAGGTGGTGCCGTACACCGCCGGTATGCGGATGCGCGCCGGGCTGCGTATCGCGGGCAAACCCACTTCGATGTACACCGTTGTCACCGGTCGGGATCTGGATGGGCGGGTGGTCCCAGGTGATCACAGCATCGGCCCGGCCTTCTTCGAAGGCGGCTGCGTCGTCGAGCGCCTGCTGCTCGGGACCGAGCCGGTGGATGGCCCGGATCGTGATTACCTCGTCGATGTCGCGCGGGGTGTCGTCACCGCACCATCCGCCCCACCGGACGCCAAATGCGCGGCGTGAGGGCACACGGTGGAGCGCCGGATATGCGCTATGTGCGCTGTGCGCCATCTGGTGCGGCGAGTGCCGCAGTGATGTACGCGGGTCGGTACCCGTGGTGCATACGGTGCCTGTGGTGTCGGTGGTGAAAATGGTGCCGTTGGTGCACCTGGTGAACGTGATGAGTATAGTGAACATTGCATGTCGCGGCTGTTTGTGTTCTGATGGCCCGTTCGGGCGAGCCGCGCTCGGCACAAGGTCCGGCTGAGGCGTGCGAACATTCCGGCGCCCGCTACACTCATCCCCGGACCGCGTGAGTAATCAATATGCGGGATGTCACGATTTCGAGAAGGTTCGGAGTAGGCGCCATCGATACCGGTCAGTTGATCGCGGAACATTACCGCCTGGTCGAGCGGATTGGTAGCGGCGGCACGGGTGTGGTCTGGCGTGCCGTCGACGAGCGCCTGCAGCGTTCCGTGGCCGTCAAGCAGATCCATATCCAGCCGAGCCTGCCCGAGTCCGAGCGCGCTATGGTGCGCCAACGTGCGATACGGGAAGCTCGCAACGCGGCCCGCTTCCAGCATCCGAACGCGATCGTTGTATTCGACATCACCGAGCATGAGGGCGATCCCTGCCTGGTGATGGAGTATTTACAGTCCAAGAGCCTCGCCGCGGTGATCGCGGCCCAGGGCACCCTGCCACTGACCCAGGTCGCACGGATCGGTGAGCAGGTCGCTTCGGCGCTGATCGCCGCGCACCAGGCCGGCATCATCCATCGTGATGTGAAACCGGGCAATGTTCTGCTCGATGATCACGGTACGGTAAAGATCACCGACTTCGGTATCTCTCGCGCGACCGGCGATGTAACGCTCACCGAGACCGGGCTGATCTGTGGTACGGCCGCCTATCTCGCGCCGGAGGTCGCCCGTGGTTCCGGCCCCTCGCCCGCGTCGGATGTATTCGCTCTCGGTGCCACGCTGTTCCACGCACTGGAGGGTGAACCACCTTACGGTGGGGGGTCCAATCCGCTCGCAGTGCTCTACGCCGCTGCCAACGGTCAGCTGAGTGAGCCACGTAACGCCGGTCCGGCGACGGATTTCCTGCTCGCTCTGCTCAGTCCCGATCCGGCGGAACGGCCGAGTATGCGTATGGCGCGTGATCAGCTCGCCGCGCTCGCCGATGCCGGTGCCGCTCCGGTCGCCGCGGGCTTCGTTCCGGCCAGCGAGGCCTTCGCCAGGCGGGGTGCGGGCAGGGCCGAATCGGCGACGCGCGCGCCGCGTCCCACTGCCGCGTCGCCCACGCCCTATCCGCCGACCGAACGGCAGCCTCGCCAGGTACCGGCCCGCTCCGCCACCGCGGCGCATCCGCGCACCATGGCGCAGCCGCGCCCGGAACCGGCGCGGCGACCGCCGGGCGGCAAACGGCGCGCGGTGCTGATCGGCGCGGCGGGTGGCGGCATCATCGCAGTGGTCGCCGGGGTCATCGCGCTGAGCTCGGGCGGGTCTCCGTCCCCTCCCGCCGCGCAGAGCGGTCCGCCTTCGGTGACCACCTCGGCGCCGAGCGGAGGCAGCACAACCACCTCCGCCCCTTCGGTGGGGCAGACAGAGAGTGTCGGCACTGTGGATGTCCGGCAGTCCATCGATCGCGTGGTGGACTTCTACAACAATCTCACCTACTTGCGGCTCGCCGATGCCTGGCGCCAGCTGACCCCGGCTGCCCAGCAGGTCTACGGCAGTCAGCAGGCATTCCAGGAGTATTGGACACAGAATCGGGTCACGGCTTTCAATACCGTGGATGTGGCCGGGGATGGTTTCGGTGCCAATTCGGATGGTTCGGTGGACGTCAGTGTGGCCAGTGTCACCTATGGCGGCCGCAGCAGGCCTGCCACGCTTCGGCTGATCAGCTCCGGCAGCGGGTCTCTGCTCATCGACAGCGATATCCGTTGACCGCGTCGGCTCCACCCCGCGCAATGCGCTGAGCAGCGTAGCGGCGAGCCGAGCCGGGGGATCCGGCCCGCGGCGCCCGAGCCGCGCTCACCACGTCGATAACCACTGGCCTCGGCCCATTAGGCTGGTAGCGCCAACTTTCCCATTGTGGAATCCGCTGGAGACAAGGACCGACACCACATGACAACCCGCATCGAGCTCGCTCGCGTCGATCTGCGCGGTCGTACTCCTTCCATTGCCGAGCTGCGTACCGCGCTGCCGCGTGGGGGAGTCGACGTGGATTCGGTGTTGCATCAGGTGCGGCCGGTGGTCGAGGCAGTCCGGGATCAGGGCGTATCGGCGGTGCTGGAGTACAGCGAGCGATTCGACGGGGTGATTCCGGCGGCGGTGCGAGTACCTGCCGCCGAATTGGAAGCCGCGCTGAACACCCTTGACCCGGCGGTGCGCGCCGCGTTGGAGGAGTCCATTGCCAGGGCCCGCACCGTGCACGCGGATCAGCGTCGCACCGATAAGACCACCGAGGTGGTTCCCGGTGGCACGGTGACCGAGCGCTGGGTGCCTGTCGATCGGGTCGGCCTGTATGTGCCTGGTGGCAACGCCGTCTACCCGTCCAGTGTCGTGATGAACGTGGTACCCGCGCAGGCCGCGGGTGTCGGCTCGCTCGTGGTGGCCTCGCCACCGCAGGCGCAGTTCGGCGGGCTGCCGCACCCGACCATCCTCGCCGCCGCGCAGCTGCTCGGGGTCGAGGAGGTGTGGGCGGTCGGTGGCGCCCAGGGCATCGCGTTGTTGTCCTACGGTGGTGTCGACACCGATGGCGCGTCGCTGGAACCGGTCGACCTGATCACCGGGCCCGGCAATATTTACGTCACCGCGGCCAAGCGGTTGTGTCGTGGCCTGGTCGGCATCGATGCCGAGGCGGGTCCTACCGAGATCGCGATCCTCGCCGACACGACCGCCGATCCGATGCACGTCGCCGCCGATCTGATCAGCCAGGCCGAGCACGATGTGCTGGCCGCCAGTGTGCTGGTCACCGACAGCCCGCGGCTGGCCGATGCGGTGGACGCGGCGCTGACCGCGCAATTGACCGTGGTCAAGCACGCCCACCGGGTGCGTGAGGCACTGAGTGGTACACAATCCGGCACGGTCCTGGTCGACGATCTCGAGCAGGGTTTGCGCGTGGTGAACGCCTATGCCGCCGAGCATCTGGAGATCCAGACCGCCGACGCGCCCGCGATCGCGGCCAGGGTGCGTAGCGCGGGCGCGGTGTTCGTCGGCGCGTACGCGCCGGTCAGTCTCGGCGACTATTGCGCGGGTTCCAATCACGTCCTGCCGACCGCGGGCTGTGCCAGGCATTCCTCGGGCCTGAGCGTGCAAACCTTCCTGCGTGGTATCCACGTCGTCGAATACACCGAGGCAGCGCTGAAGGACGTCGCGGGCCATGTGGTCGCGCTGGCGAACGCCGAAGACCTGCCCGCGCACGGCCAAGCCGTGCGGGCACGTTTCGAGGCGCTGTCGTGACGGAGGCGATGAGCGTGCCCGGCGCGCGAGTGACCCTGGACGAGCTGCCGTTGCGGACGGAACTCCGCGGCAAGAAACCCTACGGCGCACCGCAGCTGACGGTCCCGGTCCAGCTGAACACCAACGAGAACCCGCATCCGCCGAGCCGGGCCTTGATCGACGATGTGGCCGAATCGGTGCGCGCGGCCGCCGCGGACCTGCACCGCTACCCGGACCGCGACGCGGTCGCGCTACGTACCGATCTGGCGCGCTACCTATCCACCCAGACCGGTATCGCGGTGGATACCGGCAATGTCTGGGCGGCCAACGGTTCCAACGAGATCCTGCAGCAACTGCTGCAGGCGTTCGGTGGGACCGGTCGCAGCGCACTGGGTTTCGTGCCTTCGTATTCGATGCACCCGATCATCTCCGAGGGCATCGACACCGAGTGGATCGAGGCGAAACGTAGCGCCGACTTCTCTCTCGATATCGACTACGCGCTGGCCGTCATCGCCGAACGCGCTCCCGATGTGGTCTTCGTGACCAGCCCGAACAATCCCACCGGACACAGCATTCCGCCGCAGGACCTGGCGCGTATCCTCGATGCCGCGCCCGGCATCGTTGTGGTCGACGAGGCATACGGTGAGTTCTCCGCGCAGCCGAGCGCCATCGGGTTGCTCGACCGGTTCCCGGCCAAGCTCGTGGTGACCAGAACTATGAGCAAGGCGTTCGCCTTCGCTGGCGGTCGCCTCGGCTATCTGGTCGCCGCGCCCGCGGTGATCGACGCGCTGCTGCTGGTGCGGCTGCCCTATCACCTGTCGGTGGTCACCCAGGCCGCCGCCCGTGCGGCCCTGCGGCACGCCGATGAAACCCTCGGCAGTGTCGCCGAACTGGCCGCGCAGCGCGATCGAGTCGCGGTGGCCTTGCGGGAGCTGGGATTCGAGGTGATTCCCAGCGATGCCAACTTCCTGCTGTTCGGCCGCTTCACCGATGCCGCGTGTACCTGGCAGCGCTATCTGGACCGGGGTGTGCTGATCCGCGATGTCGGCATCCCCGGCTACTTGCGCACCACCATCGGCCTCGCCGCCGAGAACGACGAACTGCTGAAGGTCAGTGCCGCACTGGCAGGTACCGACCTCGTACCGTGATGAACCAGCGCCGGGAACCCCTCGGTGACAATTCGATTGGATATGAGCATGAGTAGGACCGCCAGGGTGGAGCGGGTCACCAAGGAATCCAGCATCATCGTCGAACTGGATCTGGACGGCACCGGCAAGACCCAGATCGCCACCGGCGTCCCCTTCTACGACCACATGCTGACCGCACTCGGCGCGCACGCGAGTTTCGACCTGACCGTCCGCGCCGAGGGCGATATCGAGATCGAGGCGCACCATACGGTGGAGGACACCGCGATCGTATTCGGCCAAGCGCTGGGGCAGGCGCTGGGCAGTAAGGAGGGCATCCGCCGGTTCGGCGATGCCTATATCCCGATGGACGAGACGCTGGCGCATGCCGTCGTCGACGTGTCCGGCCGCCCCTATTGTGTGCATACCGGTGAACCGGAGCACCTGCTGCACGCGGTGATTCCCGGCTCAGGGCCAGGCGCGCCGTATTCCACCGTGCTGAACCGGCATGTCTTCGAGTCGATCGCGTTGAACGCGCGGATCGCCCTGCACGTGCGGGTGCTCTACGGACGCGATCAGCATCACGTCACCGAAGCCGAATTCAAAGCGGTGGCGCGGGCTTTGCGCGCCGCGGTGGAACTCGACCCGCGGGTGCGCGGAGTGCCCTCGACGAAGGGAACCTTGTGAGCACGAAGTCCGTCGTCCTGCTCGACTACGGTTCGGGCAATCTGCATTCGGCCGAACGGGCATTGACCAGGGCGGGCGCTCGGGTCGATGTGACAGCCGATCCCGAGGCCGTACTTGCCGCCGACGGTTTGGTGGTACCAGGGGTCGGTGCCTTCGCCGCGTGCATGGCCGGGCTGCGTGCGGTGCGGGGCGAACGCCTGATCGGCCAGCGGTTGGCCGGTGGGCGCCCGGTGCTCGGCATCTGCGTCGGTATGCAGATCCTCTTCGAACGCGGCGTCGAGTTCGGCGTGGAAACCGATGGGTGTGCCGAATGGCCGGGCACCGTCGAACGTCTGCCCGCTCCGGTACTACCGCATATGGGCTGGAACATCGTGTCCCCCTCGGCCGACAGTGTCCTGTTCGCAGGCCTCGATGCCGAGACGCGCTTCTATTTCGTGCACTCCTATGCCGCGCAGACGTGGGATCTGCCGCCGAGTGAGCATTTCGCCGCGCCCAGACTGACCTGGTCCGAGCACGGAGGGCCGTTCCTGGCCGCGGTGGAGAACGGCGCGTTGTCGGCGACCCAATTCCACCCGGAGAAATCCGGTGACGCGGGGGCGCATCTGCTGCGCAACTGGGTGCACTCGCTGTAGGTCAGGTGGTCCCGCGCTCGCAGGGCGCGGGACCATTCTTCTGCGCAGCACAAAGAGATGCGGCATATCCTGCTGTTCGGCGAGTCACCGCCTGCTCATGGCGAGTCGCAGCCCGACTCGTAGCGAGTCATTGCCGAGTGGTGATCACGGCCGGGTGCCGATCGACCAGATCGGGATGCTCTGTACCCGGGACAACCGCCAGCCCTCCGGCGTGTGGACCGCGTCGAAGCGGTAGATCTCACCGAGGGTGAACTGCGGCTGTGGAGGTGCGCCTTCGGACTCCACTGGGGTGAAGGTGGCGATGAGGTTGGCCCGGACTTCCGCGGTATCGCCGTGCAGATCGATCAACACGTTGCTGATGGCGTGCTGGATGTGCAGGTCGCGGCGGGTATGTATGCGGCCTGCTTGTGCGATCAGCGCGTCGCGGCCCTCGGCGGTGCCGCCGGGTGTCGCCGCGGTGGCGTCGGATGTGTAGATCGTCAGCAGCTCGTCGAGTTGTTTCTCGTCCAGCGCGCGGCCGAGCCGGTCGACCAGCGCGGTGATCTGTTGGCGGTCCAGCAGCTCGCGTACCTCCGGCGCGGGATCCGGCACACCGGATGCGCAGGCGGCAGTGAGCGCGAGCAGCGGGAAGGACAGCAGGAGCAGGGGGAGGCGGATCATGCGCATCAGCGTTCCTCTCAGCAAAATGTTGGTATTACCAACGTTGGTTATGCCAACGTATCAAACTGTGGGTGTGACCAACAACCATTGGTAGGGTGACCGCATGGATATCGCGCAGGAGGGCGCTGCGAGCAGGCTTCGGGGTCTGCCGACCCGGCTGGTCAATCAAGCTGCGCTCGTAGCGAACCGGGTGACCGAGCGGGCCCTCGAGTCCACCGGCTCCCGCAGGCACCACTACGCCCTGCTGGCAACGCTCGCGGAGTTCGGCCCGGTCAGTCAGGCCGAATTGGGCAGGCGCACCCGTATCGATCGCAGCGATATCGTCGCCGCGGTGAACGATCTCGCCGAGCGTGGTGCGGTCGAGCGCAGCCCCGACCCGGCCGATCGGCGGCGCAATATCGTCACTCTCACCACCGAGGGTTCCCGGCACCTGGACGAACTGGACGCACGGCTGGCAGGCGCGCAGGACGAACTGCTCGCCGGTTTCTCCGTCGCGGACCGCGGGACCCTGGTCGCGTTGTTGACCCGCATCGTGGATACGCACTCGGGCTGACCTGCCGGTGATCGAGATCGCATCAGTTCCGGCCCGAGGCCGGGACATGGCCGGGTAACTACTAGGCTGCTCTCGTGAGTCTTGTGCTGCTGCCCGCCGTCGATGTCGCCAATGGGGAGGCCGTGCGCCTCGTGCAAGGGGAGGCCGGTAGCGAAACCAGCTACGGCTCACCGCGCGAGGCAGCGCTGGCCTGGCAGGAAGCGGGCGCGGAGTGGGTGCATCTGGTCGACCTCGACGCCGCTTTCGGACGCGGCTCGAACCGGGAGCTGCTCGCCCAAGTGGTGGGTGAACTCGACGTCAAGGTGGAACTGTCCGGCGGCATCCGCGACAACGAGAGCCTGGCGGCGGCGCTGGCCACCGGCTGCGCCAGAGTGAATCTCGGTACCGCGGCGCTGGAGGATCCGGTCTGGTGTGCCGAGGCCATCGCCCGCCACGGTGAGCGCATCGCGGTCGGCTTGGATGTGCGCATCGTCGATGGCGAGCATCGTCTGCGCGGTCGTGGCTGGGTCAGTGACGGCGGCGACCTGTGGGAGGTGCTCGAACGCTTGGAACGCGATGGGTGCTCGCGCTATGTGGTGACCGATGTGACCAAGGACGGCACGCTCACCGGCCCCAATCTGGATCTGCTGCGCGAGGTCTGCGCGGCCACCGACGCACCGGTCATCGCTTCCGGAGGCGTTTCCACCCTCGCGGACCTGGTCGCGATCGCCGAGCTGGTGCCGGACGGTGTCGAGGGATCCATCGTGGGTAAGGCGCTGTACGCGGGCCGGTTCACGTTGCCAGAGGCACTGGCCGCGGTGAGATGACCAAGGAGCTGTCGACACTGCTCGCGGTGGCGAGCGAGGTCCTCGACTCGGTGTCCGCGCGATTCGTCGAGGGGATCGGTGCGCCGAGTGCGGTGGCCAAGGGCCGGACCGACTTCGCAACCGAGCTCGATCTCGAATTGGAGCGCACGGTCTCCGCCGAACTGCTGCGGCGCACCGGAATCGAGGTGCACGGGGAGGAATTCGGCGGTCCACAGCTCACGTCGGGAACCACATGGGTGCTCGATCCGATCGACGGCACATTCAACTACTCGGCCGGACACCCGCTGTCGGGCATGCTGCTCGCACTGGTGCGCGATGGTGAGCCGGTGCTCGGTCTGACCTGGTTGCCGCTGCTCGACCGCCGTTATGCCGCGATGGCCGGTGGCCAGGTCCTGCTGAACGGCCGTGCGCTGCCGCCGCTGCCCCGTGGCACCTTGGCCGAGTCGATGATCGGGTTCGGGGCGTTCAACGTGGACTCGCACGGTCGCATACCAGGACAGTTCCGTTTCGATCTGCTCGGCCCGTTGAGCAGATTGTCCTCGCGGGTACGGATGCACGGATCCACGGGCATCGATCTGGCCTTCACTGCTTCCGGGGTGCTCGGTGGTGCGATCGTCTTCGGACACCATCCCTGGGACAATGCGGCGGGCGTCGCGCTGGTGCGGGCGGCGGGCGGGGTGATCACCGATCTGACAGGTGCGCCGTGGACCATCACGTCCGGATCGGTGCTGGCCGCCGCGCCTGGTGTGCACGAAGAACTGCTCGACATGATCTGCACGGTCGCCGACCCGGAGGCGGCGGAGAAAGGGTGAGGCAATGACGGTGGCAGTACGGGTGATTCCGTGCCTGGACGTCGACGCGGGCCGGGTGGTCAAGGGCGTCAACTTCGAGAACCTGCGGGATGCGGGCGATCCGGTCGAGCTGGCCGCCCTATACGACGCGCAGGGTGCCGACGAGCTGACCTTCCTCGATGTGACCGCGTCCACCGGTGACCGCGGCACGATGATCGATGTGGTGACGCGCACCGCCGAGCAGATCTTCATCCCGCTCACCGTCGGCGGCGGGGTACGCACTGTCGAGGATGTGGATCGGCTGCTGCGCGCGGGGGCCGATAAGGTCTCGGTGAACACCGCGGCGATCGCCAGGCCCGAGGTACTGCGCGAGATGTCCGAGCGATTCGGATCGCAATGCATTGTGTTGTCGGTGGATGCGCGGACAGTGCCGGACGGTAGACCGGATACCCCCTCCGGCTGGGAGGTGACCACGCACGGCGGTAAACGGGGCACCGGCATCGATGCCGTGGAGTGGGCGGTGCGCGGCGCTGAGCTCGGTGTCGGGGAAATCCTGCTCAATTCGATGGACGCCGACGGCACCAAGGCAGGCTTCGATCTGCCGATGATTCGTTCTGTCCGGGCCGCTGTCACGGTTCCGGTGATCGCCAGTGGCGGCGCGGGCGCGGTCGAGCACTTCGCCCCGGCTGTGCACGCCGGCGCCGACGCGGTGCTGGCGGCCAGTGTGTTCCACTTCGGTGAGCTGACCATCGGCCAGGTCAAGGCGGCGATGCGGGAGGAGAAGATCGTTGTCCGATAGCGTCCGATCCGCCGGGCGGCGCACCACCCTGTTATAACGGTGCTTATGAGCCTCGATCCCGCCATCGCCGCCCGTCTCAAGCGCAACGACGCCGGATTGGTATCGGCCGTCGCGCAGGAAAAGACCACCGGTGCGGTGCTGATGGTCGCGTGGATGGACGATGAGGCACTGGCGCGGACGCTGGAAACCCGTAAGGCGACGTATTATTCGCGCTCTCGGCAGCAGTACTGGGTCAAGGGGGAGACCTCCGGCCACACCCAGTACGTCCATGAGGTGCGGCTCGATTGCGATGGCGATACCATCCTGCTCGTCGTCGATCAGCAGGGCGCTGCCTGCCATACCGGCACACACACCTGCTTCGATACCGATGTGCTGCTGGCCGCTCCGGCCTGAACGGGCAGATCAGGCCTCGGACGGGCCGGGCGGGTACTGGTAGTTCTTGCCCGCCGTGGTGAGCCCGCCGCTCGGGTCGAGCGCGTCGGTGAGATGGGTGGCAAGTAGTTCGCTCAGTTCGGCGAGCCGGGCTTTCTGTCCGGTATCCAACCCATCGAAGATCAGCTGCCGTACCGCGGCCAGATAGTGCGGTGTGGCCGCGGTGAGCCTCAGGTAGCCGTCATCGGTGAGCACGGCGTGGACACCACGCCGACCGGCGGTTGCCGAGCGTTGGGCCCAGCCCATGCGCTCCAGCTTGGACACCACATGCGACAGCCGTGATAGCGATGCGTTTGCCTTATGGGCGAGCTCGTTCATTTGCAACCGGTGATCCGGTTGTTCCGACAGCAGAGTCAGCACCCAGTACTCGAAATGTGTCATTTCGGACTCACGCTGTAGTTCGGTATCCAAAGCGCCAGGTAGGCGGGTCAGTACCGCCACCATCGCACGCCATGCTCGCTGTTCGACGGGATCGAGCCACTTCGTCACCATGCGCCCTCTTTCAAGCCACGTGACGTTTTTCCGGTATGGGTACCCGTGTCAATGAGTTTGCCATGACTTCACTCAGCAGTCATAGAGATGGTCTATGACGTGATCTGCATCACATATTCTCGGAGTGGCTGGTGTCGCGGGTGGATTTCTGATCCCGCGCAGTGCGTGGATGTGTGCGGCGCCACCGGCGCAACAGGAGCAGACCGACCACGGTGAGGAACAACAGCAGCGCCATGAGTGCGCCTGCCAGGGTAGCGCCGCGGAACGCGGGCGCGTCGACATCCAGGATTCGCTCGCCCGCATGAGCGGCGCCACTGGCGCCGAGCACGATGGTCAGCGTCATCAGGTTGGGGATCGTGAACAGGATCGCGATGACCACAGCGGCACCGGCCAGGAACCGGCCCGCTGCGCGGCGCCAGATCAGCACGGCGAACAGCAGCAGGAAGAGTGTTATAGCGGTACATAATCCGCCGTAGCCCAGCCCCAAGGCGATGCCCTTGGTGAAGCTTCCGTCGACCGTCGCCCCGACGCGCTGAGCCCACCAGCGCGGGATGAACGCGGACAGGACGAAGTAGCTGATCACGAGGGCAGCGAGGACCGCGACGCCGCCGATGATCCGGACGCGCCAGACGGTGGTCGTGCCGGAGCGCTCGTCCGGTGGAACCCCGGTCGAAGTCATGGATTCAGCCTAAGCCGCGTTCCTGGTCCGCATCCGCCACCTCGATCCGGCGCGTCGCCGCGGCGATCCGGCCGCGTGGATACTGCCGGATCATCCGGTGCGCAGATACTTCAGCGCCTCGTCGGCATGAACCGTGGCGCGTAACTCGCCGGTGATGACCTTGCGGATGGTGCGGTCGGTGTCGATGACGAAGGTCTTGCGCTTCACCGGTGCCAGCGCGCCGAGCAGGCCGCGTTTCACACCGAATCGGGCAGCGACGGCGCCGTCGGTATCGCAGAGCAACGGATAGCCGAGGCGCTGTTTTTCGGCGAACCCGGCCTGGGTCCGCACATCATCGGTGCTGATACCGGCGCAGCTTGCGCCGACAGCGGCGAATTCGGCGGCAAGGTCGCGGAAGTGGCAGGCTTCGGCCGTGCATACCGGGGTGTTGGCCGCGGGATAGAAGAAGAGGACCAAGGGACCGCCGGTCAGTAAGTCGCTCAGTGAGCGGGGAGTACCGGATTGATCGGGAAGCTCGAAGTGCGGAGCGAGCTGTCCTGGTTGCATAGTCGAGCAACTTACCGGGTGCCCGGCCGCATCGGATATCCGGTCCGGCTCGGTGCGCTCGCGGCTTCGGCGCCGGGTTCCGCACCCGTGCGGTGTCGGCAGCGGCACCGCTGCCCGGCCCGCCGATCCGGCCTGGGATGATGAGTGCATGTCAGGCACGTCCACTCCCACCACCACAACCCGCGAACAGTTCCACCAGCTCGCCGCGGAGCACCGGGTGGTCCCGGTGACCAGGAAGGTACTGGCGGACTCGGAAACTCCGCTGTCGGCCTACCGCAAGCTGGCCGGTGATCGGGCGGGTACCTTCCTGTTCGAATCCGCGGAGAACGGACGCTCGTGGTCGCGGTGGTCGTTCATCGGCGCGGGCAGCCCTTCGGCGCTGACCGTCGTCGACGGCGAGGCGGCGTGGCTGGGGAATATCCCGGCCGACGCGCCCTCCGGCGGCGATCCGCTGCGCGCGCTGCACGAGACCCTGGAGCTGCTGCGTACCGAGCGCTTGCCCGGATTGCCTCCGTTGACCGGAGGCATGGTCGGATACCTCGGCTATGACGCGGTGCGCAGAATGGAGCGGCTGCCGAATCTGGCGCTGGACGATCTGGAATTGCCCGAGATGGTGCTGCTGCTGGCTACCGATCTGGCCGCGTTCGACCATCACGAGGGTGCGATCACGCTGATCGCGAACGCGGTCAACTGGAACGGCACCACCGAGCGGGCCGACGAGGCGTATGACGACGCGGTGGCTCGGCTGGATCGGATGACCGCCGCGCTCGGCGCACCGGCCGACTCCACCGTGTCGGTGTTCGACCGGCCCGAACCGCATTATCGCCGCAGACGTACCCCCGAAGAATTCGGTGCCGGAGTTCGCCGCCTGGTCAAGGAGATCGAGGCGGGTGAGGCGTTCCAGGTAGTGCTGTCGCAGCGGTTCGAGATGGATTACGCGGGCGCGCCGTTGGATGTGTACCGGATGCTGCGTGCGTCGAACCCGAGTCCGTACATGTACCTGCTGCACATCCCGGACCGGGACGGCGGGACCGCGTTCTCCATCGTCGGTTCCAGTCCGGAAGCACTGGTGACCGTGCAGGACGGTGTGGCGACGACTCATCCGATCGCGGGCACCCGCTGGCGCGGCGGTACCGAGGAAGAGGATCTGCTGCTGGAGAAGGGCCTGCTCGCCGACGAGAAGGAGAACGCGGAGCACCTCATGCTCGTCGACCTCGGCCGCAACGATCTGGGCCGAGTGTGTGAACCGGGAACCGTGCGGGTCACCGAATATCGCCACATCGAGCGCTACAGCCATGTGATGCACCTGGTATCGACGGTATCGGGACGATTGGCACCAGGCAGGATCGCGTTGGACGCGGTGCGGGCCTGCTTCCCGGCGGGCACCTTGTCCGGTGCCCCCAAGGTGCGGGCGATGGAGTTGCTCGAAGAGTTGGAGCAGACCCGGCGCGGCATCTACGGAGGTGTGGTCGGTTATCTGGACTTCGCCGGTGACGCCGATACCGCGATCGCCATCCGTACCGCGTTGCTGAAGGACGGCACAGCCTATGTGCAGGCAGGCGCTGGTGTCGTCGCGGACTCCGAGCCGGAATACGAGGAGCTGGAATCGCGCAACAAGGCGATGGCGGTATTGAAAGCGATCGCGGCCGCGGGGACGGTCCGGGCTTATGGCACCCAACCAGGTGTGCCGGACGGCGAAGCGCTGTGACGGCGCCGGGTCAGGAAGGCGAACCGAGGCAGGCTCGCGAACCCGCTCCCGCGGACGGTGTCCCGGCGGACGCGCTCCAGGTTCCCGCGGGCGGGTCGGGTGACTCCGCGCCTGCCACCGATTCCCGCCGCGGGTATCCGGTAGGGCCCGTCGTCCTGCTCGCCATCGCCGCCGCCGCGCTCTGGGGATCGTCCAGGATGACCTGGGTGACGGTCGACTCCTCCGATGGTCTCACGCAGCCGCGTACCGACCGGCTGGTCGGCGGGGTGTGGTTCGGTGCGCTGACGCCGTTGGCATTGGTGTTGCTCGCCTCGATAGCGGCTGTACTGGCCACAAGAGGCTGGCCGCGTCGCGCGGTCGGGGTGTTGCTCGCCCTGGTCGCCGCGGTGGCCGCGGTACCAGCGTTCGCGCTGTTGACCACGTCGGGCACGATCTCCGAACGGGCCGCGCAACTGGCCGAACTCCCGGCCCGCGCGCAGGTTGCGGAGGTGACTACGGCGCCGTTCCCCGCTGTTATCGCATTAGCGGGCGCGATCGCCGCCTTGGGGGCAGGCGTCCTGTTGGCGCGGATGCCCTCGGAAACAGCGCGGTTGTCCGGCAAATACGACAACCCGGTTTTCCGGCGTGCCGCGGCCACGGCGCAGGTCACCCAACGGCACACGCAGCCGGAGCGGAGCGGAGCGACCCCCCAGCTGTCCGAGCGGGTGCTCTGGGACGCGCTGGACGCGGGCACCGATCCGACCGACGAACCCGTGCGCGGACCACTGCCACCGGATGATCCGGATGCTCCGGCCCAGGATGAGGCGGGCAGGCGTGGACGCTGAAGGGCCCCTACACGGCGGTGCTGGAGGGCCTCTACGTGGTGGTGCCGAAGAGTCCCTATGGGGCGGTTGTGGTGCTTCCCACCTTGCGCTGAGCCCGTGCACATGGTTCAACTCGAGCCCCGGCGCGAACGCGCCCGGTAGGTCCATTTATTCTTTGTCAGCACCGGTGAGACAGCGCCTGGGGGGATTCTCAGGTAGCAAGTCCGTCTCCCCAGAAAGGATTCGAGCCAGATGACGGTACTCGACTCGATTCTCGACGGGGTCCGCGCGGATGTGGCCGCTCGGGAAGC
Organism: Nocardia spongicola; assembly: GCF_047200775.1. NCBI lineage: Bacteria > Bacillati > Actinomycetota > Actinomycetes > Mycobacteriales > Nocardiaceae > Nocardia > Nocardia spongicola. The sequence continues at coordinate 20,177 of NZ_JBJZOO010000012.1, read as the reverse complement.
CCTTCTCGATTTTCCCTCGGTCAAGGCAGCGGCGGCCGCCGCCGTCGCACCGCTGGACGCCCGCGCCGCACTGCTGGAGGATGGCATCGGCGTCATCGCCGAGGTCAAACGAGCCAGTCCTTCCAAGGGGGAACTGGCGACGATTCCGGACCCGGCGAGTTTGGCCAAGGCCTATGAGGACGGTGGCGCCCGGGTTATCAGTGTGCTCACCGAAGGTCGCAGGTTCCACGGATCGCTGGATGATCTGGACGCCGTTCGCGCCACGGTGAACATCCCGATCCTGCGCAAGGACTTCGTGATCGGTCCATATCAGATCCACGAAGCCCGTGCCCACGGCGCGGACGTCATCCTGCTGATCGTCGCCGCCCTGGAACAGGACGTACTGACCTCGTTGATCGATCGCACCGAATCGCTCGGGATGACCGCGCTGGTGGAGGTGCATACCGAGGAGGAGGCCGATCGTGCGCTCGAGGCAGGCGCCTCGGTGATCGGGGTGAACGCCCGCGACCTCAAAACGCTAGAGGTCGACCGCGATGTGTTCGCCAGGATCGCGCCGGGACTGCCTACCGAGATCATTCGGATCGCCGAGTCCGGCATCCGCGGTACCGCGGATCTGCTGGCCTACGCCGGTGCGGGCGCGGACGCCGTTCTCGTCGGTGAGGGACTGGTGACCAGTGGCGACCCCCGTTCCGCGGTATCGGAGCTGGTGACCGCGGGCACGCATCCGTCCTGTCCGAAGCCGGCCCGGCGGGGCAGGTGATGGACGTGACGACAGCACCGCAGGCCAGCGCGGGGGTAGCCCAGCGCAGCGCGCATGAGCCGGATGCGGGCGGGCATTTCGGCGTTTACGGCGGCAGGCACGTTCCCGAGGCGTTGATGGCCGTGATCGAGGAGGTCACCGCCGAATACGAGAAGTCGAGAATCGACGGGACCTTCCTCAACGAACTCGACCGGTTACAGCGTGACTACACCGGCCGCCCTTCGCCGGTGTTCGAGTGCACGCGGCTGGCCGAGCACGCGGGCGGAGCCCGCATTCTGCTCAAACGCGAGGACTTGAACCACACCGGCTCGCACAAGATCAACAATGTGCTCGGTCAGGCATTGCTCGCCAAGCGGATGGGCAAGACCAGGGTGATCGCCGAGACCGGTGCGGGCCAGCACGGTGTGGCCACGGCGACCGCCTGCGCGCTGCTCGGCCTGGACTGTGTCATCTACATGGGTGCGGTCGATACCGCTCGCCAAGCGCTGAACGTGGCGCGGATGCGGCTGCTCGGCGCCGAGGTGATCGCAGTGACCTCAGGTTCGCAGACGCTGAAGGACGCCATCAACGAGGCGCTGCGTGACTGGGTGACCAATGCCGACGACACCTACTACTGCTTCGGCACCGCCGCGGGACCGCATCCGTTCCCGCTGTTGGTGCGTGATTTCCAGCGCATCGTCGGGATGGAGGCGCGCGAGCAGGTGCAGGCAGCGACCGGTGCGTTGCCCGACGCGGTGGTCGCCTGTGTCGGTGGCGGCTCCAATGCCATCGGCATCTTCCACGCGTTTCTCGATGACGCCGACGTCCGGCTGATCGGTTACGAGGCAGCCGGTGACGGCGTGGAAACCGGCAGGCATGCGGCCACATTCACCGGTGGGACACCCGGTGCGTTCCAGGGCGCGTACTCCTATCTGCTGCAGGACGAAGACGGCCAGACCATCGAATCGCATTCGATCTCGGCTGGTTTGGACTATCCGGGCGTCGGCCCCGAGCACGCCTATCTCAAGGACACCGGTCGCGCCGAGTACCTGCCGATCACCGATACCGAGGCGATGGACGCATTGTTGCTGCTCAGCCGCAGCGAGGGCATCATCCCGGCGATCGAGTCGGCGCATGCGGTGGCGGGCGCGTTGCAGCTGGGCAAGGAGCTCGGCCCCGGTGCGATCATCCTGGTGAACCTGTCGGGCCGGGGTGATAAGGATATGGACACGGCTGCGCGGTGGTTCGGGCTGCTCGACGCCGAGCAGCAGGAGGCCGAGCAGCAGGAGACGGACCGGTGAGCGAGTCGACAGCGGGCACGGTCGCGACCGAACAGAGCGGAGCGGTGTCATGAGCCAGCAGTCCCGTCTGGCGAATACCTTCGCCGCCTGCCGCGCCGAAGGGCGTGCCGCACTGATCGGCTACCTGCCCGCGGGCTTTCCCGACCTCGCCGGTTCGATCGAGGTCGTGCGCGCGATGGTCGAATCCGGGTGCGACATCATCGAAGTCGGTGTCGCCTACTCCGACCCCGTGATGGACGGACCGACCATCCAGGCCGCCGCCGAACAGGCGCTGCGTGGTGGTGTACGGGTACATGATGTGTTCTCCGTGGTCGAGGCGATCACCGAGGCCGGTGCCAAGGCTGTGGTGATGAGTTACTGGAACCCGGTGCTCAAGTACGGTGTCGATCGCTTCGCGCGCGATCTGGCCGCCGCCGGCGGTGCGGGCATCATCACCCCCAATCTGATCCCGGAAGAGGCCGACGACTGGTTCATCGCCTCGGCCACGCACAACCTGGACCGCATCTTCCTGGTCGCGCCGTCGTCCACGGAGGAGCGGCTGGTGAAGACGCTAGAGGCCAGCCGCGGTTTCATCTACGCGGCCTCGACCATGGGTGTCACCGGCGCGCGTGATGCGGTGTCCTCGGCCGCACCCGCGCTGTGCGCGCGTATCCGGGCCCACTCCGATATCCCGATCGGGGTCGGCCTCGGCGTGCGCTCAGGGCAGCAGGCCGCCGATATCGCCGCGTACGCGGACGGGGTCATCGTCGGATCGGCGCTGGTGAGTGCCGCTGGACAGGGGCTGGACGCGGTCCACGCGCTCACCGAGGAACTCGCCGAAGGCGTACGCTCGGCGACCGTTGCCTCATAGGCCGCTCCGATACGCGGGCACCCGCAGGCCTGCGGTGTGGTGTGCGACCGTATGAGCGCATACCGGGTCGAGTGTCGCGCAGGCGGGGCGATTCCGCTGATCTCTCGCGGTGATCCTGGGGCTGGTCGCGCAGGTGTGGCCACCGCTGCGCCCGCTACCTCGACGCGGGGTACTTTCGATAGCGGATCGCGATACGGCGAGCGCAGTGCCGTGGTAACGAGGTAGGCCGATATCTCCGCTACGGTGGCCCCGTGACCTTTCGAGTGCTGGCAGACAGTGTCCTGGCCGACAGCGGTGCCGTATTGGCCTACATCCCCAGCCCGCCGCAGGGGGTGTGGCATCTCGGGCCGATTCCGCTGCGGGCCTACGCGCTGTGCATCGTTCTCGGCATCATCGTCGCGATCTGGTGGGGGGAGCGGCGCTGGCATGAGCGCGGCGGGCAGCCCGGCGCGATTCTGGATGTCGCGATGTTCGCGGTGCCGTTCGGCTTGATCGGCGGCAGGCTCTACCATGTGGCCACCGACTGGTCGAAATACTTCGGCCCGGATGGCAATCCGGGAGACTGGTGGAAGGTCTATCAGGGTGGCCTCGGTATCTGGGGCGCGGTGCTGCTCGGTGGCGTCGGCGCGTGGATCGGCTGCCGGGTGTATCGGATTCCGTTGCCCGCGCTGGGTGATGCCCTCGCTCCGCCGATCCTGCTCGCTCAGGCCATCGGCAGGCTCGGCAACTACTTCAATCAGGAGCTGTACGGCCGCGAGACCGAGGTGCCGTGGGGCCTGGAGATCTTCCGCCGGGTGGGTGAAGACGGCAGGCTCGATCCGATGAACGGTGTCTCCACCGGTGTAGTCGATAAGGTGGTACACCCCACCTTCCTGTACGAGATGCTTTGGAGCCTGCTCGTGGTGGCGCTGCTGGTGTATGTGGACAAGCGCTTCCGGCTCGGCCACGGTCGGCTGTTCGCGCTCTATGTCGCCGGTTACTGCTTCGGCCGATTCTTCGTCGAGCTGATGCGCGACGATCCGGCTACCCATATCGCAGGCATCCGGATCAACTCGTTCACCTCGGCGGTGGTGTTCCTGGCCGCGATCGCCTACTTCCTCTTCGCCACCAAGGGACGCGAGACGCCCGAACAGTTGCAGCCCGGTGCGGGCCCGCGCCCATGGCCGTGGCAGATCCGTGCGCTCCGTACGGCCGGTGCTACCGGTGCGGCTTCCGCCGCGCAGCCTTCGGATGTCGTATCCGCCGAACCGGCGACCGATGCGGTCGCTGTCGAGGTATCCGAAGGCACCGAGGTATCCACGGACGCGGCGGAATCCGGGACGGTCGAGCCGGACCGGCAGCGTGAGAGCGAGGCATCCGGATCTGCGGCTGCCGGGGGCGGTTCTGTCGAAACCGGTGTGGAGAAGGCGGATTCGGAGAAGAACTGATCCGCGCACGGAGCCTGCTCGTGCGCGGGCCGTTGCCGTCACTGTCCGGAATCCTGCTATACGGCACCGAGGTGGCGACCCGTCGCGACCACTTCTCGTACACCAGAGCCCCAGGGTGACACGTTATCCCTCTCAGTGAACAATGGCCCGGGGCCGTCGTGAGCGGAAGTTTCGACTGTCCGGTAATCCGGGGGCCGAGAAGAGGGTGCCCGCACGAATGAGGAGGACATGAGTGACCAACCCCTACCAGCAGAACTCAGGAGATGGGGGCCCGCAGTACGACCCATCCGGTACGGGACCGAAGCCGACCGAACCGTTGGACGCGCAAAGTCGACCCCGGTACGACCAGGCATCGGCCCCGTACGGTCAGCCGCAGTACGGCCAGCCTGCTGCCCCGTACGGGCAACCTCAGTACGGACAGCCCGCTGGACCGTACGGACAGCAGCCCGGTTCCTACCAGTTCGCGCCGTACGCAGCCGCCCCACCGGGTTTCAACCCGAACGACCCGGAAGCGCCTTGGGGTCGGGACCCCTTCGGCGTCCCACTCTCGGACAAGCAGAAACTCATCGCCGGGCTGCTGCAGATCTTCCTCGGTGCGTTCGGGGTCGGCCGCTTCTATCTCGGTTACACCACCCTCGGCGTCGTCCAGTTGCTGGTCACGATTTTCACTTGTGGCATAGGCAGTATCTGGGGGCTTATCGATGGCATCTTGATCCTCGTGGGCAAGGTTCCCGATCCCCAGGGCCGCCCGTTGCGTGATTGACCGCGACGGCATCGATACGATCGAGAGGCGGGCACGATGTGCTCGCCTCTCGGCGTATCGCGGCCTGTGCGATCAGCCGGTCGCGGTCAGGCGACACCGGACTCCCGATCTTCTGTCGCTCGCACTTCGGCTCAGCGCAGAGCCGCTCGGTAGCGCGGGCCGTGGGAGAGGCGTGTGCTGCGGACCTGCTCGTATCAGCTGTCGAGCTGTCGTCGGTGTGCTGCGCCGAAGTTCTTCACCAAAGCTTCACCCCGGCCACGGCGCAACTACTGCACCCGGCCGGACTACGCTCGACCCGTGATGCGACGGACGAAGATTGTGTGCACCCTCGGCCCGGCCACTGCTACCGAGGACCGTATTCGCGAACTCGTCGAGAGCGGTATGGATGTTGCTCGGCTGAACTTCAGTCATGGTGAGCACACTGATCATGCCCAGAATTACAAGAAGGTGCGTCAGGCTTCCGACCACCTCGGCCGAGCTGTCGGTATTCTCGCCGACCTGCAGGGACCGAAGATCCGCCTCGGCCGCTTCATGGAAGGCAAAACCGTCTGGGCGACGGGTGAGCAGGTCCGTATCACCGTCGACGACATCGACGGAACCCATGACCGGGTTTCCACCACATACAAGGAACTGGCCGAAGATGCCAAGCCGGGTGACCGGTTGCTGGTCGATGACGGCAAGGTCGGTCTTATCGTCACCAGCGTCGAGGGCAATGACGTGATCTGCCGGGTCACCGAAGGCGGTCCGGTCTCCAATAACAAGGGCGTCTCACTGCCTGGCATGGATGTCTCGGTGCCCGCGCTGTCGGAGAAGGACATCGAGGACCTGGAGTTCGCGCTGAAACTCGGCGTCGACTTCATCGCACTGTCGTTCGTGCGTTCCCCGTCCGATGTCGAGCTGGTACACGATGTGATGGATCGGGTCGGCCGTCGGGTGCCGGTGATCGGCAAACTGGAGAAGCCGGAGGCGATCGACAATCTGGAGGCTGTGGTCCTGGCTTTCGACGCGGTGATGGTCGCCCGTGGCGACCTCGGCGTCGAACTGCCACTGGAGCAGGTGCCGCTCGTGCAGAAACGCGCGATCCAGATGGCGAGGGAGAATGCCAAGCCGGTTATCGTCGCCACGCAGATGCTGGAGTCGATGATCGACAACTCCCGCCCGACCAGGGCAGAGGCCTCGGATGTGGCCAATGCGGTGCTCGACGGCGCCGACGCGGTGATGCTGTCGGGTGAGACCTCGGTGGGGCAATACCCGATCGAGACGGTGCGTACGATGGCTCGCATCGTGCACGCGGTGGAGACCGAATCGACCAGAGTGCCCCCGTTGACCCATGTACCGCGTACCAAACGCGGCGTGATCTCCTATGCCGCCAGGGACATCGGCGAGCGGCTCAACGCCAAGGCCCTGGTGGCGTTCACCCAGTCGGGGGATACGGTGCGCCGCTTGGCGCGCCTGCACACACCGTTGCCGCTGTTGGCGTTCACCCCGCTGCCGGAGGTCCGCAGCCAGCTGGCGCTGACCTGGGGTACGGAAACGTTCATCGTGCCGACCGTGGACACCACCGACGCGATGATCCACCAGGTGGATGTAGCACTTTTGTCGATGGGGCGATATCAGAAGGGAGATCTGGTGGTCATCGTGGCGGGTTCGCCGCCGGGGACCGTCGGTTCCACCAACCTGATCCACGTGCACCGTATCGGTGAGGAGGACCATTTGTGACTGTTTTCCCCGGAGGCAGCGTCGGCGTCGGCGCGCCACCCGCACAGTGCCCTGATGTGGCTGTGCTGCTGGGTCTGCTCGATCTGGAACAGGTGGATGCGGACGTGTTCGTCGGCCAGCACCCGGAAAAGGTGTGGAGCCGGACCTTCGGTGGTCAGCTCGTCGCGCAGGCTATTGTGGCGGCGGGCCGGACGGTCGGTGACCGTTCGGTGCACGCCGTGAACGCGCATTTCGTCCGTGGTGGCGATGTGAAGAAGCCGATCGAGTACCGGGTGGACCGGCATCGTGACGGTCGCGCATTCGCCAACCGAACGATCACCGCCAGCCAGGAAGGTCAAGAGCTGTTCGTGATGCTGGCCTCGTTCCAGGACTTGGGCCGAGGGCTCGAACACGCGCACGCGCAGCCGGAGGTGCCTGATCCGGAGACACTGCCGCGGGTGGAGGAGAGCTTCGCGGGCTTGGAAGACAAGCTGCAGATGTTCATCAGGGCGCCGCGTCCGATCGATATGCGCTACGCCGACGATCCGGCGTGGATTCTCAAGGGTACGGGGGCGCGGCGCAATCACAATCGGGTGTGGATGCGCGTGGATGGCAGGCTCCCCGATGATCCGTTGCTCCATGTGGCGACGCTCGGCTATTCATCCGACACCACGGTGCTCGACTCGATCATCACCACCCATGGGCTCTCCTGGGGCCTGGACCGGATCGTGGCGGCCACGGTCAATCACTCGATCTGGTTCCATCGCCCGTTCCGGTTCGACGAATGGGTGCTGTACGCCACGGAGTCGCCGGTGGCCGCGGGTTCTCGTGGACTGGCGACCGGGCGCTTCTATTCCCGTAGCGGTGATCTGCTCGCTACCACGGTGCAGGAGGGGGTCATCCGCCACTTCCCCTGATATGAGCGGGCCGGGCAGTGTTACCGCAGTTCGTTGGCGCGATCGAGATCGAGATCGACGGCGGTGCGCTGCCTGGCGCGAATCGAGAGCGGGATCGGTTGTTCCCGCTCGTCTCGGGTGAGGCCGGAGATCTCTCGGCGCAGGTGCTGTTCCAGTTTCGCCGTATCGTGATCGGTCCACTGGTCAGGGGTGCCGACCAGGCTGAGCGCGATCTCGTAGGTGCGTTGTTCATCCGGCGTGTCGCCGGGCCCGGCGGTACGACAGTGGCGCTCGAAGGCCAGATGGGCCGGATCGTCGGTATCGACAGGTACGGTGCAGTGCCAGGCGAACAGGTCGCGGTCGAGGAGATGGTCGTCCACTACTGCCCGCACGGTGTCGACGACGCGTTCGAGGGTTTCCGGGGTCACATAAACATGGAGCGAAACATCCGAAGTTCGCTTCGGCATGTCTGATTCCTGTCTTGTATCGAACCAGCAACGGCGGAGAACCAGCAGCGGCGAAGAATAGTGTCCGCGGGAGTGTAAACCGTCCAGGCCCGGAATGGATACAGTCAGGTGGGCCAGGGTGTCGGGGAGTTCAGGTGGGTTACCGGGAGCGTTGGGCGGCGAGAAAAGCCGCTGACGGTGTGGCCGGTGTGTCGGGGCGGATCACCAGCCCTCGGTGTGCGTCGTCGGGAGAGTGTGGTTGTTCCTCGGGAGTGAGTGCCCGCAGTAAGGGAATGAGCGCCTCGGCGATGCGGTCGCTCACCTCACAGACCGCTTCGGCGGACAAGCCGCTCGGGTCGGCGATGTTCTCCCGGCCGACCAACTGCAGGTCATTGCGCGCGTGGTGTAGTTCTGCGACGGTGCGCGCACCGGTGACGTGCGCGATGCGGGAGGCTTCCAACAGAGTGAAGATACGGGGCTTGGCATCGAAGGCCAGTTCGATCGCTTGGTCGCGGATCTGTTCGGTCATCGCGAGCACGATATCGGCCCGGTCGATCAGTTCCGGCCGTAGGCGGCGGGCCCGGAAGCCGCTCGGGTCGGCGCCGAGTCCCACCATGGCCTGCGCGGCGAGTGGTTCGATCGGAAAACCTACTAGTGCTCGGGTTCCCGCGCTTTCGGCGGTGAGGTGGGTCAGGGCGTATTCGACCGCGAGGGAACGGGTGAGTCGCTCGGCGATTGCCGAGCGGCAGACGTTGCCACTGCAGACGAACAGAACGTGCATACCGGACACGATAAACGGCCGGAAACATACCAGAGGATCGCGAATCGGTTAGCCCCAGGTATGGGAATACATATTCATCTACTCGTAGCACGCCGTATACAAAGTGCGCCGAGTTCTTCTCCCTGGCTGTTATCGGCAGCTGATCCTCTTGGTGTGGCGGGAAGCCTGTGCGCGAGGTGCCACTCTGACCGGGGTGGCGGCGTCGGTGTCTGCCGTACGCTGATCGAGCAGACGTAGGTAGTCTTCGCGGCCCGCCCGAGTGAGGACGGACAAGTGGGCCGTGCGGGGGCCGGGTCTGAGCGATAAAGCGTTTGTCCGTTGGGCAGTGAAGCCGCGTCCTCGACCGGAGCTGCGGGAGACCCCGCAGGCCTCTCTCGACAATCGGTTCTGATCTTGGTGCCGAGTGTGGGACTCGAACCCACACGTCCTTTCGGACAACGGTTTTTGAGACCGTCGCGTCTGCCAGTTCCGCCAACTCGGCGCACCGGATGGCAACTATAGCGTGTGTGCGCGCCGGAAGCGAATGCGTTGGCCGAAGCGGTGCTGGCGCGCGGTTTGCGCAGGGTATATGCGTTCTATTACGAAATGAAAGGTACTCTCTACATCACTCGGTAGCCAGATGGTCGGCCCATGGTCGTCCGGTTCGATCGCGGCCTTCTTGCGGTGCGCCGGGACAGGGCAGCAGAACCAGAGGGGTCTATCTATGAGCACAGCAGCTGGGGGCACCGGCACCAAGCGGGATGCCGGGGCGAAGCGGGTCGTCGTCGCCGAGGACGAAGCGCTCATTCGCATGGATCTGGTCGAGATGCTGACCGAAGAGGGCTATCGGGTGGTCGGTGAGGCCGGCGACGGGCAGCAGGCGGTGGACCTCGCGGTCGAGCATCGACCGGATCTGGTCATCATGGACGTGAAGATGCCGCGCAGGGACGGTATCGACGCGGCGGCCGAGATCGCGTCCAAACGTGTTGCTCCTGTAGTTATTCTGACCGCGTTCAGTCAGCGTGATCTGGTGGAGCGCGCACGTGACGCCGGTGCGATGGCCTATCTGGTCAAGCCGTTCACGAAATCGGATCTGGTGCCCGCGATCGAACTGGCGGCCAGTCGCTTCCACGAGATCACCGCCCTGGAGGGAGAGGTGGCGAATCTCGCGGAGCGGTTGGAAACACGCAAGCTGGTCGAACGCGCGAAGGGGGTCCTGATGCAGACTCAGGGTCTGTCGGAGCCGCAGGCGTTCAAGTGGATTCAGCGTACGGCGATGGATCGGCGCACCACCATGAAGGCGGTCGCGGAGGTCGTATTGGAGAATCTGACGCCGCAGTGAACCGAGTGTGGTTGCTGCGGAAGAATTTACGCGGAAGAAACGTCATCACGAAAAGAATTCGGCGATATGCCATCTACATGAGCCGAATGTGATGCAGAGGCAACGTATCGACGCTATGTTCTGACCGGGCCGAGGTAGTCGGCCTCCTCGGTGATCCGGGGAGTACGGAACGTAGAGGTGAAACGTGCTTAGTTCGACATGGCGCAGTCGTTCGACGCGGGGTGTTCTGGCCATCGGTGCCGCCGCCGCGCTGGTGCTGACCGGTTGTAGCGAAAAATCCACCGGTAGCGGTTCGGATTCCACGGAGACCGGTGCTGCGGGTGGGTTGTCCATCCAGCCGGTCATGCAGGTGGACCAAGAGGGTAAGGAGGTGAAGACGGCTGTCACGGCCGCGGCTGCCGATCCCGCGGGTGATGGTCAGGCCACCTGCGTGCCTGGTACCTCGATCGCTATGGCCGGCGCGCTGACCGGTCCGGATGCCGCGCTCGGCATCAATATCCTCAACGGCGTCAAACTCGCCGTCGAGCAGCACAATGAGGCCAACCCCGGATGTGTGATCGAGCTGAAGCAGTTCGATACCGAAGGCGATCCGCAAAAGGCTACTCAGGTGATCCCACAGATCATCAGCGACCCGACGATCCTCGGCCTGGTCGGGCCAGCGTTCTCCGGTGAGACGAAGGCGACCGGCCAGATTCTCAGCGATGCGGGCCTGGCCGCGGTCAGCGCGTCGGCGACCAATGCTTCGCTGACGCAGAATGGCTGGACCAGCTTCTTCCGTGGCTTGGCCAATGACGACGTGCAGGGTCCGTCGGTAGCGAAGTATCTGGTCAATACCGCGGGCTACGAGAAGGTCTGCGTCATCCAGGACAACACCGATTACGGCGCGGGCTTGGCGAAGACGGTCACCGAGGGGCTCGGCGCGGCCGCCGATCCGGCGTGCGCCGCGAGCATCAAGAAGGGTGACAAGGACTTCTCCGCGACGGTTACCAGGGTGGCGAGCGCTGCTCCGGACGCGGTCTTCTTCGCAGGCTACTACGCCGAGGCCGCCCCGCTGGCCCAGCAGCTGAAATCCGGTGGTGTCGAGGCGGTCTTCGTCTCCGCCGACGGTGCCAACGACCCGCAGTTCGTCGCCCAGGCCGGCAGCGCGGCCACGGGAGCGACATTGTCGTGCCCGTGCGGTCCCGCGCCCGAGGAATTCACCAAGGACTACGAGACACTCTTCGGCCAGGCACCCGGCGTCTATTCGGTCGAGGGGTACGACCTGGCCACGATTCTGGCCAAGGGCATCGATAGCGGTAAGGTCGCTCGCCCGGATCTGCTCGAGTACGTGCGGAGCTACGACGGCGCAGGCCTCGCTCGGCAGTACAAGTGGAATGCGGATGGTGAGCTGTCCAGCGCCCTGATCTGGGTGTACGAGGTCAAATAAGCCCGGATTCCGAGCACACGGCACGTACGGGGTTCGTACGAACCCCGTACGTGCCGTTGTTCAGTGGGTACATGGATGAGGGCAGAGCACATGGAATCAACGGCATTGGCCGATGGAGTACAACTCCTCGGCAGCTCGATCGGCTTCCACTACGAGGCGGTGATCGATAACTTTTGGCGGCTGACCGCCGACGGCGTGACCTACGGCGCTATCTACGCCTTGGTCGCCGTAGGCTACACCCTGGTCTACGGCGTGTTGCGGCTGATCAATTTCGCCCACTCGGAAATCTTCATGCTCGGTATGTTCGGGCAATTGGTCGGGTTGATGATCTTCAGGTTCTCCGCGAGTCCGGAGATCTATTCTCAGGGGGTCGTGCTCACCGTTATCTACCTGGGGTTGGCGATGGTGGTCGGCATGGTGGTGTCCGGCGGTGCGGCAGTCGGATTGGAACGAGCGGCCTACCGCCCGCTGCGTATGCGGGGGGCCAAACCGCTGGCCTTCCTGATCACCGCGATCGGTATGTCGTTCGTGCTCCAGGAATTGGTGCACTTCGTCCTGCCGAAGCTGCCCCCAGGCCTCGGTGGCACCAATGCGCAGCAGCCGATCCAGCTCGTCGAACCCACGGTGCAGTTCAGTTTCGGCGGTGCGCACATCACCAATATCATGCTGCTCATCGTGCTCGCGGCGGTGGCACTGGCGTTGGCCACCGAGATCTTGATCAACCGGACCTCATTCGGCCGTGGCATCCGGGCTGTGGCCCAAGACCCGGACACCGCGACGCTGATGGGTGTATCGCGGGAACGGGTCATCATGCTGACCTTCCTCATCGGCGGTGTGCTGGCCGGCGCGGCGGCAATGTTCTTCACGCTCAGGATCCCGAACGGGATCATCTACTCCGGTGGATTCATCCTCGGCATCAAGGCGTTCAGCGCCGCGGTGCTCGGCGGTATCGGCAACCTGCGCGGCGCGCTGCTCGGTGGCCTGCTACTCGGTGTGGTGGAGCAATACGGCCAGATGCTGTTCGGCGAGCAGTGGCGCGATGTAGTCGCGTTCACGGTGCTGGTCCTCGTGCTGATGGTGCGCCCGACCGGCATCCTCGGTGAGAGTCTCGGAAAGGCGCGCGCATGATCGACCTGACCAAAACAGCGCCGGACACACAAGGCACCCCGACTACTCCACCGACCGCGCGTCATGGCCTCGGTGACGCGCTCCGCACCTGGTGGGAGGGTCTGAGCAGGCCCGCCCAGTGGGGCGTTGGTGTTCCGATCCTGATCGCGCTGGCGCTGCTGCCGCTGTTCCCGCCGCCATTGCTGGATACTCCCTCCCACAGTTTCGGCCTGGTTATGGCGCAGGTGGCGATGTACGCGCTGGTGGCTATCGGTCTCAATGTGGTGGTCGGCCAGGCCGGTCTGCTCGACCTCGGCTATGTCGGTTTCTATGCGGTCGGCGCGTATACCGTCGGTTTGCTCACCAGCCCGGAAAGTCCGTGGAATCAGACCGATGGCGGTTGGCTGGATTCGAAGTGGGCGTGGTTGATGTGCCTGCCGATCGCGATCGCGGTGACCGCCTTCTCCGGCTTGATCCTCGGTTCGCCTACCCTGCGCCTGCGTGGCGACTACCTGGCGATCGTGACTCTCGGCTTCGGTGAGATCGTCCGGCTGATGGCCGACAATCTCGGTGAGATCACCAATGGCAGTCTCGGTTTGTCCGGTGTGGCCTATCCGCGTATCGGCGAATCGGAAAGCACACCGAACGGTGTGTTCTCCTCGGGTAACGGCGGGAACCCTGACAGCGCGAACATTTTCGAACGCGCCAACTACGGCACCTACTGGTACTGGTTCGGCATGGTGCTGGTGATCATCGTGCTGCTGGTGGTCGGCAATCTGGAGCGCAGCCGGGTCGGCCGCGCCTGGGTAGCCATTCGCGAGGACGAGGACGCGGCCGAGGTCATGGGTGTGCCCGCGTTCAAGTTCAAGCTGTGGGCGTTCACGATCGGTGCCGCGGTCGGCGGGATATCCGGTGCGCTTTACGCCGGGCAGGTGCAGTTCATCAACCCGACCGGGTTCAACATCATCAATTCGATGTTGTTCCTGTGCGCGGTGGTCATCGGTGGCCAGGGCAATAAGCTCGGGGTGATCTTCGGTGCGTTCCTCATCGTCTACCTACCCGCACGGTTGCAGTCGGTGAATCTGGTGAGCGATGAGGCGACCGGCTACATGCTGCTGCTGCTCGATATCGCGGTGTTCGTGATGCTGGTGGTCGTCTGGCGGCAGTGGTCCGCTCAGCTGGGTGCGTGGGTGCGGCGCGGGGTGATCACAGGTATGGCGGTGACCGGCGTGCTGGCGCTGCTGCTGCTCGGCAGTGTGCTGTTGTTCCGTCAGGGTGGTGCGCAATCGCTGGGTGACCTCAAGTATCTGTATTTCGGTATCGCGTTGGTGGTGATGATGATTCTGCGTCCGCAGGGTCTGTTCCCGGTGCGGCAGAAGCTGCTCACCTATGGCAGACAGGTCTACCACGCCGTGCGTAGACCGGCAGCGAACGAGCCGATCGGAGTGGGTCGGTGACCGGCCCCGGCGCGGGTGACGCGCTGTTCGACAACGAGGATATGGCGGCGGGCTACACGGCCGAGCCGAAGGCCGAGAACGCGGGCACGGTCGATGTGCCCGCGGTGAGCGCGGAGCTCACCGATGCCGAGGCTGTTGCGGAAACCGTTGCACCGCATCGTGATATCCATACCTCGGTCGGTGCTCCGCTGCTGCGCACCGAGGGCCTCACGATGAAATTCGGTGGTCTCACCGCCTTGGACGAGGTGAGTTTCGAGATCCGCCGTGGCGAGATCCTCGGTCTGATCGGCCCCAACGGGGCGGGAAAGACCACCTGTTTCAACGCGATCACCGGCGTATATCAGCCGACCGCCGGATCGGTGTTCTTCGACGGTAAGCCGTTGACGAAGACCAAGCGCAACCAGATCACCCGGCTCGGTATCGCGCGCACGTTCCAGAACGTGCGGCTCTTCGGCGAGATGACCGCGCTGGAGAATGTGGTGGTCGGCACCGACGCCAGGCACCGGACCTCGGTGCCAGGCGCGATATTCCGGACGCCGCGGCATCGGCGCGAGGAACGTGACGCCATCGAGCGCGGTATGGCGCTGTTGGAATTCGTCGGCATCGCGCCGCGTGCGGTGGAGAAAGCGCGCAATCTGCCCTATGGCGACCAGCGCAGGCTGGAGATCGCTCGCGCGCTGGCCACAGAGCCGAAACTGTTGTGCCTGGACGAGCCTGCGGCCGGGTTCAATCCGAGCGAGAAATCCGCGCTCATGGACCTGATCCGCAAGATCCGTGACGACGGGTACACGGTTCTGCTGATCGAGCACGATATGCGGCTGGTCATGGGGGTGACCGATCGGATCGTGGTGCTGGAGTTCGGTCGCAAGATCGCCGACGGTCTGCCCGTGGATATCCGAGAGGATCCGGCCGTGATCGAGGCGTACCTCGGTGTGCCGGATGCCGATGCGGTCGGCTCCGATCCGGTCGCCGGTTCCGATCCTGGCACAGCGGAAAGCGGTGGTTCCGGAGACGACGAGGAACCTGATCCGGTCGGGTCAGGAGTGGACGCATCACCGCCGGACATGTCCCCGGACACGCAACCGCCCACGCGGGCCGTCCTCGCCACGGATTCCACAGGCGCCAATGCGACAGCTCCATTGCTCGAAGTCGAGGATGTCGTCGTCAACTACGGCAGAATCCAGGCACTGCACGGGGTCTCACTCACTGTGGCCGAAGGTGAGCTTGTCACCTTGCTCGGCGCCAACGGCGCGGGTAAGACGACGACCATGCGCGCACTATCCGGGCTGCTGCCGTTGACCCGCGGCCGGATCTTGTTCGAGGGCCGTGACATCACCCAGATCAAGGCGCACGAACGGGTGCTGTCCGGGCTGATCCAGTCGCCGGAGGGCCGTGGTGTCTTCCCTGGTATGTCCGTGCAGGAAAACCTCGATATGGGTTGCTATGGCAGGCGTTTTCCGAATAAGGCAGAGTACGACCGGACACTGGAGTGGGTGTTCGAACTGTTCCCTCGGCTGCGTGAGCGCCGCAAGCAAGCAGGCGGTACGCTCTCCGGCGGTGAGCAGCAGATGCTGGCCATCGGTCGCGCGCTGATGGCCCGGCCCCGACTCCTGCTGCTGGATGAGCCGTCGATGGGATTGGCGCCCATGGTGATCCAGCAGATCTTCCGGATCATCACCGAGATCAACGCGCAGGGCACCACGGTGCTGCTGGTCGAGCAGAACGCCCAGCAGGCATTGGCCCGTAGCCACCGCGCTTACATTCTGGAGACCGGCGAGGTCACCAAGACCGGTCGCGGTAGCGAACTGCTCACCGATCCCGCGGTGAAGTCGGCCTATCTCGGTGTGGGGTAGTACCGCTGCCGGATAGTCGGTTTTCCGGTGCGGTGCCGGTCGAAGCAGCTGATAGGGCGTGTCCGGCGGTGGGGTTTCGTGGTGGATCGGGGACGGCGGCAAGTCGACCCGGCACCTGCGGAGTTCCGCTGCCGGATCGGTGTGGCGGCGGCTGGTGTGGCGGCGCGGTGCAGCTATCTCGCGGTGCCGTCACCCAGTGCGGTCAATGGCTTCGCCGGTCCGTATTACCCCAGGTGGAATCGGCGAAAATGTCGATTACAGCTATCTCTGATCACCGGCTGGGCCGGGTCGGGGGCAGGCTCTCGTCGGTGACCAGGCCATGCCGCGGGCACGCGGATGGATGCGCACATCCGTTTCGCGCAGCAGGGGTGGTCGGGTGTCGGCATATCACCGTGTCGGTGCCGATCCCTAGACTCTTTGGCGTGAGTTCACCCTCGACCGCTCCGCGCCCAACCGCCCCGTCCGGCTCCGATGATCCTGTGTCGGCAGACCGGCCGACATTATTGCTGCTGGATGGGCATTCGATCGCTTACCGCGCGTTCTTCGCGCTACCCGCGGAGAACTTCAAGACGGTCACCGGGCAGACCACGAACGCGGTGTACGGCTTCACCGCGATGCTGATCAATCTGCTGCGCGACGAGAAGCCGACACATGTGGCCGCGGCCTTCGATGTATCGCGCCGGACGTTTCGCACCGAGGCGTATCCCGAGTACAAGGCCAACCGCAGCGCCACACCGGACGAGTTCCGTGGCCAGGTCGAGCTCACCAAAGACGTGCTCGGGGCGCTTGGCATTCCGGTGATGGCGATCGAAGGCTTCGAGGCCGACGACATCATCGCCACGCTCACCACGCGCGCTACCGCGGAGGGTTTCCGCGTGTTCATCGTCACCGGCGATCGGGACTCCCTCCAGTTGGTCGGGGAGAACGTCACGGTGTTGTATCCCCGCAAAGGTGTTTCCGATCTGACCCGGTTCACCCCGGAAGAAGTACTGGCCAAGTACGGTCTCACCCCGAGTCAGTACCCCGATTACGCGGCCCTGCGCGGCGATCCGAGCGACAACTTGCCCGGTATCCCCGGCGTCGGGGAGAAGACCGCGGCCAAGTGGATCCGCGAGTACGGCGATCTGAACACTTTGGTCGACAAGGTCGACGAGGTGAAGGGCAAAGTCGGTGCTGCCCTGCGGGCCAATCTGAGCAGCGTGGTACTCAATCGGCAACTCACCGAGATGGTGCGGGATGTTCCGCTGCCCTACACACCGGATCAATTGGCGCAGGGGGCGTGGGATCGAGACAAGATCCATCGGCTGTTCGACGATCTCGAGTTCCGCGTACTACGCGACCGATTGTTCGAGACACTGGCCCCGCCCGCGCCGGAAGCGGAGGCGGGCTTCGAGATCAACGGTACCGCGCTGGCGGTGGGAGAAGTCGCCACCTGGCTCACCGAGCACGCGAAAGCCGGTGTACGCCATGGTGTCTCGATCGACGGGACAGGAATCCCCGCGCGTGGCGACCTGCGTGCGCTCGCTATCGCGGCGGCCGATGGTGAGAGCGGCTATATCGATGTCACCGCGCTCACTCCCGCGGATGAGGCCGCGTTGGGCGCCTGGCTCGCCGATCCGGCGGCGCCGAAGGCACTGCACGAGGCCAAGGCGGCTGTGCACGCCCTGCGCGGGCGCGGCTGGTCGCTCGGCGGGGTGACCAGTGATACGGCGCTGGCCGCCTACCTGGTTCGGCCCGGCCAGCGTACCTTCACCCTCGACGACCTCTCCCTGCGCTATCTGCGCCGGGAGCTGCGGGCCGAAGCCGACGAAACTCCACAATTGTCCTTGCTCGACGATGCCGACACCGTGGATGCCGAACTGGCCCGCACTCATATGCTGCGGGCCCGCGCCATCGCCGACCTGGCCGATGCGCTCGACGCGGAGCTGCGCACGATCGAATCCACCGAGTTGCTCGCCGATATGGAGTTGCCCTTGCTCGGTGTGCTGGCTACATCGGAGGACACGGGTATCGCGGTGGATACCGAGCAGCTGACGACACTGCAGCGGGAGTTCGCCGACCGGGTCACCGCGGCGGCGAACGCGGCTTATGAGGTGATCGGCAAGCAGATCAACCTCGGCTCGCCCAAACAGTTGCAGGTGGTGCTGTTCGACGAGCTGGACATGCCGAAGACCAAGCGCACCAAAACCGGTTACACCACCGATGCGGACGCGCTGGAGTCGCTGTTCGAGAAAACCCAGCACCCGTTCCTGGAGCATCTGCTGGCGCATCGCGACGCCACCCGCCTGAAGGTCACGGTCGACGGCCTGCTCAAGTGCGTTGCCGAGGACGGCCGCATCCACACCACCTTCAATCAGACCGTCGCCGCTACCGGCAGATTGTCCTCGACCGAGCCGAATCTGCAGAACATCCCGATCCGTACCGATACCGGAAGGAGGATCCGCGACACCTTCGTGGTCGGTTCCGGCTACCAGGCACTGATGACCGCGGACTACAGCCAGATCGAGATGCGGATCATGGCACACCTGTCCGGGGACGAGGGGCTGATCGAAGCGTTCAACTCCGGTGAGGATCTGCACAGCTTCGTCGCGTCGAAGGCTTTCGATATCCCGATCGCCGAGGTGACTCCGGAGCTGCGGCGCCGGATCAAGGCGATGTCCTACGGCCTGGCCTATGGGCTGAGCTCCTATGGCCTCTCCACGCAGCTGAAGATCAGCACTGCCGAGGCGAAAGAGCAGATGGAGGTCTATTTCGCCCGTTTCGGCCGGATTCGGGATTACCTGTACGAAGTGGTCGAGCAGGCGCGCAAGGTCGGCTACACCCAGACATTGTTCGGCCGCCGCCGCTATCTGCCCGATCTGGATTCGGGTAACCGGCAACGTCGGGAGGCAGCCGAGCGGATGGCGCTCAACGCGCCGATCCAGGGCACCGCGGCCGACATCATCAAGGTCGCGATGATCAACGTGCATCAGGCGATGCGGTCTGCCGGGCTCCGTTCCCGGATGCTGCTGCAGATCCACGACGAGTTGCTGTTCGAGGTCGCGGAGGGGGAGCAGGAGGCGCTGGAGGCACTGGTGCGTGAGCAGATGTCCGCGGCGATCGCGTTGTCGGTGCCACTCGAGGTCTCGGTGGGGGTCGGTCACAGCTGGGACGCCGCTGCGCACTGAGGCACCGCCGCACGTCGAGGCGCTATCGCACCCGGAAAAGACCCGGCAGGGACACACCGGCCCTGGCCGGTGTGTCCGTGACACCGCGGATGGTTGCTATTGCGCCGCGATGTCCTTATTCTCAGTGGCGTGCCGAATCCCGCCGATCGCTACAGCGCAGCGCTTCATGTCGCCGACCGCGACAGTGCTGGGGCATCGGCGTTGCTCTCCGGAACCTCTACGGTGATGCAGGCTACCGCCGCTGCGCCCGAGGTTCGTACCGCGTGGATTCCGCCTACCCCGAGGGTGGTGCGCTCTCCGCGCTTTCGCGTAGTAACCCGCCGTAGCGGGGTTTGATTCGGGCCGGCTCCCCTGCTGCGGGCTTTTTCGATGTACTAGTGCTGGTCCCCACTGTCAACTGAGCCACGACATTTTTCGGGAAGACCTTCGTACAATGACCACCCTGATTCTCGATATGGACACCTTCCGTGCTGCCGCCCCGAAGAGTTTGCGCGCCGAAAGCTCCGGCCTGTCCGCCGCGGAGTTCCACAGTCGCTACTGTGCGTGTACCGGCCCGATCCGCCTCGGTGACTGGTCGCCTGCGGGCAGTCACACCGCCGAATGCACCGCCACCTTGGAATTCGATGACCACCTGCGGACCGTTGTCGCCACCGGTAGCCCGGTCGCCGCGCTGACCTCGGCCCTCTACGAAGAGGGTTACCCGGTCGAGATCCTGCAGTTCCATCAGCGGCGCACCGCAGATGGTACCGCCACCTTCGTGCAGTGCGAATGCGATGGCAGGCGGGGCTGGGGAGCGGCGATCGCCGAGGACAGCGCCGAGTCGACGGTTCGCGCCATGATCGCGGGTGTCAACCTGCTCGGCGCCCTGTAACAATCATCCGGCCACCATCCGAGTGGACGGTGGGCGCAGTGCGCCCACCGTCCCCGTCGTGGCTACCACGGGCC